>NZ_BNBS01000065.1 GCF_014656075.1 Streptomyces hydrogenans
GTCGTAGTAGTCGCCGGCCGGGCCGCCGGTGCGGGGCTGAGCGCCGCCGTCGTCGAGGCCGAGGAGGGCGGCGGCGAGTGCTCCTACCGTGCCTGCGTGCCGAGCAAGGCCCTGCTGCGCCCCGGCGCCGTCCGGGCGGAGGCCCGCTCGGTCGACGGGGCCCGGCAGACGGTCACGGCGGACCTCGACCCGGCGCGCGTCCTGGCCCGCCGGGACCGCTTCACCGGGCGGGGTGACGACACCGGCCAGGCCGACTGGCTCGACGGCGCGGGCGTCACGCTCGTCCGGGGACACGGACGGCTCGCCGGCGAGCGCCGGGTCGAGGTGACCGGGGCCGACGGCACCGTCCGTGCCCTGCGGGCCCGGCGCGCGGTCGTGGTCTGCACCGGCACGGAACCCGCGCTTCCACCGGTCGAAGGGCTCGACCGGATCGGTGTGTGGACCAACCGGCAGGCCACCACCGCCGACGCGGTGCCCACCAGGCTCGTCGTCATCGGCGGGGGAGTGGTCGCCTGCGAGATGGCGACCGCCTGGCGCTCGCTCGGCGCCTCCGTCACGCTCCTCGTCCGCGACCAGGCCCTGCTCACCGACTGGGAGCCGTGCGCCGGCGAAGAGGTCACCCGGGGGCTGGGCGATCTGGGCGTCACGATCCGCTTCGGCGTGTCGGCCCTCCGGGTCGCCCGTGACGCGCACACGCGCACCGTCACCGTGGAGACCGACGACGGCACCGCCCTCGTCTGCGACGAGGTCCTCGCCGCCGTGGGCCGCCGCCCGCGCACGGCGGACCTCGGACTGGAGACCGTCGGACTGCCCGTCGGAGACTGGCTTCCGGTCGACGACACCTGCCGGGTCACCGCCGTCGCGGGCGACTGGCTCCACGCCGTCGGCGACGTCAACGGGCGCGCGCCGCTGACCCACATGGCCAAGTACCAGGCCCGTGCCTGCGCCGCCGCGATCGCCGAACGGGCCGCGGGCCGGCCGGCCGATCCCGGAGGCCGACAGCCGTGGAGCATCAGGGCGGGCCACGCGGCCGTGCCCCGTGCCGTCTTCACCCGCCCCGAGGTCGCGAGCGCCGGTCTCACCGAACGCGCGGCGCGCGAAGCCGGTCTCGCCGTCCGCGCGGTGGAGTACCGCACCGACGACGTCGCCGGCGCCGCGCTCCACGCGGACGACTACCGCGGCTTCGCCAAGCTCGTCGTCGACGAGAACCGGGGGGTCGTCGTCGGCTGCACGCTCACCGGTCCGATGGCGACCGAACTCATCCACACGGCCACCGTGGCCATCGTGGGCGAGGTCCCCCTGGACCGCCTCCGGCACGCCGTGCCCGCCTTCCCGACGGTGAGCGAGGTCTGGCTCCGGCTCCTGGAGGCGTACGGCCTCTGAGGCACCGCCCCCTCCCGCGCCCCGCTCGACCGAACCCGCGCGGCCGACCCGCCGACGTCCCACCACCACCCGCACACCCCCGAAGGAGTACCCCTCATGAAGAACCGTCCGGTCCTCGAACCCGCCGCTCAGGCGTTCGCCGACGCCACCGCCCAGCCGCCGTACCTCTACCAGATCCCCGTGGCCGAGGGCCGCAAGGCCGTGGACGACGTCCAGAACGGCGACGGCGTCCCCCTGCCCGACGTCGACGAGGAGTGGATCACCGTCCACGGCGGTCCGACCGGTGACGTCCGTGCCCGGATCGTCCGCCCCCGCGGCGCCACCGGCCCCCTCCCCGTCATCCTCTACCTCCACGGCGCCGGCTGGGTCTTCGGCAACGCCCACACCCACGACCGGCTCGTCCGCGAACTCGCCGTCGGCACCCGGGCGGCCGTGGTCTTCCCCGAGTACGACCTCTCGCCCGAGGCGCGCTACCCCGTCGCGATCGAGCAGAACTACACCGTCGCCCAGTGGGTCGCCCGCGAGGGCCGCCACAAGGACCTCGACGGCACCCGGATCGCCGTCGCGGGCGACTCCGTCGGCGGCAACATGAGCGCCGCCCTCACCCTCATGGTCAAGCAGCGCGGCGACGTCACGCTGCTCCAGCAGGTCCTCTTCTACCCGGTCACGGACGCGAGCTTCGACACCGAGTCGTACCACCGGTTCGCCGAGGGCTACTTCCTGCGCCGCGACGCCATGAAGTGGTTCTGGGACCAGTACACGACCGACGAGGCCGAGCGCGCCCAGATCACCGCCTCCCCGCTGCGCGCCTCCACCGAGCAGCTCACCGGCCTGCCGCCGGCCCTGGTCGTCACGGCCGAGGCGGACGTCCTGCGCGACGAGGGCGAGGCGTACGCGGACAAGCTCCGCGCCGCCGGAGTGCCCGTCACCGCGCTGCGCGTCCAGGGCACCCTCCACGACTTCGTGATGCTGAACGCGCTGCGCGAGACGCGGGCCGCTGAACTCGCCATCGGTCTCGCCGTCGACACCCTCCGCAAGGCCCTCGCATGACCGGGCCGTCGACCAGCATGCCGGTGGCGGGCCTCGTGCCCGCCCCGCGCCGGGAGCACGCGCACGCCGACCTCCTCGTCCGCAACGCCAAGGTCTTCACCGGTGACCCCGACCGCCCCGAGGCCCGCGCCGTCGCCGTCCGCGACGGCCGGATCACCGCCCTCGGCGACGACCACGACCTCGGCCACCTCGTCGGGCCGGGAACGAAGGTCGTCGACGCCCTCGGCCGCCGGGTGGTCCCCGGCCTGAACGACTCGCACCTCCACGTCATCCGGGGCGGCCTGAACTACGTCCTGGAGCTGCGCTGGGACGGCGTGCGCAGCCTCCGCCACGCCCTGGCCATGCTGCGCGAGCAGGCCGGCCGCACCCCGAAGGGGCAGTGGATCCGGGTGGTGGGCGGCTGGACCGCCGAGCAGTTCGCCGAGCGCAGGATGCCGACCGTCGCCGAGCTGAACGCCGCCGCCCCCGACACCCCGGTCTTCGTCCTGCACCTGTACCAGTCGGCCCTGATGAACCGGGCCGCGGTCAAGGCCGCCGGGTTCACCCGGGAGACCCCCGACCCCCGGGGCGGGCAGATCGTCCGGGGCCGGGACGGCGAACCCAACGGCGTCCTCCTCGCGGCGCCGAGCGCCCTCATCCTCTACTCGACCCTGGCCAAGGCGCCCGCCCTCGACGAGGCCGACAAGCGGACGTCGACGCGCCACTTCCTGCGCGAGCTGAACCGCTTCGGACTGACCTCCGCGGTCGACGCCGCCGGCGGGTTCCAGAACTTCCCCGACAACTACGCGACGGTCGTCGACCTCGCCAGGTCGGGGGAGCTGACCCTCCGGATCGCCTACCACCTCTTCCCGCAGACGGCCGGGCAGGAACTCGCCGACCTGAAGCGCTGGACCGAGACGGTCAAGCCCGGGGACGGCGACGAGTGCCTCCGGCTGAACGGCGCCGGGGAGAACCTGACCTGGGCCGCCGCCGACTTCGAGAACTTCTCCGAGCCCCGGCCCGAGCTCGCCGCGGGCTACGAGACCGAGTTCGAGCAGGCCGTCCGGCTCCTGCTGGAGAACGGCTGGGGCTTCCGGCTCCACGCCACGTACGACGAGACGATCCGCCGCGACCTGGCCGTCTTCGAGAAGCTCGCCGCGGAGGGCCTCTTCCCCGGCGGCAACCGGTGGCTGTTCGACCACGCGGAGACCGTCTCGGCCGGCAGCCTCGACCGGATCGCCGCCCTCGGCGGCGCCGTCTCGGTCCAGAACCGGATGTCCTTCCAGGGCACCGCGTTCCTCGGCCGCTACGGTGCCGAGGCCGCCGCCCACACCCCGCCGGTGCGGGCCATGCTCGACCGCGGCCTGACCGTCGCCGCCGGCACCGACGCCACCCGCGTCTCCTCGTACAACCCCTGGGTCGCCCTCCACTGGCTGGTCACCGGGCGCACCGTCGGCGGCACCCGGCTCCACCCGGCCGGGAACCTGATCGACCGGGAGACCGCCCTCGGCCTCTACACCCGGGGCGGAGCGCTCCTCACCGGCGAGCAGGACGTCAAGGGAACCCTCCGGGAGGGCGCGTACGGCGACCTCGCGATCCTGTCCGACGACTACCTCACCGTGCCCGAGGACGTCATCCCCGACATCGAGTCCGTCCTCACCGTCGTCGGCGGCCGCGTCGTCTACGCGACCGCCGAGTACGAGGGTCTCGACGAGGCCGTCCCGCCGGTGAGCCCCGAGTGGAGCCCCGTGGCCCGCTTCGGCGGCTACCAGAGCGGCGCCCACCAGGCATCGGCCGTGGCCGAGGCCGTCGCCGAGTCCGAGCGGCACCGCCGGTGGCGCGTCGCGCGCGGCTCCGTCCCCGAGACGACGCCGTCCTTCGTCGACCCCTGCTTCGACCACTGAGACCACCGAAGGAGAGCCCTCCGATGACTGCCGCCTCCCCGGCCGCCGACGGCGGCGAACCGGACCCGGCCGCGCCCCCGGGACGCCGATTCGAGCCGGACCTCCGGTCGATGACCCGGATCAACCTGCGGCCCATCGCCTCACCCATGCCGCTCGGCTTCTTCACCATCGCCATCGCGTCCGTGATGACGGGCTGCCTCCAGCTCGGGATCCTCGGCGAGGAGGCCCGCACCGCCGTCGCCTTCACGGTGCTGCCGGCCTTCGTCCTCCAACTCCTGGTCAGTTTCCTGGCCTTCGGCGCCCGTGACGTGATCGCGGCGACCCTGATGGCGGTGTTCGCCGGCAGTTGGCTGCCCTACTCCCTCATCATGCTCACCGACGCGGCCGACGGCCTGAAGGTCCTCGGCGTCTTCAACCTGGCGCTCCTCTGCTTCGGCGCGCTGATGACCGCCGTGACCGGGCCCAAGCGGGCGCTGTGGCTCGTCCTCGCGGTCTCCCTGCCCCGCTGGGCGGCCACCGGCCTCGCCGGCGTCACCGGCGCCGAATGGCTGACCCGCACCTCCGGGGCGCTCGGCCTGCTGGTGGCGGCCGTCGCGACGTACACGGCGTTCGCCCTCATGCTCGAGGACATGCGCAGCGAGCAGGTCCTGCCCATCGGCCGCAGCGGCCCCGCCCACCACGCCGTGGAAGGCGACCTGGCCGTCCAGCTCCGCAACCTGGAACGCCAGGCGGGCGTGCGCCGCACGCTCTGACCCCGACCCCCCGCCCCGTGACACGCGACCCCTCAGGAGCATCCATGGAACCCCACGTCAGCGACCGGCCCGAGAAGTCCCGGTACGAGATCCTCGCCGGTGACGACGGCACCGAGACCGCGGGCTTCGCCGAGTACCACCTCTCGGACGGCGAGATCGCCTTCATCCACACCGAGATCGATCCCCGCTTCGGCGGCCAGGGGCTCGGCGGGCTGCTCGCCCGCGGCGCCCTCGACGACGCCCGGGCCCGCGGGCTGCGCGTCCTGCCGTACTGCCCCTTCATCCGGGGCTGGATCGGCAAGCACCCCGAGTACGCCGCGCTGGTGCCCGAGGAGCGCCGCGCCCGCTTCGGCCTGTGAACCGTCCCGCGACCGGCTTCCGCGCCCTCACCGGGTGAACTTCGAACGATTGGTCTATGTCGTTCGAAAGCTGTAGCTTTCCGAAACGCCCGCCGAGCACCTGCGGCGGGCGATCGGAGGAAGCACACCCATGAGGTTCGGCGCGAGGCTCGCGCTCGCCGTCACCACCCTCGCCGTCACCGCCACCGCCTGCGGCGCCCCGCAGGACAGCGGTTCGCGGTCGCGCACCACCGTGGACTGCGCACCGTACGCCCGCTACGGAGAGCACCCCGGCACCACGGTCACCGTCTACGCGGAGAACCGGGACCGGGAGGCCGATCTGTTCGAAGAGACCTGGGCGGACTTCGCGGACTGCACGGGAATCCACGTCTCGTACGAGGGCGACGGCGAGTTCGAGGCGCGGATCCAGGTGCGGGTGGAGGGCGGGAACGCGCCCGACGTGGCGTTCTTCCCCCAACCCGGTCTCCTGGAACGCTTCGCGAGGGACGGGAGGCTCAAGCCCGCGAGCGCCGGCGTCGCCGCCCTCGCGCGGCAGGGCTGGTCGGCCGACTGGAACAGCTACGCGACCGTGGACGGCACCCTCTACGGCACCCCGCTCGTCGCGAACGTGAAGTCGTTCGTCTGGTACTCCCCGACGTTCTTCCGCGACAAGGGACTGGCCGTCCCCCGCACGTGGTCCGAGCTGATGGCCCTGACGGAGAAGGTCGCGGCCTCGGGCGTCAAGCCCTGGTGCGCCGGCATCGAGTCCGCCGAGGCGACCGGCTGGCCCGTCACGGACTGGATCGAGGACGTCCTCCTGCGCCGCCAGGGCACGCGCGTCTACGACCAGTGGGTCGCCCACGAGATCCCGTTCGACGACCCGCGGGTGATCGACGCCATGGACACCGTGGGGTCCCTCCTCAAGAACGACCGGTACGCCAACGGCGGCTTCGGCCCGGCCCGCTCCATGGCGTCGATCTCCTTCCAGGAGGCCGGCACCCCGGTCCTCTCCGGCGACTGCGCCATGCACCGCCAGGCCTCGTTCTACGCCGGCCTCTGGCCGGACGGCACCGAGATCGGACCGGACAAGGACGTCTACGCCTTCCTCCTGCCGGGCGCCGACCCGGCGAGCCGCCCCGTCCTGGGCGGCGGGGTCTTCACGGCGGCGTTCGCCGACCGCCCCGAGGTACGGGCGTTCCAGGAGTACCTCGCCTCCGCGGACTTCGCGAACGCGCGGATGAGGAAGGGCCCGTTCGTCTCGGCGAACAGGGGCGTCGACCCGGCGAACGCCGCGACCCCGGTCGACAGGCTCTCGATCCAGCTCCTCCAGGACCCCAGGACCCAGTTCCGGTTCGACGGCTCGGACCTGATGCCGGCGTCGGTCGGCGCGGGCACGTTCTGGAAGGGAGCCGTCGACTGGATCGGCGGCGCCAGCACCCGGCAGGTCGCCCACTCCATCGAACGGTCCTGGCCGGGCCGCTGATGTCGTTCGACGCCGTCGCCCAGCAGCCCAAGCTGCTGTACCTGCTCCAGGGCCTCGCCGCCTTCGCGGCGGTGATCGCCCTGATCCTGCTCGCGTTGCACCGGGGACCGGCACGGAGGAGGGCCGCGGCCCTCCTCCTGCTGGCCCCGGCGCTGCTGCTGCTCACGGTCGGACTCCTCCTGCCCGGTCTGCGCACCCTGGCGCTGTCCTTCACCGGCGACGGGGGAGAGACGTGGGCCGGCCTCGACAACTACGTGTGGATGTTCACCGACCACCGGGCGCTCGTGGCGCTGCGCAACACCCTGGCGTGGGCGGTGCTCGTCCCGACGGCGTCGACCGCGGTCGGCCTGCTCTACGCGGCGGCCGTCGCGCGGTCGCGGTTCAGGGCGCCCGCGCTGGCGCTCGTCCTGATGCCGATGGCGATCTCCTTCGTCGGCGCGGGCGTCGTCTGGAAGTTCGTCTACGCCTACCGGCCCCCGGAGGCAGGCCAGATCGGACTGCTGAACCAGCTCGTCGTCGCCCTCGGCGGCGCACCGCGGCAATGGCTCGTGGACTCCCCCTGGAACGTCCTCTTCCTCATCGTGGCGATGGTGTGGACGCAGGCGGGCTTCGCGGCCGTCCTGCTGACCGGCGCGATCAGGGCCGTACCCCGGGAGCCGACCGAGGCCGCCCTGCTCGACGGGGCGTCCCCCCGGCAGGTCTTCCGGCACGTCACCCTGCCGTCGATCAGGCCCACCCTGCTCGTCGTGCTCCTCGCCCAGGCGATCGGCACCCTCAAGGCGTTCGACATCGTCAAGACCATGACCGGCGGACAGTTCGACACGGGCGTCCTCGCCCACGAGATGTACGACCAGGCGTTCCGCTACGGCGAGACGGGCCGCGGCGCGGCGCTCGCCGTGCTCCTCTTCCTCCTCGTCACCCCGTTCGTGGCCCACCAGGTCCGGGCGCGGCGGAGGACGGGGTGAACGGCGTCCGGGAGCGCCTGGCCTCCCGCGCCCTCACGACCGTCGCCGTGCTGATCGCGGTCCTCTGGACGACACCGACCCTCGGTCTGCTGCTCTCCTCCTTCCGCCCCGAGGCGGAGGTCAAGACGACGGGCTGGTGGACCGTGTTCGGCGCGCCGCACCTCACGCTCGACAACTACGGCGAGGTGCTGTCCGGCGCGGGCAACGGGTCGGGGCGGCTCGCGGAGCACTTCGTGAACTCCGTCGTCATCACCGTCCCCTCGGTGCTGTTCCCCCTCGTCCTGGCCTTCCTCGCCGCGTACGCCCTGGCCTGGATCGACTTCCGGGGGCGCGACGCGCTCGTCGTCGGCGTCTTCGCGCTCCAGGTCGTGCCGCTCCAGATGGCGCTCGTCCCCCTCCTGAAGCTCTTCTCCGAGGGCTGGCTGTTCCTGCCCGCGTGGCACCTCACCGGCCCCGCGCGGTTCGGCCAGGTCTGGTTCGCCCACACGGCCTTCGCCCTGCCGTTCGGGGTGTTCCTCCTGCACAACTTCCTGGCCGCGCTGCCCCGGGAGCTGATCGAGGCCGCCCGCGTCGACGGCGCGTCGCACCGGACCCTGCTGCTCCGGATCGTGCTGCCACTGGCCCGCCCGGCCCTCGTCGGCTTCGCCGTCATCCAGTTCCTCTGGGTGTGGAACGACCTCCTCGTGGCCCTGACCCTGTCCGGCGGAACCGCCGAGACCGCGCCGATGACGGTCCGGCTGGCGAGCCTGGCCGGGACCTACGGCAACGACTGGCAGCGGCTCACCGCGGGAGCCTTCGTGGCCGCGCTCGTCCCGCTGCTCGTCTTCTTCTCCCTCGGGCGGCACCTCGCCCGCGGACTGCTCGCCGGATCGGTCAAGGGATGAGCCCCCGACGGCCCGAGGAGGAAGGCGTGGCGGCAGGACCGAGCCGGCCCGGTCTGCGAGGCCGCGAAACCGAGCTGAAGCGGCTGCGCGCCCTGGTCGAGGCGGTGCGCGACGGCGAGGGAGGCGCGATCGGGCTGCTCCTGGGCGAGCCCGGGATCGGGAAGACCGCGCTGCTCCAGGAGGCCGTCTCGCTCGCGCGGGCCCACGGATTCGTCGTCAGCCACGGCCACGCCGAGGAACTGCACGAACTGGCACCGCTCGCCTCCCTGGCCTCGGGCCTCCTGCACGGCGACCCGCCGCTGCTCTCCACCACGGACTTCGCGGACCTCGCCGGCCACCACGACCAGCGCATCTGGCTCGTCGAACGACTGGCCCAGCTGATCGAGGAACGCTCGGCGGACACCCCCGTGCTGATCGCCGTCGACGACGTCCAGTGGGCCGACCCGCTGAGCCGCTTCGCCCTGAGCGTCCTGCCGGCACGACTGCTCAGCTCCCCGGTCCTCTGGCTGCTCACCGGCCGGGAGGACCCGGAGCTGTACGGGCAGGGACCGGCCACGACGACCCTCCCGCTGCGACCGCTGTCCGGGACGGCCCTGGCCGAGCTGGCACGCGACGTCCTCGGCGGCGACGTGCCCGCGCGGGTCGAGGAGCTCCTCGACGGGGCGGGCGGCAACCCCTTCCTCGCGGCCGAGATACTCTCCGGCGTCGCGGCGACGGGCGCGGTCGGAACGGAACCGCCCGAGCGGCTGGTCCTCGGCGTCCGCGGCCGACTGGCCGACCTCCGGCCGGACACCCTGCACTTCCTGCGGATCGGCTCCGTCCTCGGCCGCGCGTTCTCCCTCGCCGACGCCGCTGCCCTGAGCGGCCGACCCGCCTCGGGACTCAGCGCCGAGGTCGACGAGGCGATCGCCGCCGCCCTCCTCCACGACGACGGCGAACGCCTCCTGTTCCGCCACGACCTGGTCCGCCAGGCGGTCTACGCCGACCTCGCCCCCTCCGTGCGCCGCGCACTGCACCGGGAGGCCGCGAGCCGGCTCGTCGCGGCCGGCCGGAGCTCCGCCGACGCGGTCCCGCACCTGCTGAAGAGCGCCGAACCGGGCGACCTGGAGGCGATCGGCCTGCTCGGTACGGCCTCCGAGGACGTGAGCACCGTGCTGCCCGACCTCGCCGCCGACCTGGCCGTACGCGCCCTGGAACTCGTCCCGCCCCGAGCGCCCCTGGCGTACGAGGTGGGGGAGCGGGCCATCGTCGCGCTGACCCGCGCGGGCCGGTACACGCGGGCACGGGCCACCGGCGACGCGCTGCTCGCCCGGCAGCCGCCCCTGGACGTCTTCGCCCGCCTGCAGTGCGTCCTCGGCGACACGCTGTGGCACCTCGACGACGTCCACGAGCTGACCCGCCGCACGACGACCGCGCTGGCAGCCGTCACCGACCCGGCGATCCGCGCCCGCCTGACCGCCCGGCAGGCCCTGGCCCGGTCCCGCGGAAGCGACCTCGACGCCGCGCGCGAGACCGGCGAACGGGCGCTCGCCGAGGCGGAGCTGGCCGGCGACCGGGAGGCACGGGTCCTCGCGCTGTGGGGCCTCGGCGAGATCGCCCTCAACGCCGGCGACTGCGCCGCCGCCCTCGCCCACCACACGGCGCTGAGCGTGTTCGACCCGGCCTTCCTCACCGAGGAGGCCGTCGCCCTGATCCACATGGACGACTTCGACGCCGTGCGGCGGCTCCTCCGGACGGCGGGCGACGTGCCCCCGCGCCCCGCCATGCTCAGCTGGACCCAGGGAACCCTCAACATGGGGCTCGGGCGGCTCGACGACGCGGACGCCGACCTCGTCACCGCCGAGCGCCTCGAAGCCGACCTCCAGGTGCCCGGCAACCTGGTCAACATCCGCGTCAACCGCGGCCTCCTCGCGCTGCTGCGCGGCGATCGCGAGGCCGCGCGGGAACACCTGGACGTCATCCGGGCGACCGTGGCCGACCGGCCGAACACGGGCAACCACGCCGCGCACCGGTTCCTCGAGGCCGTCGTCGCCGACGCCGACGGCGACCACCCGGCGGCGGCCGAACACGTTCGGTCGGCGCAGCGCGACCACCCCTTCCTCCGCTGGCGGCTCCTGCGCCCGCACGTCGTCCAGGCCGTGCACATCGCCCTGCGTGGCGGGGACCGGAAACTGGCCGAGGACCTCGCGGCCCAGGCCGCCGCCCACGCCACCCGCAACCCCACCGTGCCGACCGCCCGCGGGACGGCCGCCCACGCGTCCGCCCTGGTGCACGCCGACCCCGCGCTCCTGGAGCGGGCGGTGGACATCCTCCTGGGCGGCCCCCGGCCGCTGGCCCTCGCCGCCGCGTCCGCCGACCTCGGGCGGGCGCTGCTGGCCTCGGGCGACGCCACGGCCGCGACACCCGCCCTGACCAGGGCGCACGACCTCTACACCCGGGCCGGGGCGGACGCGGAGGCCGACCGGGTCCGGACCGCGCCGGAACGGACGACCGGCCGCCCCGGCCGGCGCACCGGACGCCTCCGGCCGCGCACCGAGCAGGGCTGGGACGCGCTCACGGCCTCGGAGCGCAAGGTGGCCCGGCTGATCGCCGCGGGGCACACCAACCGCTCGGCCGCCGAGGCCCTCGTCGTCTCCCCGCACACCGTCAACACCCACCTCGCGTCGATCTTCCGCAAGCTCGCGGTGCGCTCACGGGTCCACCTGGCCCGGATCGTCCTGGCGGAGGACGACGCCGGATCGGCCGACGACGACTGAGCGACCTCTGCGCCCCCGTGCAAGGCACGGTGCGCGGGACGGCAACAGCGGGTGCGGAACCGGTCCTAGCGTGACGGACACACCGCGCCGCTCCGACGCGCGGACCCGTCCACCCGAAACGAGGGAACCCCATGCCGTACATCACCGTGGGCCAGGAGAACACCACCCCCATCGAGCTGTACTTCGAGGACCAGGGCGCCGGCCGGCCCGTCGTCCTCATCCACGGCTTCCCGCTCGACGGCCACTCCTGGGAGCGCCAGAGCGCCGCACTGCTCGACGCCGGCTACCGCGTGATCACGTACGACCGCCGCGGCTTCGGCCGGTCCTCGCAGCCGACCACCGGCTACGACTACGACACCTTCGCCGCCGACCTGAACACCGTGATGGAGACCCTCGACCTGAACGACGCCGTCCTCGTCGGCTTCTCCATGGGCACCGGCGAGGTCGCCCGCTACGTCGCCACCCACGGCTCCGGCCGCGTCGCCAAGGTCGCCTTCCTGGCCTCCCTGGAGCCCTGCCTCCTCAAGAGTGACGACAACCCGGACGGCGTCGCCCCGAAGGAGTTCTTCGACGGCGTCGTCGCCGCCGTCAAGGCCGACCGCTACGCCTACTACACGGCCTTCTTCAACGACTTCTACAACCTCGACGAGAACCTGGGCTCCCGCATCAGCGAGGAGGCCGTCCGCCACAGCTGGGACACCGCGGCCGCCGGCGGCTCCTTCGCCGCGTCCGCCGCGCCGGCGACCTGGTACACCGACTTCCGCGCCGACATCCCCGCCGTCGACGTCCCGGCCCTGATCCTGCACGGCACCGCCGACCGCATCCTCCCCGCCGAGGGCACCGCGCGCCCCTTCCACAAGGCGCTGCCGTCGGCCGACTACGTCGAGATCGAGGGCGCCCCGCACGGCCTGCTGTGGACCCACGCCGAGGAGGTCAACACCGCCCTCCTCGCCTTCCTGGCGAAGTGACGCCGCACCGCTGACCCGCCGGGTGACGCCGGAGCCCCGGCGTCACCCGGCGGGAACCGGACCCCGTCCCCACCACCGTGTTCGCGGCCCCGACCCCCGGGCCGGACGCCGCCGGCCCGGTGCGCGTGGTTCATACTGTTCCGCCGTATGAGCGTGAACCGAGTGACGACAAGGACCGTTCCCGAAGGGCTCGACCGGGCACGGACGCCCCTCCGGGGCAGGGACGCCGAACTGGCGTCCATCGAGGAGCGGCTCGACGCGCTCGGCCGGGGCGAAGGCGGGATCGTCCGCCTGGAGGGCCCCGCCGGAATCGGCAGGTCCAGGATGCTCGCCGAGGCCGCCGCGGCGGCGAGGGGGCGCGGGACCCGGGTGTACGAGGGGGCGGCGGACCCCGACGGACAGTTCGTCCCGCTCGGCCCGCTCCTCGAAGCCGTGCTCTCCGGCGAGGAACCGCTGTCGGGCGCCCAGCGCCTCCGCGACCTCGCCACCGCACCCGGCCAGCGGTTCTGGCTGCTCCAGGAGCTGGGCGACCGCCTGCGGGAGGCGGCGCGGAACGGACCCCTGCTCGTCGTCCTCGACGACCTCCAGTGGTGCGACGACCTGACCCTGCTCACCTTCCACACCCTCGCGGCGGGACTCTCGTCGCACCCGATCCTGTGGCTGGTCGCCGTGCGCGCCGGCAGCGTGCCGTCCGCGGTGCGGACCACCCTGGACAGGATCCGTCGGGCGGGCGCCCACGAGCTGGCCCTCGGACCGCTGGGCGACCGGGCGGTCGCCCGGATCACCGAGGACGTCCTCGGCGCCCCGCCCGGCCCCGACGTCCTCCGTCTCGCCCACCGCGCCGAGGGCGTGCCCCAGCTGCTGGTCGAGCTGCTCGGCTCGCTGCGCGAGGAGGTGGTGACGATCGACGACGGCACGGCCGGGCTGCCGGCAGGACCCCCCGCCCCACGGGAACTCCCCTCCGTCGCGCGCCGCCTCGACCAGCTGTCCGACGAGGCGCGGGAACTGGTGCGGACGGCCGCCGCCGTGGGCGGCACGGTCACCGTCGCGCTCCTCGCCGAACTGCTCGGCAGGTCCTCGGCCGCGCTCATCACCGCCGTGAGGGAAGCCCTCGACGCCGATCTGCTCGCCGAGAGCGGCGACCACCTCGCCTTCCGCCACGACCTGATCCGCGAGGCGGTGGAGGCCGGCCTTCCCCTGCCCGTGCGCCGGGCCCTGGGCCGTCAGGCCGCCGGGCCGCCGCCCGGGAGGGCGCAGGGGGACACGGCGGAGGCCGGGACGACGGCGCCGGGGGGCACCGCGGAGGCCGACCGGCTGCGCGCCGAAGCGGCGGAACTCGCGGCCACCGCCCCCGGACCCGCCGCCGAGCGCAGCCTCAAGGCCCTGGAGCTCACCGCGCCGCACGCCCCGGAGAGGCCGCGGATCGTCGCCGAGACGATCCCGCTGCTCTGGCAGACGGGCCGGGCCGCCCAGGCGCGTGAGCTGGGAGCCGCCGCCCTGGCGGCCGGCGGTCTCGGACCCGAGGACGAGGCGTTCCTCCGCCTCGCCCTGGCACGCCTCGCCGTCCAGTTCGACTTCTCCGAAGCCGTCCGGCAGGCCCGCGCCGGGGCGGAACTGCCCGGGACGTCCCTGGCCGTGCGGGGACGGCTGCTCGCCATGCTCGCCGTCGGCCTGTCGATGTCGGGCGAGCACGCGGCGGCCGAACGGGTCGCCGCGCAGGCATGGGAGACCGCGGCGCGGGTGGGGGACCGCACCGCCGAGGCCACGCTGACGACGGTCCGCTCGGCCGTCGGCTTCCACCGCATGGACCTGGCCGAGGCGTTCCGGCAGGCCGAGCGCTCCGCCGCGCTGGCCGACGCCCTGGGCGTCAGCACCTCCCTGTGGCTGCCGGAGGGCCTGTGGCACGCCCTCCTGGCGAACACCACCGGACGCACCGCCGAAGCCCTCGCCCTCGCGGACGAGGGCATCCGCATCGCCGGGGAGCAGGGCCGGACGGCCGCCACCCGCATGTGGCTCATGACCCGCACCCGCGTCCTCCTGGAGACCGGACGGCTGTCGGACGCCCGGGCCGACGCGGAGGCCGCGTCCCCGGCCGCCGGCGACCCCGGCCCGGGCAACCTCGCCGACGTCACGCTCCGGTACGTGATGCTGCGCGTCGCCCTCCACACCGGCGACCGGCGGACCGCGGAGGCGTACGCGGCGGAGGCGAGGCGGATGCGGAGCGACGCCGCTCCCGTCGTCCGGCACTTCGGCACCTGGATGCTGGCCCTGATGGCCGACTTCGAAGGCCGGCCCGACCGCGCCATGGCCGAACTGGACGCGGTGATGACGTCACCCGCCGCGGACCGACCCGCCTACGCCGGCCTGATCGACCCGGCGGACGCCCCTGCGCTCGTCCGCATGGCGCTGCGGGCGGGCCGCCACGACCGGGCCGCGCAGGCGGTCGCCCTGGCCGAGAGGCGGGCCGTGCTCAACCCCGGCCTCCCGTTCCTCGCCGCCACCGCCTCGCACGCGCGGGGGCTCCTCGACAACGACCTCGGCCCGCTGGTGCGCGCCGTCCGGCTGTACGAGGACTGCCCCCGGGTACTGGCCCGGGCGTCGGCGCTGGAGGACGCCGGACGCAAGCTCGCGGCCACCCGCAAGCCCGAAGCGGTGCCGTACTTCGAGAAGGCGCTCGCGCTCTACGCGCGGGCGGGCGCCGAACGGGACGTCGCACGCGTCCGCCGGCGCCTGCGGGCCGCGGGGGTCCGCAGGCGGCCCTCGCCGGCCCGACTCGACGGCGCATGGCCCGAGTTGACGCCGGCGGAGACACGGGTGGCACGGCTCGTGGCCCGAGGGCTGACCAACCGGCAGGCGGCCGAGCACCTCTCCCTCTCGCCGCACACGGTGGGCACGCAGCTGCGCCGGGCCTTCACCAAGCTGGACGTCTCCTCACGCGCCGAGCTGACCCGGCTGGTGCGGCACCGTGACGACGGAGAGTAACCGCTTCGTATACCCCGTGGGCGTCGTGGCAATGGACGATTCATGCGATGTGCCGACGTCGTCGTTTCCTCAGACTGATCAAGAACCGCGGAATGCCGAAGTCCGCGGGGTGACCGATCGAGAGAGGAACCGCGCATGACCGCAAGGCCCCGGCGAGCCCGCCCCGCCGGCCCCGAGCAGGCCGAGGAGCCGGCGAGAGCGGCGTGAACCCGCGCTCCGCCCTCACGCGTCCACGGCCAGGAATCACCATGAACCCCCCACTGATGTCACCCGCGCCCGAACGGGTGCTCCCGCGGGCGACCGCTCCGGTCCCCCTCCCCTCCCGCTCGGGACGGCTCGTCCAGATGCTCTCCGCGATGCCGGACGCGGACGACCGGAACCACGTCTACCTCGGCGTCCACGTCCGCGGGCCCGTCACCGTCGTCGACCAGCGTGCCGAGACCCCGCTGGAGCCGCACGACCTGGTCTTCTGCGACCCGGCCCGACGGCACCTGCTGCGCTTCGGCGAGGACTGCCGGATGATCTTCTTCCGGGTGCCCCGCTGCTATCTGGGCGCCACGGAGTCGGAGCTTGACCGGGTCCTCGGCGTGCCGGTACGCGGCGGCGAAGGCGTCGGCGCGCTCGTGTCCGGCTTCCTGACCGCGCTCGCCGCCGAGGCGGAGTCCCGCCGGTCCACGCTCGGGGACCGGCGCGCCCGCACGGCCGTCCACCTCCTCTCCGTCCTGGTCGTGGAGCTCCTCGAAGCGGACACGAGGGGCGCGGCCGAGGACGCGCCCGGCGACGAGCTGCTGTCCCGCGTCCACGCCCACATCGAGGAACACCTGATGGATCCGGACCTCTCACCGGAGTCGATCGCCCGCGCCCACCACATCTCCGTCCGGTACCTGCAGAAGCTGTTCCAGAACGACGGCAGCACGGTGAGCCAGTGGGTGCGCCGGCGCAGGCTGGAGTCCTGCCGGTTCGAGCTGGGCCGCTCCACCCGGAGGATCACGATGGCCGCGATGGCGCACCGCTGGGGCTTCAGCAGCCCCTCGCACTTCAGCCGCACGTTCCGCGGCGCCTACGGCATGAGCCCGAGCGCATGGCAGGCGCTGGCGACCTCGGCCTTCGCGCCGGCGACCGACGACGCCCGGAACGGGCACGGGCGTTGAGCCGCGTGCGCGGCGTGACCCCGCCGTCGTCCTCGTACGGGACGACCGGCCGCGGGGACGACAGACGGATGGTTTCCCCGGACGGGGAGGAAAGAGGAGTGGTGCACGGGAAGCAGTCCTTCGGTGCCGTTCTGCGCGGTCTGCGGCAGCGGGGCCGTCTGACGATGGAGGAACTGGCCGAGGCGTCCGGTGTGAGCGTCCGGGCCATCGGCGACATGGAGCGGGGGCGCAGCCTGGTCCCGCAGCGGCGCACGGTGGTGGCGCTGGCGGAGGGGCTGGGGCTCGCGGACGACGAGCGGGAGGCGCTGCTGACCACGGCCCGCGCGGCCCGTCCGGCCCGCACGGGCGCGGTGGCGGGAACGGCCGTGCCGCCGCGCTCGGTGGGGGACTTCACGGGGCGCGGACCGGAGCTGGCCCTCCTGCGGTCGGCCGCGGAACGCGCCCCGGCCGGCCGGGCGGCGTCGGTCTGGGTCGTCTCCGGTCCGCCGGGGTGCGGGAAGACGACGCTGGCGCTGAAGGCGGCGGCTGATCTCGCGGAGGGCTTCCCCGACGGCTGTTTCGTGGTGGACCTGCACGGGGTGGACGGCCCCGTGGACACGGGCGAGGCGCTGCTGAAGCTGCTGAAGGCCCTCGGAGTGCCGGACCGCCGCCTGGCGAAGGAGGACCACCAGGGCCGCGCGGGGCTGCTGCGGGCACTGCTGGGCGAACGCCGGTGCCTGGTGGTGCTGGACAACGCCCGCGACGAGGCGCAGGTCCGTGCCCTGCTGCCGGCAGGTGGGCGGAGTCTGGTGCTGGTCACCAGCCGGCGGCCCCTGACCGGTCTCGAGGACGTCGACCGCCTGACGCTGTCGGAGATGGCGCAGGAGGAGGCGGTCGATCTGCTGCGCCGGATCCTGGGCGAGGAGCGGGCGGACGCGGAAGCGGCGGCCGTGGCGCGGGTGGCGGAGCTGTGCGGGCGCCTGCCGCTGGCCCTGCGGGTGGCGGGGAACTGGCTGACGGTCCGTTCCGGATGGACCGTCGACCACCTGGCCCGGCGCCTGGCCGACGAAGAACGCCGGCTGGGCGCGCTGGCCGCCGGCGACGTGTGCGTGGAGGCGGCGTTCGAACTGTCCTACCGTCAGCTCACCGCCCAGGCTGCGCGCATGCTGCGGTTGCTGAGCCTGGTTCCGGGGCCGGACATGACCGCCGCCCACGGTGCCGCGCTGACCGCCACCGACGTCTTCGAAGCCGAGGACGTGATGGAGGAGCTCACCGAGGCCGGCCTGCTGCGCGCCACCTTCACCGGTCGCTACCAACTGCACGACCTGCTGCGGCTGTTCGCCCGCGCCCGGCTGGCCCGCGAGGGGGGCCCGGGCGAGCGGGAGGCGGCCGACGGCCGGCTGCGCGCCTGGCTCCTGGAGACGGCCGTGGTCGCCGGCCGCTGGTACAAGCCCGAGTACGGGGCGCCGCCTTCCTCCTGGCGGGGCCTCGTCCCGCTGGAGAGCGCCGAGGAGGCCCGCGCCTGGCTCCAGGACGAGGCCCCCTCCTGGCTCCCCGCGCTGCGCGCCGCCGCCGCCGGGGGCGAGCACACCCGGGTCACCGAGACCGTCCATGCCATGGACTGGTTCTGCGACCTGTGGGTGCACTGGGGGCACTGGGTCGAGGTCTTCGGCCTGGCCGCCGAGTCCGCCGCCGCGCTCGACGACCCGTACATGCGCGCCTTCCACCTCAACTGCCTCTCCTGGGCCCTGTGCGTCTGCGAGCAACGTCACCGCGAGGCCGTCGCACGCGCCGACGAAGGGCTGGAACACGCCCGCCGCGCCCAGGACGTCCACCAGGAAGCCTCGGCCCTGATCCTCGCGGCCGGCGCGTACTGGGAACTCGGCGACGCCCGGATGGTCGCGGAGCGGGCCCTGGCCGCCCTCGACCTGTCGGAGGAAGCCGCCCACTACGGGGTCTGGCCCCAGGCCGCGCGCCTCTACGGAACCTCCCTGCGCATGCTCGGCCGTGCCGACGAGGCCCTCACCCAGTACCAGCGCGTCGTCGCCTTCCTCGACGCGCCCGACTCACCGGTGACCGGGCACGTCGCCGACATCTTCCGTACCCACACGACACAGGGACTCGGTCACGTCTACGCCGACCTGGGGCGGTGGAGGGAGGCCGTCGACCAGTTCCGCGAAGCCCGGCTCCGGTCGCGTCGCATCGGGATCGTCCACCGGGAGGCCGAAACGCTGCGGCATCTGGGAGAGGCCCTGATCGCACTGGGCGAGACCGAGGAGGCCCGCTCCTGCCTGCGCCAGCTCCTCGCCCTCGGCGACGGGGCCGACGACAGGGACCTGAAGGCCGCGCGGAAGCTCCTGGACACGCTCGCCGAGCGGGCGGCGCCGACGGCGGAGGGCTCAGCCCCGGTGCCGGTGCAGGGCGACGTGCACGGTGTCGAGCGCCTGGACGAGGGCGGCGCGGGCGGAGTCCGTGTCGCGGAGCGGGTCGAGCACCATGAAGTCGTGGATCGTCCCGTGGTAGCGCATGGACACCACCGGTACGCCGGCCGCGCGTAGCTTCGTCGCGTACGCCTCGCCCTCGTCGCGCACCACGTCGGCCTCGCTGGTGACCACCAGCGCCGGGGGAAGTCCGGCGAGCTGTTCCAGGGACGCCCGCAGGGGCGACGCGGTGACCTGGTTCCGCTGTCGTACGTCGGGCAGGTACTGGTCCCAGAACCAGCGCATGGTCTCACCGCCGAGGAAGTAGCCGGTGGCGAACTCACGGTACGAGGGGGTGTCGCAGCCGGCGTCGGTGACCGGGCAGAGCAGCACCTGCTGGAGCAGCCGCACCCCTCCGCGCTCCTTGGCGAGCAGCGTCAGCGCCGCCACCAGGTTGCCGCCCGTCGAGTCGCCCACGGCGGCCATCCGGCTTCCGTCGAGCCCGATCTCGCCGCCCCGCTCGCAGACCCACCGCGCGACGGCGTAGCACTGCTCGACGGCGATCGGGTACCGCGCCTCGGGGGCTCGCTCGTACGCGACGAACACCACGGCCGCGTCCGCGCCGAGGGCGAAGGCGCGCACCAGACGTCCATGCGTGTCGGCGTCGCCCAGGACCCATCCGAGCCCGTGCAGGAACAGCACGACGGGAAGCTCGCCGGCGCTGTCGGCGGGCCTGACCACCTGCACCCGTACGTGACCGGTCGGCCCGCCCGGCAGGGCGAACCACTCCGTGGAGACGGCTTCCGCGTCGAGGGGGTCGGGGGCGTCGCCCTGGACACGCGCGAGGTCCAGACGGGCCTGTTCCGGATCCTGGTCGCGCGCCGACGGCGGGCAGGCGTGCCGGGCCACGAAGGCCCGCGTCGGGTGGTCCAGGACCGGTCGAGGGGACGAAGGGACGAAGTCGGTCACACACGGTCTCCTGCCGGACGGGCTGAAGCGGAAGGGTGGCTCGGCGCACGGATCCCCGCTCGGGCGGCGGAACGCCGTGGGGCGACTCCCGGCGTTCCGCCGCACGCACGGGGAGAGCCGGGGAGGGACCTTACCCGCCGAACGGCGGGAGGCCGGCCCCGAGCCGGTCGGCGCCGGGCGCCGGGGCTCCTCCGAGGTCTTCCCGGGCGGTCCGCAGGGCGCGCCATTCCCGGGGGGAGACGCCGTAGGCGGCGCGGAAGGACCGACTGAAATGGGCCGGGCTCACGAAGCCCCACCGCTGGGCCACGGCGGACACCGTGGGCGCCGTCCGGCCGCGGCGGGCCAGCTCGCGGCCGCACTCCTCCAGACGCCGTTGCCGGACGAGCTGGCCGACCGTGGTCCCCTCGCCCTCGAACAGCCGGTGCAGGTACCGGACGGAGATCCGTTGCGCCCGGGCGATGCTCTCCGGCGACAGGTCCGGGTCGCCCAGGTTCCGGTTGATGTGGTCACGGACGCGCAGCACCAGATGGCTCGGCGCCTCCGCCTCCGCGCCGCCCGGGTGGGCCCGCTCCGCGATCAGGGTGGCGAACAGCTCGACGACGTTGCCGGCCAGCCGGTCGGCGACGGCCGGCGGGTAGCCGTCGGCGGGGGAGGAGGCCAGGGTGGCCAGGAACGGGAGCAGCATCGCGCCGAAACCGTCCCCGGTGCCGATGGCGTTCCCCGTGACCCGCCGGATGTCGCCGTCCGACACGCCGAGCGCGCGGCGCGGGAGCTGGAAGACGTGCGTGGCGAACCGCCGCGGGTAGTCGAAGGAGTACGGCCGGGTCGTGTCGTACACCACCAGGTCGCCCGCCCCCACCTCGGCCCGCCGGCCGTCCTGGACGAAGGTGGCCGTGCCGGACACCTGGACACCGACCGCCACCAGCGCCTCGGACGACCGGGCGATCAGCTCCGGCGTGCGGCTGACCCGCTCCGCGTCGGCCTCCACGGTGGACACCTGGAGATACCCGAGACGGTCGGTGGCGATCCGGCCGTCGAACGGCCCGTCGCCCCGGGGGGCGACCTCCATCGGGACCAGCGTCCTGCTCACCGCGTCGTTCCAGTACGCGACCTTGTCCTGGTCCGGCACGGAGGCGGTCGTCAACACCACGCTCAATTTCTCTCCGCTCAGGGAAGTGACTCCGGGGCCGCCCCGGGCGGGAACGGGACGCCGCACCACCCGGAAGACGACGGCCGGGGAGGGCTCGTCACGAGGCGGCGACCTCGTCGACGCGCCACCGGACCGCCTCGGCGAGGCCCGGGTTCCCGCCCGCACGAACAGCCAAGCAGCGGACCGTCGCCGTCTCCAGGCAGAACCACAGGCAGGAATCGGCGGAACGCGACCACCGCGTGCCCGGGACCGGTGAGCGACGGAGCGGCGGACGGGGCTTCCCCGAGGCCCTCAGGCGCCGGCTTCCGGGGGCAGCACCTTCCGCAGGGCCTCCACGGCGTGGGCCCGGTGGTCGTCCAGCCGGGCGAGGACGGACGGCCGGTCGGACGCGCGCAGGGCGTCGAGGACGGCGCGGTGCTCCCGGACGGCCTGGGCGCGGTGCTCGGGGTCGGTGTAGTAGAGGGAGCGGTAGGCGTCCGTGGCGTCCCAGAGCGTGGTGATCATGCGCACCAGCCGGGGCATGCCGCAGGCGTCGATGAGGGCGAGGTGGAAGCGGCGGTTGGCCTCGGCCATCGCCGTCACGTCCCCCGCCCCGGCGGCCCGTTCGACCTCGTCCTGGATCGCGGCGAGGGTGTCGGCGAGGCCCTCCGCCCCGAGTTCCATGGCCCGGCCGACCGCCTCGGTCTCCAGCAGGGCGCGGATCCGGTAGATCTCCTCCAGGTCGGCGAAGGACAGCTCGGCGACGAAGTAGCCCCGGTGGACGTGATGAACCACCAGGCCCTCGGCCTCCAGGGTCTTGAGGGCCTCCCGGAGCGGCACCCGGCTGACCTCCAGGCGGGCGGCGAGGGCGTCCTGCCGTATGGGCGCGCCCGGGCGGAGCGCCCCGCTGGTGATGGCGCCCCGCAGCTCCTCCAGGACGAACTGCTGCGCCGTCCGGGGCCGTCGCCTCTCCACCGCTCCGCTCATCGATCCGACCTTCCGCCGCGTGTGCTCGTGGACCGGCGGCCTTCGTCGCCGTCGGTGACCGTCATCTTCCTACGGATCACAGACCCGTGTTCGAGTCGTCCACCGGGGTGACGCCGGCCAGGATCTCGTCGGTGTGCTGGCCGAGTCGCGGGGGCGCGGAGCGGTACGAGGGCGGGGTGGCGCCGAAGCGGACGGGGTGCGCGACCTGCCCCGGCCCGGCCGCGTCGCCGGGGAGCCGGGCGTCGAGCCCGAGCCGGTCGGCGAGCGCGAACGCCCCGGCCAGGTCGTTGATCGGTCCGCAGGGCACGCCGGCGGCGGTCAGCTCCTCGAACCAGTCGTCGGCGGTCCGCGCCGCGAGGGCGCCGGAGAGCTCCGCCGTCAGCGCGTCGCGGTGGGCGACCCGGGCGGTGTTGGTGGCGAACCGCTCGTCCCCGGCCAGCTCCGCCCGGCCGATCCGCTCGCACAGCGCCCGGAACTGCCGGTCGTTGCCCACCGCCAGGACCAGCGGCCGGTCCCGCGCCTCGAAGACCTCGTACGGCGTGATGCTCGGGTGCCGGTTGCCCATCGCGCGCGGCACGACACCGGCGCCGAGGTGGGCGGCGGCCTGGTTGGTGAGGGCGGAGAGCAGCGAGCCGAGCAGCGACACCTCCACGCGCTGGCCCTCGCCGGTCCGCTCCCGGTGGCGCAGCGCCGCGAGGACCCCGAGGCCGGCGTGCAGTCCGGTGATGACGTCCACCAGCGCCACCCCCGCCTTCGTCCCCCGGCCGCCCGGTTCGCCGGTGACGCTCATCAGGCCGCCCATGGCCTGCACGAGCAGGTCGTATCCGGGCAGCGCCGCGCCTCCGTCGGCGCCGAAGCCGGTCACCGAGCAGTAGACGAGGCCCGGATTGGTCCGGCGCACCTCCTCGAAGCCCAGGCCCAGCTTCTCCATCGTGCCCGGCCGGAAGTTCTCCACCAGGACGTCGGCCCGGTCGACGATCGACCGCGCCGCCGCGAGGCCGTCCGGGTCGGCGAGGTCGAGGGCCACGGACCGCTTGTTGCGGTTGACCCCCAGGAAGTAGGTGGCCTGCCCGTCCGCGAACGGAGGGCCCCAGGCCCGTGTGTCGTCCCCGCCGTCCGGCCGCTCGATCTTGATGACGTCGGCGCCGAGGTCCGCCAGGAGCATCGTCATGTACGGCCCGGCGAGGACCCGGCCGAAGTCGGCGACGACGATGCCGGAGAGGGCGCCGGGCGCGGGGAGTTCCTGGGGGTGGTCGGTGGGCATTCCGCGCTCCCTCGTGACGACGTCGGGCCAGGGGCACCGGGGACGGGACCCCCGGGCGGGGCTTCCGGAGGCGGGACCCCGGAGAGCGGATCCCGGGATTGGATCCGATCGGGACCGTAGGGGGCGGAGACCGGATTTTCAATACTGGATCCAAAATCCAATCTGCGGCTACGCTTCGGCTCGCCACGCCGAGCACGACCCTCGTCACAGCCGCCAGGAGGCCGCCCGTGAAGTCCTCGCCGTCCACCGCCACCCACCCCCTCGCCCTCCTCGCCGTCGACGGCCTGCTGAGCGACGAGGAGCGCGCGATCCGCGACACCGTCCGCGCCGCCGCCGACCGCGAGCTGCGCCCGCACGTCGCCGGCTGGTTCGAGAAGGGCGAGATCCCCGCGCGCGAACTGGCGCGCACGCTCGGCGAGCTGGGCGTCCTGGGCATGCACCTGGAGGGCTACGGCTGCGCCGGGACGAGCGCGGTGGCCTACGGCCTCGCCTGCATGGAGCTGGAGGCCGTCGACTCCGGGCTGCGCTCGCTCGTCTCCGTGCAGGGCTCGCTCGCGATGTACGCGATCTGGAAGTACGGCTCCGAGGAGCAGAAGCAGCGGTGGCTGCCCGGGATGGCCGCCGGCGAGTACATCGGCTGCTTCGGCCTCACCGAGCCCGACGCCGGCTCCGACCCGGGCGCCATGCGCACGAACGCCAAGCGGGACGGCTCCGACTGGATCCTCAACGGCACCAAGATGTGGATCACCAACGGCTCCGTCGCCGACGTCGCCGTCGTCTGGGCCCGGACCGAGGAGGGCGTCCGCGGCTTCCTCGTCCCGGCCGGCACGCCCGGCTTCAGCGCCCCCGAGATCACGATGAAGCTGTCGCTGCGGGCCAGCGTCACCGCCGAACTGGTCCTGGAGGACGTCCGGCTCCCCGCCGATGCGATGCTCCCGGAGGCCCGGGGCCTGTCCGGCCCGCTCGGCTGCCTCAACGAGGCCCGTTTCGGCATCGTCTTCGGCGCCCTCGGCGCCGCCCGCGACTGCCTGGAGACCGCGATCTCCTACGCGAAGGACCGGACCGTCTTCGCCCGCCCCCTCGCCTCCTACCAGCTCACGCAGCAGAAGCTCGCGGACATGTCCGTCGAACTCGGCAAGGGCATGCTGCTCGCCCTCCACCTCGGCCGCCTCAAGGACGCCGGCGAGCTGACCCCCGAGCAGATCAGCGTGGGCAAGCTCAACAACGTGCGCGAGGCCATCGCCATCGCCCGCGAGTGCCGCACGATCCTGGGCGCCAACGGCATCACCCTGGAGTACCCGGTGCTGCGCCACGCCAACAACCTGGAGTCCGTCCTCACCTACGAGGGCACCAGCGAGGTCCACTCCCTCGTCATCGGCAAGGCGCTCACCGGCGAGCAGGCCTTCCGCTGACCGTGCGAGGAGCCCGTCGGGGCGGCCCCTCCGGGGCCGCCCCCGCGCGGCTCAGCCCGCGGTCACGCGCGCCAGGAACCCGTCCAGGT
The DNA here is from genome assembly GCF_014656075.1 of Streptomyces hydrogenans. Lineage (GTDB taxonomy): Bacteria > Actinomycetota > Actinomycetes > Streptomycetales > Streptomycetaceae > Streptomyces > Streptomyces hydrogenans. Next base: position 24,845 of record NZ_BNBS01000065.1, read on the forward strand.
TCCCCGTGGCGCGCTCGACGCGCTCCTCGACGGAGAGGGTCTCCTCGTGACGCAGCCCGCGCAGCTTCGGGACGCGCTTGCCGCGCAGGTAGAGCGAGCACGCCAGGTCGGCGCAGATGTAGATGCCGACCGTGTTCCCCTCCCGCCCCCGGGGTCCCGCCAGCGGCGCCGCCAGCAGCGTCACACCCGACGAGGCGTGCGGCGTCAGGCAGATCTGGCACAGGCTCGTCTTCACGGCACTCGTCCGGCCCGCCGCGGGCACCCGCAGGGACACCCCGAGCGGGCCGTCCTCGCGGCGCACCACGAGATGGGCCCGCAGCGGCGCCCCCGGATCCACCCACCCCAGGAAGTCCAGGTCCTCCCAGGGCGTCTCGGCGAAGTCCAGCGGCAGCTTCAGCCGCGCGGCGTCCCCCTTCGTGGCGTTCACGAACGACGAACGGATCTCTTTCTCAGTCAACGGTTCCACTCGTTGGACCGTACAGGCAGATCCGCGGCCGGGGCATCCGGATATCCGAGGGCCGCATGACCGGGCCCGCCTGCCCGGACACGCGTCCACGGGGCCCGGAAGCGGAACCCGGCCTCAGGCCACCCACTCCGGCAGCGCCGGGTCCGTGAACCGCCCCGGCGCCCCCTCCAGGGCCGCCGCGAGCCGCTCCGCCGCCGTCTCGTAGACCTCCTCCGGCAGCGTGTACGGGATCCGCAGCCGGTGCTCGTGCGTGCCCGGATCGACCCCGAACCGCGCCCCGCCCTCCACCCGCACCCCGTGCCGCAGGGCCCGTGCCGCCAGCTGCGTCGCCACCGGCCGCCCCAGGTCGATCCACAGGCACATCCCGCCCGGCGGCACCGACCACCGCCACTCGGGCAGGTGCCGGGCCAGCGCGGCGCCGAGCGCCTCCCGCCGCTGCCGCAGCTCCGCCACGCGCGCGTGCACGATCGGCTCCAGGCGCCGCATCAGCGCCACCGCCACCAGCTGGTCCAGCACCGAACCCGACAGGTCGGCCGTCACCCGGGTCCGCGTCAGCTCCGTCACCACGCGCGCCGAGGCCCGCACCCAGCCCACCCGCATCCCGCCCCAGCAGCTCTTGCTCAGCGAGCCGATCGACACGATCTGCTCCCCGCCCCCGGCCCCCGCGGACGCCGCGAAAGGCGCCGGCGCCGGAACGTCGAGCGCCATGTCCGTCAGCGTCTCGTCCACCACCAGCCACGTGCCCGTCGCCCGCGCCGCCCGCGCCAGCTCCCGGCCCTGCTCGCGCGGCATCAGGCGCCCCGTCGGGTTGTGGAAGTCCGGGATCAGGTACGCCAGCCGCGGCGCGGTCTGCCGCAGCGCCGCGTCCACCAGCCCCGTGTCCCAGCCGCTCTCCGTGACCGGCACCGGCGTCACCCGCATCCCGCGGCCCCGCATCGCGTCCAGCGCGTTGGTGTACGAGGGGTTCTCCGCCAGCACCCGGTCGCCCGGCCGCCCGAACTGCGCGAGCACCAGCGACAGCGCCTGCTGCGCCCCCGTCGTGACCAGGATCTGCTCGGGCCGCGTCGGCAGCCCCCGCTCGGTGTACCGCTCCGCGACCGCCGCCCGCAGCTCCGGCAGGCCGTACGGGTGGTAGCCCGGCGCGGCGGCGTACCGCGGCAGTTCGGCGGCGGCCTCCGCCAGCGCCTCCGCGAGCTCGGCCCGGGGCCCGTGCGGCGCGGCCAGCGCGAGGTCGATCACCTCGCCGGCCCCGTCCGGGAAGGCGCCCAGGGAGGTCGGCGCCTGCCCGTCCGGCAGTGCCGTCCACGTCCCCGCGCCCCGCCGGCTGTGCGCGTACCCGCTCTCCCGCAGCAGGTCGTACGCCCCCGTCACCGTCGTCCGGCTCACCTCCAGGACCTGCGCGAGCTCCCGCTCGGCGGGCAGCCGCAGTCGCAGCGCCACCCGCCCGTCCAGCAGCGCCTCCCGCACGGCCCGCGCCAGCTCGCGGTAGCCGAACCGGCCCTCCGGCGGCGGGGTGAGCAGGGAGGCGAGCTGGCGGCCGGACAAGGTCCGGTCCGCGGTGTGGACCACACGGGCCTCTGCCATGCCAATCACTCCTTATTGGCTCTGCTGTCCGGGCCAATAAGCCTACAGACTCTCGACAGTGGCCTGGTGCGGCGTCCGACGAGGCGCCCCCGGCCCGCCTTCCCGCACCGCACCCAGCAGAGGAGCACGACGATGACCCCGCACTTCACCGACCGCGACGAGCGCCTGTGGCAGCGGCACGCCGAGGAGCGCCCCGCCCGCCCCCTGCCCGTGGGCGCCTGGCTGCGCACCCTGCGCGCCACGCTCCGGACCCACCGGCCCGCCTCCCGGACCACCGAGGGCGCCACGTGAGCGCCGACGGCCCGCCGCCGGGCCGGTTCGTCGTCGGCGTGAGCGGCTCGCCGCCGCCTTCGACGAAGGGCTCGGCGGCGGGCCGGACGGCGCGGACGCCCGTACCCGGGGAGCCGGGTACGGGCGTCCGCGCGGAACCGGGGTCTCAGGCCACGGGCTGACCCGGGCCGGGGGCCGGCGAGGTGGCGGTGCCGGAGGGGTTCAGCGGCAGGCCGGAGGGCGAACTCGCCGCCGCCGAACGGCCGTCGGTGTCACCGCCGGCCGTGGAGCCGGTCGTGTCGTCCGTCGTCGTGTCCGTCGTGGTGTCGGTCCCGTCGGTCGTCGTGGCCCCGTTGTTCGAGGGGGTGTCCGGCGTGCCGGAGGGAGTGTCCGACGGGGTCTCGGTCGTCGGCGTCGTGGTGTCCGTCGTGGTGTCCGTCGAGGGGGACGGCGGCGGGGTCGTCTGCGTCGGGGAGAGCGTGGACGGGCAGGGGGACGGCGTCACGCCGTCGATCGGCGCCGGCGTCTCGTCGCCGGTCACCACCACGCACGGCGGCGGCGAGGTCGGGGTGCCCGAAGGCGACGTGGACGACGCCGACGGCGAGGTGGTGGTCGGTGTGGGCCGGGGCGGCGGCGGGGTCGGCTTGTCGTGGCGGCCGGTGTCGCCGTGCTTCCGCGCGAACCAGGAGTCGTCCTCGGGGTCGTACACGACGAAGACGTTCACCACGGTCACCGACGGTGCCACGACCACGACCTGCGAGGCGTTGTAGCCCGGCCACGGGGTGCCCGTCGTCCGCGGCCGCTGCTGGGGCACCGGCTCGGTCAGCGGATTGCCGCAGGCGCAGCGGACCCGGGGCACGCCCCGATCGTCGACGAGCACCGCGGTGCCCGCCTGGAGGGTCGCCTGGTAGGTGGTGGCGGCGCCGTCCTTGAAGCCGTGGTTGGTCACCCGGGTGTCCACCCGGAGCTGGAGCGGGGTCAGGGAGCGGAGGTAGGCCGGCACGGCGTTCGCGTCCAGGCTCAGGACCTTGGCGAAGGCGGCGTTCTTGGCGGGCTCGGCGCCGAGGTAGCGCACCTGCCGCTCCACGTCGCAGCTCGCCACCTGCTGGGTGCCGCCGTACAGGCCGGCCGTGGAGCCCGGCACCCGCGGGGTGGTGCTCTCCGCCGTCCCGGTGCGCGGGGCCAGCGAGGCGGTCCCCGAGGCCTCGTCCTTGCGGGCGGTGGAGGCGGTGAAGGGGTCGGGGCCGGAGGCGGAGCTGTTCTGGAGGAAGACCTCGCCGCTGCCGCCCGAGCCCGCGGTGTCGCCCTTGTCGTCCGAGCGGCTGACGAAGACCACGGTCAGCGCGACGGCGGCCACGACGACGGCGGTCAGCGCGGCCACCTTCGGTACGGACCGCCACCACGGGGTCCGCCCGCCGCCCGGACCGCCGCCGTCGCCCGCGCCGTCTCCGCCACCGCCACCGCCTCCGCCGCCCCCGGAGCCGTCGTACGGCGGCGTGGTCGGCGGGCCGGCCACCCCGGGGCGGGTGGCCGCGCCGGAGAGCGGTCCCGAGGGCGGGCCCGTGGGGGGACCGGTGGGCGGGACCGACGGAGGGCCGGACGGCGGCGGTTGGGAAGTCACTTTTTTCCCTTTCTTCCGTTCGGCGCCATTCTGGGTGCCGTGCGGGTGCCCCGCACGGCAGGCTCCGCCGTCAGGGTGCCGGGCGAGCGGGGCGAGCGGCGCCCCGGCAGGTCGCCCGAATCATCAACTGATGGAGCGTCAGTTATTGACGGTTCATCAGCTCGGTCACAGAATGCGGGTCACCCGACGGAGGGATCGCCCGTGTTTCGACCGTTGCGCGTCGTCGTCGCCGCCGCGTCCGCCCTGCTCCTCGCCACCGCCTGCAACTCCGCCTCCAGCGGCGGAACCGCCGCTTCCTCCGTCCGTGGAGTGACCGCCGACACGATCAAGGTCGGCGGCATCGTCTCCATGACGACCGCCAGCGGCTACTCCAAGAAGGACACCGACCTCGGGGCCAGGGCCCGCTACGACCGGGCCAACGCCGAGGGCGGGATCAACGGGCGGAGGATCGAGTACCTGGGCGCCGAGGACGACGGCCAGGACCCCGCGAAGAACCTGGCCGCCGCCCGCAAGCTCGTCCAGCGGGACCAGGTCTTCGCCGTCTCCCCGATGAGCTCGGTGACCTTCGCCGGAGCCGACTTCCTCGACGCCCAGAAGGTGCCGACGGTCGGCTGGGGCACCCTCCCCTCCTTCTGCGGCCCCGCCCACATCTACGGCTTCAACGGCTGCCTCGTGCCCATGCCGGGCGGCACCCTCAACCAGACCTGGCCCGAAAGCCTCGCCGCCGTCCTCGGCGGCGCCCGCGGCAAGTCCGTCGCGCTGATCGCCGGCGACAACGACGCCGGGAAGTTCGGCATCCGCACCTTCACCCAGGGCTTCAAGGCCGCCGGCTTCCAGGTCCCCTACGCCAAGGCCGTCGTCCCGGCGACCTCGATGCCCAGCGACTGGTCCGCCTACACCAAGGAGATCCTCCGCTCGGGGCCCGGCGGCGGCGCGCCCGACGCCGTCGTCTCCGTGATGCAGACGCCGTACAACATCGGCCTCTTCACCGCCCTCAAGCGTTCCGGCTACAAGGGCGTCCTCTCGGACCCCACCGACTACGACCCCGGGCTGCTCGCCAAGGACGCGACCAAGCAGGCCCTCGACGGGGTCCACGTCCTCCTCCAGTTCCAGCCCTTCGAGTCGGACAGCCCCGCGATGCGGCAGTTCAAGGACGACATCAGGAAGGCCGCCGGAGGCAAGGACGTCCCCCTCAACATGCACATGATGACCGGCTACATGAGCGCCGACCTCTTCCTCGCCATCGCCGCCAGGGCCGGCAAGGACCTCACCGTGGACTCCTTCCAGAAGGCCGCCGACGGCTTCTCCGACACCGGCACCCTCGTCGGCGACCGCGCCGAGCCCAGGGGGAAGAAGGAGAGCTTCGGCTGCGGGGCGCTCGTCCGGCTCAAGGACGGCCGCTACGAGGTCGCGGTCCCCTTCAAGTGCTACCCGCCGATCCCCTTCGCCTGAGGAGGCGCGGCACGTGGGTGACCTGCTGGGCTTCGTCCTGAGCGGACTGGTCTCGGGCGCGCTCTACGCGCTGCTCGCGACCGGTCTCGTCCTCTCCTCCTCCGCCTCCGGGCTCTTCAACTTCGCGCACGGCGCCACCGCCTACCTGTGCGCGCTGGCCTTCTACGAACTCCACTCCGGCTTCGGCTGGCCGGCCGTCCCCACCGCACTGCTCCTGGTCCTCGCGGTGGCGCCCGGCCTCGGCTGGGCGCTGGACCGGCTGATGTTCAGAAAGCTCGCCAAGGTCGGCGAGACGGCGCAGATCGTCGCCACCATCGGCCTGCTCGTCGCGCTGCCCGCCGCCGGACGGTGGGCGGTCGAACTCCTGGAGCGGGCGGGCGCCCCCGTACTGCCCGCCGAGAACCAGTTCGGCCTGCCCGGCGTCGGCCCCAGCCCCGCCGTCTCCTGGCAGCCGCTCGACGGCGTGGGCATCGACTCCGACCAGCTCATCACCTGGATCGCCACCGCCCTCGCGGCGGTCGCCCTGTGGGTCCTGATGCGGCACACCCGGCTCGGCCTGCGGCTGCGCGCGGCGGTCGACGACCGCACCCTGACCGAGCTGCGGGGCATCAGCGCCGATCGGCTCTCCTCGATCGCCTGGATGCTGTCGTCCGGCCTCGCGGGCCTCGCCGGCGTCCTCGCGACCCCGCTCCTCGGGCTCTCCGCCCACGACTACACGCTGTTCCTGTTCGTCTCCGCCACGGCGGCGGTCCTCGGCCGCTTCCTCTCCGTGCCCCTCGCCTTCGCGGGCGGCCTCGGCCTCGGCGTCCTCCAGAACCTGGTCGCGGGATACGCGTCGTTCACCGACGACCTCACCGGCTTCCGCACGGCCGTCCCCTTCCTCATCCTCTTCGCCGGCCTCGTCGTCCTCACCCGGCGCGGGCGGGCCGCCGGCACGGCCGCCGCCGTCCCGCCGCCGGTCGACTACCTCGCCGGCCGGGGCCGGGGCCGTCGCCGGGGCGCGTGGGTGGTCGCGGCGGTCCTGCTCGGCGCCGCGTTCTACACCGTCACCACACCCTTCTGGAGCGGGATCCTGGCCCAGGGGCTCGCCATCGGGATCGTGTTCATGTCCTTCACCGTCGTCACCGGCCTGGGCGCCATGGTCTCGCTGGCCCAGGCGACGTTCGTCACCGCCGCGGCCCTGGTCGCCGGCCTGCTCATGAGCCACGGCTGGCCCTTCGCCGCCGCCGCGGCCGCCGGCACGGCGCTGGCGGCGCTGCTCGGCGCGGTCGCCGCGCTCGCCGCCCTCCGGCTCGGCGGCAGGGCCCTGGCCCTGGCCACCCTCGCCCTCGCCTTCCTGGCGGACCAGGTGCTCTTCCAGCTCGGTTGGCTGCGCAACGGCGACACCGGCTGGGAGATCCCCCGCCCCGTCGCCGGCCCGGTGGACCTCGGCGACGACCGCGCCCTGGGCCTCGCCCTGGTCCTGCTCAGCGCGCTCGCCGTCGCCGCCCTGACCTGGCTGCGCGGCTCCCGCTGGGGCCGGGCCATGCTCGCGGTCCGTTCGGCCCCCGAGGCGGCCGCCGCGTCCGGGGTGTCGGTCGTCCGCACGAAACTCCTGCTCTTCACCGTGTCGGCCGGCCTCGCGGGCTTCGGCGGAGTCCTCTACGCCTCCTACAACACCCGCGTCACCGCCACCGACTTCACCGCGATGACGGGCCTGGTGTGGCTGGCGGTCGTCGTCGCGGCGGGCGTCCGCAGACCACAGTTCGCGGTGGTCGCCGGGCTCGTCTTCGCCGTCGTGCCCCACCTGATGACGCAGTACGTGACCGAATCCGCCCATCTGCCGGTGATCCTCTTCGGCCTGGCGGGACTCGCGCTGGCCAACGACCCGGACGGCTACTGCGCCGCCCTGCCGTCGAGACGGGCGGCCCGCCGGGCGGCGACCGGGCCGGGGGAGCCGCAGGGCCCGTCCGCGAAGGGGGAGCCGGAGCCTAAGGCGGGACCGGTGCCGCGGGCGGAGCCCGTACCGGAACCGGGTCCGGAGCCGGGCGGCGTACCCTCGCCCCGCCCTCCCGCACCCGCCATCGGCGGCGGGCTCGCCGAGGCGGCGCCCGCGCTCGAACTGGGCGGAGTGCACGCGGGGTACGGCGGCGCGCCCGTCCTCCACGGCGTGGACCTCGTGGTGCGCGGCGGGGAGGCACTGGTGCTGCTCGGGCCCAACGGGGCCGGCAAGTCCACCCTCTGCCGGGTGGCGGCCGGACTGCTGCGCCCGGCGGCCGGGCTCGTCCGCGTACGGGGCGGGGACGCCACGCGCGACACGGCGGTCGCCCGGGCGCGCCGGGGCGTGCGGCTGGCCCCCGAGGGGCGCGGGATCTTCGCGGGCCTCTCGATCGACGAGAACCTGGCGCTCCAGCTGACGGAGCCGGACGACCGCGACGCGGTGTACGCGCGCTTCCCCGCGCTCGCCGCCCGCCGCACCGTCCTCGCCGGATCGCTGTCGGGCGGCGAGCAACAGCTCCTGGCCCTCGCCCCGCTGCTCCAGCGGCCGCCGGCCGTCCTCGTCGCCGACGAGCCGTCCCTCGGACTCGCCCCGCGCGTCGTCGACGAGGTCTTCGGCCTCCTCGCCGAACTCCGCTCCCACGGCACGGCGCTGCTCCTCGTCGAGGAGAAGGCCGCCGAGGTGCTCGGCATCGCCGACACCGTCGCCTACCTCGCACAGGGCGAGATCGCCTGGTCCGGTCCGCGCGCCGAGGTGGACCGGGACCGGCTCGCCGACGCCTACCTGGGAACGGGAGCCCGCCGATGAGCGCCCCTCTGCTCCACGCGAGCGGGATCGACGTCCGCTTCGGCGGCGTCCACGCCCTGCGCGGCGTCACCCTCGCCGTGCGCCCCGGTGAGGTCTGCGGCCTCATCGGGCCGAACGGCGCGGGCAAGACGACGCTCTTCGACGTGCTGTCGGGGATGCGGCGGCCGGACGCGGGCACGGTCGCGTACGACGGCGCGGACATCACCCGCAGGTCCCCCGTCTGGCGGGCCCGGCACGGGATGCGCCGCACCTTCCAGCGCCAGCAGCTCTTCGGCCAGCTGACCGTCGCGGACAACCTCGTCGTGGCGCGCGACTGGCGGGGCGGGACGCGGGCCGGGGCCCGGCACCGGGAGCGGGCCGCCGCCGTTCTCCACGACTGCGGCCTCGACGCGCTCGGCGGCGCGTACGCGGGCGGGCTGCCCGTCGGACAGGCCCGCATGGTCGAACTGGCCCGCGCGCTCGCCGACCCTCCCCGGGTGCTGCTCCTGGACGAGCCCGCCTCCGGGACGACCGCCGACGAGCGGCGGCGGCTCGCGGCCGTGATCCGCCGGACGGCCGAGGAGGAGGACTGCGCGGTGCTGCTCGTCGAGCACAACGTGGCCTTCGTGATGGAGCTGTGCTCCCGCGTCGTCGTGCTCGACCTGGGCCGGGTCCTCGCCGAGGGCACGCCCCGGGAGGTGCGCGCGGACCCGGCCGTGCGGGAGGCGTACCTCGGCGCCGGGGCGCCGCGGGAGGGCTGAGCGCCCGCCGTGACGGCGGTGGTCAGGCCGCCGCCGCGTCCCGGACGGCCTCGACGACCGCGGCCGAGAAGGCGTCGAGGTCGTCGGGCCTGCGGGAGGTGATCAGGGGGAACGGGCCGTCGGTGTCGACGACGACCTCCCGGTCGACCCAGCGGCCGCCGGCGCCGGAGAGGTCGGGCCGCATCGACGGGTAGGAGGTCAGCTCGCGGCCCGGCAGGAGGCCCGCGTCGGCCAGCAGCCAGGGGCCGTGACAGATCGAGGCCACCGGCTTGCCCGCCGCGGCGAACGCCGCCACGAGCCGCCGCGCGTCCTCGTCGGTGCGCAGGGTGTCGGCGTTGACGGTGCCACCGGGCACCACCACCGCGTCGAACCCCTCGGCCCCGACGTCCGCCAGACGCGCGTCCGGCCGGACCTCGGCGCCGGGCCGCCGGTCGGAGACCACGGTCTGTACCGGCTTCTCCTCCTGGGCGGCGACCGTGACCCGGGCACCCGCCTCGCGCAGCACGGCCACCGGATCGCGCAGCTCCCGCTCCTCCGTGCCGTAGTTCGTGGTCAGCACCAGGACGTGCCGTCCGTCCAGCCGCGACATGGCCGACTCCTTCCGTTCGGTGGCGTACGCCGTCGCCCCAGCGCCTCACCGCTCACCGCGGCCTCAAACCCGGACGTCACGCGAGGCCCTCGCCCCCGGGCCCCGCACCGGCCCGGCCGCCCTCAGCCGATCGACCGGAGGAACGCCCGGGTCCGCTCGTGCTCCGGGTCGTCGAGCAGCCGCTCCGGGGCATCGGACTCCAGCACGCGGCCCTCGTCGAACATGAGGATCCGGTGCGAGATGTCGCGGGCGAAGCCCATCTCGTGGGTGACGCAGAGCATCGTGATGTCGGTGCCGGCCGCCACGTCCCGCAGCACGTCCAGGACCTCCGCCACCAGCTCGGGGTCGAGCGCGGAGGTCACCTCGTCCAGGAGCAGCAGCTCCGGGCGCATCGCCAGGGCCCGGGCGATGGCGACGCGCTGCTGCTGGCCGCCGGAGAGCCGGGTGGGGTGCTCGTCCTCCTTCTCGGCGAGACCGACGAGTCCGAGGAGGTCCCGGGCGCGCGCGGCGGCCTCGTCGCCGTCGAGGCCCAGGACGTGCCGGGGCGCCTCCATGACGTTGGCGAGGACGCTCATGTGCGGGAAGAGGTTGAACTGCTGGAACACCATCCCGACGCGCCGGCGGCGCGGGGCCAGGTAGCGCTCGTCCGCCGGGACGAGCTTGTCGCCCGCGCGGCCCGACGGCATGTGGGAGTACGGCTCGCCGTCCACGTGGACGACGCCGTCCGTGACCCGCTCCAGCGTCATCAGCAGCCGCAGGATCGTCGTCTTCCCGGAGCCGCTCGGGCCGATCAGGGTCACCCGCTCGCCCGGCGCGACCGCCAGGTCGAGCCCGTCGAGGACTGTGTGGTCCCCGAACCGTTTCGTCACCCGGGCGAACCGCACCTTCTCCGGTCCGTGGTCGGTCTCAGTGGGCAAGGCGGGCCTCCAGTCGGCGGACGAGCACGGACGTCGGCCAGCTCGCCAGCAGGAAGACGGCGGCGGCCAGGGTGAAGCTCTCCAGATAGGCGAAGTGGGTGCTGCCGAAGGTGCTCGCCTCGTGGACCATCTCGTTCACCGTGATGACCGAGAGGAACGGCGTCTCCTTGAACATGGAAACCGCGTAGTTGCCGAGCGCCGGAAGCACCTTCCGCACGGCCTGCGGCAGCACCACGGCCCGCCACACCCGGCGGCGCGGCAGCGACAGCGCCGTGCACGCCTCCCACTGGCCCTTCGGCACGGCGTCGATGCCGGCGCGGTACACCTCGGAGAGGTACGTGGCGTAGTGCAGCCCCAGCACCAGCACCCCGAGCGTCAACGGGTCCAGGCCCGGCACCAGCACCCAGGCGGCGAACAGCTGCACCATCACCGGCGTCGAGCGCACGAACGAGGCCAGCGCCCCCACCGGCAGGGCGATCCACCGCGGCCCGGAGCGCTGGACCAGGGCGACGCCGAGCCCGGCGACCACCGCGACCGCGAAGCCGAGGACCGTCGCCAGCAGGGTCACGCCGAAGCCGGACAGCACGACGGGCAGCGCGGCCCGCGCCGCGTCCATGTCCCACATCACGCACCACCGCCCACGACGCCGAGCCGGGCCTTCGCCCGGCGCTCCAGCGCGTTCATCCCCGCCCCGAGGAGCGCGGCGACGGCGAAGTACACCAGGAGCAGCAGCAGATAGGCGGCGGCCGTCCCGCCGGTAGCGGCCCGCAACTGGTCGATCTGGAAGGTGAGGTCGGTGACCGTCACCAGGGACAGCAGTGGGGTCGCCTTGAGCAGCTGGATCAGCAGGTTCTTGAACGGCGGGACCATCAGGGCGTACGCCTGCGGCAGCACGATCCTGCGCAGGCGCAGCCCGGGCCCCATGCCCAGCGCGATCGCCGCCTCCGTCTGGGCGGCGGGCACGGCCGCGATCGAGCCCCGCACCACCTCCGCGCCGTACGCCCCGTAGTTGAGCCCGAAGGCGAGCACCCCGCAGGCCATCGGCTCCAGCCGGAAGCCGAGCATCGGCAGCGCGAAGAAGAGCCAGAACAGCTGGACGTAGAGCGAGGTGCCGCGCAGGAACTCCACGACGACGCGGGCCGCGCCGCGCACCACGACGGCCCGGGAGCGGGCGGCCAGGCCCAGGCCGAAGGCGACGAGCAGCGCGAGGGCCGCGCCGAGCACCGTCGCCTCCAGGGTCACCAGGAGGCCCTGGCCGATGCTCGGCAGCGCCCGGCCCAGCTCGGAGAGGAACACGGCCATGCCGGAGCCGGTCATCCCGCGCACAGCTCCGCGGTGCGCAGGGTGCGCGGTGGCACCTCGCGCTCGGTGAAGCCGTACTTCCCGATCAGCCCCACGTACCGCCCGGGGTCACCGGTGATCCGCGCCAGCTCGTCGTCGAACGCCTCCCGCAGCGAGACGGCGCCGGTGCGGAAGACGGCGCCGCCGGGGCTGTACTGCTTCACCCCGTCGATCACCGGCACGAACGGCTCCAGGACCTCCACGGCGGCGCTCCCGTTGGTGCGGGCGAGCCAGCGCAGCGAGATGCCGGTGAGCGCGAAGGCGTCGATCCGTCCGGCGAGCAGCGCGTCGAGTCCGTCCTGCTGCTTGCCGACGGACACCACGGCCCCGTCCCGGACGCCCGCGGCCTTCGCGTAGCCGCCCTCGACGGCGGCGGTCAGGACGCCGACCCGGACGCCCTTCGCCGCGCAGGACGCCAGGTCGCTCAGGCCCTTCGGGTTGCCCTCGCGGACCATGAGCGCGGTGGGGGAGACGAACTCCGGCTCGGAGAAGGCGACCTTGGCGCAGCGCTCGGGGGTGATGGCCATGCCGGCGCTCACCACGTCGAACCGTCCGGCGAGCAGCCCGGGGATGAGGGCGCCGAACTCGGTGAGGGTGGGCCGGAGTTCGGGGATGCCGAGGGCGGTGAAGATCTCCCGGTGGAGGGTGGGCGCCTCCCCGGCGAGTTCGCCGCCGTCCTGGAAGCCGTACGGTGCCTCGCCGGCGAAGCCCACCCGGACGTGGCCCCGCTTCCGCAGCGCCGTCAGCAGGTCCGCGTCGCCGCCCGGGGCTCCGGTGCCGGGCTCCGTGCGGCTGCACGCGACGAGGGGCGCGGAGACGGTGAGCAGCCCGCCGAGAACGGCGGCGCGGGACAGCAGGTTTCTGCGGGAGAGGTGCGTCGTCATGTGCGTCCTTTCGCGGGGGCCGGTGCTCAGCCGAGGGGCGTGGTGTCCCGGGCGGCGATGTAGGAGGGGCGGCGGACGGGGGCGGCGAAGGGCAGCTCCGGCGCGTTCTCCACGCTGTTGAAGACGAGGAAGACGTTGCTGCGGGGGAAGGGGGTGATGTTGTCGCCCGAACCGTGCAGCGCGTTGCAGTCGAACCAGACGGCCGACCCGGCGTCGCCGGTGAAGTGCTCGATCCCGCAGGCCTCGGCGAAGGTCGTCAGCGCCTTGTGCGAGGGGGTGCCGGCGTCCTGCATCCGCAGCGACTGCTTGTAGTTGTCCTTCGGGGTCTCGCCGGCGCAGCCGAGGAAGGTGCGGTGCGAACCCGGCATGATCATCAGGCTGCCGTTGGTGGTGAAGTTCGGGGTCAGCGCGATCGACACCGAGACGGCCCGCATCAGCGGCAGCCCGTCCTCGGCGTGCCAGGTCTCGAAGTCCGAGTGCCAGTAGAAGCCGCTGGCGCCGAAGCCGGGCTTCACGTTGATCCGCGACTGGTGGAGGTAGACGTCGGAGCCGAGGATCTGGCGGGCCCGGTCCACGAGCCGGGGGTCGCCCGCGAGCCGGGCGAAGACCTCGCTGATCCGGTGCACCTCGAAGACGGAGCGGATCTCCCGGGAGCGGGGTTCGACGATCGCCCGGGCGTCCTCGCGGATCTTCGGATCGGCCACCAACCGGTCCAGCTCCGCGCGGAGTTCGACGACCTCCTCGGGGGTGACGAGGGCGTCGACGGCGAAGAAGCCGTTGCGCTCGTAGTCCTCCAGCTCGCGCGGCCAGAACGGCCCCGGCGTGCCGGGCTCGGACCAGACGACGGGCTCCTTGCGGTAGACGAGGGCCTCCTCGGTGCCGCGGGTGGGGTACGGGTCGACGGGGCGGGCGGGGGCGGTGGTCATCGCGTGCTGGCCTTTCTCGTACGTACGGGGGAGGGGCGGGGCGGTCAGGCGCCCTCGGGCTCGGTGAGCAGCGGGTACACGCCGTTCTCGTCGTGGTCCTCGCGGCCGGTGACCGGCGGGTTGAAGACGCACAGGCAGCGGAAGTCCTCCTTGACCCGGAGGGTGTGCCGCTCGTGGCCGTCGAGGAGGTACATCGTCCCGGGGGTGATCGTGTACGTCGTCCCGGTCTCGTGGTCGGTGAGTTCGGCCTCGCCCGCCGTGCAGACGACGGCCTCGACGTGGTTCGCGTACCACATGGCGGTCTCCGTCCCGGCGTACAGGACGGTCTCGTGGAGGGAGAAGCCGACGCGCTCGCGGGCGAGGACGATGCGCTTGCTCTCCCAGGTGCCGGAGGCGGACTTCACGTGCCGCTCGGTGTTCTCCAGCTCCGCGAAGGTGCGGACGATCATGGCGGTGGCCTTTCCGTGCGGTGAGTCGGGTGGTCTCAGGCGGTGTGGCGGACGGCGCGGGCGAGGATGCCGAGGCCCTCGTCCAGCTCGTCGTCGGTGACGGTCAGCGGCGGCAGCAGCTTGACGACCTCGTCGCGCGGCCCCGACGTCTCGACGAGCAGGCCCAGTTCGAAGGCGCGCCGGCAGACCGCCGCGGCCCGCTCCCCGTCCTCGAACTCCAGGCCCCACACGAGCCCCCGGCCGCGCGGCGCGGCCTCCGTGCCGAGTTCGGCCAGCGCCGCCTCGACGGTGGCGGCCCGCCGCAGGGTGCGGTCGCGGAGCGTGCCGTCCCGCCAGTACGTCTCCAGGGCGGCGGTCGCGGTGACGAAGGCCGGGTTGTTGCCGCGGAAGGTGCCGTTGTGCTCGCCGGGCCGCCACATGTCGAGCTCGTCGCGGAACAGGCAGAGGGACATCGGAAGTCCGTAGCCGCTGATCGACTTGGAGAGGGTGACGATGTCCGGGGTGATGCCGGCCTCCTCGAAGGAGAAGAAGTCACCGGTGCGGCCGCAGCCCATCTGGATGTCGTCGACGATCAGCAGCATGTCGCGGCGGCGGCAGAGGTCGGCGAGACCGCGCAGCCACTCGGCGCGGGCCACGTTCACGCCGCCCTCGCCCTGGACGGTCTCGACGATCACGGCCGCGGGGTGGTCGAGACCGGAGCCGGAGTCTTCGAGCAGCCGCTCGAACCAGAGGAAGTCCGGCGTCACGCCGCCGAGGTAGTGGTCGAACGGCATCTGGGTGGTGTGGGTCAGCGGCACGCCCGCCCCGGCGCGTTTGCCGGCGTTGCCGGTGAGCGCGAGGGAACCGAGGGACATGCCGTGGAAGGCGTTCGTGAAGGAGACGACCGTCTTGCGGCCGGTGACCTTGCGGGCCAGCTTCAGCGCCGCCTCGACGGCGTTGGTGCCGGTCGGGCCCGGGAACATCACCTTGTAGGGCAGGCCGCGGGGTTCGAGGACCGCCGAGCGGAAGGTCTCCAGGAACCGCCGCTTCGCCGTCGTCGACATGTCGAGGCCGTGGGTGATGCCGTCGCTCCCGAGGTAGTCGAGGAGCGGGCGCTTCAGCGCGGGGTTGTTGTGGCCGTAGTTGAGGGACCCGGCGCCGGCGAAGAAGTCGAGGAAGGGACGGCCGTGCTCGTCGAAGAGGCGGCTGCCCGTGGCGCGTTCGAAGACGGTGGGCCAGGCACGGCAGTAGCTGCGCACCTCCGACTCGACGGTCTCGAAGACGGTGGGTTCGGTATCGGCGATGAGCGTCATGCGGGACTCCAGTACGTGGGAGAGGGGGGAGCGGCGGACGGTCGCTTCAGAACGCCAGCGGCGCGATGCGGTGCAGCACCTCGGACTCGTGCCCGGGGGACGGGAACGCGGCGGCGGGGAAGAGGACCGTCCGGCTCACGCGTGCCCCGTGCCGGCGGGCGTACGCGCTGAACAGGCGCTCGGAAGCGAGGTTGTCCGGTGTGATGGTCGTCTCCACGGCGTTCAGCGCGTGGGTGTCGGCGACCCGCTCCGAGAGGTGGTCGAGGAGCGCCCCGGCGACCCCCTGCCCCCGGTGCCCGGCATCGACGGCCACCTGCCAGACCAGCAGAGTCCCCGGCGCGTCGGGCCGGAGGTAGCCGGTCACGAAGCCCACCGGCCGGCCGGCCGCGTCGCGGGCGACGGCGGAGGTGTCGGCGAAGTCCCGGCACCACAGGAGGTAGCTGTAGGAGGAGTTGACGTCGAGCGTCTCGGACTCCCGTGCCAGCCGCCAGAGTTGGGCGCCATCGCCGACCCGCGGCCGTCCGATGGTCCATCCCCGAGCAGAGACCGGCGCTTCGTCCCGGACACGTTCCGGTGCTGTGTGAGCTGTGGTCATGGGCGCCGAAGTTACCCAGCGCAGCCGTGAACTTCCTTGGCCGGCGGGGTTTCACGGGAGCGTGATCCGTGTTATGGCCCGACGGTCATGCATCGGAGACCGGACGATCACCTCACATTTTCAGGGGTGTGAAAAGTTGGAAAGCGGTGCAAAACCTTCGTTCATAACGACGACGTAACACCTTCCGACCGTCTCACGCCGATGCCGGAGCGTTACCTCATCGACAGCCGACACCCCGTTTGGCGGAGCCGAATCCGGTTAGGGATGCCTCGTATGGGCCCGCGTTCACACAGCGTCACCAGAGGCGCGGCGCTCCCTCGCAGGCCCTCCGGACGGACCGCACCCGCAGGCGGAGCCGCCCGGCCCGGACTAGCGTGGTCAGGGTGAGCACCAGGCTCCCCCACACCCCGCCCCCCGCCACCGGCCCGGGCGCCCCCGGCGACGCCCCCGCCCCGGCGGGGCTCCGCATCGCCGGCCAGGCCCTCGCCGCCGTCGTCGCGGGCTACGTCGCCATGGGCGTCACCGCCGCCCTCGGCCTCTGGGCCGCCGGCGCGTCCGACCTCCCCGGCGGATTCGCCGCCGTCCTCGCCGCGGTCGTCGTCATGGCCGCCGGCGGACAGGTCGAGATCGTCGGCTCCGCCGGCTCCCTCGCCGGCGCCCAGGGCGAACTCACCGCCATGCCCCTCACCGTCACCCTCGTCGGCGCGCTCGTCACCGGCGCCGTCTTCCTCCGCCCGCTGCGCCACCACGCCGTCGCCAGGACCGGCGACCTCGCGGAGCGCGCCGCGGCCGTCACGGTCCTGTGGCTGGCCGGGCTCGCCGGGCTCAGCGCCGCCGCCCGCCACGACTTCCCCCTCGACCTCGGCGTCGGCGACTCCCAGGAACCCCTCGCCGACCTCTTCGGCGAACTCATCGACGCGGCCGATCCCAGCGTCGGTTTCCGCACCCTCGTCGGCCCCACCCTCGGCTACGGCCTCCTGTGGATCCTCGGCGTCCTCCTCGTCGCCCTCCTCGTCTCCCGCCGCAGCCCCCTCCCCGCGCGCCTGCTGCGCCACCAGGAGGCCGTACGCCCCGCCGCCTCGGCGATGCTCCTGCTGCTCCTCGCGTACGTGGCCCTCGGCCTCGTCGTCGGCCTGGTCGTCGCCGCCACCAAGGGCCACGCCGCCGAGACCTTCGCCGTCCTCCTCCTGGGCCTGCCCAACGTCAGCTGGCTCGCCCTCGGCGTGGGCATCGGCGGCTCCTGGGAGGGCACGGTCGACGGCCCCTTCGGCCTGCCCATGCCGCAGGTCCTCGACGCCGTCCTGCGACAGGGCGGCGACGGCACCGACCTGTCCACCGTGGACCTCCCCTCGCTCGCCGCCCAGGACGCGCGCGCCTGGTGGCTGCTGCCCATCGCCGCCGTCCTCGTCCTCGGCGCCGCCTTCGTCGCCGCCGTACGCTCCCCGGCCCACGTCCGGCCCTGGCAGCACGCCCTGCACTGCGGCGTCGCCTTCGCCCTGACGATGCTCGCCGTCGCGCCCCTGACCCTCGTCGAGGCCCGCTTCGGCCTCTCGGTCCTCGGCATCGGCGACCTCGCGGGCCTCGGCGGCGAGGTCGTGCTCCGCCCCCAGGTCTGGCGCACCGCCGGCTTCGCGCTCCTCGCCGGCCTCGTCACCGGCTTCCTGGCCGGCATGCTCGCCACCGGCGTCCGGCACAGGGGCCAGGTCCCGCCGGGCGGCGGCTGAGCGGTCCGGAACACGGATCCGCGCCCCTCACGACCGCCGGAACACCGGACCCCGCCCTCACGACCGCCGGAACGTCGACCCGTCCCCCTCACGAGCGTCGGAACACCGGACCCCGCCCTCACAACCGACGGAACACCGGCCGTGCCCACGCCGGGGGTTGCGGCGGCGGGCTCGGCGCACGGGGGCCCGGCCCGCTCGACCACTCCGGGTCGCCGCCCGGGGCGGACGCGAGGGCCGCCCGCAGCTCCGTGACGAACTCCAGGCACGTGCGGTACCGCTCCTCGGGCGTCTTGGCCAGCGCCCGCGCGAACACCGCGTCCGCCCCCTCCGGCAGGCCCGGCCGGTGCTCGGCCAGCGGTGGCGGAGGGTCGTACTGCTGGGCCCACAGCACCGCCCAGTCGGTCTCCCGGCGGAACGGCGGCACCCCGGTCAGCGTCTCGAAGACCACGCACGCCAGGCTGTACACGTCACAGCGCCCGTCCACCGGCTTCCCCGAGATCTGCTCGGGCGCCACGTAGTCGAGCGTGCCGACGAACTCGCCCACCGTCGTGAACCCGGTCAGCGACAGCGACTTCTTCGTCAGCCCGAAGTCGGTCAGGTAGACGTGCTCCGGATGGTCCCGGTCGGTGCCCTCCGCGACCAGGATGTTCCCCGGCTTCACGTCCCGGTGCACCAGGTCGTGGGCGTGCGCCGCGTCCAGCGCCGACGCGACCTGCGCCGCGATCCGGCCCGCCGTCGCCGGCGGCAGCGGACCCTCCCGCGCCAGCAGCGCCACCAGGTCCTGCCCGGCCACGTACCGCATCGCGATGTACAGGACCCCCTCCGTCTCGCCCGCCTCGAAGACCGGCACGATGTGCGGGTGGTCGATGGAGGCGGCCACCCGTGACTCGTGCGCGAACCGCCTCCGGAAGGTGTCGTTGCGGGCCAGCTCCGGCGCGAGCAGCTTCAGCGCGACCGTCCGGTCCAGCCGCAGGTCCCGCGCCCGGTAGACGACGGCCATCCCGCCGCGCCCGATCTCGGCCTCCACGCGGTAGCCCGCGATCTCCTTGCCGGCCAGCCCCGACGGCCGGCCCGCCGGGAAGCCGGTGTCCCCGGCCCCGCCCGCGCCCGCCATCAGCGCTCGTCCTCCGCGTCAGGAGGCCGGTCCACGACCCGCGTGGGCGGCGGCGCGGCCGCCTGATCCACCTGGGGCACGACCTGCGTCGGCTCGTACGCGACGGGCGAGGGCTCCGCCTCCGGTACGGGTTCCGCGGCCGAGGGCTCCTGGGCGGTCCGGGAGGGCCCGGCGGAGGCCGCGTACGTCGCCAGGCCCACCCCGTCGCAGAACACCCAGCGCTCGTGCTCCGCGTCGTACAGCCACACCGACTCCCCGTCGACGACCATCCCGACCCGCAGGCCGCGCGTCCGCCGCCGGAACACCTCCCCGTCCGCCCGCCCCGCCGTCAGCTCCTCCACGGCCCGCCGGTACCGGCCCAGCGCGTCCTCGGCGCGCGCGATCAGCGGCCGGGGATCGGCCGTGCGGGCGAGCGCCGGGCCGGCCGCCGGCGGGTCGTCGGGGACGGTCACCAGGAGCCGCGCGTCCACCCACGCCGACCAGCCGTTGGAGCAGAGCACCCGCCCCCAGTCGCCGGTCCGTTCCGTGAGCCGCACCGGCAGGAAGGCGTCCAGCGGCACCGTCGGATAGCCCGGATCGGGCGTCTGCCAGGCGGGCAGCCCCCCGCGCGGGACGACGTGGGTGGGGCTGAAGTCGAGATCGGATCCAGGATCCCGGATCCCGGATCCGGAGCCGGGCCCGAAGGCCGCGCCGGGGTCGGGGACGCTCACGGCCTCACCTCCTGATCGCCGTCACCGGCGCATCACGACGGGTTCGTGACGGCGCAGCAGCCGGGACACGGCGATGCCGAGGGCCAGACAGAGCACCACCAGCATGCCCATGTCGAAGAGCCAGGCCGTCACCGTGTGGTCCATCAGCGGATCGGCGGTCTTCTCGCTCGGCGCCACCGTCCCGATGTCGATCGTCGCACCCATCGCCGCGAACGCCCACCGCGACGGCACCAGCCAGGCCAGCTGCTCCAGGACCGGCGTGCCCCGCACGTTCAGCAGCGCGCCGCAGAACACCACCTGGACGATGGCGAGGAGGACGAGCAGGGGCATCGTCACCTCCTCCTTGCGGACCAGCGCCGACACCAGCAGCCCGAGCATCATCGCGGTGAAGGCGAGGAGGGCGACCGCGAGCGTGATCTCGACGAGCGCGGGCATCAGCACGCCCTTGCCGTCGGGCACGTTGAGCGGCACGCCGACCAGGGCGACCAGGGTCAGCACCACCGCCTGCACGACCGTGACCGTGCCGAGGACGACGACCTTGGAGGCGAGATAGGCGGAGCGGGACAGGCCGACGGCTCTCTCCCGGCGGTAGATCGACCGCTCCTTCACCAGCTCGCGGACGGCGTTCGCCGCGCCGGTCAGGACGCCGCCGACACAGAGGATGAGCAGCACGTTCAGGGTGGACTCGGGGTTGAGGCTGCCCTCGGACAGGGCCCGGGCCATGGCGCCCATGACGAACGGCAGCGCGACCATGATCGCCAGGAAGGTGCGGTCGGCGGCGAGCGCCGCCGTGTAGCGCCGCACCAGCGTCCGCAGCTGGCCGCCCCAGCTCTGCGCCTTCGGCGGCGGGGCGGGCGCGCCCGAGGGCGCCTCGGAGGCCCCGGCGCCGCCGGGCACGGGGGCGTACGGCCGGACCGTCGCGTCCTCGATGTACCGCCGGTGGAAGCGCGAGCCCCGGTACTGCCCCGCCCAGTCCCGCTCCCGCTCCGTCTCGAACGCCTCGAACGCCTCCGGCCACTGGTCGAAGCCGAAGAACGACAGGGTGTCGCCGGGCGGCCCGTAGTAGGCCACCCGGCCGCCCGGGGCGAGCACCAGGAGCCGGTCGCACACGTCGAGGCTGAGCACGCTGTGGGTGACCACGACGACCGTGCGCCCGTCGTCGGCGAGACCGCGCAGCATGTGCATCACCGAGCGGTCCATGCCGGGGTCGAGCCCGGAGGTCGGCTCGTCGAGGAAGAGCAGCGACGGCTTGGTCAGCAGCTCCAGGGCGACGCTCACCCGCTTGCGCTGCCCGCCGGAGAGGCTGTGGATCGGCTGGTCGGCCCGCTCCGTGAGCCCCAGTTCGCCGATCACCTCCTCCACGCGCGCGTGGCGCTCGGCGGGCGCCGTGTCCCCGGGGAAGCGCAGCTCGGCCGCGTACGCGAGGGCGCGCCGGACGGTCAGCTGGAGGTGCAGGATGTCGTCCTGCGGGACGAGCCCGATGCGCTGGCGCAGCTCGGCGTAGTCCCGGTAGAGGTCGCGACCGTCGTAGAGGACCGTGCCCCGGTCGGCGGGCCGCTGCCCGGTGAGCGCGCCCAGCAGCGTCGACTTGCCCGCCCCGGACGGCCCGACGACGGCGAGCAGCGTCTTCTCGCCGACCGGGAACGACACCTCGTCCAGCAGGGTCTTCCGGCCGTGGTCGACGGTGACGGCCAGCTCCTGCACGTCGAGCGAGATCTCGCCGGTGTCCGTGAACTCGACCAGCTGCCCGCCGGCCAGGCAGAAGGCGCTGCGCCCGATGCCGACGATGTCGGCGGCCGTGACCCGGACCGGTTCGACGACGGGACGTCCGTTGAGGAAGGTGCCGTTGTGGCTGCCCAGGTCGTGGATCCAGTAGGTCCCGTCGGGCCGGGCGAGGAGTTCCGCGTGGTGCCGGGAGACCACCAGATCGGCGACGACGACGTCGTTGTCCGGCGCCCGCCCGATCCGCACGGTGTGCTCCGGCAGCGGACGGATCGCCGTCGGCCGCCGGAAGGTCCCCGTGGCCCCCGGCCGCGAGACCCCCGCGGGCCGGGGCGTCCCCGCCGCGGGCCCGGCTTCCCGCGCCGCGTGCGCGGGTGCCGGCTCCGCGGGCGG
>NZ_BNBS01000066.1 GCF_014656075.1 Streptomyces hydrogenans
TCTCCTTGGCCTTGGGGGCCTCGGCGGCGGCCTGCGGCGGCTCGGGGCGGACCGGCGCGGGCTCCGGCTCCGGCTCCGGCACCGGGGCGGGGGCGGGCCGCTCCGGCTCGGCCGGGACGGCGACGGCGTCCGCGTCCGCGACGGGCGTGCGGACCACGACGGGCGGGATCGGCCGCGAACCCGGAATGTTGATGCGGATCCGGGTCGTCAGGGTGGTCTCGGTCTTCGGCTCCTCCGGCGGCGCGGGCGCGGCGGAGGGGTCCTCCGGCGCGTCCTGCGTCGGGTGGAGCGACGGATACTGGCGGGATCCGTAAGGCTGGGTTCCCGACGGGTAGGCGGCCCCGCCGCGCCCCTGGGCGCCGGAGGACGAACTGTCGGTCTCTCGACCAGTTTCACGACTCAAAGCAGGATCTCCCGGTTGGCTCCGCCGCCCGCTCTTGCTGATGCTCGTTCTGTCCCGGGCGGTTCGGCGGCGCGCACCACCATACTGTCCGGCGCCGCAGGTTATCCGCTCGGTGCGAAGTCCGGCTGCTCACGGGTGGTGCGGGCCACCTGCTACGGGGTGTTCTGCGGCAGCCTGCTGACGGTGGCGCAGATCACAGCGGCCCCCATGCCCCCGAAGAGGAAGAGCAGCTCACCGAGGCCGCCGCCGAACAGCCCGTCGCCCTCGGGGCGGCCGAGGCTGAGCAGGATGACGGCGAGGAGCCAGCCGCCGCCCGCGGCGGCGAGGCCGACCTGGTTGCCGGTGGCGCGCATGCCGCCGTAGAAGAGGGCGGCGGTGGCGAGGAGGGCGAGGAGCAGCCCGAGGGGGAACCAGGCGGCCTGGACGAGGGCGCCCGCGGTGCCGACGACGGCGCCGAGGACGAGGAGGCCGGCGTAGGCGGCGTAGCGGGCGGCGGGGGCGGTCATCGGCCGGTCCCCTCGGTGTCCGTCGCGAGGCCCGCGAAGAGGTCGGTCTCGCGCTCGCCGGCCGGGGCGCCGGAGGTGCCGCGGACGAGTTCGTAGTACTCGGTGGTGAAGAGGGGCTGGCCGAGGTCGTTGGAGAGGGCGAACCAGGGGCCGTCGACGGCGACCTGGGTGGCGTGGGCGGCCATGGCGGCGCTCTTGCGGGCCGCGTACGAGGTCTCCTCGGCGAGGTCCCCGCCGTCGATCTCGGCGGTGACGCGCTCCTCGTCGACGACGCCGGGCACGTCCTCGATGACGGCGTCCTTCGGGAAGGCGGAGCCCTCGGCGGCCAGGCGGGCGAAGCCGGCCTCGGCGACGGGGCGGGGCACCCGGTTCCAGTAGATCTTGTCGATCGTGTGGGCGGGGCCGAGGTCGGGGCGGTGGCCGGGGTCGGCGGCGAGGTCGGCGGCGCGCATGGCGACGCGGTGGGCCTGGATGTGGTCCGGGTGGCCGTAGCCGCCGTCCGGGTCGTAGGTGACGAGGACCTGCGGGCGGGTCTCGCGGATCACCTCGACGAGGCCGGCGGCGGCGGTGTCCACGTCGGTGTTCCAGAAGGCGTTCGCGCGCTCGTTCTGGGCGACGCCCATCATGCCGGAGTCGCGGAAGCGGCCCTCGCCGCCGAGGAAGCGGTGGTCCGTGACGCCGAGGGCGGCCATCGCGGCGGCGAGTTCGCCGACGCGGTGCGGGCCGAGGCGGTCCTCGCGGTCGGGGGCCAGGTGGGCGAGTCCGGGCGGGATGACCTCGCCCTCCTCGCCCAGGGTGCAGGTGACCAGGGTGACAAGGGCGCCTTCGGCCGCGTACCTGGCCATGGTGGCGCCGTTGTTGATCGACTCGTCGTCGGGGTGCGCGTGCACGAGGAGCAGACGACGGGCGGGGAGATCGGTCATGGCCCCACCCTACGAGGCGGGGCCGCCCTCGACCGCCCGGGTCAGAACTTGAGCCCGGCGATCATGCTCGCCACGTTGGTGGTGAGGGTGGTGATGGAGTCGGAGAGCGAGGAGCTCGCGAGGTAGAACCCCAGGAGCGCGCAGATCACCGCGTGACCGGCTTTGAGTCCGGATTTCCGGATCAGCAGGAAGACGACGATCGCCAGCAGCACCACCACCGAGATCGAGAGCGAGAGTGCCACGGCGGTTCACCTCCACCTTCGGTCGGATGGTTCGGTCACGAGGTCGAACGGTTGGTCGAGCTATGGGTCCGGCAGTGCGGTCCTCGGGCATGTGCCCGACGACCCCTCCCGGGTGCATACCCACGGAGGGGCACCCACCAAGCGCTACGGATCATAACTATCCGTGGCCTCGCATTGATCGGCGTACGGGCGCACGAAGGGGGCGTACAACGCTACTTTCGGCCGTATGACCAAGTCTCAGCAGCACGCTTCCGCCCCATCCGTGGGGCTTTCCTTCCCGCGCCTGCACGCCCGGACCCAGCGGTTCGGCCTGGGGGTGCCGCGCGGCTTCACGGTCTCCCCGGACGGGGAGCGGGTCGTCTTCGTCCGCTCCGGCTCGGGCACGGACCGGACGCACAAGCTGTGGGTGCTCGACCTGCCGGCGGACGGCGGGGAGGCGGCGGAGCGGGTCGTCGCGGAGCCGTCCGCGCTGCTCGCGGGGGCCGAGGAGGAGCTGTCCGCCGAGGAGCGGGCCCGGCGCGAGCGCAGCCGGGAGGGGTCGGCGGGGATCGTCGGCTACGCGGTGGACGCGGCGGCCGAGATCGCGGCGTTCGCCCTGTCCGGGCGGTTGTTCACGGCGGAACTGCGGTCCGGGACGGCGCGGGAGCTGCCGGTGCCGGGCCCGGTGCTCGACCCGCGCCCCTCGCCGGACGGGCGCCGGGTGGCGTACGTGTCGGGCGGCGCGCTCCGGGTGATCGGAACGGACGGCTCCGGAGACATGGAACTGGCGGTTCCGGAGGACGCGGGCACCACCTACGGATTGGCCGAATTCATCGCATCGGAGGAGATGGGACGGGACCGCGGATTCTGGTGGTCACCGGACTCGGACGGACTCCTGGTGGCCCGGGCGGACGACCGCGCGGTGCGCCGGTGGTACATCGCGGACCCGGCGCACCCGGACCGGGAGCCGCAGAAGGTGGGCTACCCGGCGGCGGGGACGCCCAACGCGGAGGTGCGGCTCTTCCGCTACGGCCTCGACGGGTCCCGCACGGAGGTGGTCTGGGACCGGGAGCGCTTCCCCTACCTCGCGCGCGTGCACTGGTCGTCGGCGGGCGCGCCGCTCCTGCTGGTGCAGGCACGCGACCAGCGGAGCCAGCGGGTGCTCGCGGTGGACCCGGCGGCCGGCACCACGGCGACCGTGCGGGAGGACACGGACCCGGCCTGGCTGGAGCTGCTGCCGGGGGTGCCGTGCTGGTCGCCGGACGGACGGCTGGTGCGGGTCGGCGACGAGAGCGGGGCGCGGGCGCTGTCCGTCGGCGAGGACCGGCTGACCGACGCGGCGCTGCACGTGCGGGCGGTGCTCGACGTGGGCCCGGACGACGTGCTGGTGTCGGCGTCGGCGGGCGCGGCGGCCGCGGCCCCGGAGACCGGCGAGACCCATGTGTACCGGGTGTCGGCGACGGGTGCGGAGCGGGTCTCGGAGGGCGTGGGCTGGCACGGGGCGGTGCGCTCCGGCGCGGTGACCGTGCTGGTGTCCTCGCGCCCGGACGCGCCGGGCGCGGTGGCGCGGGTGCTGCGCGACGGGAAGCCGGTGGCGGTGGTCGGCTCGTCCGGGGCCGAACCGCCGCTGCGGGCCCGGCCGGTCCTCACCGAGGCCGGTGAGCGGCGGATCCCCTGCGCGGTGCTGCTGCCGTCCTGGTACGAGGAGGGGCAGGGGCCGCTGCCGGTGCTGATGGATCCGTACGGCGGCCCGCACGGGCCCCGGGCGGTGGCCGCGCACAACGCGCACCTGACCTCGCAGTGGTTCGCCGAGCAGGGCTTCGCGGTCGTGGTGGCGGACGGGCGGGGCACCCCGTGGCGCTCGCCGGCCTGGGAGAAGGCGGTGCTGCGGGACTTCTCGGTGACGCTGGAGGACCAGGTGGCGGCGGTGCGGGCGCTGGCGGAGCGGTTCCCGCTGGACCTGGAGCGGGTGGCGGTGCGGGGCTGGTCGTTCGGCGGCTATCTGGCGGGGCTCGCGGTGCTGCGGCGGCCCGACGTCTTCCACGCGGCGGTGGTGGGCGCGCCGGTGACGGACTGGCGGCTCTACGACACCCACTACACCGAGCGGTACCTGGGCACCCCGGAGGCGGATCCGGAGGTGTACGCGGCGCAGTCGCTGCTCACCGACGACGGGCTCGCGGAGCCCGGGGAGCCGGCCCGGCCGATGATGATCGTGCACGGCCTGGCGGACGACAACGTGGTGGTGGCGCACGCGCTGCGGCTGTCGTCGGCGCTGCTGGCGGCGGGCCGGCCGCACGAGGTGCTGCCGCTGTCGGGGGTGACCCACATGACCCCGCAGGAGCAGGTGGCGGAGAACCTGCTGCTGCTCCAGGTCGACTTCCTCAAGCGGTCGCTGGGCGGCTTCCCGGGTCACCAGCCGGGCGGGCGCGGGTAGGGCGGCGGCCGGGTCGCCGCCCGGAGGCGCGGGACGGGCGCGGCCTCGGGGGCGCCGCGCCGGGCGAGCCGCGCGAGGCCGGCGGCCACGGCGAGCACGCCGTAGAGCGCGGTGGCGAGGCCGGGGAGGTCGAGTTCGGGGGCCATGACGTACCGCACGTCGTAGTGGAGGTGGAGGCGGGCCACCCGGGCCGCCTCGGCGAGGCCGACGGCGAGGAGGAAGCCGCCGGCGAGGAGGCCGAGGGGGCGGGTGTGGCGGGCGCCGACGAAGGCGGAGACGGCGGCGGTCAGGTAGAGGGCGACGAGGACGAGCGCGAGCCAGCCGGGCGGCACGCCGAGCGCGGCGCCGAGGACGGACCGGCCGCCGGTGAAGCGGTCGACGGCGAAGCGGGGGTCGAGCCGGACGGCCCGGCCGACCTCCCAGGCGACCAGGGCGAGGGCGGCGCAGGCGAGCAGGAGGCCGGGGGCGGCGGCCGGTCCGGGGCGCGTCGGGGCGGGCACCGGCTCGTCCGGGCCCGCCGGGGGCCGGCGGCCGGCCAGGGCGGTGACGAGGAGCCCGGTGCCGAGGGCGAGTTCGGCGAGGGCGGTGACGAGCGGACCGGTGCCGTGGGTCCAGAGGCCGGGGAGGCGTACGGCGAGGGTGACGGCGCCGGTGGCGGCGAGCGCGGCGGCGGCGTGCCGGGAGCGGAGGGCCGCGAGGGCGGTGCCGGCGGCGGCCACGCAGAGGACCGGGTCGAGCAGGGTGGTGGCGGCCCGGGCGCGGGAGAGCCGGAAACGGTCGCCCGCCCAGTACCAGAACAGGTCCTCGGGCGAGCCGAGCGCGGCGAGGTCGCGGAGGATCCAGACGAAGGGGACGAGGGCGAGCGCGCCGGCGAGCGCGGCGCCGGTGAGACGTGCCGGTCGTGTCACAGTCACGAGGCCGATACTCACGGTCAGGGACGGCCGGAACAAGCGGTTTCGCGCAACGGCCGGGGCCGAGGTGACGGAGTAGCGGCCGGCGGGGGCTCGGGGAGCCCCCGCCGGTCGACGGCACCCGCACGGCGCACGATCAGCAGGATCCGGTATCCGTATATCGGAGCCGCTTCCCGGGGGTTGCCGGTGCGTTACAGCGTCTTCGGGCCGCCCGGCTCCTCGGGAGGGGCGGCGTCCGGTCCCGGCTCGTCGGGAGGGGCGGCGTCCGGTCCCGGCTCCTCCGGGGGCCCCTCCGCCGCTTCCCGGGCCGCCTCCACCGGGGCCGGGCCGTCCGCCAGGGGGTCCGGGTGGGCGAGCGACTCCTCCGGCGGGACGACCTGCTTCTCCTCGGCGAAGTGACAGGCGGAGTCGTGCCTGGCCGGGGTGTCGGCGAGGCGGTAGACGGCCGGCACGGCGAGCAGCGGCACCTCCAGCTCGCACCGCTCGCGTGCCTTCCAGCAGCGGGTGCGGAAGCGGCAGCCGGAGGGCACGTTGGCCGGGGAGGGCACGTCGCCGGTGAGGATGATCCGCTCGCGGTGGGCGCGGGCCTCGGGGTCCGGGACGGGCACGGCGGAGAGCAGCGCCTGGGTGTAGGGGTGGGTGGGGTGGTCGTAGATCTGGACGTCGGTGCCGATCTCCACGATCCGGCCGAGGTACATGACGCCGACGCGGTCCGAGATGTGCCGCACGATCGACAGGTCGTGGGCGATGAAGACGTACGACAGGGAGAACTCGGACTGGAGGCGGTCGAGCAGGTTGACGACCTGCGCCTGGACGGAGACGTCGAGGGCGGAGACCGGCTCGTCGGCGACGATGACCTCCGGCTGGAGCGCGAGGCCGCGGGCGATGCCGATGCGCTGGCGCTGGCCGCCGGAGAACTGGTGCGGATAGCGGTTGATGTACTCGGGGTTGAGGCCGACGACGTCGAGGAGGTCCTGCACCTTGCGGCGCCGGTCCCCCTTCGGCGCGACCTCGGGGTGGATCTCGTACGGCTCCCCGATGATGTCGCCGACCGTCATCCGGGGGTTGAGCGAGGTGTACGGGTCCTGGAAGACCATCTGGATGTTGCGGCGGACGGCCTTGAGGGCGCGCGGGGACAGTTTGGTGAGGTCCTCGCCCTTGTACCTGATCGTGCCGGAGGTCGGCTTCTCCAGGTTGACCAGCATCTTCGCGACGGTCGACTTGCCGCAGCCGGACTCGCCGACGATGCCGAGGGTCTCGCCGGCGACCAGGTCGAAGTCGACGCCGTCGACGGCCTTGACCGCGCCGACCTGCTTCCTGAAGAGGATGCCCTGGGTCAGCGGGTAGTGCTTGTGCAGGTCCCGGACCTCGAGAATCGCCTCAGCCATGGAGGCACTCCTTCCAGAAGTGGCAGGCGCTGGAGCGCGGGGCGGGCGACTCGGTGACCTCGTACAGCGGGGGCACGTCGGTGCGGCAGACGTCCTGGGCCATCGGGCAGCGCGGGTTGAAGGCGCAGCCCGGCGGGATGGCGAGCAGGTTGGGCGGCAGTCCCTTGATCGCGTACAGCTCCTGGCCCTTCTGGTCCAGGCGCGGGATGGAGTCGAGCAGGCCGCGGGTGTAGGGGTGGGCGGGCGCCTTGTAGATCTCGTGGACGGGGGCCTTCTCCACGATCCGGCCGGCGTACATGACGGCGATGTTGTCGGCGACGTCGGCGACCACGCCGAGGTCGTGGGTGATGAGGATGAGGCCCATGTTGTACTCGCGCTGGAGCTCGGCGAGCAGGTCCATGACCTGGGCCTGGACGGTGACGTCCAGGGCGGTGGTGGGCTCGTCGGCGATGATCAGCTCGGGTTCCAGGGCGAGCGCCATGGCGATCATGATCCGCTGGCGCATGCCGCCGGAGAACTGGTGGGGGTACTGGCCGACGCGTTCCTTGGCGGCCGGGATGCGGACCCGGTCCATCAGCTCGACCGCCTGGGCGCGGGCGTCCTTCTTGCTCATCCCCTTGTGGACGACGAACATCTCGCCGAGCTGTTCGCCGACGCTGAGGACGGGGTTGAGCGAGGAGAGCGCGTCCTGGAAGATCATCGCCATCTTGGCGCCGCGGACCTTCCTGCGCTCCTCCTCCTTGAGCTTCAGCAGGTCCTGGCCCTGGAAGAGGATCTCTCCGCCGCTGATCTTCCCGGGGGGCATGTCGAGGATGCCCATGATGGCCTGGGCGGTGACGGACTTGCCGGAGCCGGACTCGCCGAGGACGGCGAGGGTCTCCCCCGAGTCGACCGAGTAGTTCACGCCGTTGACCGCCTTGGCCACCCCGTCCCGGGTGTGGAACTCCACGTGCAAGTCGCGCACTTCGAGCAGCATGGGTCCCTACCTCAGCTTCGGGTCGAGGGCGTCGCGGACGGCGTCGCCGAGCATGATGAAGGCGAGCACGGTGATCGCGAGCGCGCCGGAGGGCCAGAGCAGCATGTGCGGGGCGTTGCGGACGTACGGCGAGGCCGAGGAGATGTCGATGCCCCAGGAGACGGTGGGCGGCTTCAGGCCGACGCCGAGGAAGGAGAGCGTCGCCTCCAGGGCGATGTAGGTGCCCAGCGCGATGGTGGCGACGACGATGACCGGCGCGACGGCGTTGGGCGTGATGTGCCGGAGCAGCATCCGGGAGTTGGAGGCGCCGAGCGCGCGGGCGGCCTGCACGTAGTCGTTCTGTTTCGCGGTGATCACCGAGCCTCGGGCGATGCGCGAGATCTGCGGCCAGCCGAGCAGCACCATGAAGCCGATGACGGGCCAGACGGTGTTGTTGCTGACGACGGAGAGGAGGACGAGGCCGCCGAGGATGACGGGGATGGCGAAGAAGATGTCGGTGATGCGGGAGAGGAGGCCGTCCCAGGCGCCGCCGAAGAAGCCGGCGAGGCCGCCGAGGACGGAGCCGAGGAGCGTCACGCCGAGGGTGGCGAAGACGCCGACCTGGATGGAGGCCCTGGCGCCGTAGACGGTACGGGTGTAGACGTCGCAGCCCTGTCCGTTGAAGCCGAAGGGATGGCCCGGCTGGGAGCCCTCCTGCGCCTTGGAGAGGTCGCAGTCGAGGGGGTCGCCGGAGGCGATCAGGGACGGCCAGATGGCGATGATCACCAGGAAGACGATGATCAGCCCGGAGATGATGAAGATCGGGTTGCGGCGCAGGTCGTGCCAGGCGTCGGACCACAGGGACCGGGCCTTGCTCTCGGGGCCGGTGCCCTTCGGGCCGCCCGGTGTCTTCTCCAGGGTCTCGCCCTCCTCCATGGCAAGGTCGGTCGCTCCCCCGGCACCGGTCGCGGCGATGGCGCGGCCTTCTTCGACGGGCTCAAGCGGCTCAGGCATAGCGAATCCTCGGGTCAAGGACGGCGTACAGGAGGTCCACCAGGAGGTTGGCCAGCAGGAAGATCAGGACGAGGATCGTCACGAAGCCGACCACGGTCTGGGTGTTCTGCCGGACGATGCCCTGGTAGAGCTGGTAGCCCACGCCGTGGATGTTGAAGATCCGTTCGGTCACGATGGCGCCGCCCATGAGCGCGCCGATGTCGGCGCCGATGAAGGTCACCACCGGGATGAGGCTGTTGCGCAGCAGGTGGCGGCTGATCACCCGGCGGCGCGGGAGTCCCTTGGCGACGGCGGTGCGGACGTAGTCGGCGCGCTTGTTCTCGGCGATCGAGGTGCGGGTGAGCCGGGTGACGTACGCGAGGGAGACGGAGGCGAGGACGAGGCCGGGGACGATGAGCTCGTCGAAGTTGGCCTCGGGCGAGACGGCCGGGTTGATCCAGCCCCACTTCACGCCGAGCAGCAGCTGGGCGAGGAGGGCGGTGACGAAGGTGGGGACGGAGAGGACGACCAGGGTCAGCAGCAGGACGGTGGTGTCGACGGGGCGGCCGCGCTTGAGGCCGGTGAGGACGCCGAGGCTGATGCCGATGACGATCTCGAAGAGGATGGCGACGATGGTGAGCCGGATGGTGACCGGGAAGGCGTTGGCCATCAGTTCGGTGACGGGCTGGCCGTTGAAGGCGGTGCCGAAGTCGCCGGTGAAGACGTTGCCCATGTAGGTCAGGTATTGCTGCCAGACCGGTTTGTCGAGGCCGAACTCCTTCCTCAGCTGGGCGGCGGTCGCCGGGTCGCAGGCGCGGTCGCCGCACAGTCCGGCGATGGGATCGCCCATCACGTTCACCATCAGGAAGATCAACAGCGTGGCGCCGAAGAAGACCGGGATCATCTGCAGCAGCCGCCGGATCACGTATCGACCCATGGGAGGCTCCGGGGGTTGGCTCCGGGAAAGAGCGGGGGAAGGCATACGGCCCGGCGCGGGGGAGGTCCGCGGGCCGGGCCGTACGACGCCGATCTGCTACGGCCTGCTAGGTCACTTGACCGTGATCTGGTTGTAGACCGGGACGCTGAAGGGGTTCAGGGTGACGTTGCCGACCCGCTCGGAGTAGCCGGCGCTGCCGTTCTGGTACCAGAGCGGGATGGCGCCCATGTCGTCGCGGAGGACCTCCTCCGCCTGCTGGAAGAGTCCGACGGCCTTCGGGATGTCGGACTCGGCGTTGGCCTGGTCCACCAGCTTGTCGAACTCCTCGCTGCTGTACTTGCCGTCGTTGGACGAGGCGTTGGTGTAGTACAGCGGCTGGAGGAAGTTCTGGATCAGCGGGTAGTCCATCTGCCAGCCGGCCCGGAACGGTCCGTCGAACTTCTGGGTGGTGACCTGGTTGCGGAAGTCGGCGAAGGTGCCGATGGGGTTGCCGACGCAGGCCGTGTTGTTGCCGAGGGCCCGGTTGATGGAGTTGCAGACGGCGTCCACCCACTCCTTGTGGGAGCCGGTGTCGGCGTTGTACGAGATCTTCATCGTGCCGCCGGGGATGCCGCCGCCCTCGGCGACGAGCTTCTTCGCCTCCGCGGCGTCGTACTTGCAGAAGTCGCCGCAGATGTCCTTGAAGCCGCCCTCCTCGCCGAGGACCGGGGAGGTCCAGTCGACGGCCGGGGTGCGGGTCTTCTGGAAGATCGTCTGGGTGATCTGGTCGCGGTCGATCGCCATCGACAGGCCCTGGCGGAGCTTCTCCTGGCCGGGCTTGTTCCACGCGGGGTCGTAGAAGGGGAAGGAGAGGGTCTGGATGATGCCGGCCGGGGTGTTGATGTAGCGGTCGCCGAGGTCGGCGGAGACGTTCTTGAGCTGGGCGGCCGGGACGTCGTCGACGAGGTCGAGGTTGCCGGCGATCAGGTCGGTGTACGCGGTGTTGTTGTCCGTGTAGACCTTGAGGGTGATGCCGCCGTTCTGGGCCTTGTCGTCGCCGGGGTAGTCGTCCCAGCGCTTGAGCTCCATCTGGGAGCCCTTGGAGTACGAGTCGATGACGTACGGACCGTTGCCGACGGGCTTCGCCAGCCAGCCGGCGTGGTCGTCGAAGAACGCCTTCGGCAGCGGGGCGTAGGCCGCGTAGCCGAGGGTGTCGGGGAAGGTCGAGAACTTCTGGGTGAGCTTCACCGTGAAGGTCTGCGGACCGGTGACCTTGAGGCCGGACAGGGTGTCGGCGGTGGCCTCGCCCTTCTCGGGGTGGACCTTGTCGTAGCCCTCGATGTAGCCGAAGAAATAGGCGTTCTTCTGGTTGTTCTTCAGGGCGGCGCCGTAGTTCCAGGCGTCGACGAAGGACTGGGCGGTCACCTTCTCGCCGTTGGAGAAGGTCCAGCCGTCCTTGACGGTGACGGTGAAGTTGATCGAGTCGGTGGTCTCGATCTTCTCGGCGAGCATGTCCTTGGCCTCGCCGGTCTTCGGGTCGTACTCCTTGAGACCGCGGAAGATCATCGACAGGACCTTGCCGCCCTGCACCTCGTTGGTGTTCGCCGGTTCCAGCGGGTTCTGCGGATCGCCCCAGGAAGAGCTCACGATGCCGTCGGCCCCCCCGCCGCCGCCGCTGTCGTCACCGCCGCCGCAGGCGGTCGCCGCGAGGGCGACGGCGGTGGCCAGTGCGGCCCACTTGGCGTGCGTGGCTCCGCGCATGGAGTGCCTCCCGATTGTCCTAAGCGTGACTTAGGGCCCAATATCACCCGATATTGACGGGGGTGCACTTTTACGGCGTCCAAGGGAGTACGGGAGGGGTCCCGGCGGCACGGAAAGGGCCCCTCGCACCCGGCGGGGGTGCGAGGGGCCCTGGTCCGTCAAGCCGTCACGGTCGGTCAGCTCGCGTGGACGACGTCCCGCTCCTCGGCGAAGTGGCACGCCGACTCGTGGGCCGCCAGGGTGTCCTGGCCGCGGAAGCGCTCCGGGATCGCCAGGACCGGCATCTCCGTGGAGCACTTCTCCTGGGCCTTCCAGCACCGGGTCCGGAAGCGGCAGCCCGACGGCGGGTTCGCCGGCGAGGGCACGTCGCCCGTGAGGATGATCCGGTCGCGGTTGGCCCGCGCCTGCGGGTCCGGCACCGGCACCGCGGAGAGCAGCGCCTGGGTGTACGGGTGCGTGGGGTGGTCGTAGATCTCCGAGTCCGTACCGATCTCGGCGAGCTTGCCGAGGTACATGACGCCCACGCGGTCCGAGATGTGCCGGACGATCGACAGGTCGTGCGCGATGAAGATGTAGGACAGGTTGAACTCGTCCTGGAGCTTCTCCATCAGGTTGATCACCTGCGCCTGGACGGAGACGTCCAGGGCCGAGACCGGCTCGTCGCAGATGATGATCTCCGGGTTGAGCGCGAGGCCGCGGGCGATGCCGATGCGCTGGCGCTGGCCGCCGGAGAACTGGTGCGGGTACCGGTTGATGTACTCCGGGTTCAGACCGACGACGTCGAGGAGCTCCTGCACCTTGCGGCGCCGCTCGCCCTTCGGGGCCACCTCGGGGTGGATGTCGAAGGTCTCGCCGATGATGTCGCCGACCGTCATGCGCGGGTTCAGCGAGGTGTACGGGTCCTGGAACACCATCTGGATGTTCCGGCGGACGGCCTTCAGCGCGCGGCCGGACAGCTTGGTGATGTCCTGGCCCTTGTAGAAGACCTCGCCCGCGGTGGCCCGCTCCAGGTTCATCAGGAGCTTGGCGACCGTGGACTTGCCACAGCCGGACTCGCCCACGATGCCGAGGGTCTCGCCCTGGTAGAGGTCGAAGGAGACCCCGTCCACGGCCTTGACCGCGCCGACCTGCTTCTTGAAGAGGATGCCCTGCGTCAGCGGGAAGTGCTTCTGCAGGTTGCGCACCTGGAGGATCGGCTCGCCGCGCTGGACGGGGACGTCGAGAGCGGCGGCCACGGCCTCGTCGTTCTTGCTGAGGTCAGCCATGGATCGTCTCCTTCCAGAAGTGGCAGGCGCTCTTGCGGCCCGGCAGATCCGCGCCGTCCTGCTCGGTGACCGGCACCAGGGCCGGGATCTCCGTACGGCAGAGGTCGGTGGCCTTGGGGCAGCGCGGGTTGAAGGCGCAGCCCGACGGAACCTTGAGCAGGTTCGGCGGGAGACCCTTGATCGCGTACAGCTCCTGGCCCTTCTGGTCCAGGCGCGGGATCGAGTCGAGCAGACCCCGGGTGTACGGGTGGGCCGGGCGGGCGTACAGCTCGTGCACGGGCGCCTGCTCGACGATCCGGCCGGCGTACATGACGGCGATCTTGTCCGCGACGTCGGCGACGACGCCGAGGTCGTGGGTGATCAGGATCAGGCCCATGTTGTACTCGCGCTGGAGCTCCGCGAGGAGGTCCATGACCTGGGCCTGGACCGTCACGTCGAGGGCCGTGGTCGGCTCGTCGGCGATGATCAGGTCGGGCTCCAGGGCGAGCGCCATGGCGATCATGATGCGCTGGCGCATGCCGCCGGAGAACTGGTGGGGGTAGTCGGAGACCCGCGCCTTGGCGGCGGGGATCTTGACCTTGTCCATCAGCTCGATGGCCTTGCGCTGGGCGTCCTTCTTGGACATGCCCTGGTGGACGCGGAACATCTCGCCGAGCTGGTAGCCGACGGTCAGGACCGGGTTCAGCGAGGAGAGCGCGTCCTGGAAGATCATCGCGATCTTGCGGCCGCGGATCTTCCGGCGGTCCTCGTCCGCCATCTTGAGCATGTCCTCGCCGCGGAACAGGATCTCGCCCTGCGGGATCTTGCCGGGCGGCATGTCGAGGATGCCCATGATGGCCTGGGCGGTGACGGACTTGCCGGAGCCGGACTCGCCGAGGACGGCGAGGGTCTCGCCGGCGTCGACCGAGTAGTTGACGCCGTTGACCGCCTTGGCCACACCGTCACGGGTGTGGAACTCGACGTGCAGGTCCTTGACTTCGAGGAGCGGTCCGTTGTGCTCGCCGCTCGCGCGCGGCGCCGGGACGCTCGCGGTCTTGTCGATAGTGCTCACGATGTACGCCCTCCTCAGCGCAGCTTGGGGTCGAGGGCGTTGCGAACGGCTTCGCCGAGCATGATGAACGCCAGGACGGTGAGGCTCAGCATGATCGACGGGTACAGCAGGATGTGCTGCGACGTACGGATCGCCTGAACACCGGCGGAGATGTCGAGGCCCCACGAGACGGTCGGGGCGGCGAAGCCCAGACCGAGGTAGGACAGGGTCGCCTCGGCGGAGATGTAACCGCCGAGCGCGATGGTGGCGACGACGATCACGGGAGCCATGGCGTTCGGCAGGATGTGCCGGAACAGGATCCGCGTGGTGCCGGCGCCGAGCGCCTTGGCCGCGTGCACGTAGTCGGCCTGCTTGACCGTGATCACGGCGCCGCGCATGACGCGGGCCATCTGCGTCCAGCCGAGGAAGGCGAGGGCGAAGACGACGACCATGACGGTGCGCTCGGTGAAGGCCTGGAGGACGACCATGGCGCCGAGCAGGAACGGGATGCCGAAGAAGATGTCGGTGATCCGGGAGAGCAGCGCGTCGACCCAGCCGCCGAAGTAGCCGGCGATCATGCCCACGATGCCGCCGAGGACGGTGACGATCGCGGTGACGCAGATGCCGACGATGATCGAGGCACGGGTGCCGTAGATCAGGCGGGCGTAGACGGAACGGCCCTGGATGTCGTAGCCGAGCCAGCCCTCCGAGCCGATCTTGCTCAGCTCCGGCTTGCCTATGTAGTGCTTCACCAGGTCGCCCGCGGTGGGCGAGGCGCTGGTGAACATCCCCGGGAACGCCGCGATGAGCAGCAGGAAGAAGATGAGCACCGACGACACGATGAAGTACGGGTTGCGGCGCAGGTCGCGCCAGGCGTCGCCCCACAGCGAGCGGGGCTTCTCCGGCTTGGCCTGAGGCGCGGGAGCGTCCACCGAGGGGGTGGCGACGACGGCCGCGTCAGCGGTCTTGGTCACGTCAGGCATACCGGATCCTCGGGTCCAGGACCGCGTACAGCAGGTCGATGAGCAGGCTGGTGACGAGGTAGACGACCACCAGGACGGTGACGAGACCG
This sequence comes from Streptomyces hydrogenans, assembly GCF_014656075.1. Lineage (GTDB taxonomy): Bacteria > Actinomycetota > Actinomycetes > Streptomycetales > Streptomycetaceae > Streptomyces > Streptomyces hydrogenans. The sequence goes on from NZ_BNBS01000066.1 coordinate 14,779, forward strand.
ACCAGGGTGGAGCCCTCGCGGCGGGTGATCGACTCGTAGATCAGGCCACCGACGCCCTTGACGTTGAAGAGGCCCTCGGTCACGACCGCGCCGCCCATGAGGGCGCCGATGTCGGTGCCGAGGAAGGTGATCACCGGGATCATCGAGTTGCGCATGAGGTGGACGCCGATGATCCGGCGCTTCGGCAGACCCTTGGCGACGGCCGTGCGCATGTAGTCGGCGCGCAGGTTCTCGGCCATCGAGGTACGGGTGAGCCGCGCCACATAGGCAAGCGACAGACCACCGAGGACGATGGCCGGGGCGATCATCTCCGAGAGGAGCTGGTCGTTGCTCACGTTCGGCTGGATCCAGCCGAGCTGGAAGGCGAACACCATCTTGATGATGAAGCCGAGCACGAAGACCGGGATCGAGATGATCAGCAGGGTGAAGATCAGGATCGCGTTGTCGGCGAGGCGTCCGGCACGGAGGCCGGCGATGATGCCGAGGCCGATGCCGAAGACGAGCTCGAACGCGAAGGCCAGGGCCGCCAGCTGGATGGTGACGGGGAACGCGTCGCCCAGGACCTCGGTCACGGGACGGTCGTTCCGGAACTGCGTACCGAAATCGAAGTGCAGCACGATTCCGGTGATGTAGTCCCAGTACTGCTTCAGGATGTGCTGATCGAGTCCGTACTTGTGTCTGAGTTCCGCGAGGGTCGAGGGGGAAGCCCCCTTGTCCCCGAACAGTCCGGCCACGGGATCGCCGGGCAGGCTGTAGACCATGAGGAAGATCAGCAGGGTTGTCCCGAAGAAGACCGGGATCATCTGGAGCAGTCGTCGTGCGACATAGCGCCCCATCATGCCTCCGTTGAGATGTGACGGCCGCAGCCGACGGGCCCTCCCACGACATGGCTGCCCGGATTCGGACAGCGTGATGCCGCGGAAGGGCCCCCCAGCCGCTGCGTAAGGCACCGTGCACGGGACTGACGATCCGTCAGTCCCGTGACGGCATGCGGACTACGCTCGGGTGATTACTTCTGCTTGACCTCGACGCCGGTCAGGATCGGGTCGCCGTCCTGGCCGTACGCCACACCGGAGACGTTCTCCGAGTAGCCCGCGTTGACCTTGTAGTACCAGAGCGGGATGGACGGCATGTAGTTCACCAGGTCCTTCTCCACGGCCTGGTACGCCTTGACGGACTCCTCGAGCGTCTTCGCGCTGTCGGCGGCCGCGATCTTCGCGTCCAGCTCCTTGTTGGAGAAGTCACCCTGGTTGCCGCCCGCACCGGTGCGGAACAGGTCCGAGATGAAGTTGGCGTTCACCGGGTAGTCGAGCACCCAGCCGGAGCGGTACAGGGACTTGACCTGCTTCTCCTTGCGGGCCGTCAGGTCCGCCTGGAAGTCCGGCTTGCCGTCGCCGACGCACTCGACGGACGTGGCCTGGGTGATGGAGTTGCAGACAGCCTCCACCCACTCCTTGTGGCCGCCGTCGGCGTTGTACTGGATCGAGATCTTGTTGTTCGGGACGCCGCCGCCGGCCTTGATGAGCTCCTTGGCCTTGGCGGGGTCGAACTTGGTGACCTCGACGGCGTTCGGCTGGTAGCCGAGGACGCCCTTGGCGACCCAGCCGGTGGCGGGCTCGCGGGTGCCGTTGAGCACCGTCTTGGTGATGGTGGCGCGGTCGATCGCCATCGACAGACCCTGGACGACGCGCGGGTCGACGGTCTTCGGCTTCTTCCACTGGTCGGCGTAGAAGGCGACGGCGATGGTCTGGATCGCGGAGTACGCCTGGTCCACGGCGCGGTCGCCGAGGTCCTGACGGTAGACCGGGAGGTCCTTCGGGGCGATCTGACGCAGGACGTCGACGTTGCCCGACTTCAGGTCCTCGTACGCGGCCTCGAGGGTGGTGTAGTTCTTGAAGATCACACCACCGTTCTTCGCCTTGTTCGGGCCCTTGTAGTCGTCGTAACGGACGACCTCGATCTGCTTCTTGTGGTCCCAGCTCTTGAACTTGTAGGGACCGTTGCCGACCGGCTTCTGGCCACCGGCGGCGGGGTCCTTGTAGAAGGACTCCGGCAGCGGCGCGAAGACGATGTAGGCGAGCTTGTGCGCGAAGTACGGAACGGCCTTCGAGAGCTCGATGGTGAGGGTGCTCTCGTCGACGACCTTCAGGCCCTCGAGGGTCTTGGCGGTGGGCTTGGCGCCCTCCTCCTCGGGGTGGACCTTCTCGAAGCCCTTGATGTCCGCGAACCAGGACGCGAGGCCCTGGGCGTTCTCGATGTTGGCGTTCCAGTTCCACGCGTCCACGTAGGACTTGGCGGTCACCGGGGTGCCGTCGTGGAACGTCCAGCCCTTCTTGAGCTTGACGGTCCACAGCTTCGAGTCGGTGCTGGTGACCGACTCGGCGTTGATCATCTCGAGCGAGCCGTCGGCCTTGTAGTCGACCAGGGTCGAGAACAGGCCGGCCATGACGGCGGAGCCGTTCGACTCCATCGTGTCGCCGGTGAGCAGCGGCTTCTCCGGCTCACCCAGCTCGACGGAGAAGATGCCGTTCGGGTCGACCTTGCCGCCGGCGCTGTCGCCCTTGCCGTCGTTGCCGCCGCCACAGGCGGTCGCAGCCAGGGCGACGATGATCGCGCCCGCTACCCACTTGGCGCTCTTGGCACCGCGCATGGGTTTCCTCCTCATGAGTCCACTTGTCATCAAGAAGGGCACTTCGAGACCTGCCGACACCCCTGACGGCGCTGATCCCCCGGTACCCCGAGTGTGCTCGTGAGTCGGCACTCCCCACAGTGCGTGACCCATTGACCCGAGCTCAATGGAGCCAACTATTAAGTACGTCCGGGCTGTAAACCACACTTAAGTGGTCTCGTTTTGACAACATCACCTAGGGCCCAGATACCGAAATCCGGACAAAGTGAGCACAGACAGACACCCGCGAAACGGACCGTTAACACACGTACCGGAGAGCGATGACCGGAATCCGGACGCACCGGCGTGTCAATGCGTTTGACGAAAATGGCCTGGCCACTCGCACATGATGCGGGTGGCCAGGCCCTTCGTGTGAGATGCGGCTCAGCCTTTTCGGGCCGGAACGGCGTCGCCCGCCGCACCGGGACGGTGCGGCGGGCGACGGAGCGTCAGACGGACGCGGCGCGTCAGGCGTTCTTGGCGCGCGAGGCGGAGCGGCTGCGCTCCTTCTGGTCCAGGACGACCTTGCGGATGCGGACGGCCTCCGGGGTCACCTCGACGCACTCGTCGTCGCGGCAGAACTCCAGGGACTGCTCCAGGGAGAGCTTGCGCGGCGGGACGATCGCCTCGAACGAGTCGGCCGACGAGGACCGCATGTTCGTCAGCTTCTTCTCCTTGGTGATGTTCACGTCCATGTCGTCGGAGCGCGAGTTCTCGCCGACGATCATGCCCTCGTACACCTCGGTGCCGGGGTCGGTGAACAGGACGCCGCGCTCCTGGAGGTTGGTCATCGCGAAGGCGGTGACCGCGCCGGCGCGGTCGGCGACCAGGGAGCCGTTGTTACGGGTCTGGAGCTGGCCGAACCACGGCTCGTGGCCCTCGTGGATCGAGTGGGCGATGCCGGTGCCGCGGGTGTTGGTGAGGAACTCCGTGCGGAAGCCGATCAGGCCGCGGGACGGGACGACGAACTCCATGCGGACCCAGCCGGAGCCGTGGTTCGACATGTTGTCCATGCGGCCCTTGCGGACGCCCATGAGCTGGGTGACGGCGCCCATGTGCTCCTCGGGCACGTCGACCGTGAGGCGCTCGACGGGCTCGTGGACCTTGCCGTCGACCTCCTTGGTGACGACCTGGGGCTTGCCGATGGTGAGCTCGAAGCCCTCGCGGCGCATCTGCTCGACCAGGATGGCGAGCGCGAGCTCACCGCGGCCCTGGACCTCCCAGGCGTCGGGACGCTCGGTCTCCAGGACGCGGAGCGAGACGTTGCCGATGAGCTCGCGGTCGAGGCGGTCCTTGACCTGACGGGCGGTGACCTTGCGGTCCTTGACCGCGGACTTGGCCTCCGCGCCCTTGCCGGTGCCGCCGCGGCCGACGAGCGGCGAGGTGTTGGTGCCGATGGTCATGGAGATGGCCGGCTGGTCGACCGTGATCAGCGGCAGCGCGATCGGGTTCTCCGGGTCGGCCAGGGTCTCGCCGATCATGATGTCGGGGATGCCGGCGACGGCGCAGATGTCACCGGGGCCGGCGACCTCGGCGGGCTTGCGGGTGAGCGCCTCGGTCATCATCAGCTCGGTGATGCGGACGTTGGAGACGGAGCCGTCCCGCTTGATCCACGCGACCGTCTGGCCCTTGCGCAGCTCGCCCTGCTCGACGCGGAGCAGCGCGATGCGGCCGAGGAAGTTGTCGGCGTCCAGGTTGGTGACGTGGGCCTGGAGCGGGGCCTCCTCGTCGTACGCCGGGGCCGGGACGTGCTCCAGGATCGTGGAGAAGAAGGGCTCCAGGTTCTCGGAGTCCTGCGGGACCGTGCCGTCCTCCGGCTTGGTCAGCGAGGCGATGCCGTCGCGGCCGCAGGCGTAGACGATCGGGAACTCGATCTGGTCCTCGTCGGCGTCCAGGTCGAGGAAGAGGTCGTAGGTCTCGTTGACGACCTCGTCGATCCGGGAGTCCGGGCGGTCCGTCTTGTTGATGCAGAGGATGACGGGCTTGCGCTGCTGGAGGGCCTTGCGCAGCACGAACCGGGTCTGCGGGAGCGGACCCTCGGAGGCGTCCACCAGGAGGACGACCGCGTCGACCATCGACAGACCGCGCTCGACCTCGCCACCGAAGTCGGCGTGGCCGGGGGTGTCGATGATGTTGATCGTGATCGGGGCCCCGCCGTCCTTGGGGTGGTACTTCACCGCCGTGTTCTTGGCGAGGATCGTGATGCCCTTCTCACGTTCCAGGTCGTTCGAGTCCATCATGCGGTCGTCGAGCTGCTGGTGGGCGGCGAAGGCACCGGCCTGCTTGAGCATGGCGTCGACGATGGTCGTCTTGCCGTGGTCGACGTGGGCGACGATGGCGACGTTACGGATGTCGTGGCGCGTGGGCATGGGTGGCTTGCGCTTCTCTCGGATCGTGGGAATCGGCGTCAGTTCCTCTTACGCCCGCCGGGCGGACGCGCCACGGCTATGTCCTATGGTACGGGGCTGCCGCGCAAGGGGCTTCCCCGGATCGATCCGAGAGGGTCTACTGGGACGTTTCGGGGTGGGTCCCAGGGTGTGGGGAAAGTCATGCGGTCCGGGTCAAGGGGCCGACGCGATCCTGCCCGCCGGGGTCACCGGCGGGCAAGGAACTTGAGCTGCTTCTGAGGTTGTGGCCCGTGTTTTCAGCGGTTCGACGGGCTACCCTTGGTCGTTTCGCTCTTCTTGAAACCGATGTCCTGGTACTGGGGGGCGGCGAAGCCCCAGGCGCCGGCGTTCACCACGTCCTGCCGGGCGGCCACCAGCTGGGGGCGCTGGTAGAGCGGGATGGAGCCGGCCGCGGCCCAGATCCGGGCGTCGGCCTGGCGGATCAGGTCGCCCGCCTCCTCCTCGTCGAGGGTGCCGGCCGCCTGGTCGAACAACTGATCGATCCGGTCCGTGCCGACGCGCGAGTAGTTCTGCTCGACCAGCAGGGAGCCGTCCGAGGCGGGCTCGGGCTTGGCGAAGATCGGCCGGGCGTCGGTCGCCGGGAAGGCGGAGGCCGGCCAGGAGTAGAGGGCCAGGTCGTAGTCGCCGGAGGCGATGTGGTCCTTGAAGAAGCTCTCGTCGGAGACCTTGGTGATCTCGGTCCGGATCCCGACCGCGTCGAGCATCCGGACGATCCGGTCCCCGACCGACCGCAGCGTCTCCGAGCCGGGGCCCGAGGGCAGGACGAAGCGGAGGCTGAGGGCCTTGCCGTCCTTGCCGAGGGCCTGGGAGGCGGCGGGGACGGCGGCCGGGGCGGCGCTGCCCAGGGGGGCGTAGGCGCCGGCGACGCCCTTGTCCGGCTTGGCGTTCCCGGGCCCGGCCGCGGCGCGGGCACCGGTGTCGAGGCCCTCGGCCCGGGCGAGGAGGGCGGCGCTCTGCCGGGCGGCGGCGGGGGCCGGGGCGAGGACCCGGGTGCCGGTCTCGGGGCCGCCGGGGCCGATCCGGGGAGCGGCGGGCAGCTCGCCGGGCTTGTCGTCGCCGACGATGTAGAGGCCGTCGTCGGAGGCGGTGTCGCCCTTCTCCGTCTTCTTCTTGGAGTCGGCCTCCTCGGCGGCCTTCTTCTTGGAGTCGGCCTCCTCGGCGGCCTTCGCCTTGGTGCCGGCCTCGGAGCCGGCCTTGGTGCCGGCGGGCTTCTTCTGGGCCCCGCCGGGGACCCAGCCGGCGTCGGCGAGGAGGGCGCGGGCCTCCTTGGTGTCCTGGTCGCCGAGGGCGTCGCTGCTGTCGGCGTAGGCGGCCTGGCCGGCCAGGGCGAGGTGGCTGCCGGGCGGGTCGGAGGGGAGGCCGAGCGGCTTGAGGACGGATTCGGCCAGTTCCCTGCGGTCGATGGCGCGGGCGACCGCGCGGCGGACCCGCTCGTCGGCCAGCGGGCCGGACTCGCCGTTGAGCGAGAGCTGGGTGTAGGCGGGCTCCAGGGACTTGCGGACGACGTAGCCGGCGAGGGTGTCCTGGGCGGCGGCGTAGCGGGCCGCGGCGGCCTTGTTCTCGGCGCGGGCGGCCTTGACCTCCGAGGCCAGCTCCTCGTCGGCGCCGTGGGCGAGCGCCCAGGAGCCGAGGGCCTTGCCGGGGGTGACGGCGGAGCCGGGGCCGTGCAGCTGGGCGGCCTGGGCGCCGCTGCGGCCGGCGTCGGCGTCCTTGAGGGCGAGGGCGATGCGCTCGGCGGTGGAGCGGTCGATCTCGGCCAGGTCGAGCTTCCCGCCGGCCAGGGCGGCCTCGCGGTCGGCGCGCGGGACGGCGCGCAGCACCAGGCTGTCGAGCTTGGCGGGCTTGCCCCACCAGCGGGGGTTGCGGGCGAGGGTCAGGTCGCCGGTCTTCCGGTCCACCGTACGCAGCAGGAACGGTCCTGCGGTGACCTTGAGGGTGGTGCGGGCCCCGTCGTTGAAGGAGTTCGGGGAGCCCATCACCTGCTTCGGGTAGAGCGGGGTGAAGAGGGAGCGCCAGTCGGCGTAGGGCTTGGCGAAGGTGACCCGCACCTCCAGGTCGTTCTTGCCCTTCTCGATCTTCTCGATCCGCTCGTAGCCGGCGTTGCGGGCCGTCCAGTAGGCGGTGTCGCGGCCGCTGAGGGCCCGCCACTGGGCGACGAAGTCGGCAGCGCCGATCTCGCGCCCGTCGCTCCAGACGGCCTGCTGGTTGAGCTTGTAGAGGACGACCTGGCGGGGCTCGGTCTCGACGACCTCGGCGGTCTCCAGGTAGTCGGGGTTGAGCCGGGGCCTGCCCCGCTCGTCCAGGGTGTGCAGGGCGGGCAGCGCGGCGCCCGCGACGCGGTTGGTGGTGGCGTCGGCGTCGGCCTGGAAGGCGTTGAAGGTGGCGGGCAGGGCGTCCACCGCCCACCGCAGGGTGCCGCCGTCGTCGACCAGGGAGCGCGCGGTGGGCGCGTTGTCCTGGGCCGCGGCCGGGGCTCCGTCGGCGTCCTCGTCGGAGCTGCATCCGGCGAGGACGGTGACGGCGAGGACCGCGCTGGTGAGGGTGGCGACGGAGCGGAGTGTTCGGGAGCGCGGGCTCCTGGACGAACCGGCCCATGTCCTCCCCTGGGGGGCGCCGACCTGGGACATGACTTTTACCCCTTCGTCCGGTTTTATGCCATTGAGAGATGATCAGATCTTCTCGGTCGTCCCACTGAACGGCACCCGGCGGACGCGCCCCCGCAGACACGGCGGCTCACCCGGCAAACCCCACTCGTGCGGCCCAACAGCCCCACGCGGCTCCCCCCTTGCGGCCCGGCGCCGCTCCCCCGGGCCGCTCCCCCCGCGCGCGACCCGCCGGTCAGCCCGTACGGGCCCAGCCGGCGCGGTAGGCGGCCCAGTCGCCCGGCTCCTCCGCGAAGTCCACGTAGAGCGCGACGCCGAAGCGCTCGCGGTCCGGGTCGGTGCGGCCGAGGCCGAGCCGCACGCCCCGGACGGCGGCCTCGACGGTCTCCGCGTTCTCGTGGTGCCCCAGGTCGTCCTCGTGGAAGAAGGGCAGCCCCATGAGCAGGTCGGTGGAGTCCGGCGTCACCTCCAGGGCCAGCGCGGTCTGCTGGGCGACGTAGCCGCCGTACACGCTCTCCAGCGGCATCCAGGTGTCGTACGACATCACGGCGATCTGGTCGACCCGCCGGGCCACTTCGCCGAAGTACTCCTGCGACCACCACTTGCCCTGGTCCGAGACGAGCCCGAGGGCCGCGTGGGCGCCCGGCAGCGGGTCGATCTGGTGGGCGGCGACGGAGAGCGGCGCGTTCCGGGAGCGGGTCAGCCGCCCCAGGTCGTCCAGGAGCGTCAGATAGTCCGCGTCGCCGGACTGGAGCGGCTCCAGGTCGAAGTGGACGCCGTCGAAGCCCGCGTCCAGGACCTGGCGGGCGGAGGCCGTGACGGCCTTCCGGGAGGCGGCGTCGGAGAGCCGCAGGCCGGTCGGCCCGTCGTTGGCCAGCACGTCGCCGAGCCACGCCTGGACCCGGACGCCGGGCAGCACCCGGTGGAGGCCGTCGGTCAGCCACTTCGCGCGCGGGTGCCGGGCGGGCGGCAGGGTGCCGTCGTGTTCGAGCGGGCCCGCGTGCACGTAGAGGTCCCTGATCCCGGTGCCCCTCAGCCGCTCGGCGAGGGCCGTCAGGTCGGCGTCCTCCTTCCTGCCGTCCACCCACGCGTGCCCGATCCAGTACGCGTCCTTCCCGCGCGTGCGGGCGTCGTCGCGCAGATCGCCGGCGTAGCTCACCCGCAGGGCGAGCGCGCCGAAGAGCGGCGGCACGACGAGCAGCAGCACCGGCACCAGGACCCACCAGCGCCCCTTGCGCCACATCCGTTTCAGTCGTCCGTCCACCCGTGCCCCCCGGAGAGCGTCGTGGGCCTCCCCGCCCGCGGGAGACCGCCGTAGAGATCGGCTCCGACAGGGACGCCGGGGGCCCCGCGGTCGGTTTCCGGGGCGGGGGCGTCCGGTCGCGGCGCCGCATAGCAGTACATAACCTCCCCTTTGTGACCCGAATAGCCACCCGAGCCCTGCTCGCGATGCTGGTGGCGGCGTGGTGGCTCGTCGCGCCCGCCGCGGCCGGCGCCCGCGCCGACGACCCCGTCGTCCTCCCCTCCGACGGGCAGATCCTCGACCGGGTGGACGCCCTCGGCGACCGGCGCCCCGAGGTCGTCGAGGCCCTCGACCGGCTCTACGAGGACCGCCGCCTCCAGCTCTTCGTGGTCTACGTCCGGGACTTCTCCGGCCGCTCCGGCCAGGACTGGGCGGACGCCACCGCCGAGCGCAACGGCCTGGGCCTCGACGACGTGCTGCTCGCCGTCGCCACCCACGACCGGCGGTACGGCTACTCCGTCGACCCCGGCTCCCGGCTCACCCAGGCCCAGCTGGACGACGTGGCCAGGACCGCGATCGAGCCCGCGCTGCGGGCGAACGACTGGGCGGGCGCCGCGATCGGCGCGGCCGACGGCTACGGCGCCGTCCTCGCCGGCCTGCCCGTGCCCGCGCCGGAGATCACCCCCGGCCCCGCCGACCCGGGCGGCGGGGCCGACGGCTCGACCTCCGGGGCCGACCTGATCCTCCCGATCGCGGTCGTCGGCGGCGCCGGAGCGGTGGCGGCGTACGCGTACACCCGCCGCAGGCGGCGGACCGCGACCCGCACCACGCCCGGCGGCGGCCGGGGCTGGGGGCAGCCCGCGCCGCCCACCCTGGAGGAGCTGGACGCCGCGGCCCGGCGGACCCTGGTCGCCACCGACGACGCCGTCCGCACCAGCCAGGAGGAACTGGGCTTCGCCACCGCCCAGTTCGGCGAGGAGGCCGCCCGGCCCTTCGAGGAGGCGGTGGCCTTCGCCAAGGAGCAGCTGACCGCCTCCTTCCGGCTGCGGCAGAAGCTCGACGACGCCTTCCCCGAGGACGAGGCCACCCGGCGCGCGATGCTCGACGAGATCCTGCGCCGCTGCGCCGAGGCCGACGCCCGGCTGGACGCCGAGACCGAGGACTTCGACCGGCTCCGGGCCCTGGAGCGGACCGCGCCCGAGGCGCTCGCCGCCGTCGAGACGGCCTTCCGGACGCGGACCGGCCGGGTCTCCGGCGCCGAGGCGGCGCTGGGGGCGATGCGCGAGCGGTACCCGGAGTCCGCGGCCGCCCCGGTCGCCGGTGCCGTCGAACAGGCCAAGGACCGGCTGGTCTTCGCCACCACCCACATCAACCAGGCCCGCCAGTCCGTCGACGACGGCGACACCGGCTCCGCGGCCGTCCACGTGCGGGCCGCCGAGGGCGCGGTCGACCAGGCGTCCCGGCTGATCGAGGCGGTGGACCGGCGGGCGCAGGAGCTGGCCGAGGCGGAGGGCCGGCTGCCCGGCGTGCTGACCGAGACGGACGCCGACCTGGCCGAGGCCCGCGGCCTCCTCGAAGGGAGTGCCGAGGGCGCCTCGACCGGCGACCTGCGCGGCCGGATCGCCCGCGCCGAGACGGTGGCGGCGGAGGTCCGGCGGGCGATCGAGGCGGGACGGTACGACCCCCTGGACGCGCAGCGCCTGGTCGAGGAGGCGGACGCGGCGGTCGACGCGGCGCTGGCCGGGGCGCGCGAGCGGGAGTCCGGCGACGCGCGGGCCCGCGCCCTGCTCGACGAGGCGCGGCTGACCGCCCGGGCGGAGCTGGGGGCGGCCTCGGACTACGTCCAGACGCACCGGGGCGCGGTGGGCAGCGAGGCCAGGACCCGGCTGGCGGAGGCGCAGCGGCGGCTGGAGAAGGCGCGGGCGCTGGCGGCGGACCGGCCGCAGGAGGCGCTGGCGGAGGCCCAGCGGGCCGACGCGCTGGCCCGGCGGGCGCAGGAGCTCGCCGAGCAGGACGTGCGCCGGTACGGGAACCCGAACGGGCTCGGCGGGGTGACGGGGACGGACGGCGGCGGGGGCGGCGGCCGCGGCGGCGCCGTGCTCGGCGGCATCGTCCTCGGCGGGCTGTTCGGCGGGGGCACCGGCAGGGGCGGCGGTCGTGGGGGCGGCTTCGGGGGCGGAGGTTTCGGCGGCGGGCCGGGCAGCTTCGGCGGCAGCGGCACGCGCGGCCGACGGGGCGGCGGCGGCCGCTTCTGAGTCCCGGGTCCACCCGGCCCCGTTCCGTACGAGCCTGCGAGGAGCAGCGCATGAGCAAGCAGACCGTCCTCGGCCGCGTCACCCAGCTGGCGAAGGCGAACATCAACGCCCTGCTGGACCAGGCGGAGGATCCGCAGAAGATGCTGGACCAGCTGATCCGCGACTACTCGGGGAACATCGCGGAGGCGGAGGAGGCGGTGGCGGCGACCATCGGCAATCTGCGGCTGATGGAGCAGGACCACGCGGAGGACGTCGCGGCGGCGGCCGAGTGGGGCGGCAAGGCGATGGCGGCCAGCCGGAAGGCGGACGAGCTGCGCACCGGCGGGCAGGAGGCGGAGGCGGACCGTTTCGACAACCTCGCCAAGGTCGCGCTGGGCCGGCAGCTCCAGTCGGAGAAGGAGGCGCGGACGGCCGAGCCGACCATCGCCGCGCAGACCGAGGTGGTACGGAAACTGACCTCGGGCCTCGACCGGATGAAGGCCAAACTGGTCGAGCTCCAGGCCAAGCGGGACGAGCTGGTCGCGCGCGCGAAGTCGGCGCGGGCGCAGAACACGATGATGGACGCGGTGAAGAACGTCGACGTGCTGGACCCGACGAGCGAGCTGAGCCGCTTCGAGGACAAGGTGCGCCGGGAGGAGGCGCGGGCGCTCGGCAAGCAGGAGCTGGCCGCCTCCTCGCTCGACGCCCAGTTCGAGCAGCTGGACGCGGTCGGCGACGAGGCGGAGATCGCGGCCCGGCTGGCCGCGCTCAAGGCGGCCTGACCGGGGCGCCGGTTCAGAACATGCTGAGCAGCTGGTCCACGGTGGGTTCCGCCGTGGGCCCGCCGTCGGGCAGGGCCAGTTCGAACCAGACGGTCTTGCCGCGCGGGGTGCGCCGCGAGCCCCAGGACGCGGAGAGCAGCCCGACGAGCTGGAGGCCGCGGCCGCCCTCGTCGGTGTCCTTCGCGCGGCGTCGGCGCGGCTGCACCAGGCCGGCGTCCCAGACCTCGCAGACCAGGGTGCGGTCGCGCAGCAGCCGGAGCCGTATCTCGCCCTCGCCGTAGCGCAGCGCGTTGGTGACGAGTTCGCTGACGAGGAGTTCGACGGTGTCCACGAGGGCGTCCAGCCCCCAGGCGGAGAGCTGGGTGCGGGCCAGCTCGCGGGCGCGGCCGACGGAGCGGGGCTCGCGGGGCAGCCGCCAGTCCCCCACGGCCTCGGCGGGCAGTCCCTGGATACGGGCCATCAGGAGGGCGATGTCGTCCTCGCCGTGCCCGGTGTCGAGGGTGGTGAGCACCCGGTCGCAGACGTCCTCCAGGGGTCGGGCCCGGTCGGCGAGGGCCCGCTTGAAGGCGCTGAGTCCCTCGTCGAGGGGGTGGTCGCGGGATTCGACGAGGCCGTCGGTGTAGAGGGCGAGGAGGGAGCCCTCGGGGAGTTCGACCTCGACCTCCTCGAAGGGTTCGCCGCCGACGCCCAGCGGCATCCCGGGGGGCACGTCGAGGAGCAGGGCCTCCTCGCCGGGCTCGACGAGGACGGGCGGGAGGTGGCCCGCGTTGGCGAAGGTGCAGCGTCTGGTCACCGGGTCGTAGACGGCGTAGACGCAGGTGGCGAGGTAGACCTCGGAGAGCTCGGGGCCGCGGTTCTTGTGCGCGCGGGACTGCTGGGCGCCGATCGGGGCGCCGAGGCCGCGGGCGATCTCGTCGAGGTGGGAGAGGACCTCGGCGGGTTCGAGGTCGAGCTGGGCGAGGGTGCGGACGGCGGTGCGCAGTTCGCCCATGGCGACGGCGGCGCGCAGGCCGCGGCCCATGACGTCGCCGATGACGAGGGCGGTGCGGTGGCCGGGGAGTTCGATGACGTCGAACCAGTCGCCGCCGACCTCGGTGGCGTCGGTGCCGGGGAGGTAGCGACACGCGATGTCGAGTCCGGCGGCCTCGGGGTCGCCGGGCGGGAGCAGGCTGCGCTGGAGGATGAGGGCCCGCTCGTGCTCGCGCCGGTAGAGGCGGGCGTTGTCGATGCAGACGGCGGCACGGGCGGCGAGTTCCACCGCGAGGGCCCGGTCGCGGTCTCCGAAGGGCTCGCTGCCCTTGGTGCGGGAGAACTGCACGAGGCCGACGACGGTGTCGTGGGCGACCATCGGGACGGCGAGCGTGGACCGGACGAGGTCGCCCTCGCCGCCGGGCACGGTGCGGACCCGGCCGGTGCGCAGGGCGCCGGCGGTGGGCGAGTTGAAGGGGTAGCGGTGGACGGCGCCGACCTCGATGGGGACGGGTCCGCCGCCGTCGCCGGCCGGGCCGTGGCCCTCGTCGGTCCTGAGGGGGGTGTCGGAGACGGCGCTGGCGAAGGCGACCCGGCGCAGTTCGGCGCTGCCCGCGCCGTAGCCGACGTCGTGGGAGCTGCCCCAGCGGCCGGGCGGGGCCTCGTCGCCGGTGAGCAGGCCCTGGTAGAGGTCGACGGAGGCGAGGTCGCAGAAGCCGGGGACGGCGACGTCGAGGAGTTCGCGGGCGGTGGCCTCCAGGTCGAGGGAGTTCCCTATGCGGGCTCCGGCCTCGTTGAGGAGGGCGAGGTTGCGGCGGGCGCTGGCGGCCTCGCGGGCGGCGCTCTGCCGACGGGTGACGTCGATGCCGAGGCCGGCCACGCCGATCGGGCGGCCGGAGCCGCTGTGCACCCGGTAGAGGTTGATGGACCAGTGGCGGCGGATCCGGGCGCCGGGGGCGGCGCCGGTGATCCGGAGGTCGTTGACGGACTCCCCGGTGTCCAGCACCCGGCGCAGGGCGGTGGTCATCCGGTCGGCCTCGGGCTTGGCGAGGTAGTCGTGGACGCTCCGGCCGCGGTGGTCGTCGGCGTCGCCGCCGAAGACGGCCGCGAAGCGCTGGTTGGCGCGCTTGACCGTGAGGTCGGTGCCGAAGAGGAGGAACCCGAAGGGTGATTGGCCGAAAATCGCCTGGGAGGCGGCGAGGTCGGTCTCGATCCGGCGCAGCGCCCTGACGTCGACCACGATGCACAGCGCGGCCCGCTCGCCGGTCTCGGTCTCGCTCGGCATCACGTACATCTCGGCGATGCCGTGCGGCTGTTCCAGGCCGGGGGCCCCGGCCTGGCCGGGGATGCGGAACGGGACGAGGCCGGTCCATTCGCGCCCGTCGAGGACCTCCTTGACCTGCCGGTGGCCGCGATCTCGCAGCTCGGCGGGCATGAACGCCTCGACGGGGTCCTTGCCCCTGGCCTCCTGGGCGTCCACGCCGAAGAGCTCCGCCGCCCGACGGCTCCACTGGTCGACGCGTCCGTCGGGCCCGAGGGAGAAGGAGGCTACCCGGATGTAGTCGTAGATCGAACCGGGCGGGCTGCTCTGCCACACGACGCCGCCCGTCGTCTCGGATATCTCGCTCACGCGACCGTCCCCTCCAGCTCACCGCACCGGACCGGCCATACCCGCAGTATTCAGCACGGCGGGCACCGGCGGCACGACGTCCACGATCACAGGGTGGTCTCGGTCGGCTCGTGACCCGCTCCGGTGATCGTCGTCCCTCTCTCTTTACTCACCAGGGAGAGCCAGCTCGAACCATACGGTTTTCCCGGTGCTGCCCTGGCGGGTCCCCCAGCGGCGTGCGGAACAGGCCACGAGACCGAGCCCGCGGCCCCCTTCGTCGTCGGGTCCCGCGGGCCGCTCGGTGGGCGGATCCGGAAGCGGATCGGAGACCTCCACCAGGAGCGCGGAGTGCCGGGGCGGGTCGGTGGCGGCGCCCTCGGCCCGCACGAGGCGCACGCCGATGGGCCCGGAGGCGTACCGCAGGGAGTTGGTGACCAGCTCGCTGACCAGCAGGACGGCGATGTCCCCCACGGCCGCGTCGATCTCCCAGGAGCGGAGCGTCTCGCGCACGGCGTGGCGAGCGGTGCGCACCGCGTCGGCCTCCGCCGGGAAGTTCCACTCGGCGCGGGCGCCGTCGGTGCCGATCACACGCGATCACTTCCCCAAGCACGGTTCAGCAGGAAGAGGATCACCCTCTCCCGAGGGACCAATGGGGACATACCCGGAATACGCCGCGAAATATCCACCCAGGGGGCGGCTACGGGCGCACGGTGGCACGAACGGCGTAGGGAGCCGGGTGCGCGCCGGGGTCAGGGGCGCGCGACGGGAAGCCTGCGCGCCGCCTCCGCGACCGCCGGGCGGTCCTGGTCGAGCCAGTCCACGGTGTCCAGTTCGTGGCGGGCGAGCCAGCGGAGCGCGTCGTGGTCCTCCAGCGGGCGGGGCTCGCCGGAGAGCAGCCGGGCGGTCCACACCTTCAGGACGTACCCGGGTTTGAGGGGCCATTCGCCGGGGATCCGCTCGCCGGGTTCGGCCTCGACGCCGAGCTCCTCGCGCAGTTCGCGGACGAGGGCGTCCTCGGGGCGCTCGCCGGGCTCGACCTTGCCGCCGGGCAGTTCCCAGCGGCCGGCGAGCTCCTCGGGGGCGCTGCGGCGGGCGGCGAGCAGTCGGCCGCCGTCGAGCAGGGCGGCCGCGACGACGACCACGGCACCGGTCCCGTGGCCGGGTCCGGTGCCGTGGTGCGGGGTGCTGTCGGTCATGCCCGTGAGGGTAGCCGGGGCGTCAGGGGGTGGCGGCGACGCGCTCCACCCAGTAGAGCTGCTTGTGACCGCGCGCGTCGAGCGTGTCCGCGATCCGCTGGGCTTCGTCCTGGGTCGCGTACCGGCCCACCCGGTAGCGGTTGCCGTTGTCGTCCTGCCGTATGACGAGCCACGGATGGACGGGGCCGCTGTCGGTCATCAGGCTTCTCCCTCCGCCGTGCCAGGCGTCACCAAGGATCTCCGGGAAACCGCAATCCGCATATGCCGGAGCTTACGCCTGACCTTCACACAGCGGATACGGGTTTTCACCAAGAGATACGGATCGGCCGGGAACCGACGCAAGGAGGCCGAAGGTCACATGCCGGGCGCCCTCCCGGGGACCGTCGGCACCGGCATGAGGACGGGTCCCGCGCCGAGGGCCGGCTCCTTGCGGCAGGCGTCGCCGCAGTCCGCGTCGAGCGAGCAGCACAGCGAGCAGACCGGGCCGGAGCGGACCGGGCAGTCGGCGATGTCGGGCAGTTCGTACGCGGTCTCGCACTCGGCGCAGGTGTGGGTGGCCCGCTCGTCGGCGGGGGCGGCGCCGGGGCCGTTCACGGGGTTGGGGCGGGCCAGGTAGTAGCGGCCCTTCGTCGCCCAGGCGATCAGCGGGCAGAGCACCAGGGCCAGACCGGCGGCGATGAAGGTGGAGAACGCCTCGGCGTAGGCGCCGAAGAGGCCGAAGAAGGCGAGGATCGAGACGACGGAGGCGACGACCATGGCGCCGAAGCCGGCCGGGTTCACCGCGTACAGGTAGGCCCGCTTGAACTCGATATACGGCGGGGACCAGCCGGCCCGCTTGTTGATGACGAGGTCGGCGGCGACGGCGGTGATCCAGGCGATGCCGACGTTCGAGTAGAAGCCGAGCAGCTTGCCGAGCGCGGCGAACATGTTCATCTCCATCAGCGTCAGCGCGATGGCGAGGTTGAGGAAGATGTACCAGACCCGGCCGGGGTGCCGGTGGGTCATGCGGGAGAAGAAGTTCGACCAGGACAGCGAGCCGCTGTAGGCGTTGGTGACGTTGATCTTGATCTGGGAGACGATCACGAAGAGCGCGGCGGCGGGCAGCGCGAGACCGCCGAGCCAGGGCTTGAGCGCCTCGATCTGCGGGGCGATCGGCTCCAGGGCGTGGGTCTTGCCGACCGCCTCCAGGGCGACGAAGGCGAGGAAGGCGCCGCCGAGCTGCTTGGCCGCGCCGATGATCACCCAGCCGGGTCCGGCGGCGAGCACGGCGAGGTTCCAGCGGCGCCGGTTGGCCTCGGTCTTCGCCGGCATGAAGCGCAGGTAGTCGGCCTGCTCGCCGATCTGGGCGATGAGCGAGAGCGCCACGCCGGTGCCGAGCCCGAAGCCGATCCAGTCGAAGCCGGAGCCGGCGCCCTCGGTGCCGCCGAAGGAGGCGAAGGCGCCCCAGGCGTCCGGCGCCTCGAAGGCGAGGACCAGGAACGGCAGGACCATGCCGACGATCCATACGGGCTGGGTCCACGCCTGCACCTTGGCGAGCGCGCCCATCCCGCGGAAGACGATCGGGATGACGATGAGGGTGGTGACGAGGTAGCCCAGCTCGACCGGGAGGCCGACGGCCTGGTGCATGGCCTGCGCCATGATCGAGCCTTCGAGCGCGAAGAAGATGAAGGTGAAGGAGGCGTAGATGAGCGAGGTGAGGGTGGAGCCGAAGTAGCCGAAGCCGGCGCCCCGGGTGATGAGGTCCATGTCCAGGCCGTACTTCGCGCAGGCCCGGGCGATGGGGATGCCGGTGAGGAAGATGATCGTGGCGGCGGTGAGGATCGAGGCGAATCCGCTGGTGAAGCCGTACGCGAAGACGATCGAGGCGCCGATGGCGAAGTCGGCGAGGTAGGCGATGCCGCCGAGCGCGGTGCCGGCGACGGTCCCGGGCGACCAGCGCCGGAAGGAGTGCGGGGCGTAGCGCAGCGAGTAGTCCTCGCGGCTCTCGTCGGCGGCGAGCTTCGCGTAGCTGCGGCGGGGGGCGCGGGCGGGCGGCGCCCCCTCCGGCGCCGGGGCGGGCGGCTCCGGTTCCGTGGTGGGCGTGGTGACGGTCTCCGCCATGGGGGCTCCTGTCGTCCGGCCGGGTCGCGGGTACGGAGCAGGAAGCTAGGAGCGGCGTGTGACGGGCCCCCGCCGCCCGGCATTGCCACCCGGTAACACCATCTGACGCCCCGTTAACTCCACGTCACGGCCTCCGGACAACAGGTCCCGGACCCCGGACGGCCGGACGCCGCCCCGGGGCCCGCACGGGCCTCGGCGTCGGACACGGCGGGCCGTCCGGTGCGTGCGCCCGGCGCGCGGCCGGGGCACCCTCGGGCGGGGCCTCCCCTGCCCGAGCGAAGCCGAGAGCTCGGGGAAGGAACTACTCGGGCGTTTCGGCCGTGCGGCGAGCGTCCGTGCCGGGCGGGCCGGACCCGGCGGGAACGGCCGGACAGGCGCTAGCGGACCGGCAGGTGGTAGGAGAGGCGGTAGCGGTCGGCGGGGACCACGACGTCGGCGGTCTCGACGGGGAGGCCGGAGGCGTAGAAGGTGCGCTCGACGACCATGACGACGTGGCCGGGGACGCCGCCGAGGACGAGCAGTTCCTCGGCGAGGCCGGGGCGGGCGCCGACCTCCTCCACCACGTTGTCCACGACGACGTCGATCGCGGCCATCCGCTCGACCACGCCGCAGCCGCCGAGCGGGCCCTCCTCGGGGAGCATCACGGGGGTGCGGCCGGTGACCGCGAGCGGTTCCCAGGAGGTGGCGACCATCATGGCCTCGCCGCCGTCCCGGTAGACGTACCGCGTGCGCATCACGCGGTCGCCGGGCTCGATGCCCAGGCGCGCGGCGATCTCCAGGCCCGCCTCCTCCTGCTCGCTGCGCGCGTCCCAGGTGCCGCGCGCGCCCTCGACGGCCTGCTCCTGCCGGAAGGGGGTGGCGCCGGTGGCGGGACGGTAGCCGGAGCGCGCGACGCGGCGGGGCACCGGCCGCTCCCGCACGTACGTCCCCGAGCCGGAGCGGCCCTCGACGAGCCCCTCGGCCATGAGCACCTTGCGGGCCTCCAGCGCGACGGTGTCCGACACCCCGTACTCCTCGCGGATGCGTGCCTGCGAGGGGAGACGGGTATGCGGCGGGAGCGAGCCGTTCGCGATCTTCTCGCGCAGATCGCTCGCCACGCGCAAATAGGCGGGCTGCTCACCGAACGTCACTGGACACTCCCCTCAGGTTGACGGACAGCTACAGACTGACAACCGAATGTGGCCATCCGCAAGCATGGGCCAGAGTTTCACCCGAAGTGATGAAGAGCGATCGACCCCGTCCGACCCCTTGACCCCTATTGGTCTGGACCAATAACTTCCTGCTGCGCACGCCCTCGCACGCTCCATCCCGCCTCGCACAGGAACGAGCCCATGCGTCCCAGAGTCCTGACCAAGCTGACCCTCGGCACGGCGGCCGCGGCCGCCCTCGGCCTCCTCGCCACCCTGGCCCCCGCCGCCGACGCCCACCCCCGCCCCACCCCCCGGCCGCCCGCCGCGGAGCACGCCCTCAAGCGGGTCGGCTACTTCACCCAATGGGGCATCTACGGACGGAACTTCCAGGTCAAGGACCTGGACACGAGCGGCACCGCCGGCAAGCTCAGCCACATCAACTACGCCTTCGGCATCGTCGACAAGGCCGGCAAGTGCGTCATCGGGCCCGTGCCGGGCTCCGACCCCTGGGCCGACTACGTCCGCCCCGTCGACGCCGCCACCTCCGTGGACGGCACGGCCGACACCGACACGCAGCCGCTGGCCGGCAACTTCAACCAGCTGCGCGACCTGAAGGCGAAGCACCCGAACCTCAAGGTCATGATCTCGCTGGGCGGCTGGAGCGGCTCGGCGTACTTCTCCGACGCCGTGCGCACCCCCGAGTCCCGCCGCGCCCTGGTCTCCTCCTGCATCGACCTCTACATCAAGGGCAACCTCCCCCAGGACGGCGCCCGGGGCGGCGCCGGAGCGGCCGCCGGCCTCTTCGACGGCATCGACCTCGACTGGGAGTGGCCCGGATCCGAGGGCAACCCGGGCAACGTCATCCGCCCGGAGGACAAGGTCAACTTCACCGCGCTGGTACGGGAGTTCCGCAACCAGCTGGACGCGTACGGACGTTCGCTGCCGAAGCGCAAGCACTACGAGCTGAGCGCGTACGTGCCCACCGCCCCGGCCAAGATCGACGCGGGCTTCGAAGTCGCCAAGATCATGCGGGACTTCGACTTCGTGAACCTCCAGGGCTACGACTTCCACGTCTCCGGCGAGACCACCGCGAACCAGCAGTCCGCGCTCTTCGCCAAGAACGACTGGAGCGTCGAGGGCACCGTGAAGTCCTGGCTCCGGCGCGGCGCCCCCGCCCACAAGCTCGTGGTCGGCATGCCCTTCTACGGCCAGGGCTGGACCGGCGTGACCGGCGGCGGCGACGGCCTCGGCCAGCCCGCCGCGGGCCCCGCCCCGGCGACCTGGGCGCCCGGCTCCGAGGACTACAAGAACCTCAAGAAGCTCGCGGACTCGGGGACGTACAAGCTCTACCGGGGCCACCGGAACGGGCACGCCTGGCTCTTCGACGGCACCACCCTGTGGACCTACGACGACCCGGCCGTGCTGCGCACCAAGGCGAACTGGGTCCGCACCCACGGGCTCGCCGGCGCGATGGTCTGGTCGCTGGACGGCGACACCGTCGACGGCGAGCTGATCGGCGCCATCGACCGCGGCCTCACCCGCCGCTGAGCCCTCGCCGCACCCCCCGCTCCCCCGGGGCCGCCCCGCCGGCGGCTCCCGAGGGGCGCGGACCGGACCGCGGGCGGCGGCAGCGGGGCACGGGACGGCGGCTGGTCACGGGCCGCCGTCCCCCACCCCCCGAAGCCGCCTCCCGGCACCGGTGCCGGTCCGCACACGACGGGGCCGGGTCTCTCGCGCGGAGACCCGGCCCCGTCCGCGCGCGTCAGACGGAGCCGTGGTCGCCCGCGGCCTCCGGCGGCGTGTGCGTGAGGCCGAGGGCCTGGCGGACGTCCACCTCCGCGTCGGCCGACAGCAGCTCGAAGGCGCGGTCGTAGGCGTCCCAGAAGGCGTCCGCGTCCTCGGCCCGGGCCAGCTTCGCCCACTGCTTCGAGGCGGCGTCCAGGCTCGTCGCGTACGCCTCCACCGGGGCCCGCTCGGACGGCTCCCAGGTGTGGCGGCGCAGCCCGGAGCGCGCCGAGTCGACCGCCGCGCGCACCTCGGCGGCCCACTCGCGATTGCTCTCCAGGTCCTCCTCCGGGTCGGCCTCCGGCTCCTCGTAGGCGGCGTCCTCGATGGGGTTCACGAGGGCGAGGTAGGCCAGCTGGCCCCGGTCGAGCGTGGTCGAGTCGGAGCGCAGCGAGCCGGTGGTCCGCTCCTCGCCGCCGACGCCGCAGGCGATCCGGCGCTCGCCCTGGCGCCACGCCTGGCGGTCCGGGTAGTAGTACAGGCTCAGGGTGTCGGCGGTGAGGGTCCAGGTGTCGCGCACGTAGGTGCCGACCATGGCGTCGCAGCGCGACTCGCCGAGCTTCTCCAGCGCCTCCTCGCCGGGCCAGGAGCCGAAGCCGGTGGCCTCGAAGCGGCCGGTGATCTCGCCGTCGTGCGGCTCGGCGCAGTCGACGACCCGCACGCCGAGGGTGTACTCCCCCTGCCCCGCGTCGTCGAGGAAGCACTCCCCGGCACGCAGCTCCATCGGCATCCGGGAGCTGGCCGCTTCCCGGATGCCTTCCCTGAACTCCCTTATCCCGTCCTGGATCTGACCGGTGATCAGTCCGAGGACGACGAGCAGGGTGCTGATCGTGGAGAGCACGATGCCGGCGACCGCCAGCCCCTTGCCGCCCTGTCCCCTCCGCTTGATCTGCCGCAGCGAGAAGATCCCGAGGACGAGCCCGAGCGGCGGCAGGCAGCAGACGATCCCGCTGACGAGCGAGCCGATGGCGAGCCCGTTGGTGGTGGCCGCCGGACGCCCGTAGGGCCCGTACGGCCCCGGGACGCCCGCGTAGGGCATGCCGGGCGAGGTGTACGGCCCCGGCGCCGCGTACGGGCCGGACTGCGGGTACGGACCCGGCGTCGGGTACGGACCGGTCGCCGGAGGAGCGGCGGGCGCGTCCGGCACGGGGGGTGTCCCCGGCTCGGGCGGCTGGGGCTGCGGGGTCGGCTCCACGGGTACGGTGCTCCTGTTGGGGCGGGGACGAACAGACGATCGGGCGCGCGCATCGTACGCGGTCCGGCACCGGGGGCTGCCATGCGGGGTACGGAACGGACAATCGGGGCACAGACCGGCTGGACGCCGTCGGTCCCGGCCGGGACCTGATCGGGCTGTGCCGCTCGACCGGTCTCCTCGACCGGGTCGGTGTCGCGCCGACGCCCGTCGGACCGCTGACGGTGCCGCGGGCGCTGGGCGACACCGGGGTCGACGTGCATCTGCCGCTCGGCGAGGACGGCGTGGCGCCGGGAGCGGTGCTCGCCGCGGGGCTCGGGGTGCTGGACGGCTCGTACCGGCCCGCGTCCGGGGACGCGCTGCCGCTCGGGAGGCTGGGGCCTGGGCTCCGGGTGGAGTACGCGCGGAGCACGACGCGCGAGTCCCGGCTGTGGGTCCCGGGCGGGTGCGCGCCCCGCGCGCCGTACCGGATCCGGCGGGTGTCCCTGGAGGTGGACCGGCCCTTCGGCTTCCTCGCCGTGCACCGCACCTCGCGGCTGGTGCTGTCGGCGGGCTGGGTCGCGGACCCGGTGGAGTACCCCCGGGACGCCGCGTACTGAGGCACGGCGAAGGGGCGGCCACCGGGTGGTGGCCGCCCCTCCGGCCGGTCAGGGCCTCGGGCTCGGGTCGGGGTTCGGCGCCGGGGGCCGGCGTTCAGAACCGGTGGCCCGGGTTCAGAACTGCAGGGCCCAGGAGTCGATCTTGCCGGTGTCGGCGCTGGCGTTGTCCGTCACGCGGAGCTTCCACGTGCCGTTGGCGACCTCGGAGGAGGCGTTCACGGTGTAGGTGGTGTTGATGTTGTCCGCGCTGCCGCCGGTGCCGAAGCCCTTGAGCGTGTACGCACTGCCGTCGGGGGCGATCAGCTGGACCTGGAGGTCGCCGATGTAGGTGTGGACGATGTTCACCGGGACCTGGAGGGCCGAGGGGGCGTTGCCGGTGACGCCGCTGACGGTGACCGGGGACTCGACGGTCGCGTTGTCGGCGATGGCGTGGTCGGCGGTGTTCTCGAACTTCGGGCCGGGGGGCGGGGTGGTGCCGCCCCCGCCGACGAAGAGGAGCTTGTTCGGGGAGCCGGTGCCGGGGCTGGTGACGACGTTCGGCGTGGCGGCGGTGGTGAGGGCCGTGGAGACCTGCGCCGGGGTGGCGGTCGGGTTGGCCCCGAGCCAGACGGCGGCGGCGCCGGCCACGTGCGGGGTGGCCATCGAGGTGCCGGAGATGGTGTTGGTGGCGGTGTCGCTGGAGTTCCAGGAGGACGTGATGGAGGAGCCGGGGGCGAAGATGTCCAGCACGGTGCCGTAGTTGGAGAAGCTGGAGCGGGCGTCGGAGCTCGTGGTGGAGCCGACGGTGATGGCCTCGGTGACCCGCGCGGGCGAGTAGTTGGAGGCGTTGGAGCTGTCGTTGCCGGCCGCGACCGCGTAGGTGATGCCGGCCGCGATGGAGTTGCGGACCGCCTGGTCGAGGACGGTGTCGACGCCGCCGCCGAGGCTCATGTTGGCGACGGCCGGCTTGACCGCGTTCCGCGTCACCCAGTCGATGCCGGCGACGACCTGGTCGGTGGTGCCGGAGCCGCTGTTGTCGAGGACCCGGACTCCGACGATCTTCGCCTTCTTGGCGACGCCGTAGGAGGAGCCCGCGACGGTGCCGGCGACGTGGGTGCCGTGGCCGTGGCCGTCCTGGGCGGTGTTGTCGTTGTCGATGGCGTCGTAGCCGTTGGAGGCGCGGCCGCCGAAGTCGCTGTGGCTGATGCGGACGCCGGTGTCGATGATGTACGCCGTCACGCCCTGGCCCGCGCTGTCCGGGTAGGTGTAGCTCTGGTTCAGCGGGAGGGCCTTCTGGTCGATCCGGTCGAGGCCCCAGGAGGGCGGGGAGGGCTGGGTGCCGTCGATGGTGAAGACCCGGTTCTGGACCACGGACTTCACGGCGGGGTCGGCGGCGAGCTTTCTGGCCTGCGCCTCGGAGAGCTCGATCGCGTAGCCGTTCACCGCCGAGGTGTACGTCCGCTTGATCGTGGCGCCGAACTTGCCGGGGACCGCCCGGCCCTTGGCGGTCTCGGCCGGGGCGGACTCGTCGAGGGTGACGATGTAGCTGCCCGGGACGGTGCCTTCGGCGCCGGCGTTCTCGATCACGCCCTCCGCGGCCGACGGCGCGGCGGTGGCGGGGAGGGCGGAGAGCGATCCGAGGGCGAGCGCCGTGACGGCTATGGCCGCGGCGGCGGAGATCCGGCGACGCGATGCGCGCATCACTGCCATGTGAGGTGTCCTCCTCGTGGGGGGTGCTCCCGTGGGGGTGGAGCCCGAGTGACCTTCACTCACGACAGGGACATGACAAGAACGTGAACGGTCCGACGCGGACCTCGCGACTCCCGGCCGCCCTGTCGTCGCCGAAAGATTGACTGATCCATAGGAATCCCGCAAGAGGATCCGCAGCCCCGCAACTCCCGTGCAACAAGGCCGACATGACCGAGCGGTAGCTTCGGGCGGACCGCTCCGGAACCCCTCACCTGCGAAGGTCCGCACTCCGGACACCGGGACCGACCGCCGTGACGGGGCCGGGAATTCACAGGCCCGTCACACGGAGAACGGGCCCGTCCCCGATCCCCCGGGAGACGGACCCGTCGTCACGACGCGGCGCGTGCGGCTCAGAACTCGTCGGCGCCGTTGCGGAGTTCGGGCGTCCAGTAGCCCGTCTTCGCGACCGCCTCGTCGACCGCGAGGCCGCCCGCCGGGGCGGCGACCACGACACTGCCCTCGGCCGGGCCGTCGGCGGCGAAGAGGTTCACGTTGAACTCCTTCACCACCTTGTTGTCCTCGTGGACCCCGCCGTTGGAGACCCGCACGTTGGCGTACGCGGGAGCGCCCGGGTTCAGGACCACGGGGGCGGCCGGCTTGCTCTTGGCGACCGGCGGGACGTCCTTGGCCGTCTGGATCTCGTCGAAGGCGATGAGCGGGTGGCCGAGCAGGCGGCAGGCGCGGCCCGAGGTGTTGGTGGCGGTCAGGACGATGTGCTCGGTCGGCACCTCGTCGGCCTTCGCCGCGGTGATCTTCACGTCGCCGTGGGCGCAGACGGGCGCCGTGGCGTCGGAGGCGCCCTGGCCGGACTCCGTACCGCCGGAGGCCGTCCCTCCCGTGGTCCCGCCGGTCGAGCCCTTGGCGGCGGCGGGAGCGGCGGAGGCGGTCCCGTCCCCCGACGCCCCGGTGCCGCCCGTGGTGCCGGTGTCGCCCGTGGTGCCGGTGGTGCCGGTGGCGCCGGTCGTGGCCGAGGTCGCCGGGGCGCCGGCCGACTGCGAGGCACTGCCGGCGTCCTTGGCGCCGTCGTCCCCGCCGCAGGCGGTCAGGCCGAGCGAGGCGGCCGCGACGGCGGCGACGAGCAGGGCGGTGCGGGTGGCGCGGGCGGTCCTGAGGTGTGACGTACGCATGGTGGTTTTCCCCCGTGAAGCGTGGAGCGAGCGGTGGTCGGTCGTTACCGGATACAGACTCCGCCCCGGCACTGCCGTACCGCTTGCGTATCGCTAACGCCCCGCCGCCAGCCGCGCGAGCTGCTCCGTCGCCCGCACCGATCCCTCCGTGAAACCGGCCGCCTGGGCGTCGGCGGCGGCGCGTTCCAGCTGGTGGGCGGCCTCCTCCAGGCGTCCGATGCCGGCCAGCGCCTCACCCCGCACGATCCGCAGCTGGGCTTGGACGACGACGGCGTCGGGCGCGACGAGTTCCCCGGCGCGAAGCACGTGCGCCAGCGCCTCCTCGTACTCCCCCGCCCGCAGGCAGTGCCCGGCCAGGTGCTGGAGGGTCAGCACCTGCGTGGACGGGTGCCCGGTCCGGTCCGCGAGCGCGACCGCCTCGGCCATCAGCGCGCGGGCCCGGCCGCACTCGCCGGTGGCGTCGAGGACGGCCGCGTGGTTGACGACCGCGATGGCCTCGCTGACGGGATCCCCGGCCAGGGCGGCGAGCGCGGGCGCCTTCTCCAGGTGGACGAGCGCCTCGTCGTGCCGCCCCTCCT
Source organism: Streptomyces hydrogenans (assembly GCF_014656075.1). GTDB lineage: Bacteria > Actinomycetota > Actinomycetes > Streptomycetales > Streptomycetaceae > Streptomyces > Streptomyces hydrogenans. The sequence continues at coordinate 40,730 of NZ_BNBS01000066.1, forward strand.
CGTGCAGGATCCAGCCGAGCAGCGCCCGCGTCCGGGACTGCGCGTCGGGGTCGCCGACCGCGTCGGCCGAGGCGAGCCCCGCCTCCAGGAGCGGGGTCCAGCCGTCCTGGAGCCGCATCAGCATCAGCGGCCAGGCCATCAGGGCCAGCCGCCAGGCCCGATCGTGCAGCCCGAGCGCGGCGGCGGCAGCCACCGCCCCCTCCAGGGCGGGGCGTTCGGCCGCGTACCAGTCGAGGGCGGCGGTACGCCCCTCGAACTCCGGGATCGCGGCGGGCCGGCGCGCGTCGGCGGGCAGCGCGTAGCAGGGCTGCGAGCCCGGTTCCGCCGCTGCGTCGGCCGCGAGGCCCGTGTACAGGTAGTGGTCGAGGAGCCGGCGCAGCCCCTCCGGATCGGCCTGCGCCGCGAGTCCGCGCGCGTAGAGGCGGACGAGGTCGTGCGGGGTCCAGCGGCCGGGCACCGCCTCCGTGAGGAGGTGGGCGGCGGCCAGCCGCTCCAGGTCGGCCGAGGCCCGCGCGTGGGTGGTGCCGGTGAGCGCGGCGGCGGCGAAGTGGTCCAGGTCGGAGCCGGTGTGCAGGCCGAGGGCGCGGAAGGCGCGGGCGGCGGAGTCGGGGAGCTGCTGCACGGTGAGCCGCAGCGCGGCGGAGACGCCGATGTCCTCGACGTCGAGGAGGGCCAGCCGGCCTTGCTCGCAGGCGAGTTCGCCGACCATCGCGCCGAGCGAGCGCCCCGGGCGCTCGGCGAGCCGGGCGGCCGTCACCCGCAGCGCCAGCGGCAGCCCGTCGCAGAGTCCGGCGAGCCGGGCCGCGGCGTCGGGTTCGGCGGCGACCCGGGCCTCGCCGAGGACGGTCGCGAGCAGCGCGGTCGCGTCGTCCGGCGGCAGCTGGCCGAGCGGCACCGGGCGGGCGGCGTCGGAGGCGATCAGGCCGCCGAGCCGGTCCCGGCTGGTCACCACCGTCACGCAGTGCTCGCCGCCGGGGAGCAGCGGCCTGACCTGCTCGGAGGAGCGGGCGTTGTCGAGGACGACGAGGATCCGGCGTGCCGCGGTGAGGCTGCGGAAGAGCGCCCCGCGCCCCACGGCGGTCTCCGGCACCCGCTGCTGCGGCACGCCGAGCGCCAGCAGGAACTCGCGCAGCACGACGCCCGTCTCCGGTGCCGGGGTGTCGCTGAAGCCGCGCAGGTCGGCGAAGAGCCGCCCGTCGGGGAAGTCCGCCCGCCGCCGGTGCGCCCACTGCACGGCGAACGCCGTCTTGCCGACCCCGGCGGCCCCGGTGACCAGGCACACGGCCCCGTCCCCGCCGCCGGCCGCCCGGTCGAGCACCGCGGTCTCGGCGTCCCGTCCGGTGAATCCGCGCGGCGCCCGCGGCAGCAGCTCGGGCCCGGCGACCTCGACGGCGGCGGGCGCGGGCGCGGGTGCCGGTGCCGGTGCGGGGACGAGCACCGCGCCCGCGTCCCGCAGCAGCCCCGCGTACGTCTCGCTCAGCGCCGCGCCGGGATCCACGCCCAGCTCCTCGGCGAGCAGCCGGCGGGTGCGGTGGTACCAGTCGAGGGCGTCCGAGCGGCGTCCGGCCCGGGCCAGCGCGGTCATGAGCGCGGCGGCCAGCGACTCGCGCAGCGGGTGCGCGACGGCCTCGGTGCGCAGCACGGCGGCGGCCCTGCCGTGCTCGCCGAGCTTCCCGTACGCCTCCGCCAGCGCCTCCACCGAGGTGAGCCGCAGCTCCTCCAGGGCGGTGGCGGCGGCCTCCAGCGGCCCGCTCGGCACGGTGCCGGTGAGCGCGGGCCCCTGCCAGTAGGACAGCGCCTCGCGCAGCATCCGTACGCTGTCGGCCGCGTGCCGCTGCGTGCCGGCGAGCCCCACCAGCTCCTCGAACCGGTGCGCGTCCACCAGCGATTCGGGCATCCGCAGGAGGTACGCCGAGCCCTGCGTGGTGAGCTCCACGCCGTACGCCTCGGCGCCGTGCGCGGCGAGCAGCGCCCGCAGCCGCGACACGTGCCCCTGGAGCACCGTCTTCGCGTGTGTGGGGGGTTCGTCCTCCCACAGCGCGTCCATCAGCCCCGTCACGTTCACGGCCGTGTTCGGGCGCAGCAGCAGGACCGCCAGCAGACTCGTCCGCTTGGCCGGCCCCGCGGCGATGTCGCCGCCCTCCGTCACGATCGCGACGGACCCGAGCAGCCGGAACTCCACCCGTACCTCCGCGTCAGTCTCCCCCGCTGCCCCCGGCAGGAGAGAATACGCGGCGCTCCTCGCCCCACCTGCACCGATCCCGCCGCTCGCCCCCGATTCGTCCGAAACCGGCGTCCCCACCCCCCGCGCAGGCCCCGAACCGGCCGCCCCGCGGTGCGGGCGGACGCCGCGGCGCGGGCTCGGCTTCCCGGGCGCTCACCGCAGCGCCGACCGCCCGGTGGGCGCCAGCCGCAGCTGTTGCGGGCTCCTGGCCGACCGTTCCGACAGGGTCGGCTCCACCTCGTCCCGCCAGCGTTCCGACCGCCGCACGTGCTCCAGGTGCCGGTCGAGGTGGCCTTCGTCGGCGAAGCGCGCGAACCAGACGAAGACCTCCTCGTGGAGCCGCACCGGCAGGGCGGGGAAGGTGTTCGGGGCGTGTTCCGACCACAGGTGCGCCAGGGGCTCGCCGCCGGTCTCCGCCACTACGGGGAGCACGTGCCGGCGGAAGAACGCGGCGAACGCCTCGTCGAACGGCTCGCGCCCGTACCAGAGCGTGGCCAGGACGACCGACGCGGGCGACGGCGCCGGGGCGCCGGGTGCGGGCCGGTCGGCGGTCCCCGCGGGGAAGCCGCCGTGCGCCGAGGCGGGCCGCAGGAGCAGCACGTCGTCCGAGTCGATCATCGTCGCGTTCGCCGCGTCGCGGTGTGCGCGCCAGACCGGCCCGCCGTAGAAGCCCTCCAGGGCCCTCGCACGCCCCGGCATGTCGTCGAAGCCGCGGAGCCAGACGAACCGGTCGGGGTCGTCCAGGTCGCGGAACTGTCCCAGGACGGTGATGCCCTCGGCCTCCTGGGACTCGACGAACTCCCGGTCGAACAGCTCGATCAGCACGTCCCGCCGTCCCGGGCGCAGCGTGTACTGCCGCAGTTCGAGGACGGGGCACCGTAAGGCACGCATCGGTCTGACTCCTCGCTCACTGAAACAATTTCGGTTACGACAAGGGGCATGGCGAACGGCCCACCGCCGACCCACCGGGGCCGGCCGCTCTAGCTCGTCAGCGTCTCGCGCAGGACGTCGGCGACCGTCGCGCCCGCCAACTCCCGCCGCATGGCCCCCTCGACCCGGCCGTAGACCCCGCTCAGGGCGGGCCGGATGCCACGGCCGACGGGGCACTCCAGATTGGGCTCGCTGTGGTGCAGGGCGAACGGCGGCCGCGCGTCGACGGCGTCGTGCACCTGGAGCAAGGTGATCTCCTCCGGCGCGCGAGCCAGCCTCCAGCCCGCGCCCGCGCCGTGGCGCACCTCCACCAGACCCGCGCGCCGCAGGTCACCCAGGCTGCGCCTGATGATCACGGCATTGCTCTTCACACTGGCCGCGACCTGCTCCGACGTGAGCACCTCGTGCCCCCGCCGATGCGCCAGCGCCAGCCAGGCCAGCGCGTGCGTCGCGACGGTCAACCGACTGTTCGCCGCCATCACCCCTCCTCGCTGCAACAGTTTCTGTTACACCCTGACCGGCCGTCAACCCACCGCACGACCTCCGCCGGCCGACCACCCCGCACAGCCCGACGGCCCGACCCGCGGAAGCGCGGGCCGGGCCGTCGGGCTGCGGGTCGGGTCAGACGTTGAAGCGGAACTCCACCACGTCGCCGTCCTGCATGACGTACTCCTTGCCCTCCATGCGGGCCTTGCCCTTGGCGCGGGCCTCGGCGACGGAGCCGGTCTCGACCAGGTCGGCGAAGGAGATGACCTCGGCCTTGATGAAGCCCTTCTGGAAGTCGGTGTGGATGACACCGGCCGCCTCGGGGGCCGTGGCGCCCTTCTTGATCGTCCAGGCGCGGGACTCCTTGGGGCCTGCCGTGAGGTAGGTCTGGAGGCCGAGGGTGTCGAAGCCGACGCGGGCGAGGGTGGCGAGGCCGGGCTCCTCGGCGCCGACGGACTGGAGGAGCTCCATGGCGTCCTCCTCGTCCAGCTCGGCGAGGTCCTGCTCCAGCTTGGCGTTGAGGAAGATCGCCTCGGCCGGGGCGACGAGGGCGCTCTGCTCGGCCTTGAAGGCGTCGTCGGTCAGCTCGTCCTCGTCGACGTTGAAGACGTAGAGGAAGGGCTTGGTGGTGAGGAGGTGGAGGTCGTGGAGGAGCTCCGCCTTCTCCGAGCCCTGGACGATGCCCTGGGAGAAGAGGGTGTCGCCCTTCTCCAGGATGGCCTGGGCGGCCTCGACGGCGGCGACCTTCGGCGCCGTGTCCTTCTTGATCCGCATCTCCTTCTGGAGGCGCGGCAGGACCTTCTCGATCGTCTGGAGGTCGGCGAGGATCAGCTCGGTGTTGATCGTCTCGATGTCGTCCTTGGGCGAGACCTTGCCGTCGACGTGCACGACGTTCTCGTCCTTGAAGGCGCGGATGACCTGGCAGATCGCGTCCGACTCGCGGATGTTCGCGAGGAACTTGTTGCCCAGGCCCTCGCCCTCGCTCGCGCCGCGCACGATGCCGGCGATGTCGACGAAGTCGACGGTGGCCGGGAGGACGCGCTGCGAGCCGAAGATCTCGGCGAGCTTGGTCAGGCGGGCGTCGGGGACGCCGACGACGCCGACGTTGGGCTCGATCGTGGCGAACGGGTAGTTGGCCGCCAGCACGTCGTTCTTGGTCAGGGCGTTGAACAGGGTCGACTTGCCGACATTCGGCAGGCCGACGATTCCGATCGTGAGCGACACGGTGGCGACTTCCCTAGATACGGATGATGGGTCGATCCCCCAGTTTACGGGGGGTCCGGCGCGGGCCTCACCGACCGCCGGGGACGGGCTCCGGCCCCTTTCGGTCGACTTCGGTCGAACTACGCCCCCAAGGTCACCCAAAGGGCGTGTCCCGGGCCCCTCCCGGCGCGTCGCGACCTACGTTGGTGAGGTGGAGCAGCACAGGACAAGTCAGCCGCAAGGCCGCCGACGGCCCCAGACCCCTCTCACGCCGCCCGGCGCGCTCGTGGAGGTGGAGGGAGCCGGAACGGGGGCGGCCACCGTCTACCGGGTCGGCGCCCCGGCGACCGCGCGGCGGCCCGCGCCCCCCGTGGTGCAGGCCCTGCGGCGGCTGCCCTCGCCCCGGCTGACCGGGCTCGGCGCGGGGCTCTTCGCCGCGGCCGCGATGCTCGTCGTCGGCTTCCTGGACTGGCTGGTCCTGGACGGTTCGCCGCTGGCGTTCGGCCTGCTGTTCCTGCCGGTGAGCGCGCTCACCGCGCTCTGGGTGCGCACCGCCGACCTGGTCACCGCGCCGATCGCGGTCCCGATCGCCTTCGCCGTCGGCGTCGTGCCGATCGCGGGCGGCACGGGCGGCTTCGGCGGCCAGGCCATGGCCGTGGTCACCGCCCTCGCGGTGCACGCCGGCTGGCTGTACGGCGGGACCCTGATCGCCGGGGTCATCGCGAGCGTGCGGAAGGCGCGGGACATGGGGCGGCGCCGTCGCCGGCCCGCGGGCCCGGGCGGCCCGGCCGGCGAGGCACGCGGCCCC
>NZ_BNBS01000067.1 GCF_014656075.1 Streptomyces hydrogenans
CCCGCGACCCGCAGGAGTTCGCGGCCGGGCACCTGCGCGGCGCGGTGAACGTGCCGGCCGACGGACGCTTCGCCGAGCAGGCGGGCACGGTCCTCGACCCGGCCGACCGGCTCGTCGTCATCGCGCCCGAGCAGCGCGAGGAGGAGATCGTCACCCGGCTCGCCCGCGTCGGCTTCGACCGCGCCGAGGGCTACCTCGCCGCGCCGGAGGCGGCCCTGGAGGCGCTGGCCGACGAGGTCGGCCCGGCCGGCCGGGTCACCGCCGCCCGGCTGCGGGCCGCGCTCGCCGACGAGCGCCCGCCGGTCGTCGTGGACGTGCGCACCTGCGGCGAGCGGGAGGCGAACGGCTTCATCGACGCCGCCCTGCACCTCCCGCTCAACGAACTCCCCGCCCGCAGCGCCGAGCTCCCCACCGACCGGCCGCTCGTCCTGCACTGCGCGGGCGGCCACCGGTCCTCCATCGCCGCCAGCCTGCTGCGCCACCGAGGCTTCGAGGACGTCTCCGACATCCTCGGCGGCTACGCGGCCTGGGCGCTGACCGCGACGGAACCCGCCACCGCCTGACGGCGCCGCCCGCCCACCGTCCCCGCCCCCCATTTCCCGTCCCCCACCCCGAACGAACGGAACCACTCCCCCATGAGCACCGCCCCCGCCTCCCTCTCCCCCGCCGTCCTGCACCGCCTCGTCCAGGAGGGCAAGGCCCCGCGGCTCCTCGACGTCCGCACGCCCGGCGAGTTCCGCACGGCGCACATCCGGGGCTCGTACAACGTGCCCCTGAACACCCTGCGCGAGCACCGCGCGGAACTGCTCTCGCACCTGGACGAGGAGGTCGTGCTCGTCTGCCGCTCGGGCCAGCGGGCCCGCGAGGCGGAGCAGGCCCTCGCCCAGGCCGGGCTGCCGAACCTCCGCGTCCTGGACGGCGGCATGGTCGCCTGGGAGACGGCCGGGGCGCCGGTCGAGCGCGGACCCGAGCGGTGGGACATGGAGCGCCAGGTCCGCCTCGTCGCCGGCTCGGTCGTCCTCGTCACCGGGCTCGTCGGCATCGCCGTCCCCGGCGCCCACCTCGTCGGCACGGCGATCGGCGCCGGCCTGACCTACGCGGCCCTCAGCAACTCCTGCGCCATGGGCGTGCTGCTGTCCAAGCTGCCCTACAACCGGGGCCCCCGCACCGACATCCGCACCGTCCTCGCGGAGCTGCGGAGCACTCGGTGACCGTCCTGATCGTGGCGGCCTCGCTGCTCGTCGGCGTCAGTCTCGGCGTCCTGGGCGGCGGGGGCTCCATCCTCACGGTGCCGATCCTGGTCTACCTCGCCGGGCAGGACCCCAAGGAGGCGATCGCGACCTCCCTGTTCGTCGTGGGCGCCACCAGCCTCGCCGCCCTCGTCCCGCACGCCCGCGCCCACCGGGTGCGGTGGCGGACCGGCCTGCTCTTCGGCGCGTTCAGCATGGCGGGCGCCTACGGCGGCGGACGCCTCGCCGAGTACGTCCCCGGCACCGCCCTGCTCATCGCCTTCGCGCTGATGATGCTCGCCACGGCCTTCGCGATGCTGCGCCGCCCCCGGACCGCCCGCGAGCCGAAGGCCCGCCGCGGCGAACTGCCGGTGAAGCACGTCGCGGCCGAAGGCCTGGCGGTGGGCGCGGTGACCGGTCTGGTCGGCTCCGGCGGCGGCTTCCTCGTCGTCCCGGCGCTCGCCCTCCTGGGCGGTCTGCCCATGGGGGTCGCCGTCGGCACCTCGCTGCTGGTCATCGCCATGAACTCGTTCGCCGGCCTGGCCGGACACCTCTCGGGCGTCTCCCTGGACTGGGGCCTCGCCCTGACCGTCACCGCGGCGGCCGTCCTCGGCAGCCTGGCCGGCGGTCGCGTGGCCGGCCGGATCCCGCAGCAGGTCCTGCGCAGGGCGTTCGGCTGGTTCGTCGTCGCGATGGGGGTCTTCGTCCTCGGCCGGCAGCTCGGCCCCGGCGTCTGGGCCCACCCCGTCACCTGGGCGGTCCTGGGCGCCGCGGGGGCGGGGGCGGTGGCCGTCGGGGTCGTCCGGCGGGCCCGGGGCCGCGCCGTGGCGGCCCGCGAGTAGCCCCCACCGACACTGTCCGATTTAATACCCTAGGGGGTATCATGGGGCCGGGGGTGAGACACGAAGGAGGACTGCCGTGCAGGTCGACGAAGAGGCGATGGCGCCGGTGCTCAACCGGCTGCGGCGCGCCCAGGGCCAGCTGGCCGGCGTGATCGCCATGGTCGAGGCGGGCCGCGACTGCAAGGACGTGGTGACGCAGCTGGCCGCCGTCTCCCGGGCCCTGGACCGGGCAGGGTTCAAGATCGTCGCCAGTGGGATGCGGCAGTGCCTGTCCGACGCCTCGGCCGACACCCCGCCCATGACCGAGGCGGAGCTGGAGAAGCTCTTCCTGGCCCTGGCCTGAACCCCGTCGCGAGGGCCCCGGAGACGCCCGGCGCCCTCGCGACGGGGTCCGGCGGCGGCCGCGCCTCCTATGCTGACCTGGTACGGAATCACCAGGCCACGGATGGCACGCGACCAAAGGGGCACCCCGCTCGATGAGCCCGAAGCAGCAGCGCGGAGAAGTCACCGTCGAGCGCGTCCTCGACGCCGCGCTCGACCTCTACGCGCGCGAGGGGGAGGCGGGTCTCACCGTCGCCGCCCTGACCCGGCTGAGCGGCGTCAGCACCGGCAGCGTCTACCACCACTTCGGCAACCTCCACGGAGTGATCAGCGCCCTCGCCCTGCGCTGGCTCGGGCGCCTCGTCGGCGAGCTCTCCACCGCCCTGACCGCCCACCAGGACGCGCGCTCCGGCATCGAAGCGGTCATCCACACCTACCTGGACTTCGTCCGCACCCAGCCGGCCGCCGCCCGCCTCCTGCACTCCCCCTTCGCGGACCAGGAGGGCACGGCGCGCGCCGCCGAGATCCGGGACAACCAGGAGGCCCGGCTCACCCCGATCGAGCACTGGCTCGACGGCCACCGCAAGGCCGGCGAGCTGGCCGACCTCCCGACGCCCGTCATCGAGACCCTCGTCCTCGGCCCGGTCATCGGCCTGGCCCGCCGCTGGCTCACCCTCGGCGACGTCGACCTCGAAGAGGCCATCCGCCTGCTCCCCGACCGGATCTGGCGCTCGGTCAGCCCCTGACGGGCGGCGGAGTCACCGGGGGCCGGGCGCCGCGGGCCCGCCCGGCGCGACCGGGGCGGTTCCGTCGGCGGGGCCGTCCGTGGCACCGTCGGCGGCGCCCGGGCCGATGCGCAGCTCGAAGTCGCCGTCGTACTTCTCGTGCCCGGCGATCACCGCGACCCCGACGACCTCCTCGCCGACCTGGCCGCGCACGATCAGCGGGTCCTCGCGCAGGTCCCGCATCAGCGCCACGCACATGCCGATCATCACCAGCACGAACGGGGCGGCGACCAGGATCGTCAGGTTCTGCAGGCCCGCCAGGGCGTCGCCCTGCCCGTCGCCGATGAGCAGCATGATCGCGGCGACGGCCCCCGTCACCACGCCCCAGAAGATCACCACCGGACGGGTCGGCTCCATCGCCCCGCGCTGGGACAGGGTGCCCATGACGATGGAGGCCGCGTCCGCGCCGGAGACGAAGAAGATGCCGACGAGGACCATCACGAGCAGGCTCATCACCCCCGTCAGCGGGAACTCCTGGAGCAGCCCGAAGAGCTGCCCCTCCGGGGTCGTCTCGCCGCTGAGCTCACCCTGCTCGCTCAGCCGCATCGCGGTGCCGCCGAAGATCGCGAACCAGACCAGGCTGACCGTGCTCGGCACCAGGATGACGCCGCCGATGAACTGGCGGATCGTCCGGCCCCGGCTGATGCGGGCGATGAACATGCCGACGAAGGGCGTCCACGAGATCCACCACGCCCAGTAGAAGACGGTCCAGCTGCCGAGCCAGCCGTGGATGTCGTCACCGCTGGTGGCCTCGGTGCGGCCGGCCAGCTGGGGCAGGTCGCCGATGTACGCGGCGATGGAGGTCGGCAGCAGGTCGAGGACGATGATCGTGGGGCCCGCGACGAACACGAAGACGGCGAGCAGCAGCGCCAGCACCATGTTGATGTTGGAGAGCCACTGGATGCCCTTCTCCACGCCGGAGACGGCCGACAGCACGAAGGCCACGGTCAGCACGGCGATGATGGCGACGAGCAGACCGGTGCCGGCCTTCTCCATCCAGCCCAGCTCCTCCACGCCGCTGCCGATCTGGAGCGCGCCAAGGCCCAGCGAGGCGGCCGAGCCGAAGAGGGTGGCGAAGATGGCGAGGATGTCGATGACCCGTCCGGGGCCGCCGAGCGCCCGGCGCTCGCCCATCAGCGGCACGAAGACGGCGCTGATGGTCTGGCGGCGCCGGCGGCGGAAGGTCGAGTAGGCGATGGCCAGGCCGACGACGGCGTAGATCGCCCACGGGTGGAGCGTCCAGTGGAACAGCGTGGTGGCCATCGCCGTCTCCATCCGCTCGGCGGAGTCCGCCGGGGACGTGCCGGGCGGCGGGGTGCCGTAGTGGGCGAGCGGCTCGCTCACGCCGTAGAACATCAGACCGATGCCCATGCCCGCGCTGAACATCATGGCGATCCAGGAGACCGTGCGGAACTCCGGGCCCTCGCCCTCCTGCCCGAGGGTGATCCGTCCGTACCGGCTGATCGCCAGCCACAGCGCGAAGACGACGAAGCCGGAGGCGGCCAGCATGAACGCCCAGCCGCCGTCCCGGATCAGCCCGTCGAGGAGGCTGCTGGAGACCGACTCCAGGCTGTCCGTGGCCGTCGCGCCCCAGACGACGAACGCCAGGGTGAGCACGGCGGTGACGCCGAAGACGATCGGGTCGGTGCGGGCGGGATGGCGGTGACCGTGATCGGGCAGATCCGCCGTCACCCTGCGCGCGCCCCGCCCGGGCCCGCCCTTGCCTCCGCCGTCCCGCCCGTCGCCCGGACCCTGTCCGACCTCTGCCATCTATAGCCCCTTTTCCTGCCAAACGGGACATACGACTCATGTCCCCCTAAGGCAGTACCACAGGCGGGGCGTACTCGGTGGACCAACAGGCCGGGCGGAGGCGGATCCCCGAAGGTCAGTTCCGGGCCGTCAGCTCCGTGAGGTCGGTGAGGAGTTCGGAGACGGTGACCGGGTCGAGGTCGGCGAAGCGCAGCGGATGGGCGCGGCTCGGCCGGTGGTCGCCGGGATGGGTGTCGAGCCAGACCGTGTCGAGGGTCTGGTCGGGGAACTCGTCGAGCATGCCGACGGCGATGCCCGGTTCCAGCTGGACGACCAGGTGGCACTCGGGGCCGAGGCGCCGGTGGAACCAGCGCTCGACGCCGGCGTCCTGCGGGATGCCGCGCTCCCAGCCGCGCTTCTGGAGTCCGAGGAGCCGGCCGACCGGGACGGTGACGCCCTCGAAGCGGGTGAGGCGGGCGCCGGCCGCCTCCCGCTCGGTGGTGGCGTGGACCTGCCTGCGGAGCTGCGGGAAGGGCTGGACGATCTCGTGGTCGGCGAGGAGCTCGGACCAGACGTCGGTCCGGCCCGGGAAGCGCAGGGGGTGCGGCAGGCCGACCGTCGCGTCGTCGTCGACGGTCACCAGCGCGCCGCGGGCGTCGACGCAGCCCCGGCCCTCGGCGATCCGGAAGGCGGTGGCGGCGCCGTCCCGGGCGACGCTCCAGACGAGGCGGCGCGCGAGGTGCCGGACGAGGGGGTGCTCGACGAACAGCTGCCGGAACTCGGCGCCGGTCCAGGAACGGCCGTCGACCATGGCGGCCTCCAGACGGCGGACCTGGTCGGCGGCGAGGGCGCGGACCTCCTTCTTGAGCGCCAGGTAGCGCTTGCGCTCGGCGGTGGCCAGCTCCGTCTCGTCGCGGGCGCCGGGCTTGGGGAGGTCCTTGAGGCGGCGGCCCTCGGCGTCGCGGACGTACGGCTCGAGGGCCTCGTCGAAGCCGACGGAGAAGAGACGGGTGCCGTAGTCGACGACGGTGGAGCCGTCGGCGTCCAGGCCGAGGTCGGGCACCAGCCGGTCCGCGAGCTGCTCGCCGGTGAGGCCGAGCCCCTCGGCGACCTCGGCGATCTTCTCCTGGGCGCGCTGCCTGAGCGCCTTGAAGCGGACGCGCTGGGAGATGCCGTGGAGGTGGAGGAGCGCGCTGTCGGTGCCGACGGCGGCGAGCACGTCGAGCCCTTCGACGGCCCGGTGGTGGGCCCCCTCGCCGGGCCAGGAACGGATCACGGGGGCGAGGGCGCGGACGGTGTCGTCGTCGCCGAACCAGCCGAGTGCGTGCAGCGTCCACGCCTCCTTGGGCGGCATCCCGACGATCCGCCACTCCTCGAAGAGGCCCCAGGCGAAGCCGGCCAGCGACTCCGGGGTGCACAGCTCCCGGACCTCGGCGAGGCCGGGGTAGGGGGCGCCCGGCCGAGAGACGGAGACCATGGTGAGCAGGTGGGAGACGGCGGACACCGGCAGCGTGGCACCGGTCCGCAGCCGGATCCGGGGCAGCACGCGGGGATCGCACCACGCCGGGGCCTGCGGCATCCGGGCCGGCAGCGCGGAGACCAGCGGGTCGGTGGCGAGCAGTTCGTCGACGGCCCGGCCGGTCTCCTCGCCGTACTCCGCGGCGGCGGTACGGACGCCCTCGGGGCCCTGCGCGGCGACGAGGGCCCGGAGGGCGCCCTCGGCGGCGGTCCGCTCGGGACCCGCCGCGCCGACGGCGTCGGGGACGAGGAGCCGGGCCGCGTCGGCGCCGTGCCGGAGCAGCCAGGTGCGGGCGGTGCGCCCGGCGGTCTTGAGGCGGAGCAGCCAGCTCGCCATCAGCCGGGCGACCCGGACGTCGAGGTACGGCAGCAGCACCTCGGCCATGGGGGCGGGGTGGAGCGGGGCCATGCGGAGGATCGGCGGCAGGGCGGCCGCCTCGTGGGCGGCGACGAGCGGCTTGAAGACCTCGGCGCCGTCGTAGCAGTACTCCGTGCCGTCCCAGTCGGCGAGGAAGGGGCGGACCCGCTCGGCGGGACCGTTCACGAGGACGCCGACGGTGTGCCAGTGGTGCAGGCGCCCGTCGAGGAGCTTGTCGACCAGCACGTCCAAGGGCTCGTACGGCTGCCAGCCGGTCACCCAGGACTCGGCGGTGGCCCAGGTCCGCCGCTCCCCCTCGCGCCAGACGAGCCGGGTGCCGGAGGGCGCCACGGGGCCGGTGACGACCACGGGCCTGGCGGCCGGGCGCCGCACGGTCCACGGGGGACGGGCGAGGAGGGCGGGGAGGTCGGCCGGGGCGGCGTCGTGCGTGGTGTCCTGGGCGCGGGTCAGCGGCTCGACGATCCCGGCGGCCTCGGCGGGCAGTTCGGGCAGCACGGCGAGGGCGAGCGCGCGGTGGGCGGCGACGTGCCCGGCGAGCATCCGGCGGACCAGCGGCCCCTCGGGCGTGTCCGCGCGGGCGGCGAGGGCGAGCAGCCGGAGGGCGCGGGCGGGGAAGCGGCGGGCGGCGGCGGCCAGTTCGACGCGGACGTGCTTGTCGCCGACCCGGTCGAGGAGGGCCTGGAACGCCTCGTCGGAGGGGAGGTGGGCGAGGGCGGCGGCGAGGGCCTTGAGGTCGTCGGTGCCGAGGTACGGCCGGTCGGTCTCGGCGATGAGGAAGGGCGCCATCGCGGTGCCCGCGCCGTCCGCGACGGTGGCGATGGCGGTCGCGGTCCAGCCGCGCCAGCCGAGGTCGGCGCGCCCGCCGTAGGCGGCGGTCTGCTCGGCGGTGACGCAGCAGACGAGCAGGGTGCGCACCCAGTTCTGGAGGTGCTCGCGGAGGTCCGGGTCGGCCAGGCACTCGTCGGTCCAGGCCCGTTCGGTGGGCACCAGGTAGGAGACGGCGACGCGGCGGCGGGGCGTGGTGCGGTGGCGGGCGAGGGCGGCGACGGCCGCGGCGTAGGTGGCGTCGTCGGTGACGGCGAGGAGCGCGCGGACCCGGTCGAGGGCGTCGAGGGACGCGCCGCCCTCGCTCCTGGTGTTCTCGACGGCCCGGTCGATCCCGCACGCCTCGCCGCCCCCCGCGCCCTGCCCCCGGATGCGGCGGCATTCGAGGAGTTCGACGGCGGCGACGGCGGCGAAGGGCAGCCCGTGCGCGAGGGTCCAGGCGTCGGCGGCGACGCTCCGCCCGGCCTCCGGGGGAAGCAGGGCGGTGAGGACGGCGGCGCCGACGGGGTCGGGGCTGCCGGCGTCGTGCGCGCGGGCGGCCTCGACGAGGTCGGCGTCGCTGCGGTCGGCGTCGAGGGAGCGGTCGACCTCGGCGGCGAAGCGGGCGCGCCACTCGGCGAGGCGGGCGGGCGCCCCGGCGTCGGGACGGGGGTCCGGGACGGGGGTGCCGCCGCGACGCGGCCGGAGGTTCCGCTTCCACGCCTCGGGCAGCACGAAGGTCGACTCGTCGGGCCGGACGGCGGAGGTCTCGGTCACCTGTTCCAGGGGGAGTTCGGCGGCGGGCACGCCCCCGGGGGCCCCGGAGGCGGCCGCGGCCCGGGACGCGGAGGCGGCTCCGGACCGGGGCGCGGGGACCGGAGCGGGACCGGAAGCGGTGGCGACGTAGCCCTTCCGCTCCTTCTCGCCGACGGCCCTCACCAGGTACGCCTCGGCCTGCGCGGGCGTGCCGAACTCCTTGACGCGGGTCTGCCCGGCCGCGCCGATCCGCCCGAACCGGACGGTCACCGAGGCGCCTTCGGCTCCGGCCTCCCAGAACTTCCCCGCGCCGTCCCCGGCGTGCTCCCAGCGGCGCACGGCCCCTCCCGCATGTAACTCGTCCGAATGGCTGCTCCGCACAGTAGCGGGGGCGACCGACAACCCCCGAAATCCCTCCGTTTCGGGGGGTCCTGGACACCGCCGGGTCCAGGACGGCACCGGACCCGGGACGCCGGGGGTCCTGGACACCACCCCCCAGCATGGTTAGGTTAGCCTTACCTAAAATTTGAACCCGAGATCCGATCGAGGAGAGTCCCCGTGAGCGTCGCCCCCTCCCCCGCCCTGCCCCAGCAGACCGCCGCGGAACAGGTCCGCTCCGTCCTCGCCCGGGCCCTCTCCCTCTCGCTCACGCTCGGCGGACAGACCTACGACCTCCTCGGCGCGCACACCGTCGGCGCCCGCGGCCGGATCACCCTCCACCCGCCCGCCGACACCCCGCTCACCGACCACCTCGCCCTCGCCCCGGCCGACGCCCTCGACGCCCGGATCGACCTCACCGACATCGCCCCCACCGCGCTGCGCGACCGGGTCCGCGCCCGGGTCACCCTCACCGGCCGGCTCGCCCCCGCCACCCCCGGCGACCCCGGCTCGCTCCGCCTCGACCTCGCCCGCGTCGTCCTGCGCACCGGCACCGGCACCCACGAGGTCGCCCCCGGCGCGTACACCCTCGCCGCCCCCGACCCGCTCGCCCTCGAAGAGGCCGCGCTCCTCACCCACCTCGCCGACGCCCACGCCGACCTCGTCTCCGAGCTCGTCGACCGGGCCGGCTCCCGCCTCCCCCACGGCGTCGTCCGTGCCCTCCCGCTCGCCATGGACCGGCACGCCGTGTCGCTGCGCTGCGAGTACGGCGAGGGCCACTGCGACCTCCGCCTCCTCTTCCCCGGCGAGGCCCGCGACGCCGCGGAGGCCGGCGACATGGTCCGCCGCCTGCTCACCGCCCCGCGCTGCGCCCACCACCACTGACCGCTCCGCCGCGGACCGCGACCCCAGCCCGGAAACCGCACACACGCGCGGGGCGTCCCCTCCCCCATGGACCGGATCACCCACGCATTCCGTCAGCTCTGGCGCTTCGCGCTCCTGGAGGCGCGCTGCTGCGCCTTCGCCGTCGCGCTCGTCGGCGGCATCGCGGTCTCGACGCTCCTGCCCGAGCTGCCCGTCGCGCGCTACGACCTGCTGCTCGGCTACGGGATCCTGCTCACCGTGCTGGCCTGGCGGCTCGGCTGGGACACCGGGCGCGACGTCGCGGTCATCGCCGTCTGCCATCTGATCGGCCTGTTCTTCGAACTGGTCAAGGTCCGCATGGGCTCCTGGAGCTACCCGGAGGACGCGGTCACCAAGGTCGGCGGCGTCCCCCTCTACGGCGGCTTCCTGTACGCGGCCGTCGGCAGCTACGTCTGCCGCGCCTGGCGCCTGTTCGACCTGCGCCTGACCGGCTACCGCCCCCGGATCATGGCGGTCCTCGCCGCGGCGGTCTACCTCAACTTCTTCAGCCACCACTGGCTGCCCGACGCCCGCTGGGCGCTCGCCGGGCTGCTGCTCCTCGCCACCGCCGGCACCTGGGTCCGCTTCCGCGTCGGGGAGAGCGACCACCGGATGCCGCTGGCCCTCTCCTTCGTCCTCATCGGCTTCTTCCTCTGGATCGCCGAGAACGCCGCCACCTACGTCGGCGCCTGGAGCTACCCCGACCAGCTCGACGGCTGGCGGCCCGTCTCGGTCGCCAAGTTCGGCGCCTGGGCCCTCCTCATCACCGTCACCTTCGTCCTGGCCTACGGCAGGGGCTCCTCGCCCCGGCGGATCCCGAGCGTGGCGAGGAGGTCCTCGTGGAGCTCCATCCAGACGGTGTGGCAGGAGTCGGCGCGCGGGCGGTCGACCCAGGACAGCTCGCCGCGGCGGACGCGCGCGAGGGCGGTGGTGAAGCGGTCGCCGTAACCGGCGAAGCGGGGCAGCCGGGCGCCCAGCTCGGCGGAAAGGGTGTCGATGACGCCCCCGAGGACGGTCAGCTCGTCCAGGACCCGGGCGTCCCAGGCCGCGTCGCCGTGGGTGTTGACGGCGAGCCGGCCGGCCCCGTCGGGGCGCAGCTGCCAGTCGGTGCAGGCGGTCAGGCAGCGGGCGTTGTACGCCAGGAAGGTCTCGTACCGGTCGCGGACGAAGGGGCCGAGCCCGGTCGCGGCCAGCTCCTCGGCGAGCAGCCGCTCGCCCTCCGCGCGCCCCCGGTCGGTGAGGCTCCAGCCGGAGGTGCCGGCGAAGGAGCCGCGCGACACCCTGCCGTACGCCTGGAGGTCGAGCAGCAGCTCGTCGACGGCCTCCGCGTCGAGCCCGAAGCGCTCGGCGGCCTCCGTCCCGGTGGTCATGCCCCGCAGCCGGACGGCGTGCAGGACGAGGAGCTCGGGGGCGGCGGGAACAGCGGGCTTCACCATGGGCCAGAGCTTAGGCAACCCGGAGGGCGGCCGGGGCGTCCTTCCCCGCAGGAAGCCGCCCCGACCCGAGGACATGCCATGAGCGACAAGGCCCGCGCCCTCTTCGACGCGCTCGACCTCGACCACGACGGCACGCTGACGCGTGTCGAGGTCATCGTCGCCCTGCGGGAGAAGGGCCCCACCCTGGCGGCGCACGGCGTGATCCCCTTCTGGGGCGTGGGCGGCGACGACGAGTCCGCCGCCCTCTTCGACGCCGCCGACCAGAACGGCGACCGCCTGCTCAGCTTCGAGGAGTTCGCCGCCGTCGTGGACCGCCGCTTCGGGTGGTGACTCCCGCGCCCCGGGGGCAGGACCGGGGCGCGGGAGCCGCTCGCCGGAGAGGGAGGACACGGGCCCTCGCCTGCCGAGCGGGGGTGCACGATCGGCCCCGGCGTCCGGCTCCGCCTCGCCGCCTTCCGGCGTGAGGTGCGTCGTACCGCGTGGGGACACGGGCCGCTCGGTCCTTGGGCGGCTACTGATCAGCAAGAAGCCTGTTGACCTTCGCCTCCGCGGTGGCCAGGAGCTTGTCGACGTCGGCGTCCTCGTCGGTGAGGACACCGGACATCACGCTGTCGAGAATCCTGTAGATCTCCTGGGCCTTCGGCGGCTCGGCCTTGCCCGGGACGGGATTGTCCATGAAGGTCTTGAAGTTGGCGACCGGCATGGTGGCGTGCTCGACGCGGGCGGCGTCGTCCTTGGCCTTGGTCCTGCCGAGCCAGAAGTTCGGTTGGGGCAGGCCGACCGGCAGGCCGTCGGCCTTGGTACGGGCCCAGTCGAACTGGCCCTTGCCCGCCGTGGCGAACTTGAAGCCGAGCCAGGCGACGGCGGCCTTGATCTTGTCGGGCGAGATGCCCTGCTTGATCATGTAGTTGTTGCCGCCGACCAGGGTGTTCCTGCCGCCGGGGATGGGGCCCATACCGAAGTTCTCGTACTTCGCGCCGAGTTCCTGGACCATGTACGCGATGTCGTCGGGCGCGGCGAGGAACATGCCGAGCTTGTCGGTCGCGATCCGCTGCTGGAGATCGCCCCACTTCAGCCGCTGGGTCCTGCCCATGCTGTCGTCCTCCCAGCGCATGGCGTGGAGGTTCTTCGCGACCTGCTTGCCCAGGTGGTTGTTGAACGCCGCCCTGGTACCGCTCACGTCCACGATGTCCCCGCCCAGGCTGTAGAGCTGGGCGGTGAAGTGCCAGCCGCCGGTGTTGCCCGCGGAGTACTCGCCGAAGCCCGAGACTCCCCCACCGAGCGCGGCGATCTTCTTCGCGGCGGCCCGGACCTCCTCCCAGGTCCGCGGTGGGGCGTCAGGGTCCAGACCGGCGTCCTCGAAGAGCTTGCGGTTGATGAGCAGGCCCATGGTGTAGTTGCTGGTGGGCAGCCCGTAGAGCCTGCCCCTGTACCGGAGCGAGTCGAGGACGTCGGGGTTGATGTCCTTGAGGAGCGGTACCGACCACGGGTGCACGTAGGCGGAGATGTCCTGGGCGCCGTCCTCGGCGAGGACCTGCGGCAGGTCGGTGAAGTAGGTGTAGAAGACGTCCGGCTGCGACTTCGCCTTCAGCATGGCGGTGAAGCGCGGCGGCTCCAGACACTGGCCGGGGGTGGACCGGCCCTCGATGGTGACGTTGGGGTACGTCCTGTTGAACTCGGCGACGTCCTCCTTCCACTCCTTCAGCTCGGCCGCCTTCGCCGCCGGCGGCATGCAGTCGATCGTGATCGTCACCTTCGCCTTCGGATCGAGGAGCGTGGTGGGGTCCGACGAGTCCTCGCTGCGGGCACCGTCGCCGCCCCCACCTGCCGCGCAGGCCGTGAGCGTGAGGACGAGGAGGGTGGCCGCGGAGGCGTGACGGCAGCGGCGCAGCAGGACGGCTCTCAAGGTGTGGCCCTTTCGGACATGCGTGACGACTCGCCCCGCTTTGAGCGGGTTCGACTGCGGGGCGAGGCACACTCAACCATCGCCAACAACCATGCGCAAGATGTCTAGCAATCAAAGCAAGTTCACTACACAGAGACTCAACGAAGTGAGTGACTGAGGGAATTAGGCGATCATTGCTCGACATTCTCCGAGGTCGCCTGATTCACCGTCCACGTCCGCCCATCGGCGCCGCAAAGGACACGGCCGAGGCGCGCCACCGCGAGGCTGCCGCCACTCCACGCCGTCGAACCGGGTGCCCGGTTCCTGGACGACGGAGAGGTCCAGGACGCCCGGTACGGCCCTTCGCCTCCTCGCGATCGGGATCGGCGGGCTCATCGGGACCGTCGACGGACTGGGCACCGGCGTCCCGTACACGCGGTTCGTGGTCCTGGCCCCGCTCGCCACGACGGCGATGAACGGCGCCCTCGACGAGACCAGCTTCAACATGTTCTTCCGGCTCGGGCTCGACCGCGTCCACGACTCGACGATCACGACGCCTCTGCGGGTCCGCGACATCGTGCTCGGCGGGATCCTGCGGTCGGTCCTCCGCGGGGACGGCGCCCACCGCGGGTGTGGTGGGCGCCGTCGTGACCGCCAGAGGTACGGGCGGGGTCAGCAGGGATTGATGTTGATCTTGAAGTTGGTGGTGTTCCGGATGTTCTCGGTGTTGTCCTGCATGCGCAGGCAGTTGAACGTGACCTCGCCGACGGCGGGGCCCTGGCCGGGTTCGGGCATCTCGTTGGCCCAGACGCCGATGCCGGACCTGGCGTCGAACGCGTCGCCGCTCCGCTTGGCGCCGGTGATGGAGATGTCGGTGAAGACGGTGTCCTTCACCGGGTTCTCGGGCTGGGAGCCGTTGTACTTGGTCTGGATCATGATGCCGCTGTAGGTGGGGTCGACGATGTCCACGTGGCTGACGCGGATGCCCTGGAAGACCTTCGAGGCGGAGAAGACCCAGATGCCGGGGAAGGTCTGGCTGCCCCAGAAGTGGCCGCCGGCGCGGACGATCGAGATGTTCTCGAAGTTCGTCGGGATGGTGCCGAAGCCGTTCATCGGGTAGCCGAAGTCCAGCGACGAGATGGTGATGCCGGAGTAGACGAGGGTGTCGGCGATGTGGATGTTGCGGAAGGTGTTGTTGTAGCCGCCGTAGACCGCGAGGCCCGCGGCCCGCCAGGTGAGCGTGGTGGTGAGGTTCTCGTAGACGTTGTTCTTCATGTCCGCGCCGCCGGCGTCGATCGCCGAGAAGAGCGCGAAGCTGTCGTCGCCGGTGGCCCGGGCGTCGTTGTTGGACACCAGGTTGTCGGTGGAGCCGTTGGTCATGTTGACGCCGTCGGCGAACATGTTCCGGATGCGGGAGTTCTTGATCGTCATCCGGTCGGTGTTGGCACCCCAGTACAGGCAGACCATGTGCTCGTTCCAGATGTCGTCGATGACGATGTCGGCGGTGTTCTGGAAGTCGAAGACCTTGCCCGGCCCGTCGATGCGCGTGACGTAGTTGCCGAAGTAGGCGAAGCCCTTGAAGAGCGAGCCGTTCGCCGTGGCCTCGGCGCGGAAGCCGATGTCCGTGTTGTCCTGCGTCGTCGGCGCGTGGAACTTCGTGTACCACGGGCCGGCGCCGACGACCTTGACCGCCTTGCCGTAGACCTGGAACTTGCTGGAGGTCTGGTAGTCACCGGGCGGCAGGTAGACACCGACGAGCTTCCCGGTGGTGTCCATGCGGACCTTGTCGAGCGCGTTCTGCACGTCCTGGTGCGTGAAGCCGGCCGGCACGGTGTACGTGGCCGGGTCCGGGTTGGCGACCGGGGCGACCTGCTCCAGGTTGACGAAGTCGATCGCGTAGTGGGCGGCGGAGTTCGCGGAGTCCTTCTGGAGACGGATCCTGCTGCCGGCGGGGATGGTCTCCCCGAACATCAGGTTCGCCTCGTCGTAGATGTGGCGCGGGGCTCCGGAGCCCGGGTCGTTGCCGGGGCCGGCCTCGGCGCCGTACAGCCAGGCGTACTTCGAGGTGAGCGGCAGCGCCTTCTTGAAGACGCCGTCGACGTAGACGTTCAGGGTGGTGTTGATGCCGCCGCCGCCCGGGGCGTCCGGGATCGAGAAGCGGGTGACCAGGGTGTTGGTCGCGGCACGGGTGGTGAACTCGACGTACTCGCCGGTCGCGTCGAGGGTGACGGCCTTGCGGCCGGACGCCTCGCCCGCGACGTCGCCGATGGTCCGGTTGGGGCCCACGACGGAGGCTCCGCCGCCGGCGGCGCCGTCCTCCGCCTCGTACATCGTGTACGGCATGTTGGCGCCGCGTCCGACGAACAACGGCTGCGACTGCGTGTTGTTCTCCCGCTTCACGGGCAGTTCGTTCGCGTCGGCCGCGATGACCGTCCTGACGGTGTAGGAGCCGTTGACGGCCGTCCACGTGCCGAGGCTCACGACGGCCGAGGCTCCCGGGGCCAGCACGCCGCTCTGCGCGCCCGACAGCGTCCTGACCACGCCGCCCTGCGCGTTGACGAGCTCCAGTGTCACCGCGCGGTCGCCGGCCGTGGTCGGCTCCGTGCCCTGGTTCTTCACCGCGACCTTGAACGTGACGGCGTCGCCGGCGGTCGGGCTGGACGGGCTGGTCGTCACCGAGGTGGCGAGCAGGTCGGAGCTCGCGACCGGCTTGACCACGAGGGCGGTGGACCGGGTGTGGGTGTTGTTGGTCTCGTTCTGCTCCAGGACCTGGTTCGCCTCGTCCGCGACCGCGCTCAGCTCGTACGAGCCCGAGCCGCGCACGCCGATGGAGACGGGGACGGTGGCCTGCTCGCCGGGGGCCAGTGCCGGGGCCTGCCCGGTCGCGACCTTGGTGCCGCCGAGCCGGACGGCGACCTTGCTCGCCGCCGCGGGCGCGGCACCGGCGTTGCGGACGACGGCCGAGACGGTGATCTCGTCGTCCTCCTCGGGCGCGACGGGGGTGGTGGACAGTCCGGTGACGGTCAGGTCCGGGTTGGGCGCGGGCACGCCCACGACCTGGAACTCGGCGATCTGACCCCCGGGGGCCCCGGTGTTGGCCGTGAACTTCAGCTGGACGTCGGCCAGGCGGGCGGTCAGCGGGATGGTGACGGTGTTGCCGCTCGCCGGATCGAAGGAGTAGCCCTTGGCCGCGACCTTGCTGGTGAAGCCGGTGGCGCTCTGCTCGCGGCCGAGGACCTCGATGGTCTGGGTGCGGGCCTGCCATGCCTGGGCCGGGTTGAGCTTCAGCACGAGCTTGTCGAGGTCGGCGTTGGCGCCGAGCTTGACGGTGAGGGTCTGGGGGTATGCGCCGCCCCCGCCCTCCCAGTAGGTGGCGGTGTCGTTGTCGTTGGCGTTGCCCGCGGAGAAGCCGCCCATGGTCGACGACGCCTCGATCGGCTTGCCGACAGAGAGGTTGGAACCGCTGTCGCCGGTGCCGTTGCGGGTGACGCTGTTGGAGGCGACGGAGGTGTTGCCCGCCGCGTCCTTGGCGACCACGTGGTAGGTGACGGTGGCGCTCGCCGGCTGGGTGTCGGTGTAGGTGGTGGCGCCGCCGGAGACGCTGCCGCGCAGGACGTTGTTCGCGTAGACGTCGTACGCGGTGACGCCGCGGTTGTCCGTGGCGGCGGTCCAGGTGAGTTTCACCTGGCCGCTCGCGGGCTCGGTGAAGCCGAGGTTCGCGGGGGCGGTGGGGGCTTGGGTGTCGCCGCCGTCGCCGGTGCGGGTGACGGTGTTGCTGTCCCCGGACTGGTTCCCCGCCGCGTCCTTCGCCCGTACCCGGTAGGAGACGGTCTGGTCGGCCGGGCGGTTGTCGGTGAAGGTCGTGACGTCGCCCGCGACGGAGGACAGCAGGACGTTGTCGGCGTAGATGTCGTAGCCGGTCACGCCCACGTTGTCGGTCGAGGCGTTCCAGGTGAGCCTGATCTGGCCGGTCGCCGGCTGGGTGTAGGCCAGGTTCGCGGGGACCGAAGGCGCCTGGGTGTCGCCGGTGGCCGGTCCGTAGACCTCCAGCTCCGCTATCTGGGCGGCGGGCTGTACGGTGTTCGCCGTCACCAGGACCCGCACGTATCTGGTGGTGGTGGAGTCCAGGCTGATGGTCGCGGTGTTGTCGTTGGCCGCGTTGAACGCGTACGCCTGGGAGGCCGAGAGATCGGTGAAGTCGGTGCCGTCGGCGCTCCCCTGGATCTTCAGGGTCTGGCTGCGGGCGCCCCAGCCGGCCGGCAGCTTGAGGACGACCCGGTTGACGGCGACGGAGGCGCCGAGGTCGGCCTGGAGCCACTGCGGCAGCGTGTTGTTGCCGCTCTCCCAGTAGCTGCCCCGGTTGCCGTCGTTGGCGTTGGGCGCGGCGTACACCTCGGTGTGGCTGCTGGCGGTGAGGCTCTTGCCCGCGGCGAGGTTCGCGGAGGAGCCCTCGGCCGCGTGGACCTCCAGCTCGGAGAGCTGGGCGGCCTGCCAGCCGGTGTTGGCGGTGATGTCGACCCGCACGAAGCGGGCCTGCGTGGCCGGGAAGGCGACGGTGACCGTGTTGGCCGAACCGGGGCTGAAGGTGTAGGTGGCGGAGCCCTTCAGCGTGGCGAAGCTGGTGCCGTCGGCGCTGCCCTGGACGGAGAGGGTCTGGTTCCTGGCCTCCCAGCCGGCGGGCAGCTTCAGGACCACCTCGTCGACGCGGGTGGCGGTGCCGAGGTCGGCCTGCACCCACTGGGGGAGAGAGCCGCCGGCACTCTCCCAGTACGTTCCCTGGTTGCCGTCGGTGATGTTGCCGGCGCCGTAGCCGGACTGGGCGCTGCTGGAGGCGGCGGCGTCGCCGAGCGCGATGTTGGGTCCGCCGGCGGCGTGGGCGGCCATCATGGGACCGCCCAGCGCCAGCAGGCTCGTCGCGATCGCGGCGCTCAGGCACCGTGATCGCCAGGTGGGGGTTCTCATCGTTCCTCGCTTTGTGGAGGGGTGAGGGTGGGGACGCCCGGACGCGGAAGCCGGGCGTCCCCGCCGGGGAAAGGGCGTCAGCCCTGGTTGAGGACGAACTGCGTGCCGGGCTGCGAACAGACGTCGCCCTTGGCCGAGTTCGTGATGGTGACGTTCGTCAGCGTGGCGCTGCCGCGGGCTCCGCCCATCGCGAGGATTCCGCAGCCGTTGAGCGACTTGTCGATCTTCACGTTCGTGACCTTGACGTTCGGCATGGCGCCGCCGCCGGTCTTGAACTGGATGCCGTCGTAGGTCGACTCGTGGATGTCGGTGTCCCGGATGGTGACGCCCGGGATGTCCGGACCCTGCGCGAAGAGCGTGATGGCGCCGAACTCCTGGTCCTCGTTCCAGAACGCTCCGCCGGTGCGGTACAGGGCGTTGTTGGCGATCAGGGTCTGCCCGGAGAAGGGGATCGGGTCGTGGTCGGTGGCGAGCATGATCCCCGGGTAGTTCATGGTGTCGGAGACCACGTTGTTCTCGATGGTGTTGCCGTAGCCGCCGTAGACCGCGATGCCGTTGGCCCGCCAGGGCAGCTGGACCGTGTTGTTGCGGAAGTGGTTGTCGTGGCCGACGTCCACCGAGGTGTCCTTCACGTACTTGTTGGCCCACACCGCGAGGGCGTCGTCGCCGGTGTTGCGGAACGACGAGTTGTAGACGGTGGAGTTGCGGGTGCCGTTGGAGAAGTTGACGCCGTCGGCGTAGGTGTTGCGGATGCGCATGCCGCTGAACTCCAGGCCGTCGCCCGGCCCCCACAGCTCGGGGATGTTGGAGTAGTCGCGGCCGACCCAGGCGGCGACGTTGGCGTGTTCGATCCAGACGTTGCTGATCTTCGTGTTCTTGCCGAAGCGCCCGTTGAGGCCGACGCCGCCCTCGGCGTTGCCGTCGCCGCCGCGGATGGTGCCGGAGCCGAAGATGGCGATGTCCGAGATCTTGGTGTTGTCGTCGATGTCGAAGCCGAAGTTGCCCTCGTGCGGGTGGTTGATCCCGTTCGCGAGGTGCGGCGGGGTCAGCGTGTACAGCTGGGAGTGCCACATCCCGGCGCCGCGGATGGTGACGTCCCGGATGCCGACCTGGTTGTGGGTGCCCCGGTTCAGCGGATCGTCGGTGAGGATCTTCTGCTCCTGGCGCCACTGGCCCGCCGGGATCCAGACACAGGGGATCTCGCCCTTCTGGTCGGCGGTGACGGCGCGCTGGAGGGCGTCGGTGTCGTCGATGCCGTCGTTGGGCACGGCCCCGTACTGGGTGATCGAGACGCACTCCGCGGGCTTCGCGGCCGGCGGGGCGACCTGCTCCAGGTCGATCAGGTCGACGACGTAGAAGGCGGCGTCGTCACCCGCGTCCCGCTGGAGCCGGAACTTGGTGCCGGCGGGGTAGGACTGGGTCAGCTGCGCGTTGGACTCGTCGAAGAGACGCCGCGCGTCGCCGCCCGGGGTGTTGGTGAGCCCCTCCGGCTGGTCGGTGTTGCCGTACAGCCAGCTGTGCTTGGAGGACAGCGTCATTTTGCGCACGAACTGGCCGTTCGCGTAGAGGCTGAGGGTGGCCTCCCGGCCTCCGCCGCCCGGCACGTCCGGGATCGAGTTGCGCACGACGATCGAGTTGGCGGCGTTGGTCGAGGTGAACTCCACGTAGTCACCCGTGGAGTTGAGGCGCACCGACTCGCGGCCCGAGGACTCGGTGGCGAAGTTGGTGTGGCCGAACGGGCGCGTGGAGTCGGTCTGCAGGAGCGTGCCGCGGTAGCTCGCGTCCTCGGCCTCGTACTCCGTGTACGGCACGGCGGCTCCGCGTCCGACGACGAGGGACCGGCCGAAGACGTTGTTGTTCTCGTTGGTCTCCGTGACGGTGCCGGTGGCGTCGGCGGTCGCGGTGAGCGTGACGCCGCCGTCGGTGGCCGTCCAGGTCCCGGCGAGGGCCACGTCGGCGGTGTCGCCCGCCGCGATGGCCGGGGTCGTCCCCGACAGGGTGGTGGATCCCACCGTGAGCCGGGTGACGCTGCCGGCCGGGACGGATGACGTACCGCGGTTCTTGACGGCGACCGTGAAGGAGACCGGCGCGCCGACCGCGGGGGTGCCCGGATTGGGGGTGATGCCGGTGACCGTGAGGTCGGGGCCGGGGGTCTGAGTGACGTTCAACTTGGAAGTGGCCGTACGGCTGTTGTTGCCATTGTCGAGCTCGGGCACCGTGTCGGTCGGGTCGACGGCGGCAGAGACCGTGTAGGCGCCCATCGGACGCTTGCCGATCGGGACGTTCACGATCGCCGACTGGCCGGCGGCGAGCGCGGGGACCGGGGCGGAGCCCGCGACGGTGCCCTCGGCGCTGACGTTCACCGTCGTGGCCGGGGCGGCCGCGGTGCCGGCGTTGCGGACGGTGACCTTGGCGGTCACGTCGTCCGCCTCGGACGGGGTGGCCGGCTCCCAGGTGAGCTCGTTGACGACGAAGTCCGGGGCGGGCGCGGCCGTACCGAGCACCTGGAGCTCCGCGACCTGGACGCCGGGGGCGCCGTTGTTGGAGAAGCCGGTCAGGCGCAGGTCGGAGACACGGCCGGTCACCGGGATGGTGACGGTGTTCTGGCCCGAGGACGGGCTGAAGGCGTAGTCGGCGCGCGCCTTCAGGGTGGTGAAGCCCGTGGCGTCGGAGGCGCGGCCGAGGACTTCCAGGGACTGGGTCCGCGGCCCCCAGGCGGAGTCGGGGTTGAGCTTGACGACGACGGCCGCGACGTCGGCGTCCGCGCCGAGTTTGACGGTCAGGGAGCCGGGGAAACCGGCGGACTCCCAATAGGTGGACGTGTTCTCGTCGTTGGCGTTGCCGGCCGCGTAGTTCTGCGTGGTGGAGGTGGCCTCGATGGGCTTGTTGCGCGCCAGGTTGGTGCCGGTGACCGGGGGCGGGTCGCCCGGGTCCTCGCCGCCGCCGGTCTCGCCGTAGACCTCCAGCTCGGAGAGCTGGGCCGCGTTCCAGACGCTGTTGGATCCCACCTGGACCCGGACGAACCGGGCGGTGGCCGACGGCAGGTCGATGTTCACCGTGTTGGCCGCGGAGGGGTTGAACGCGCGCGCCTGGGCGGCGGCGATGGTGCTGAACGTGGTGCCGTCGGCGCTGCCGAGGACGGCCAGGGTCTCGTTGCGCGCCTCCCAGGCGGTCGGCAGCTTGAGCGCGAGGCGGTCGAGGTCGACCTGGGTGCCCAGGTCGACCTGCACCCACTGCGGGAAGGAGCCCAACGGCCCTTCCCAGTAAGACTGTTGACTTCCGTCGGTGACGTTGGAGGCCGGATAGCCGCCGTTCGCGCCGCCGGCCGTCGCGGCTCGACCGAGCGCGAGGTTGGTGTCCGCCGCGGCCTGCGCGGGAACGGGGAGCAGTCCCAGGGAGATCAGGCCCGCTGTCAGCAGACCCACCCCCAGCCGCCTGCTCGGATGTGTGCCTCTCATGGTGACCTCTCCGCGATGCGGGGCAGGGCCCGTGGTCTGTCTTGGTCCGGAACAGCCCCTCGGCAAGTGACGGGCAGGGGGCCGACAGGAGTTCGGCAGGACCACGCGCTCTGGGACCCGGCATGACTCCGACAAGGATCAAAAGGCGGCCAGCCGAGTTCTTGAGCAACCCTGTGGCTCATTTGCGCCGCCAGCCCGCAAGGTTTCTACGGGATGACGTGCTTGTCAACGGGTCTCGTCCAATTGCAGACCGCTGTCACCGCACGGAAACGCCGACGGCACCGGTATCGAGCCGCTCAGTGCGGAATACCGGTGCCGTCAGGGCCTTACTGTTCAGTTATCGGGCATGCCTCGATCGCGACGTAGGGCCGGTGCCGCTGAATCAGCGCGCCGGCGGCGGGGCCGTCGAGCCGCGGACGACGAGCTCGGGCTCGAAGAGCAACTCCCCGAGGTGGTGCTGGGTGCCCTGGATCTGAGCGATCAGGAGGTCCACGGCCGCGCGCCCCATCGCCTCGATGGGCTGACGGACCGTCGACAGCGGCGGTTCGGTGACGGTCATGAAGGCGGAGTCGTCGAAGCCGACGACCGAGACGTCCGCCGGCACGGAGAGACCACGCCGCCTGGCGGCCCTGATCGCGCCCAGCGCCAGCGGATCACTGCCGCACACGATCCCGGTGACCCCGCGGCCGAGCAGGCGCGTTGCCGCGGCCTGCCCGCCTTCGAGAGAGAACACCGACCGCTCGAAGAACGCGTCGTCCCAGGCCATGCCCGCAGCCGCGGCGGCCACCCGGGCCGCTTCCAGCTTGCGACGGGAGGGCACATGGTCCTCGGGCCCCAGGATGAGCCCGATCCTCTCGTGGCCGAGGGATGCGAGATGACGCCACGCCTGCTCGATCGCGACGGCGTCGTCACACGCGACGCAAGGGAAGTCGAGTCCTTCTATGGAGGCGTTGACGAGGACGACCGGGATGTTGCGCTCGGCCAGCCGGTAGTAGTGGTCGTGCGGGGCGTCGGCCTGCGCGAACAGTCCGCCGGCGAACACGACACCGGAGACCTGCTGCTGGAGCAGCAGCTCCACGTAGTCGGCCTCGGAGACGCCGCCCTTGGTCTGCGTGCAGAGGACCGGGGTCAGCCCCTGCTGGGCCAGTGCGCCGCCGATGACCTCGGCGAACGCGGGGAAGATGGGGTTCTGGAGCTCCGGGAGGACCAGGCCGACGAGCCGGGCCCGCTCGCCGCGCAGCTGCGTCGGGCGCTCGTAGCCGAGCACGTCGAGCGCCGTCAGCACGGACTGCCGGGTCGCCTCGGAGACCCCGGGCTTGCCGTTGAGGACACGGCTCACCGTGGCCTCGCTGACTCCCACTTTCTTCGCCACCTGGGCAAGTCGTCGCGTCATGCACGCAACTCTAGCGCAAATTCTGCAAAGAGATTGCGTCCTCGGGCCTTTTTTAGCAAGCCCGTTTGCGCGACGCGGGCTCATCCGCTGAAAGGCTGGAAGGCGGGACGGACCATCCTGCGGTCGACGCGGGAGGAAGCCCGTCGCCGCCCGCTCCGACGGCCACCCCGCGAGGAGCCGTCACCCGTGCGACCGAGGCGGCGGTTCCGCGGGGAGCCGTCGTCCGACTCCCCGCGGGTTCTCCCGTGTCCTGGCGTCAGGACCAGGGCGCGGGAGCCGGGGGCGCGACGACCGGCGGGCGGTCGTCGCAGGTGATGGTGTTGGGCAGGAGCCACGGGGCGAGCCAGCCGCCGTCGTTCCCGCCGCGGTCGTCGAGCGTGAACTCGGAGCCGGTGGCGGGGAAGTTGAAGGAGCCGCAGTTGTTCACGCCGACCGCACCGACGTTGCGGGCGTCGACGTTCTCGAAGGTGGCGGAGCCCTTCGTGCGGGTGCTGACGACGGAGTTGCCGGTGCCGTCGACGCGGATGTCCTTGAAGTGGACCGAGGGGATGGAGAACCGGTCCTTCACCCCGTACTCGCTGACCAGCATGATCGCGTTGTGGGTGGAGTCGAGGTAGTGGTCCCCGGTGACCCGCACGTCGGCGTCGATCGAGCCGTCCAGGGCGTAGAACCAGAGCGCGCCCAGGCCGATCCGCCAGTTGAGGTCGAGGGTGCCGGCGCGGGCCGTGGTGTTGTCGGTGAAGCGGAGGGTGCCGGTGAAGGGTTCGGCGCCGAAGCGGGCACCGGCGTGGAGCCCGCTGCCCTCGCGCACCGGGTCGGCGACGAGGTTGCCGGTGACCGTGGTGTCGGTGCCCCCGTAGACGGCGATGCCGTTGGCGAGGGTGGGTGACTGGACGGTGTTGTGGGCGATGGTGTTGCGGGCGTCGGCGGTCTTCTCCGACCACAGCGCGATGCCGTCGTCGCCGGTGTTGCGGAGGAAGTTGTTCCGGACGAGGGAGTCCGTCACGCCGGTGTGGAGGTTGAGGCCGTCGGCGATCTGGTCGGTGATGACGTTGTCCGTGACCCGCACGTTCCGCATCGGGCCGTCGAACCAGAGGCCGACCTTGGTGTGGTGCAGGTAGAGGCCTTCGACGGTGGAGTCGCTCATGGCGCCGCCGATGGCGTTGACCTGGTCGGTGTCGATCCGTTCGCGGACGTCGCCCTCGACGGCGAAGCCGGACAGGTGCACGTTCCGGCTGCCGCCCTCGGCCGCGGACTTGCCGTAGAGGCCGACGCCGGTGTGCCGGGAGCCGTCGGGGGCGGGCTCGTCGAGGGTGACCTGGCGGCCCTTGAGGACGGTGTGCCAGTTGCCCGCGCCGACGATGGTGACGTCGTCGACCTCGATGTGGCGGTCGACGCGGAAGGTGCCCGGCGGCAGATAGACGGGCCGGTCGAGACGGCGGGCCAGCGCGATGGCCCGTTCGATGGCGGGGGCGGCGTCCCGGCGGCCGGTCGGGTCGGCGCCCAGGAGCCGCACGTCGACGCCACCGCGCTCGACCTGCGGCGGGGCGACCAGCTCGGTGTCGAGGAGGTCGATCACCGTCCAGGCGGCGGGACTGCCGGCCGGCACCGTGAGCCGTACCTTCTCCCCCGCGCGGTACGTCTTCCCGAGGAGCAGCCGCTGCTCGTCGTAGAAGTGGGTGGGCCGGAAGGGCTTCTCGAAGACGGGCGCGGGCGTGGTGGCGGCGGGGACGCAGGCGCACTCGGCGAGCCACCAGTCCGGGTGGAGCAGGTCGGCGCCGGGGTCGTTGGTGAAGGGGTACTGGTTGTACAGCCAGGAGTAAGCGGAGGTCAGGGTCATCGTCCTGCGGTGCCGGCCGTCGACTGCGACGTCCAGGGGGGCGGTGATGCCGCCGCCGCCGGCCGCGTCCGGGATGCTGTAGCGGACGGTCACGGCGTTGGCGGCGCGTGGCAGGGTGAACTCGACGTACTGGCCGGGGACGAGCCGGACCGCCTTCCGGCCGGACGCCTCCGAAGGGAGGGTGTACGGCGTCCGGTCCGGTCCGATGACGGTTCCGGTGGTGCGGGCGTTCTCCGCCTCCTGCTCGTCGAAGGCGACGGCGGCGCCCCGTCCGGCCACGAGCGCCGGGGCGAGCCCGGCGCGGGTGACGGCGGGTCCGGCAGGAGGGGAGACGGGGGACGGACCGGCGGCCGTGGCGGCTGCGGTTCCGCCCGCAGCCTGGCCGAGACAGAGAAGCACGCAGGCGACGGCGGTGGCTCTGGCACCGGCGCGGACGTGCGGACGGACACGGCTGGGGATCATCTGGGCTCGCTTCCCGGACGGTGCGGACCCACGGCGAGCGACTTCGCCGCGGGGTCGTGCGGAGGGCTCGTCGACTCGGGACGAGGACACGCCCGCCGTAGGGAGGCCCCGTTCCCGGCCCCCCACGGAACGGGAACGGGGCTTCCGCCAGGGCCGGGTGTCAGGGTCCCGGCCTCGGCCACCGTGCGGCGCGGCCGACGGAGTCGGCGCTGAGCGGCCGCCGCCGCACGGTGGGGTCTTTCCACGGACGCCGTCCGCCCAGCGGGGCGCACGGCGCTGTCGAAGCGTCCCCGGGCTCAGGCACGCAGCCAGACGGCCGTGTCCGGGGGGAGGGTGCCGCCGGCGTCCAGGGGGCCGCTGGCGAGCAGCCTCGCACGGTGCGCGGGGAGCTCGACGGGGGCTCCGGAGAGGTTGACCACGCAGGTGAGGCCGTGGTCGCGGGTGAAGGCGAGAACGCCGTCGGCGGCGGGGAGCCATGTCATCGCTCCGTCGCCGAAGCCGGCTTCGGTGCGGCGCAGGGCGAGGGCGGTGCGGTAGAGGGTGAGCATCGAGTCGGGGTCGGCGCTCTGCCGGTCGACGGCGTAACGGCCCCAGTCCGCGGGCTGCGGCAACCACGGTGCGGTGCCCGGCGGGCTTCCGAAGCCGTACGAGGGGGCGTCGGCGTCCCAGGGGAGGGGGACGCGGCAGCCGTCGCGGCCCGGGTCGGTGCCGCCGGAGCGGAAGTGCATCGGGTCCTGGATGCGGTCGAGGGGGATGTCGGCCTCGGGCAGGCCCAGCTCCTCGCCCTGGTAGAGGTAGACGGAGCCGGGCAGGGCGAGGGTGAGCAGGGCGGCGGCGCGGGCGCGGCGGGTGCCGAGGTCCAGGTCGGCGGGCGTGCCGAAGCGCTTGGCGGCGAAGTCGAAGGCGGTGTCGGCTCGCCCGTAGCGGGTGGCGGTCCGGGTGACGTCGTGGTTGCACAGCACCCAGGTGGCGGGGGCGTTGACGGGGGCGTGCTCGGCGAGCGTGTCGTCGATGGTGGCGCGCAGCCGCTCCGGCTCCCAGGGGCAGGCGAGGAAGTTGAAGTTGAAGGCGGTGTGCAGCTCGTCGGGACGCAGATAGCGGGCGAAGCGCTCGGCGTCGGGGAGCCAGACCTCGCCGACGAAGACGCCGCCGTACTCGTCGGCTATGGCCCGCCAGGAGCGGTAGACGTCGTGGATCTCGTCGAGGTCGATGTACGGGTGGGGGTCGACGCCCTCGGTGAAGTCCCGCAGGTCCGGGTCCTTGGTGAGCAGGGCGGCGGAGTCGATGCGGACGCCGGCGACGCCGCGCTCGAACCAGAAGCGCAGCACCTCCTCGTGTTCGCGGCGGACGTCGGGGTGGGACCAGTTGAGGTCGGGCTGTTCGGGGGTGAAGAGGTGGAGGTACCACTCGCCGTCGGGGACGCGGGTCCAGGTGGTGCCGGAGAACTGCGAGGGCCAGTCGTTGGGCGGGAGTTCGCCGTTCTCGCCCCGGCCGGGGCGGAAGTGGAAACGGGCACGCGCCTCGCTGCCGGGGCCCGCCGCGAGGGCCTCCCGGAACCAGGCGTGCTGGTCGGAGACGTGGTTGGGGACGATGTCGACGATGACGCGCAGGCCGAGTCCGGCGGCCTCCGCGATGAGCTTCTCGGCCTCGTCGAGGGTGCCGAAGGCGGGGTCGATGGCGCGGTAGTCGGCGACGTCGTAGCCGCCGTCGACCATCGGGGAGGCGTACCAGGGGGTGAACCACAGGGCGTCGACGCCGAGTGCGGCAAGGTGGGGCAGTCTCGCCCGGACGCCCGCGAGGTCACCGGTGCCGTCGCCGTCGCCGTCGGCGAAGCTGCGCGGGTACACCTGGTAGATGACGGCGTCACGCCACCAGTCGGAGGTGCGGGACGGAGAGGGGGCTGCCACGGAACGGTCCTTTCGGGCAGGAAGGCAGGGAGGGTGCTCCGCCGTCGTCCGGGGTGCGGGACGGAATGGGCCCGGGACGACGGCGGAGGTTCGGGTCGGGCGGAGCGCTCGCCGGCTTGGAGCTCGACGGTCGGACCGCCCAGGCGTACTTCGTCGTCGTCCCGGACAGCGGGGAAACGGATGGGCCCGGGACGACGGCGAAGGCTTCGAGGGGGTGGCGTGCCGTCAGCCCTTGAGGCTGCCGGCGGTGAGGCCGGCCATGATGCTCCTCTGGAAGAAGACGAACACGATGATCATCGGAATGCTCGCCATCACCAGACCGGCCATGATCTGGTTCTGCGTCACCTGTCCCGCGGTCTGGGAGAGTCCTACGCTGATCGTCATCTTCTCGCTGTCCGGCAGTACGAGCAGCGGCCAGACGAAGTCCTTGAACACCATCACGATGGTGAAGATGGAGACCACACCGAGGATGGGCCGCGAGATCGGCAGGATGATCGAGACGAGCACGCGCCATGGCGGCACCCCGTCGATCTCCGCCGCTTCGAGGATCTCGTCGGGAATCGAGTCGAAGAACCGCTTCAGCAGGAAGATGTTGAACCCGTTGGCCGCCACCGGGAACCAGATCGCCCAGGGCGTGTTGAGCAGGTTCCATCCGAAGATCGGCACGTCCGTGACGGTGATGTACGCCGGGATCATGACGACGATGGGCGGGATCATCAGTGTCGCGAACATCGCCCCGAGGATCACGTTGCCGAACATCGGGCGCAGCTTGGACAGCGCGTACGCGGCCGTCACGTCCACCGCGAGGGCGAACAGCCAGGCGCCGACCGAATAGAAGAGCGTGTTCTTCAGGAGCAGCCCGACGTCGAAGAGCTCCCACGCATCCGCGAAGACCGAGAAGTCCGGGTCCTTCGGCCACAGCGTCGGCGGCATCTGGGCGATCTCCTCGCCCGATTTCATCGCTCCCGTGACCATCCAGTACAGCGGGAAGACGAACACGAGCGTGAAGACGGACAGGATGGCGGCGAGCACCGTCCAGTAGATCCGCGATCCCCAGCGGGACTTGAGCTCAAGGGGCGAGATGATGGTACGGGAGTGGCCTTCGGCCCAGTGGGCGCGGCGCCGCTCGCGCGGGCGGGACGCTGCCGTCGGCGGTCCCTTGCGGGTGTCGTCCCCCGCGGTTTCCGGGTGGGTTGACAAGTCGACTGTGTTGGCCACGGGACTACCTCTTCTCGTCGCGGGTCAGCCTGAGCTGGACTGCGGCGACCGCAAGGAGAACGACCATGAGCATGACTCCGAGCGCGCTGCCGGCTCCGTAGTTGCCGCCGTAGACGAAGGCGTACTGGTACATCAGGAAGGCGACGGTGACGGTCGCGTTCTCCGGCCCTCCGCCGGTGAGCATGTAGGGCTCGATGAACACCTGCATGGTGGCGACGACCTGGAGCATCAGCATGAGCAGCAGGATCAGCCGGGTCTGCGGGATGGTGACGTTCCAGATCCGCCGGAAGATGCCGGCGCCGTCGAGTTCGGCCGCTTCGTAGAGTTCACCGGGGATGTTCTGCAGTGCGGCGAGATAGATCAGGACCCCGGAGCCCATGTTCATCCAGGTGGAGACGATGACCAGGGAGATCAGCGCGGTGTCCGTGGAGTCCAGCCAGGACAGACCCGGCAGACCCACGAAGTCGAGCAGCTGGTTGAACAGGCCGGGTCCGGGATCGTAGAACCAGCGGAAGAGCAGCACCGAGACGATCGGCGGCAGCATGACCGGCAGGTAGACGACGAAGCGCAGGTATCCGCGCGCGTGCCGCAGTTCGTTGAGGACGATCGCCACCACGAAGGGGATCACGTAGCCGCACAGCAGGGCGAGGAAGGTGAAGGCGAAGGTGTTCTTCCATGCCTGGCCGAACGCCGGGTCCTCCACCACCGCGCGGAAGTTGTCCAGGCCCACCCACGTGGGCTCGTCGACCAGGTTCGTCTCCTGGAAGCTGAGCACGACCTGCCGGACGATCGGCCACCAGGCGAAGAGCGCGAAGCAGAACAGGGCCGCGCACAGAAACCCGTAGGCGGTGATGTTGGTGCGAAGAGTCCTTCTCTGACGTGAGGGACGTGCGGGTGGCCGGCGCTGCGACTTCGGGGGCCGTTTCGCCTGCACGGTGGGTGTGTCCATGGTGATCTCCCGTTCCGCGCCGCGGGTCGGGGTGCCGCATTCCGCCGGAGACGGAGTGCGGCACCCGTCCCACGACGGTCAGCTCTTCGCCAGAATCGTGTTCGCCTTGCTCTCTGCATCGGCGAGCAGCTTGTCGATGTCGGCGTTCTCGCGGGTCAGAACTGCGGACATGGGGACGTCCAGCACCGCGTAGAGCTCCTGCGCCTTCGCCGGCTCCAGCTTGATCTCGACGTTCTTCGCCCCCTCGACGTAGGGCTGGTAGTACTCGACCGGCAGGACCGCGTTCTTCTCTCGGAGTGCGGCGATCTCCTGGCCCGTCGGCGAGTCGCTCATGTAGTCGTTGTTCGGCACACCGACGGCCTCACCGTTGGCCTTGCCGCGCGCGTAGTCGTGACGGCCCTTGCCCGGCGTGTTGAACTGGAAGTCGATCCACTGCAGGCCGGCCTTGGCCTCGGCGTCGCTCGCCTTCGGGTTGATCATGTAGGCCTCGCCACCGGTGAGCGACGCCTTGCCCTCGGGGATGGGGGCGATGCCGTACTGCTCCTTGCTCCCCTGGAACTTCTGCACCAGGTCGGTGACGACGTCCGGGGCGCCGAGCATCATGCCCGTCTTGCCGGCCGCCATCTGCTGCATCAGCGCTTCCCAGCCGATCAGCACCTTCTTGCCGACGCTGTCGTCCTTCCAGCGCATGTCGTGCAGCGTCTGCAGCACCGCCTTGCCCTCGGCGCTGTTGAAGGCCGCCTTGCCGTTCACGACCATCTCGCCGCCGCGGCTGAAGATGGACTGGGCGAAGTGCCAGCCACCGACGTTGCCGCCGCCGTACTCTCCGTACCCGACGTAGCCGTCGCCCAGATCCGCGATCTTCTTGGCCGCGGCACGGACCTCGTCCCAGGTCTTCGGCGGGGAGTTGGGGTCGAGGCCGGCCTGCTGGAAGAGCTTGCGGTTGTAGACCAGCCCGACGGAGTAGCTGACGTTGGGGACGCCGTAGATCTTGCCGTCCTTGGTGACCATGTCCCGGACGTCCTGGCGGATGCTTCCGAAGTTCTTCACCAGATCCGTGGACGCGGTGATCTCCTTCGCCTGCCCCTTGGCCATGACATCGGCGTAGTTGGTGACGGGAGCCATGAAGACCGTCTCCATCTGGCCGCCCGCCAGCTTCGCGGCGAAGGTCTTCGGGTCGAAGCACGGCTGCTGGTCCGTGCTCTTGACCTTGACGCCCGGGTGCGCCTTCTCGAACGCCTTGACGTCGTCGTCCCAGGCCTTGCGCTGCAGAGGTGCCGTCTTCGCCGGCTGACACGCCACGGTGATCGTGACATCCCCCTTGGCTCCGGCGTCGGAGTCGCCACCGCAAGCCGTGGCTGAGAGGACAAGACCTGAAGAGATCAAAAAGATCGCGAGGTTACGGGACTTCATTGCGGCTCCTCCGAGGTGGTCCCCAGGGCACTGCCCTGATCGGAGCGTCACACTAGGACGCAGAACAGGGCTACGCAAGATTTCGACCCAGGATTGCATGATTACGACTGTGTCACGAGCCTCCTGGACTGCCGGTCCTCAGCAGGCGCGCCACCGGGAGCCACCGGCGCGCCCCGCCGGGCGCGCGACCACCGCCCCACGCCGGACGACCTGGAAACCCGCTACTGACGGCGCTGACAGCACGGCCGGACGCAGGGGCGCCGATCTCGCCCCGCATCCCCGAGCGTCATCGGACCAGGGCGCGAGCGGGCCTGGCAGCCGGCCTCCTCCGCGCGCCGCAAGCCATCAGATTTTTCTCCAACCTGTTGAAGATTTTCTTCTCCTGCTTGACGACGCGTGTTCAGCCGCACCAAATGTCCGAACGAGGTCACCTCGCCGCCCGCCTGCGCAGGGCCGCCCCCTTCGACCTTGCGACGCGGACCGGTCAGGTCCCCTTCTTGTGGTGCACATGGTCACCGGGTCCCTGTCGACGGGGCCGGTACGACTCCCGGCGGCAAACCCGCACGACAGCGAGGCCCTGATCCCCCTGGTCAAGGGCATACCGCGATCCGCTCCCGCCGTGGGGCGCCGGCGCAGACGCACCATGGTCCGACTCTCCTGGCGATGCGGGTACGCGGCAGCCGTACGGCCAGGCCGTGATCGCGGAAAGTGGCCACGCCCAGGGGAGTGCTACCGCCTGGATCAGCGCGTTCGGGATCCGCACGGCACGCCGGCGGCACGGCAGTGGTGCGCACCGTCGACGACATCGGGGTCCGCGTCCTCGGCGAGCAGGCGGGCCAGGACTTCCGCCTTCCCCCCTGCCGGCAGCCGAATGCGACGACCTCTAAAGAGCGGGCGGCGGAGCCGTTGACCCGCGGACTACGAGCTCGGGCTCGAAGAGCAGTTCCCCCGAGTGCTGCCGGGTCCCCTGGACCTGGGCGATCAAGAGGTCGACCGCGGCGCGCCCCATCGCCTCGATGGGCTGGCGGACGGTGGAGAGCGGCGGCTCCGTGCAGTTCATGAAGGCCGAGTCGTCGAAGCCGACCACCGAGACGTCGCCGGGGACGGAGAGCCCGCGCCGGCGGGCGGCCCGGATCGCGCCGAGGGCGAGCGGGTCGCTGGCGCAGACGATGCCGGTGACGCCCTGTTCGAGCAGCCGGTTGGCGGCGGCCCGACCGCCTTCGAGGGAGAAGATCGAGCGGACGACGTGCTCGTCGGCGAGCGGGGTGCCGGCCGCCTCGGCGGCGGCCCGCGCGGCGCTGAGCTTGCGGCGGGAGGGCACGTGGTCTGCGGGGCCGAGCAGCAGCCCGATCCGCTCGTGGCCGAGCGAGGCGAGGTGGCGCCACGCCTGCTCGACGGCGACGGCGTCGTCGCAGGAGACGCAGGGGAAGTCGAGGCCCTCGATGGAGGCGTTGATCAGGACGACCGGGATGTTGCGCTCGTGGAGCTGGTGGTAGTGGTCGTGCGGGGCGTCGGCCTGCGCGAAGAGCCCGCCCGCGAAGACCACTCCGGAGACCTGCTGCTGGAGCAGGAGGTCCACGTAGTCGGCCTCGGAGACGCCGCCCTTGGTCTGGGTGCAGAGCACGGGGGTGAGCCCCTGCTGGGCGAGCGCGCCTCCGATGACCTCGGCGAAGGCGGGGAAGACGGGGTTCTGCAGCTCGGGCAGGACGAGTCCGACGAGCCGGGCGCGCTCCCCCCTGAGCTGGGTGGGCCGCTCGTAGCCGAGCACGTCCAGCGCGGTGAGGACGGACTGGCGGGTCGCCTCGGAGACCCCGGACTTGCCGTTGAGGACCCGGCTCACCGTCGCCTCGCTGACCCCCGCCTTCTTCGCCACTTGAGCAAGTCGTCGCGTCATGCGCGCAAGACTAGCGCAAGCTCCGCAAGAGAATGACAGCCCTTTGCGGCTCCCGCGCAAGCAGACCGGATCGCGGGACGTCAGGCGCGGCCGGCCGCCAGCTCCATGAGCCGGGCGAGGACCCGCCCTCCGGAGGCGGTGAGGCCGTCGTGCTCCCACTCGTTGGTGACCCAGACCCGGGCGGCGCCGATCCGGCGCGCGGTGTCGAGGGAGAGGCCGGCGTCCACGTACATGTCGTCGTGGCAGACGACGGCGGCGAGCGGCACCTCGTTGGCGGCCAGCCGCGCGGGGTCGTACAGCGGCGGCCAGTCGGCACGGGCGGCGAGGAGGTCGGCCGCCTCGGCGAAGGGCCGCAGTCCGGAGATCTCCCGGAACATCCACGGGTACATCATCTCGCCGGTGAGCAGCAGGGTGTCCGCGTCCTCGGCGAACTCGGGCCGGCCGGCGAGCGCCCGGTGCGCCGCCCATCCGGTGGGCCCGGCGCCCTGGCCGTACAGGCTCTCCTGGAGGACGGCGAAGAGCGGGGCGTCGACGTGCCCGGTCAGGGTCATGACCTGGTGCAGGAAGGTGGCGCTGGGCGCGCCGTCGGCACCGAGGGCCTCGTCGAGGAGCCAGTGGAGGCGTTCGAAGCCGTCGCCCATGCCGAGGGCGAGGCCGAGGGTGCGCAGCCTGCGGACGGTGAGGCGGTCGCCGTCGGGGAGCCGGACGTCGCCGGCGTCGAGGAGGCCGGCGATCCGGCGGAGGCGGGCGGCGTCCTCGGGGTAGCGGGCGTAGTACTCCCGGCAGCGGTCGCGGACCCGGGGGTAGGTGCGGGCGTAGACGTCGTCGGCGGTGGCGGTGAGGCCGGGCAACCCTCCGGTGACGTAGCAGGCGCGCAGACCCCGGGGCGCCCGGGAGAGGTAGGTCAGGGTGAGGAAGCCGCCGTAGCTCTGGCCGAGGGTCTCCCAGGGGGTGTCGCCGCAGAGGCGCCGGCGTATCAGCTCGGCGTCGTCGACGATGGCGTCCGCCCGGAAGTTGCCCAGGTAGGAGGCGAGGCGGTGCGGGTCGCCGAAGCGGGCGGCCTCGCGGGCGGTGACGGGGGTGGAGCGGCCGGTGCCGCGCTGGTCGAGCAGGAGGACCCGGTGGGTCTTGAGGGCGTGCGGCAGCCAGCCGGGCGAACCGGCGGTGGGGCGCGGGGACTTCCCGCCGGGGCCGCCCTGGAGGTAGAGCAGCCAGGGCAGTTCCTCTCCGGCGCGGGCCGGGTCGGCGACCTCGCGGGCGAAGACGTCGAGGGTGGGGCCGTCGGGGCGGGCGTGGTCGAGGGGGACGGTGAAGGTGTGGTCGGTGGTGGCGTAGGCGGGGTGCAAGGAAGGCTCCTGTAGGGACACGGATGGGTAACGGACGGGCCGAGCGGGACCCCACACCTTGTCAGTGCAATTTCACATTACTATGTTACGGGTCACATTCCGGCCGCTCTGGCTGTCCGACCGCTCTCCCGCTCTCTCGGAGTGACCCCATGAACAAGCGCACACGCACCCTGGCCATCGCCCTGGTGTCGACCCTCTCCCTCGGCCTCGCCGCCTGCTCCACCGGCTCGTCCGGCGGCAAGACCGGCGGACCGGAGCGGAAGAACCCCGCCGCCGCCAACGCCGGCGCGGTCATCGGCGGCACCCCGCAGAAGGGCGGCACCCTCACCGTCCTGTCCAACCAGGACTTCACCCACCTCGACCCGGCCCGCAACTGGGTCATGCCCGACATGGACTTCGGCACCCGGCTGCTCTACCGCACCCTCGTCACCTACAAGGCCGCCCCCGGCGCCGACGGCAGCGAGCTGGTCCCCGACCTCGCCGAGGACCTCGGCACCCCGTCCAACGGCGCCAAGACCTGGACCTTCCGCCTGAAGGCCGGCCTGAAGTACGAGGACGGCACCCCCGTCACCGCCCAGGACATCAAGCACAACGTCGAGCGGTCCTTCTCCCCCGACCTCCCCGGCGGCCCCGACTACGCGGCCCGCTACCTCGCCGGGGCCGAGGGCTACCAGGGCCCGGCCCGGGGCAAGCACCTCGACTCGGTCAAGACCCCGGACGCCCGCACGATCGTCTTCGAACTCCACAAGCCCTTCGCGGAGTTCCCCTTCGCCGCCACCCTGCCGACCTTCGCCCCGGTGCCCCCCGCCCAGGACAAGGGCGCGCAGTACGACAACCGCCCCTTCTCCTCGGGGCCGTACAAGATCGAGAGCTACGCCCGCGACAAGCAGATGGTCCTGGTCCGCAACACCCACTGGGACCCGGCGAGCGACAGCGTCCGCAAGGCGTACCCGGACCGGATCGTCGTCACCATGGGCCTCAAGGGCAACCAGATCGACGACCGCCTCGTCGCCTCCGCCGCCGGCGACTCCTCCGCCGTCGCCTGGTCCACGCTCCGCCCCGAGTCGATCTCCAAGGTCCTCACCAAGGCCGACGTCAAGGCCCGGCTCCTCGCCGAGTCCAGCAGCTGCACCGAGATGCTCCAGATGCACACCGGCCGCGCCCCCTTCGACGACCTCAAGGTCCGCCAGGCCGTGCAGTGGGCCCTCGACCGGGAGGCGATCGTCACCGCCGCCGGCGGCCCGGCCGTCACCGACGCCGCAGGCGCCGCGATGCCCGGCTCCCTCTTCACCGGCGGCAAGCAGCCCGACACCCTCGGGATCCCGCTCGCCGGTGACCCCGAGAAGGCCAGGCAGCTGCTCAAGGAGGCCGGGAAGGCCGACGGCCTGTCCACCAGCCTCACCGTCAACATCAACGACAAGGCCATCGGCGAGGCCGTCCAGCAGTCCCTCGGCAAGGCCGGCATCAAGGTGACCATCGAGACCGTCGACCCGTCCGCCTTCTACGACACCATCGGCGACACCAAGAACCGCACGGACCTCGTCTACACCGGCTGGTGTCCCGACTTCCCCTCCGGCACCACCTTCCTCCCCTTCGTCTTCGACGGCCGCTTCGTCAAGGAGAAGGGCAACTCCGGCAACCACTCCCTCTTCAAGGACGACGCCACCATGAAGCGGATGGACGAGATCGCCGCCATGACCGACGGCGACGCGGCCAACAAGGCGTGGCAGGAACTCGACGGACAGATCCTCGCCAAGGCCCCGGTCGCCCCCGGCGCCATGAAGCGCCGCGCGCTCCTCGTCGGCACCAACGTCGCCGGGGCCTACGGCCACACCTCCTGGAGCGGTCAGCTCGACTACGCGACGGTCGGCCTCAAGGACCCGTCGAAGAGCGCGAACTGAAGGACGCCCCTCCCATGACCACGACCACCACCCCTCCCCCTCCGGTGCACGCGGGCGGCGGGGCCTGGCGGGCGGTCCGCGCGGAGATCCGCCGCCGCACCTCCCTCAAGGTCTCCCTCGCCGTCGTCGCCCTCTTCGTCCTGATGACCGCCGCCGCCCCGCTGATCGCCTCGCTCGGCGGCTGGGGCCCGGAGGAGTTCGACAAGTCCGCCGTCGACCCCTACCTCGGCGGACTGCCGATCGGACCGCTCGGCGGGGTCTCCGCCGAGCACTGGCTCGGCGTCGAACCCATCACCGGCCGCGACCTGTTCGCCCGGGTCGTGCACGGCGCCCAGGTGTCGCTGCTGATCGCCTTCGCCGCCACCGCGATCGTCGTGCTGGCGGGGGTGACGGCCGGCATCGCCGCCGGCTACTTCGGCGGCCGCACCGACACCGCGCTGTCCCGGCTGATGGACCTCACGATGTCCTTCCCCTCCCTCATCTTCATGATCGCGATGATGTCGGTGGCCCGGGACGCCGACCGGACCCTCCTGATGATCCTCGTCATCGGCCTCTTCGGCTGGCCCGGCGTCGCCCGGGTCGTCCGCGGCCAGACCCTCTCGCTCAAGCACCGCGAGTACGTCGACGCGGCCCGCGTCGGCGGCTCCGGACCCTGGCGGATCCTCGCCCGCGACATCCTCCCGGGCGTCGCGGGGCCGGTCATCGCGTACACCACGCTGATGGTCCCCGGCATGATCGCCACCGAGGCGGCGCTCAGCTACCTCGGCGTCGGGGTCCGCCCGCCGACCCCGTCCTGGGGCCAGATGATCGCCGAGAGCGTCGCCTACTACGACACGGACCCCATGTACTTCCTCGTCCCGAGCGTCTGCCTCTTCCTCACCGTCCTCGCCTTCACCCTCCTCGGCGACGCGCTGCGCGACGTCCTCGACCCCCGGGGGAGCCGTACGTGATCCTCTACCTCGGCCGCCGGCTCCTCGGGGTGCTCGGCGTCCTCCTCGCCATCGCCGCCGTCACCTTCACCATCTTCTACGTCCTGCCCTCCGACCCGGCCGCCGCCGCCTGCGGCAAGGCGTGCAGCGACGAACGCCTGGAGGCGATCCGCGCCAACATGGGCCTGGACGCCCCCCTCTGGCGGCAGTTCGCCGACTTCGTCACCGGCATCTTCACCGGACGCACCATGGGCACCGGGCAGTACGCCCTGCACTGCGACTTCCCCTGCCTCGGCTACTCGTACGAGAACAGCGAGGGCGTCTGGGACCTCCTCGTCGACCGGCTCCCCGTCTCCGCCTCGCTCGCCGCCGGAGCCGCCGTGCTGTGGCTGGCCCTCGGCCTGACCGCGGGCGTGACGGCCGCCCTCCGCAAGGACACCCTGACCGACCGGGCCCTCATGGTCGGCGCGGTCGCCGCCGCCTCCCTGCCGGTCTACTTCACCTCCGTCCTGCTCATCTACGGGCTGATCCGGCTCACCGGACTGCTGCCCTACCCGCAGTACGTCCCCCTCACCTCCGACCCGCTGTCCTGGGCCTCCAACCTGCTGCTGCCCTGGCTGGCCCTGGCGGTCCTGTACGCCGCCATGTACGCCCGGCAGAGCCGCGGCGCGATGATCGAGTCCATGGCGGAGCCGTACATCCGCACCGCCCGCGCCAAGGGCCTGCCGCGCCGCACGGTCGTCGTCAAGCACGGTCTGCGGGCCGGGATGACCCCGATCCTCACCATCTTCGGCATGGACCTCGGCGGACTCCTCGCGGGCGCCGTCATCACCGAGTCCCTCTTCGGACTCCCCGGCGTCGGACGCCTCTTCTACGGCGCCCTCACCACCGGCGACCAGCCCGTCATCCTCGGCGTGACGCTCCTCGCGGCCGGCTTCATCGTCGTCGCCAACCTGGCCGTGGACCTGCTGTACGCCGTCGTCGACCCGCGAGTGAGGTACTGATGGCCGACACCGCCCCGCTCCTGACGGTCCGGGACCTCAGCGTCACCTTCCCGACCCCCCGCGGCCCCGTCCGGGCCGTCGACTCCCTCTCCTTCGACGTGCCGCACGGCCGCACCCTCGGCATCGTCGGCGAGTCGGGCTCCGGCAAGTCCGTGACCTCGCTCGCCGTCATGGGCCTGCACACCGGCGCCGACGTCACCGGCTCCGTCGCCCTCGACGGGCGCGAACTCGTCGGCCTCCCCGACCAGGAGCTGAACCGGCTCCGCGGCCGGCGGATGGCGATGATCTTCCAGGACCCGCTCTCCAGCCTGCACCCCTACTACACCGTCGGCGAGCAGATCGCCGAGCACCACCGCGTGCACTTCGGCACCCGCCGGGCCGCCGCCCGCGCCCGCGCGATCGAGGCGCTCGCCGAGGTCGGCATCCCGGAGCCGAGACGCCGCGTGGGCGAGTACCCCCACCAGTTCTCCGGCGGCATGCGCCAGCGGGTCATGATCGCGATGGCGCTGGTCTGCGAACCCGACCTGCTCATCGCCGACGAGCCGACCACCGCGCTCGACGTCACCGTGCAGGCCCAGATCCTCGACCTGCTCGCCCGGCTCCAGCAGGAGCGCCGGCTCTCCGTCGTCATGATCACCCACGACCTGGGCGTGGTGGCCCGGGTCGCCCACGAGGTGCTCGTCATGTACGGCGGACGCGCCGCCGAACAGGCCCCGGTCGACGCCCTGTTCGCCGCCCCCGCGCACCCGTACACCCGCGGGCTGCTCGACTCCCTGCCCCGCCTCGACGACCCCGACGACGTACCGCTGCGCGCCATCCCCGGCAGCCCGCCGTCCCTGCTCGACCCGGCACCCGGCTGCGCCTTCGCGCCCCGCTGCGCCCGCGCCGCGGCCGGCTCGGCCGAGGAGCGGGCCCGCTGCACCGCCGAACGGCCGGCGCTCGGCGGCCCCGAAGGACACACCGCCGCCTGCCACTTCGCGGCCTTCCCGGCCTTTCCCGCGTACGAAGGGGTCGCCCCGTGACCACGTCCACCCTCCCCGGCACGGACCCGGCGCCGCCGCTGCTGCGCGTGCGGGACCTCGCC
The DNA here is from genome assembly GCF_014656075.1 of Streptomyces hydrogenans. GTDB lineage: Bacteria > Actinomycetota > Actinomycetes > Streptomycetales > Streptomycetaceae > Streptomyces > Streptomyces hydrogenans. The sequence goes on from NZ_BNBS01000067.1 coordinate 38,746, forward strand.
ATGACCTTCCCGGGCCGCCGCCGCTCCTCGCCCGTGCGGGCCGTCGACGGCGTCGGCTTCGATCTGGCGGCCGGCGAGACCCTCGGCCTGGTCGGCGAGTCGGGCTGCGGCAAGTCGACCACCGGCCGGATGATCGTCCGACTCCTGGAGCCGACCGCCGGCACCGTCGAGTACGACGGCCGGTCCATCGCCCACCTCTCGCAGCGGGCCATGAAGCCGCTCCGCCGCGACATCCAGATGGTCTTCCAGGACCCGCACTCCTCCCTCAACCCCCGCCAGTCCGTGGCCCGGATCATCGCCGACCCGCTGCTGGTGCAGGGGGCCGGGGCGGAGGAGGCCCGCAAGCGGGCGGTGGAGCTGATGGAGCTGGTCGGACTCATCCCCGAGCACGCCGACCGCCGCCCGCACGAGTTCTCCGGCGGCCAGGCGCAGCGCATCGGCATCGCCCGCGCGCTCGCCACGGGCCCCCGGCTCGTCGTGGCCGACGAGCCCGTCTCGGCGCTCGACGTCTCCGTCCAGGCGCAGATCGTCAACCTGATGGAGCGGCTCCAGGACGAACTCGGCCTCGCCTACCTGTTCATCGCCCACGACCTGTCGGTGGTGAAACGCGTCTGCGACCGGGTCGCCGTCATGTACCTGGGCCGGATCGTCGAGATCGGCGCCAAGGACCGGGTGTACGACGCCCCCGCCCACCCCTACACCCGGGCGCTCCTCTCCGCCGTGCCGCTGCCGGACCCGGCGGCCGAACGGGCCCGGGAGCGCATCACCCTCCTCGGCGACCCGCCGAGCCCCGCCGCTCCCCCGCCGGGCTGCACCTTCCACCCGCGCTGCCCGAAGGCCCAGGCCGTCTGCCGCACCGAGGCACCGGCCCTGAGGTCACTCGCACCGGGCGAACCCAGGGAGGTGGCCTGCCACTTCCCTGAGCAGGACTGACCGGCCGGGCGTCAGCCGGAGGACATCGCGATCCCCATCAGGAGCGCCGACACCCACGGGGCCGCGACCAGGAAGAGGGAGGCCGAGGCCAGGAGGATCCGCGGGACGCGCAGCGAGCGGCGGTACGGCGGGAGCCAGGCGAGCACGAGGAGCACGGCGGCCGCCGTAAGGATGACCTCGATCCCGCTGGTGTACCCGTCGGCCCCGAAGAACGCGAACTCTCCGACCAGGAGCGGGAGTCCGGGAAGCGTCGCCACGAGGGGCGCCTTCCACCAGGTCGGGTCGAGGGGGGCGCGTGCGCCGGCTGCCGTCGTCATGCCCCCAGTCGATCACCGGCGGGGGCGGGGCGGGATCCGGGCCGGTACTCAGAGCCGCGGGCGCGCGTACTCACACGGAGGCGCCGGAGCGGAGGCGCACGCGGGAGGCGGAGGCGCGCCGGAGCCGCGGGCCGACCCGGCCCGCCTCCCGCAGCCGCTCGCCGTCGAGCGTCCGGTGCGCCTCCCGCAGCGCCTCGCCCAGCGCGAGGAACCGCGCGGCCTCCTCGGGCCGTTCGCGGGCCGGCAGATTCGCCGCCCAGACGGCGAGGGGAGGCCGCCGCAGCGCCGCGATCGCCCGCGCGGCCGACTTGTCCTTCGCCCGGCGCGCCTCGGCGACGTACGCGTCGCGGACGGCCGTGAACTCGGACGGTCTCAGCGCGTACAGCTCACCGGTGACCCGTTCGACATCCATGCGCCCCACTCTGCTGCTCCCGACGGCCGAGCCCGGGGCGAACCTCCGCCGGTGCGCGAGCCGTCACCCGCTCGGCAGGAGCCCCTCAGTCCTGTGAGCCGCGTCACACATTAAGAATCATTTAAGGATCAATGCCGCGAAGATCCCGTTTTCCGGGGCATCGCCCGCAGTTGACGCCCTGTTTGACCGACGATCAAACTCTGCGTGGATTCGCCACCCCTCCACGGCTTCTCCGCATCCCTCACGGTTTCCCCTTCCCTGGAGCCCTTGATGCGCCACAGGACTGCCCTGACCACAGCAGTCACGCCGGTCACCCCCGAACCTCCCTCCGCGCCTCCCCTTCCCGGACAGCCGCACCCCGTCTTCGGGCAGGTCGCGGCAGGCGGCCCCGACGGGCGGTCCGGTGTGCGCGCACAGGATCTCGAACTCTTCGACAGCACGCGGCCGTTGCCCGTCGTCCCGACGGCCCCCCGCCGACGCGGCGGCCGGCACGCGCCCGCCCCTCGGCGGCGGCGTACGGCCCCCCTCCCGCCGCTGCTGATGGGTCTGCTGGCGGCCGGGGTCGGCGCGGCCCTGCCGGTCTACCTCACCGCGCGGCCGGACTCGCCCGCCCCCCACCCCTCCACGCTCACGATGCCGGACCTGCCTCCCCCGCCCACCCTGGTGCCGGACCCCGTCGGCACGACCGGCGTGCCGTCCCGCACCCCCTCGACACGGCCGATCCCGCCACGACCACCGGCGCCGACCCCGACCCGTACCGCTCCGAAGGCGACCCGGTCGGCCCCGGCCCCCGTCACCGCCACGGCCGTGGCGCCGCCCCCGACGACGCGGGCGGCCACCTCCCCTCCCCCGGCGCCGCCGGTCTCCCCGCCGCCGACCCACGAGCGCCACCGCCCGTCCTCGGGCCCGGACGGCCCGCGCGTCGGCAGCAGCGGGCCCGAGGTGCTGGAGGTCCAGGTCATGCTCCAGCGGCTCGGCCTCTACGAGGGGCCGCTGGACGGCGAGTTCGGTGAGTCGACGGAGCTGGCCGTGATCCAGTTCCAGTGGTCCGTGCGGGTCTTCGAACGGCCGGGCGTCTGCGGCCCGTTGACGCTCGCCGCGCTGCGGGAGGCGAGCGCCTGACCGTCCGGTCCATCGGCTGTCAGACGTCCTGGAGGCGACGGAAGGGACGCTCGGCCTCCAGGGCGAACGCCGCCTCCAGGAGGGTGCGTTCACTGCCGGGGCGGCCGGAGAGGAGGACGCCCACCGGCAGGCCGTCGGCCGTCGTGCGCGCGCTCGGCAGGGAGATCGAGGGGGTGCCCACGACGTTGTCGACGGGCGTATAGGCGACGTAGGCGAGGATCCGGTCGACCAGCTCCTCGTACGGCACGGTGGGGCTGAGGTGGCCGATCGGGGGCGTGGTGTGGGCAAGGACCGGGGTGAGGACGAGGTCGAGACCGCGCAGGGCCGCCGCGTACGCCTCCCTGGTCCGCCGCAGCCGCCGCAGCACGCCCGGCGTGTCCCGCCACCGCTTCACGTACTCCTCGCGCAGTCCGCGACTCAGCCCGTCCATGCGGTGCCGGTCGAAGTCCCGGCCCAGGCTGCGACCGGTGGCGCCGAGGAGGAAGGAGAGCATGCCCCAGTAGGTGAGGAAGTCCCCGGTGAAGCGGGGGTCGAGGTCCATGCCCACCGGCTCGACGGTGTGGCCCAGGGAGCGGAGGGTGGCGGCGGTCTCGGTGACGGCGGCGCGGGTGTCGTCGTCGCAGGTGACGCCGTTGGGCGAGTCGAGCAGGAAGCCGATGCGCAGCTTCCGGTCGGAGGGGCCCTCGACGAGGCCGACGGGCGGCAGCCCGGGGTTGCGCCGGTAGCGTTCGGCGGCGGCGAGGAAGGCGGCGGAGTCGCGGACGGTCCGGGTGACGACGCCGTCGGTGACGATGTCGAGCGGCAGCCGGCGGCTCTGGTCGTTGCCGACGAGCCGGCCCCGGGTGGGCTTGAGGCCGACGAGTCCGCAGCAGGCGGCGGGGATCCGGATGGAGCCGCCGCCGTCGTTGGCGTGGGCGAGCGGCACCGCGCCGGCGGCGACGAGCGCGGCGGCGCCGCCCGAGGAGCCGCCTGCGGAGTGGCCGGGGTGCCACGGGTTGCGGACCGGCTCGCCGGTCTCGTACTCGGTGGCCGGGCTGAAGCCGAACTCCGGCAGCCGGGTCTTGCCGAGGACGGTGACCCCGGTGCTGAGGAACTGGCGCACGAAGGGCGCGTGCCGGCGGGCCGGCCGGGGGGTGAAGGCGGCGCTGCCGTGCCCGGTGGGCAGACCCGCGTAGTCGGTGTTGTCCTTGATCAGGGTGGGGACGCCCGCGAAGACCCCGCCGGTGCCGCCGCGCAGTTCCGGCGGGTCCAGCGGGGTCTGCACCGCGTTCAGCTCCGCGACCGCCCGCAGGCGGGCGACCGCGTCCCGGACGGCCTCGGCGGGGCTCACCTCGCGCCGCCGGATCGCCTCCGCGAGTCCGACGGCGTCGTGCTCCCCGAGGGAGTCGTCCCGGAAGGCGTGGACCGTGTTCCGCTTCTCGTCGCTCACCGCTGCCTCAGCCCCCGGGGTCGTGGATGGATGCCGCCATCATGGCGTACCCACGGGTAACACGCGAGGGCCGGGCTGGTGCGGAGCCGGCCTAACGGCCCTGGAGCCGCTTGACGTTGTCGCCGAAGGTCCAGTTCTTCGAGCCGTCCCAGTTCGCCGACCAGGTCATCAGGCCCTTGAGCTTGCCCCCGTAGTGGTTCCACGCCTGCGTCACGAGGGACGGCGCCATGTATCCGCCGCCGGCGCCCGGCTGTGCCGGCAGCCCGGGGACCTGCTTGTCGTACGGGACGCGGATCGTGGTGCCCTGGACGACCAGGCCGCGGTCGAGGCAGTCGGTCTGGGCGGTGAAGCCGGCTACGGTGCCGGCGGAGTAGGAGTCGCCGGAACAGCCGTACATGCTGCCGTTGTAGTACTGCATGTTCAGCCACCACAGGCGCCCGTTGTCGGCGTACTTCTTGACGATCGGGAGGTACGCGCCCCAGATCGAGCCGTACGCGACGCTGCCGCCGGTGACGTAGGCCGTCTCGGGCGCCATCGTCAGGCCGAAGCCGGCGGGCATCCGGGCGAGGACGCCGTCGATGATGCGGACGAGGTTGGCCTGGGAGGCGGACAGGGTGCCGATGCTGCCGCTGCCGACGAGACCGGTCTCGATGTCGATGTCGATGCCGTCGAAGTTGTACCGCTGGAGGATCGGCACGATCGTCTCGACGAAGCGGTCGGCGACCGCCCGCGAGCTGAGGTCGATCCCGGCGGCGGCCCCGCCGATGGACATGAGGATGGTGGCGCCCGCGGCCTTGGCCCGGCACATCTCGGCCGGGGTGGCGACCTTGACGTTGCTGTCCATGCCGTCCTCCCACAGCACCGTGCCGTCGGAGCGGATCACGGGGAAGGCGGCGCTGATGACGTTGTACCCGTGGGCGGCGAACCGGGGGTCGTCGATCGGCGCCCAGCCGAAGGGCGGGTGGACGCCGTTGGCGGCGCCGTCCCAGTTCTCCCAGTAGCCCTGGAGCACCTTTCCGGTGGGACGGGACTTGAGGGCGCAGGTGTCGGCGGTCGCCGACGTGGCGCCGGCCTGACCGGCGACGGCCTGCGCGGGAGCGACGGCGACGGTGGCGAGCAGGGCGGTGAGGCCCGCTCCGAGGGCGCGGACGATCCGTGAGCCTGGCATGCGGTGCTCCTTGGGACGTGGGGGGTCGGTCCGGGGCGTGGCGCGCGCTCCAGCAGACCGTAGATTGGTCCAGACCTACCGTCAACCACCCCTACGGACACTGCTATTGGAGCGAGCACCGGCGGGGGCGGGATACCGGGGGCCCGCCACGGCGGTCCGAGTTCCGCCTGGCGTGACGCCACATGGCGCCACGTGACGCCGCATGGCACCGCATGGCGCCGCGTGACACCACATGACACCGCAGAGCGCCACGTGACACCACATGGCACCACAGGGCACCATCCGGCGTCACCACTGGCGCCATCGAGCGCCATTCGGTGCCACATGACACCACCAGGGGTTGCACATGGCGCCATAGTGGTGCCATGATGACGTCATGGACCTCACCCCGTATGTCGACAGCCTCCGCCGCGAACTCGCGGTGGCCGCCGAAGCCGGTGGCGACGCGGCGCGCGAACTGGCCGAGCGGCTCACGGCTCCCCTGGAGTCGGCGGCCCGCCTGACCATGCTCAACGTGCTCTCCGCCGCCACGGACGAGATCACCCGCGAACTCGCCCCCGGCTCGGTCGACGTACGGCTCCGTGGCCTCGACCCCGACTTCGTGGTGACCCGGCCGCCCGCCGACAGCGGCACGGCACCCGCGGAGCCGGCGGCGCAGGCCGAACCGCCCGCGGCGACCGCCGCCCCCGAAGGGGACGACGGCGCGGTCGCCCGGGTCAACCTGCGACTGCCGGCCCACCTCAAGGCACGTGCCGAGGAGGCCGCGAGCCGCGAAGGACTGTCGGTCAACGCCTGGCTGGTCCGGGCCGTGTCGTCGGCGGTCGACGGCGGCGCCGCCCGGCCGCGCACGGCGGAGAAGCCCCGGACCGTCGGGCAGAGCATCACCGGCTGGGTGCGGTAACCCGCCGCCCCTGCCCGGCGCACGACCCCGCACCACTTCATCCACACCGCGTCCCACCAGCGGGGACGTTCACGAGACCCAAGAGGACGGGACAGCCATGCCTTCTTTCGACACTCCCGCAGCGATCTCGGTCACGGCCCGCGTCGAGGCCGGCTCCATCCAGTTCGTCGCCGGCGAGCGCGCCGACACGGTCGTCCAGATCACGCCGCGCAACCCGAAGAAGGACCTGGACGTGCGGACGGGCGAGCAGACCGAGGTGTCGTACGCCAACGGCAACCTGACCGTGCGGACCCCCAAGTCCAACCTGTTCGGCCGCACCGGCGTCGTCGACGTGACGGTGGAGCTGCCGACGGGCTCGCGGGTCGAGGTCGACGGCGCCTGGACCCAGATCCTCGGCGAGGGCAGGCTCGGCGAGGTCCGCGTGAAGACCTCGTCCGGGGACGCCCGGCTCGACACCACCGGCCCGCTGCGCCTCACGGCCTCGCACGGCTCCATCTCCGTGGACCGCGTCGAGGGCCCGGCCGAGATCACCACCAGCTCCGGCAGCATGCGGGTCGGCCTGATCGACGGGACGGCCGTCCTGAAGAACTCGCACGGCACCACGACGGTCGCCGCCGTCACCGGCGAGCTCCGCGTCAGCGGGGCGCACGGCGACATCACCGTCGACCGCGCCGAGGACTCGGTCACCGCCACCACCGCCCACGGCACCATCCGCATCGGCGAGGCCGCCCGCGGCACCGTCCAGGTGGAGACGAACTACGGCGCCATCGACGTCGGCGTCCGCGAGGGCACCGCCGCCTGGCTCGACGCCCACGCGGGCTCCGGCCAGGTGCGCAACGGCCTCACCGCCTCCGACGCCCCGCAGGAGTCCGAGGAGACCGTCACGGTCCGCGCCCGCACCCGCCACGGCAACATCGACATCCGCCGCGCCCGCGTCTGACCCCGGAGGGCCCGCCCACCGGGCCCTCCCCTCCGCTCCTCCCGCCTCCCCGCGCGGCGGACCCCTCCCCCGCCGCGCGCCGCGCCCCTCCCACTGCAACTCCAGCCTTCGATCGGACGCCCTCATGCCTTCTTCTGTCATGCCCATGCCCACTCCATCGCCGGGTGGGGGCGACGGCCCGCTCGTCCCGGCCGCCATCACCGCCACCGGTCTGCGCAAGTCGTACGGCGACAAGGTCGTCCTCGACGGAGTCGACCTCCACATCCCGGCCGGATCCGTCTTCGCGCTGCTGGGTCCGAACGGCGCCGGCAAGACCACCGCCGTGA
>NZ_BNBS01000068.1:0-464 GCF_014656075.1 Streptomyces hydrogenans
CTAAGCCTTTCAGCGCCGATGGTACTGCAGGGGGGACCCTGTGGGAGAGTAGGACACCGCCGAACAATTCTTCAGGACCCCTGGTCCCAGCGTTCACGCTGGGACCAGGGGTCCTTTTGTTTTTGCTTGACTTTTTCCGATGCGCGGCCGGGTGCCGGCTGCGCGAGAATGACTGCAGTACCCGAAGACAGGAGTCACACCGATGTCCACCAACTCTCCCGACGACCGTCCGGAGCGCGAGCCGCGTCGCAGGGACGGTGCCGGTGGCGACCGGGGCGGCTACCGTGGGCCCCGCCGTGACGACAACCGCGGGGACAACCGTGGTGGGGGTGGCTTCCGTCGCGACGACAACCGCGGTGGTGGCGGCGGCTACCGCCGTGACGACCGTGGTGGCGACAGCCGTGGTGGCGACCAGCGCGGTGGCGGCTTCCGCCGTGACGACCGTGGCGGGGACAACCGTGGTG
>NZ_BNBS01000068.1:563-45770 GCF_014656075.1 Streptomyces hydrogenans
GGCGACCAGCGCGGTGGCGGCTTCCGCCGTGACGACAACCGTGGCGGTGGCGGTGACGACCGTGGCGGGGACAACCGTGGTGGCGACCAGCGCGGTGGCGGCTTCCGCCGTGACGACAACCGTGGCGGTGGCGGTGGCTACCGTGGTGGCGACAACCGCGGTGGCGACCAGCGCGGTGGCGGCGGCTACCGCCGTGACGACCGCGGCGGCGACAGCCGTGGCGGCGACAACCGCGGTGGTGGCGGTTTCCGCCGTGACGACCGTCGGGACGAGCGGCCCTCGTCGTTCCGTCGCGACGACCGTCCCTCCTTCCCGCGTGACGACCGTGGGGGCGACAACCGCGGTGGTGGCGGCTACCGCCGTGACGACCGCGGTGGCGACAACCGTGGTGGCGGTGGCTTCCGCCGTGACGACAACCGTGGCGGTGGCGGTGGCTACCGGGGCGGCGACAACCGCGGTGGCGACCAGCGCGGTGGCGGTGGTTTCCGCCGTGACGACCGTCGGGACGAGCGGCCCTCGTCGTTCCGTCGCGACGACCGTCCCTCGTACCCCCGTGACGACCGGCGTGACGAGCGTCGGGACGACAACCGCGGCGGTGGCTTCCGTCGGGACGACCGCGGTGGCGACCAGCGCGGTGGTGGCTTCCGCCGTGACGACAACCGTGGCGGTGGCGGTGGCTACCGGGGCGGCGACAACCGCGGTGGCGACCAGCGCGGTGGCGGTGGTTTCCGCCGTGACGACCGTCGGGACGAGCGGCCCTCGTCGTTCCGTCGCGACGACCGTCCCTCGTACCCCCGTGACGACCGTCCCTCGTACCCGCGCGACGACCGGCGTGACGAGCGTCGGGACGAGCGGCCCTCGTCGTTCCGTCGGGACGATCGCGGTGGCGACCAGCGCGGTGGTGGTTTCCGCCGTGACGACAACCGTGGCGGTGGCGGCGGTTTCCGCCGTGACGACCGCGGCGGCGACAGCCGTGGTGGGTTCCGTGGGCGGGACGACCGGGGTGGCGACCGCGGTGGGTACCGGGGCCGGGACGACCGTGGCGGCGAGCGCGGTGGGTACCGCGGGGACCGGGAGCGGAGCGACCGCGCGCCCCTCAAGCGGCTGCCGATCCCGCCGGAGGTCACCGGCGAGGAGATCGACCCCGATGTGCGCCAGGAGCTGATGAGCCTGCCCAAGGGGCTCGCCGACGACGTCGCGCGCAACCTGGTCATGGTCGCGCAGCTGATCGACGAGGACCCGGAGAAGGCCTACGGCTACTCCCGCGTCGCGCTGCGGCTCGCCTCGCGCGTCGCCGCCGTCCGCGAGGCCGCCGGCTTCGCCGCGTACGCCAACCAGAAGTACTCCGAGGCGCTGGCCGAGTTCCGTGCCGCGCGCCGTATGAGCGGCGGCGTGGACCTGTGGCCCGTCATGGCCGACTGCGAGCGCGGCCTCGGCCGGCCCGAGCGGGCGCTCGCCATGGCCGGCGAGCCCGAGGTGCAGAAGCTCGACAAGGCCGGGCAGGTCGAGATGCGTCTCGTCGCCGCCGGCGCCCGCCGGGACATGGGGCAGCTGGAGGCCGCCATCGTGACCCTGCAGAGCCCCGAGCTGGCGTCCAACGCCCACCACCCGTGGACCGCGCGGCTGCGGTACGCCTACGCCGACGCCCTGCTCGCCGCCGAGCGGGAGCAGGAGGCCCGCGAGTGGTTCGCCAAGGCGCTGGAGGCCGACAAGGACGGCGTCACGGACGCCTCCGACCGGCTCGCCGAGCTCGACGGGGTCGAGTTCGTCGACGCCTTCGACGAGGACGACGAGGACGAGGACCGGGCCGACGACGCGGCCGGCGACCGTGAGGACGAGCGGGACGTCACCGACGTCGCCGACGAGGACGACATCACCGATGAGGACGTCGTCATCGACGACGAGGACGACGACGAGGACGACCGGAGCTGAGGCTCGGTGATCTGAGGAAGGGGCGGCACCCATCGGGTGCCGCCCCTTTCGCGTCGGGTGCCGGGGTCAGTCCAGGGCCAGGCTGCGGAGGACCAGGCCCGTCGCCGGCTTGGGGCCGAAGGACGTCGACTTGCGGGGCATCGTGACGCCCTGGCGGGCCAGGTCGCGGACGACCTCCTCGCGGACCGGATGCATCAGGACCGCCGTGCCGCCCCGGCGTTCGGCCTGGGCGACGGCCGCCGCCGTGTCGTGGATGTAGGCGATGTCCTCGGGGGCGTCCGGTACGTGCCAGACGTGCTCCAGGAGCGTGGCGTGCAGGACCGTCGCGTCCAGGGTGCGCCAGGCCTCCGGACGGTCGGCGCGGACCGTGCGGGCCAGCAGGGCCGGGTCGGGGCGGTCCAGGAGGTGGAAGGCGCCGTCGCCCGCGAGGAGGAAGGCGTTGCCCTCGGCGGCGGCCCCCGCGAGGACCTCCAGGGCCTCCGGGAGGGGGCGCTCGACGCGGCGGACCCGGAAGGAGTCGCCGACCGCTTCGAGGGCGTCCGCGACCGGCAGCCGGCTCAGCAGGCGGTGGATCGCGCGGACCCGCAGGGGATAGCGGACCGTGTCGATGAGGAGGACCAGGCCCTGGTTCCACGGACCGGGGGAGGCGTGCTCGTCGCGGAGCCGCAGATAGGTCGCCCAGCGGTGGTGCCCGTCCGCGATGAGCGCCTGGTGGCGGGCGAGTTCGGCCGCCACGGCCGCCTGCTCGGCCGGGTCGGTCACCGCCCACAGGCGGTGGTGGAAGCCGTCCTCGGTCGTCGTGGCGAGCAGCGGCTCGCGCAGCACGGCGGCCTCGATCACCGTGTCCGCGCCGTCGCCGCCGCCCGGGTAGGTGAGGAGCAGCGGCTCCAGGTTGGCGGCCGTCGTGCGCATCAGGGCGGCGCGGTCCTCGACCACGTGCGGCATGACGTCCTCGTGGGGGAGGACGATCCCCTCGTCGGGCGTGGTGAGTTCGAGGGCGCCGATGATGCCGCGCTGGAGGATGCCGTCGCCGCGCTGCTCGTACACGTACAGCGCCGGGCTCGGGTCGGGGGCGAGGACGCCGTCGGCCAGCCAGCGGTCCATGGTGACGGCGGCCTTGCGGTGGCGGGTGCCGGCCGTGACCGCCTGCGGCAGGATCAGCCGGACGATGTTGTGCGGGTCGGCGGACTCCAGGTGGAGCAGCCCGTCAGGTCGTACGACGACGTCGTAGGGCGGGGACGTGACGGCCGCGAGGCTGCCGACCCGCTCGGGGACGTACCGGATGCCGCGGAAGGGATGCAGGCGCAGCCCCGCCGTGTCGTCGCGGACGGCGTCGGCCGCGTGACCTGAGGTGTTCATCTCGTCATCGTAGGCGCGCGGCGGCGATGAGCGATGATCGGGGGAGCGGGGGATTTACCGGCGGTGAGTGAGGAGCGGTGGTCATGGCGCGAGACGGCCAGGAGCGGCGGACGGAACGGAGCCGGCCCGGCGGCAGCGCGGCCGCGCTGAGCGAGGCGTACGACACGGCCCTGCTCGACCTCGACGGGGTCGTGTACTTCGCGGGCGGGGCGGCGATCCCGTACGCGGTGGAGGCGCTCGGGGCGGCGCGGGACGGCGGGATGCGGCTCGCGTACGTGACGAACAACGCGCTGCGGACGCCGGACACGGTGGCCGCGCACCTCACCGACCTCGGCGTGCCGACGGAGCCGGGGGACGTGGTCACCTCGGCGCAGGCGGTCGCCCGGCTCGTCGCGGAGGACGTGCCGGAGGGGTCCCGGGTGCTCGTCGTCGGTGGCGAGGGGCTGCGGGTGGCGCTGCGGGAGCGCGGACTGGTCCCCGTCGAGTCGGCCGACGACGAGCCGGTGGCCGTCGTACAGGGGTACGGCGGGCCGGACATGGGATGGGGCCGGTTCGCGGAGGCGGCGTACGCGATCGGGCGGGGCGTGCCCTGGTACGCCTCCAACACCGACCTGACGATTCCGGGCGCGCGGGGGATCGGGCCCGGGAACGGTGCCGCGGTCGAGGTGGTGCGGATCGCCACCGGCGGCCGGGTCGAGCCCAAGGTCGCGGGGAAGCCGCGGCCGCCGATGCACCGAGAGACCGTGCTGCGGACCGGGGCGGAGCGGCCGCTGGTCGTCGGGGACCGGCTGGACACCGACATCGAGGGCGCGTTCCACGGGGGTGTCGACTCGCTGCTGGTGCTGACCGGGGTCACCGACGCGGCGAGGCTGCTGTCGGCGGTGCCGGAGCACCGGCCGACGTACGTGGCGGCGGATCTGCGGGGGCTGCTGGTCGGTCAGCCGGAGGTCGTGGCGGACGGCGACGGCGGTTTCCGGTGTGGGGGGTGGCGGGCCTCGGTGAGCGGGGACGCGCTCGTGCTGGACGGCACGGGCGAGGCGGGGGAGTCCGAGGCGCTCGACGGGCTGCGGGCGCTGTGCGGGGCGGCGTGGACGTGGGCCGGGGCCGGCGCGTGCGGGCTCGACGCGGGGAAGGCGCTGGCGCGGCTCGGGCTGTAGGGACCGGGCGGGGCGGGGCCCACGCGGGGACGGTGGGCCCGGTGGGCGCCCGCTGGGCCGGGTGGCTCGGCACGCGGGCAGCGGCCGGCAGTAGGCGGCTCGGGTGGCGGCCGGGGCCTGGTGAAGGCCGGGAGCCCGGAGGCCGGAGGTCGGAGCCCGGAGGCCGGAGGTCGGAGCCCGGAGGCCGGGTGGCCCGGGGGATTCCGGGCCCCGACCCCTGCTAGATCAATATTGGGTAGGCTAACCTAACCGGGTGTTGGTCGAGAGTCCCTCCCGTACGAGCGCGGAGCCGGCGAAGGCCGGGCAGACCCCGAGGCGCCGGAACTCCGTGCGCGCCCTCGGGCTGCTCGCCGCCGTCTGCGTCCTGCTGCTTGTCTGTGTCCTCAGCATCATGATCGGCGCCAAACCGGTGCCGGTCGGCGACGTGTGGCACGGGCTGTTCCACAACAGCGGCGTCGGCAACGACGTCGTCATCCACGACGTGCGGGTGCCGCGCACCCTGCTCGGGCTGCTGGTCGGCCTGGCGCTCGGCCTGGCCGGCGCGGTGATGCAGGGGCTGACCCGCAACCCGCTGGCGGAGCCCGGACTGCTCGGGGTGAACGCGGGCGCGGCCGCCGCCGTCGTCTCGGCCATCGCCTTCCTCGGCGTCACCGACGTCCGCGACTACGTGTGGTTCGCCTTCGCCGGTGCCGCCGTCGTCTCCGTCGTCGTGTACGTGCTCGGCGGCAGCCGCAGCTCCACCCCGGTGCGGCTCGCGCTGGCCGGCACGGCCGCCACCGCCGCCCTGTACGGCTTCGTCAACGCCGTCCAGCTGCTCAACTCGGCCGCCCTCGACCGGCTCCGCTTCTGGACCGTCGGCTCGCTGGCCTCCGCCGACATGGACACCGTCGGCCGGGTCGCGCCGTTCATCCTCGTCGGCGCCGTGCTCGCGCTCGGCATCGCGCGGCCGCTCAACGCCATGGAGATGGGCGACGACGCGGCCCGCGCGCTCGGAGTGAGCGTCAACCGGACCCGGGTTGTCGCCATGCTCGCCGTCACCCTGCTGTGCGGCGCGGCGACGGCCGCCTGCGGGCCGATCGTCTTCCTCGGCCTGATGGTGCCGTACATGGTCCGGGCGATCACCGGCCCCGACATGCGGTGGATCCTGCCGTACGCGGCCGTGCTCGCGCCCGTGCTGCTGCTCGGCTCCGACGTCCTCGGCCGGGTCGTCGTCCGGCCCGCCGAACTCCAGGTCGGCATCGTGACGGCCCTCATCGGCGGGCCCGTCTTCATCCGCCTCGTCCGCCGCAAGAGGATGGCCCAGCTGTGACCACCAAGACCCTGCGGACCGGCGGGGGGCTCTCCCTGCGGTACGAGCCGCGGGCCGCGCTCTGCGGCCTCGGGCTGATCCTGCTCACCCTCGGTCTCGGCATCGTCCTCGTCGGCACCGGCGACTTCCCCATGACGCCGGGCGAGGTCGTGGACACGCTCCTCGGCAGGGGCACGGTCGTCCAGGAGTTCGCGGTGCTGGAGCTGCGGCTCCCGCGGGTCCTCGTCGCGATCCTGGTCGGTGGCGCGCTCGCCCTCGGCGGGGCCGTCTTCCAGTCGGTCTCGCGCAACCCGCTCGGCAGCCCCGACGTCATCGGCTTCGGCCAGGGCGCCACCGTCGGCGCGCTGACCGTGATCGTCCTCTTCCAGGGCAGCGCCGTCGCCACCGCCCTCGGGGCCGTCGTCGGCGGTGTCGTCACCGGCGTCGCGATCTACCTGCTGGCCTGGAAGCGGGGAGTGCACGGCTACCGGCTGGTGCTCGTCGGCATCGGCGCCGCCGCCATGCTGACGTCCGTCATCCACTACCTCATCACCAAGGCCAACCTGACGGACGCCACCCGCGCCACGGTGTGGATGACGGGCTCCCTCGAAGGCCGCGACTGGACGCAGTTCTGGCCGCTGCTCGCCGTCTGTTGCGTCCTCGTGCCGCTGGTCCTCGGCCACGGGCGGGCGCTGCGGATGCTGGAGATGGGCGACGACGCCGCGTACGCGCTCGGCGTGAAGGTCGAGCGCACCCGGATCGTCCTGATGGCCTCCGCCGTGCTGCTCGTCGCCGTCGCCACCTCGGCGGCCGGGCCCATCGTCTTCGTCTCCCTCAGCGCCCCGCAGCTGGCCCGTCGGCTCACCCGCGCGCCCGGCCCCAACCTGGCGGTGTCGGCCCTGATGGGCTCCGCGCTGCTGCTGGGCGCCGACTGGATCGCCGGGAACGCCTTCGGCGAGCGGCAGCTGCCCGTCGGCGTCATCACCGGCATCCTCGGCGGCTGCTACCTGCTGTGGCTGCTCGTCAGCGAACGCAAGGCGGGCCGGATATGACCCCCTCACCCCCGCACGCACCCGTACCGGACACCAGGAGCACCCCCATGAGCGATCGGCAGCAGCAGCGGCTCGGGGCCGAGTCGGTCACCCTCGCGTACGAGCAGCGGGTCATCGCCCGCGACCTGTCCGTCGAGATCCCGGACAACTCCTTCACGGTCATCGTCGGCCCCAACGCCTGCGGCAAGTCCACGCTGCTGCGCGCCCTGTCCCGGATGCTCAAGCCCGCGGAGGGCCGGGTGCTGCTCGACGGCCAGTCGATCCACTCGATGCCGGCGAAGAAGGTCGCCCGGACCCTGGGTCTGCTGCCGCAGTCGTCGATCGCGCCCGACGGGATCACCGTCGCCGACCTCGTCGCCCGCGGCCGCTACCCGCACCAGGGCCTGCTGCGCCAGTGGTCGCCCGAGGACGAGCGGATCGTCCAGGAGTCGATGGAGTCCACCGGGGTCGCCGAGCTGGCCGACCGGTTCGTCGACGAGCTGTCCGGCGGTCAGCGCCAGCGCGTGTGGATCGCCATGGCCCTCGCCCAGCAGACCCCGCTGCTGCTGCTGGACGAGCCGACCACGTACCTCGACATCCAGCACCAGATCGACGTCCTCGACCTCTGCGCGGAGCTGCACGAGACGCAGGGGCGGACGCTCGTCGCCGTCCTGCACGACCTCAACCACGCGGCCCGGTACGCCACCCACCTCATCGCGGTGCGCGGCGGCGAGATCGTCGCGGAGGGCCCGCCGTCCGAGGTGGTGACCGCCGAGCTGGTCGAGCGGGTCTTCGGGCTGCGCTGCCAGGTCATCGACGACCCGGAGACGGGCACCCCGCTCGTCGTCCCGGCCGGGCGGCAGGCGCGGGCCCGGCGGAACGTCCCCGCGCAGGAGGCCGTCGCGGAGTCCGTCCTACAGAAGTGACCGGAGCCGCAGCAGGTCGCGGAAGCCGGCCTCGAGCCGGACCCGGCCGGAGGCCCACGCCTTGGCGAAGTTCAGCCGGCCGTTCACCATCGCGACCAGGTCGTCGCCGGTCATCGCGAGGCGGATCTGCGCCTTCTCGCGGGGCGGGCCGTCCGCCGTGGACTCGACGACCATGCGGCCGCCGGTGAGCCGGCCGGTGAAGGTCGTGTCGAGGTCGGTGAGGTGGCAGCTCAGGGTGCGGTCGAGCGCCGCCGCGCCCCGGACGGAGCCGTCCGCTCCCGCCAGGTCGCCCGCCAGCTTGTCGAGTGCGTCGCGGCACTCCGTGATCGTCGCCATCGCCGTCGACCGTACCCCAGGGCTTCGCGATAGCGTCGGGGCATGAGCGAAGTGATGACGGAGCCGGATTCCGGCCCGGGGACGGCGGCGGACGCCGGTACGGGCTCCGCCGACGCCGGTCCCGGAGCGGTGGACGCGCCCGCCGCGGCCGCGCCGCTGGGGGTGGAGCGGGAGCCCACCGGGCTGCCGGCCGTCGACGCGCTCCTGGAGCGGCTGGCCGAGGCCGACCACCTCACGGCGGACGGACACCTCGCGGTGTACGAGGATGTACACCGAGGACTGCGCGCGGAGCTGACCACGCTCGACGCGCACCCGGCCTCCGCACCCCGTCCGCACGACCCCAGGAGCTGAACCCAACGTGGCAGGAGTGGCACGCCGCCGACTCGACGCCGAGCTGGTCCGGCGCAAACTCGCCCGCTCGCGCGAGCACGCCGGCCAGCTGATCGCCGCGGGCCGGGTGACCGTCGGCAAGACCGTCGCCACCAAGTCCGCCACCCAGGTCGAGACCGCCGCGGCGATCGTCGTCTCCCAGGACGACTCCGACCCCGACTACGTCTCGCGCGGCGGGCACAAGCTCGCGGGCGCCTTCGCGGCCTTCGTCCCCCTCGGGCTGGAGATCGCGGGACGGCGGGCGCTCGACGCGGGCGCCTCCACCGGCGGCTTCACCGACGTGCTGCTGCGCTCCGGCGCCGGACACGTCGTCGCCGTCGACGTCGGCTACGGACAGCTCGCCTGGTCGCTCCAGAGCGACGAGCGGGTCACCGTCAAGGACCGCACCAACGTGCGCGAGCTGACGCTCGACGCGATCGACGGCGTCCCCGTCGACCTGGTCGTCGGCGACCTCTCCTTCATCCCGCTCGGGCTCGTGCTGCCCGCGCTGGCCGCCTGCACCGCGCCCGGCGCGGACCTCGTCCTGATGGTGAAGCCGCAGTTCGAGGTGGGCAAGGAGCGGCTCGGCTCCGGTGGTGTCGTCCGCAGCACCGAGCTGCGCGCCGACGCCGTGAAGAACGTCGCCCGGCAGGCGGCGGAGCTCGGGCTCGGGGTGCTCGGCGTCACCGCCAGCCCGCTGCCCGGGCCCTCCGGGAACGTCGAGTACTTTCTGTGGCTGCGGGCCGGCGCGCCCGCACTCGATCCGGCTGACGTCGACCGCGCCGTGGCGGAGGGACCTCGTTGACAGCATCAGCGGCACCACAGGCACCACGCACCGTCTTCCTGCTAGCGCACACCGGCCGGCCGGCCGCGGTGCGCAGCGCCGAACTCGTCGTCCTGGGGCTGCTGCGCAGCGGCATCGGCGTCCGCGTCCTGGCGGCCGAGGCGGCGGACCTGCCACTGCCGCCGTCCGTGGAGAAGATCCCGGACGACTGCCCCGAGGCGCTCGACGGCTGCGAACTGATCATCGTCCTCGGGGGTGACGGGACGCTGCTGCGCGGCGCCGAGTTCTCCCGCGCCTCCGGGGTGCCGATGCTCGGCGTCAACCTGGGGCGCGTCGGCTTCCTCGCGGAGGCGGAGCGCGACGACCTCGACAAGGTCGTCGACCGGGTCGTCACGCGGGCGTACGAGGTCGAGGAGCGGATGACCCTCGACGTGGCCGTCTACCAGAACGGCGACGTGCTGCACAGCGACTGGGCGCTCAACGAGGCGGCCGTGCAGAAGGTGTCCCCGGAGCGGATGCTGGAGGTCGTCCTCGCCATCGACGGGCGGCCGGTCACCGGCTTCGGCTGCGACGGGGTGATCTGCGCGACGCCGACCGGCTCGACGGCGTACGCCTTCTCGGCCGGCGGTCCGGTGATCTGGCCCGAGGTGGAGGCGCTGCTTATGGTGCCGATCGGGGCGCACGCGCTGTTCGCCAAGCCGCTCGTCACCACGCCCGAGTCGGTCCTCGCCGTCGAGGTCGAGCCGCACACCCCGCACGGGGTGCTGTGGTGCGACGGGCGGCGGACCGTGGAGCTGCCCGCGGGCGCCAGGGTCGAGGTCCGGCGGGGTGCGGTGCCGGTCCGGCTCGCCCGGCTGCACCACGCCTCGTTCACCGACCGGCTCGTCGCCAAGTTCGCGCTGCCGGTCTCGGGCTGGCGGGGCGCGCCGCACTGACCGGCGCCCCTCTCACGGGGGGTGATGTCGCGTCGCGGCACGGAAACCTCGTATGGTCTGGGGCGTGCTGGAGGAGATGCGGATACGGTCGCTCGGGGTCA
This sequence comes from Streptomyces hydrogenans, assembly GCF_014656075.1. GTDB lineage: Bacteria > Actinomycetota > Actinomycetes > Streptomycetales > Streptomycetaceae > Streptomyces > Streptomyces hydrogenans. The sequence continues at coordinate 10,782 of NZ_BNBS01000068.1, forward strand.
TCGACGACGCGGTGGTCGAGCTGTCGCCCGGCTTCACCGCGGTGACCGGTGAGACCGGCGCGGGCAAGACCATGGTCGTCACGAGCCTGGGGCTGCTGCTCGGCGGGCGGGCCGACCCGGCCCTGGTGCGGATCGGGGCCGCCTCGGCGGTCGTCGAGGGGCGGATCAGCATGCCGCCCGGGGCGCCGGCCGCGGTGCGGGCCGAGGAGGCGGGGGCGGAACTCGACGAGGGTGCCCTGCTGGTGACCCGTACGGTCTCCGCCGAGGGGCGCTCCCGGGCCCACCTCGGCGGGCGTTCGGTGCCGGTGGGTCTGCTGGCCGAGCTGGCCGACGAGCTGGTCGCCGTGCACGGCCAGACCGACCAGCAGGGCCTGCTGAAGCCGGCCCGGCAGCGCGGCGCGCTCGACCGGTACGCGGGCGAGGCGGTGTCCGGGCCGCTCGCCGCCTACACCGGGGTGTACCGCAGGCTGCGGGCCGTCACCGCCGAGTTGGACGAGATCACCACCCGGGCACGTGAGCGAGCCCAGGAGGCCGATCTGCTGCGCTTCGGGCTCGCCGAGGTGGAGGCCGTCGCCCCGCGCGCGGGCGAGGACGTGGAGCTGGCCGCCGAGGCCGAGCGGCTCGGGCACGTCGAGGCGCTGGCCTCCGCCGCCGCGCTCGCGCACGCGGCGCTGGCCGGGAACCCGGAGGACCCCGAGTCCGTCGACGCGACCACGCTGGTCGGCGGGGCGGGCCGGGCCCTGGAGGCGGTGCGGGCGCACGACCCGGCGCTGGCCGCGCTCGCGGACCGGACGGGGGAGCTCTCGATCCTGCTGGCCGACGTGGCGCAGGAGCTGGCCGGGTACGCGGACAACCTGGACGCCGATCCGCTGCGGCTGGCCGCGGTGGAGGAGCGGCGGGCGGCCCTCACCCAGCTCACGCGGAAGTACGGCGAGTCCGTCTCGGCCGTCCTGGCGTGGGCGGAGGAGAGCGCGGCGCGGCTCGGGGAGCTGGACGGCGACGACGAGCGGACCGGGGAGCTGACCGCCGAGCGGGACCGGCTCCGCGACGAGCTGTCCGTCCTCGCGCAGCGGCTCACCGACGCGCGCACCGAGGCGGCGGACCGGTTCGCCGGGGCGGTCACCGCGGAGCTGGCCTCGCTGGCGATGCCGCACGCGCGGGTGTCCTTCGACATCCGGCAGACCGAGGCCGCCGACGAGGAGTCGGGCGTCGAGGTCGGCGGGCGGTGGGTGGCCTACGGGCCGGCCGGCGCCGATGAGGTCGAGCTGCTGCTCGCGCCGCATCCCGGTGCCCCGCCGCGGCCGATCGCCAAGGGCGCGTCCGGGGGCGAGCTGTCCCGGGTGATGCTCGCGGTCGAGGTGGTCTTCGCCGGGGTCGACCCGGTGCCGACGTACCTCTTCGACGAGGTCGACGCGGGGGTCGGCGGCAAGGCGGCGGTGGAGATCGGCCGCCGGCTCGCCAAGCTGGCCCGGACCGCGCAGGTCGTGGTCGTCACCCACCTGCCGCAGGTGGCGGCCTTCGCCGACCGGCAGCTGCTGGTGGAGAAGACCAACGACGGCTCCGTCACCCGTTCCGGGGTGACCGTCCTGGAGGGCGAGGAGCGGGTCCGGGAGCTGTCCCGGATGCTCGCCGGCCAGGAGGACTCCGAGACGGCCCGGGCGCACGCGGAGGAGCTGCTGGCTACGGCCAGGGCCGACGCCTGACCCGAACCGGGTCCCGAGCCGGGGCGGCGTCCCGGGTGGGCCCGGCGGACGGGAGAGGGGCGCGCGCGGTGGTCGCGCGCGCTCACCCGGGTGGGTGAACTCGGGGGCGGGATCAGGACAGCGGTGCCCGTCGGCGCGGGGAACGATGCGGTGTCGGTGCCGGAACGTGCGTACGGTCGCCCGCCGGGGCTGGCATCCTTGGGCGCGTGACACAGCTCCGTACGGTCCAAGTGCTGGGCGGCGGCAGCGCGGGCAGCAGCGCTCACGTCCGATCACTTGCCTCGGGGCTGGTGGCGAGGGGCGTCCGGGTGACCGTGTGCGCTCCGGCCGAACTCGACCGTCTCTACGACTACTCGGGGGCCGGCGCGCACGTCGTGCCGCTGCCCCGCCGCAACGACCCGGCGACCGTCGGCGTGCTCCGCAACGCCTGCATCGGCGCCGACGTCGTCCACGCGCACGGACTGCACGCATCCGTGCGGGCCGCGCTCGCCGTCTCCGGCGGCGTCGGACTCGCCCGCACCCCGCTCGTCACCACCTGGCACGGCCGGCCGCCGGCCGACGGGGCCCGGGCCGGGATCGTCCGGCTCCTGGAGCGCCGGACGGTACGGGCGGCGGCCGTCGTCCTCGGCACCTCCTCCGAACTCGTCGACCGGGCCCGGCGGCGCGGCGCCCGCGACGCCCGGCTCGCCCCCGTCACCGTGCCCACCGCCGGCGGGCCCGTCTGCCTCCGCGACGGCAAGGCCCGGGCCGAACTCGGCGCCGTCGACCGGCCGCTGCTCATGGCCGTCGGCGCGCTCGAACCCGGCCGGGGGTACGGGACGCTCCTCGACGCGGCGCGCGAGTGGCGGGAGCTCGACCCGCAGCCCCTGCTCGTCATCGCCGGCGAGGGGCGCGAACGGGCCGCGCTCCAGCGCCGGATCGTCGCCGAGGGACTCGCCGTCCGGATCGTCGGGCGGCGCGACGACGTCGCCGAACTCCTCGCCGCGGCGGACATCGCGGTGCTGCCCTCCCGCTGGGAGGCGCGGTCCCTGCTGGCGCAGGAGGCGCTGCGGCTCGGCGTGCCCCTGGTGGCCACGGCGGTCGGCGGCGTGCCGGAACTCGTCGGCGACGCGGCGGAACTGGTGCCGTACGGCGACCCGGCGGCGCTCGCGGCGGCCGTGCGCGGGCTGCTGGAGGACGCCGAGCGGCGGATGGACCTCGCGGCGGCGGGGCGCGTACAGGCACGCACCTGGCCGTCGGAGGACGACACCATCGCGCACGTCCTGAGCGTGTACGACGAGCTCGCGGCGACGCGCTAGACCCGCCGCCGGAGGTGCGCCGGGCCCTTACTTACGGGGTGTGCCGGCGGGCCCGCAGCGCCAGGGAGAGGGCCAGGACCGTCTGGGGGTCGTCCAGGTCCGTGCCGAGGAGTTCGGAGATCCGGGCCAGGCGGTTGTAGAGGGTCTGGCGGTTGAGGTGGAGCTCGCGGGCCGTCTCCGCCTTCCGGCCCGCGTGCGCCAGATACGTCTCCAGGGTGGGCAGCAGCGGCGGGCGTGAGGTGCGGTCGTGGTCGCGGAGCGGGCCGATCGCCCGGTCGACGAAGGCCGCCAGGTCCGGGTGGTCGCGCAGCCGCCACAGCAGCAGGTCGATGTCGAGGCGCCGGGCGTCGTACCAGGGGCGGTCCGTCAGGCCCTGCGCCGCCGTCGCCGTCTCCGCCGCGTGCCGCAGCCCCGCCGAGGCCGCGGCCCAGCCGCCCGCCATGCCGACCACGACGACCTGCGGGTGCGCCCCGGCGCCCTCCACGCCGGCCCGCTCGACGCCGGCCCGCAGCGCCGCCGCGACCCGGTCGGCGACCGCCGTCCGCTCCGACTCCGAGCGCAGGCCCAGCAGCAGCGGGACCCGGCCCTCGACCGGGCGGACGCCCAGGAGGGCGGGGACGCCGACGGAGGACAGCTCCTCGTGGACGGCGCGGGCCAGCAGCGCCCAGCTGCCCGAGGGGGACAGCTCGGGGGCGAGGCGCATGACGACCGGGAGCAGCGGGCCCTCGCCCGGCTTGAAGCCGAGGACGCGGGCCTGCGCCGGGGCGTCCTCCGCCGAGATCCGGCCCTCCGCGAGGTCGGTGAGGAAGTCGCCGCGGCCGCGGGCCGCCAGCTCCTCCTCCTGACGGGCCTGCATGAGGACGACCGCGAGGAGGCCCGCGGCCCGCTCGGCGGCCATCCGGTGCAGGGGGGAGAGGGCGCCGGAGACCGCGAGGAGCACCAGCCGGGCCCGGACCGAGCCGGTGCCGGGGCCGCCGCCCGGGACGTCGACGAGGACCGTGCCGACCGGGGGGCCGGACTCGCGGGCGGCGCGCTGGCCGCGGAGCCCGTCCCAGACCTGGAGCGGGTCGGCCGGTCCCGACTCGGTGCCCGCCGCGTACAGCAGCTGTCCGTCGGCGGTCTCCAGGAAGACCGGGTTCGCCGCGAAGTCGGAGAGGATGCGGAGCACCTGGGGCACCCCGCCGCCGCCGAGCAGCGCCTCGGTGCACTGCCGGTGGACCTCCTCGGCCTGCCGCTGGAGGGCGTAGTGGCCGTTGACGATCTCGGTGTGGATCTCCTCGGTGACCGCGACGAACGGCACCTCGCGGTGGAGCTGGACCAGCGGCAGTCCGGCGGCGCGGGCGGTCTCCACTATGGTCGCCGGGAGGCGGGCGAAGCGCGGGCCGAGCTCGACGACGAGGGCAGCGATGCCCCGGTCGGCGAGGCGGCGGACGAAGGCCCGCTGCTCGGCCGGGCGGGTGCCCAGGCCGAGGCCGGTGGTCAGCAGCAGCTCGCCGCCCTTCAGCAGGGAGGCGATGTTCGGCACCTCGCCGGCGTGCACCCAGCGCACGGTCCGCTGGAGCCGGTCGGCCCCGGCGACGACCTCCGGGAGGCCGCTGCGCAGCCCCGGGAGTTCGAGTGCCCGTTGTACGGTGATGCCGCCCTGCGTGTCCATGGGCGGACCGTATCGTCCACGGTGTTTCCTGGACATCTCCCCACGGTCACGGGCGGGGTCCGTTCGCACGGGAGGGCGACAACTCGTCGTGGCGCGGCGGGATTTGTACGACCGAATGTCGCTTGTGGCCTACGTCACTCAGGTGGATGCTCTCCCGCCATGGCAGACACCTCCACTCCACAGCCGGCCCCGCGCGTCGACCGGCTCAAGGCGAACTCCGTCGGGCTCGTCGGCGTCGTCTTCATGGCCGTGGCCACCGCCGCCCCGATCACCGCCATGACCGGCAACCTCCCCATCGCCGTCGGTTTCGGCAACGGCACCGGGGCCCCCGCCGGATACCTCTTCGCCACCCTCGTCCTGACCGTCTTCTCCGTCGGATACGTGGCCATGGCCAAGCGGATCACCGCCGCCGGCGCCTTCTACGGCTACATCTCGCACGGCCTCGGCCGGATCGCGGGCATGGCCTCCGGCATGCTCGCCGTCCTCGCCTACATCGTCTTCGAGGCGTCCATCGTCGGCGTCTTCGCCTACTTCGCGCAGACCACCGTCGCCGACCAGCTCGGCGTCGACCTGCCGTGGATCCTGTACGCGGCCGCCATGCTGGCCGTCACGGCCGTCCTGTCGTACTTCGACATCAACCTGACCGCCAAGGCGCTCGGCGTCATGCTCATCGCGGAGATCGCCGTCCTCTTCGCGGTCGCCACCGCCGTCCTGATCCACGGCGGCGGCCCCGACGGCATCCCCGTCGAGCCGATCAACCCGAAGAACGCCTTCACCGGCGCCTCCGCCGGCCTCGGCCTCTTCTTCGCCTTCTGGTCCTGGGTCGGCTTCGAGTCCACCGCCATGTACGGCGAGGAGTCCCGCGACCCCAAGCGCGTCATCCCCCGCGCCACCCTGATCTCCGTCGTCGGCGTCGGCCTCTTCTACATCTACGTGTCCTGGATGACGATCGCCGGCAACGGCCTGGCCGGCTCGGTGAAGCTGTCCTCCTCCGCCTCCCCGCTCGACCTCTTCTTCGCGCCCACCCAGACCTTCATCGGCGCCTGGGCCGTCGACGCCTTCCAGTGGCTGCTGCTCACCGGCTCCTTCGCCTGCGGCATGGCCTTCCACCAGTGCGCCTCCCGCTACCTCTACGCCATCGGGCGCGAGGGCTTCCTCCACCCGGCGCTCGGCCGCACCCACCCCCGGCACGGCTCGCCCTACATCGCCTCCTACGTGCAGAGCGCGATCGCCGTCGCCCTCGTCGGCGCCTTCTGGCTCACCGGCCAGGACCCCTACGTCCACCTCTACACGCTGCTCGCGATCCTCGGCACGATGGCCATCCTCATCGTGCAGACGCTCTGCTCCTTCGCCGTCATCGGCTACTTCCGCAAGAACCACCCCGAGGACCGGCACTGGTTCCGGACCCTCACCGCGCCCCTCCTCGGCGGCATCGGCATGACCGTCGTCGTCGTCCTGCTCGTGGTCAACATGGAGACCGCGGCCGGCACCGCCGCCGACTCCCTCTTCTTCAAGTCCATCCCGTGGATCGTCGGCGCCGTCTTCTTCGGCGGCCTCGGCCTCGGCCTCTACCTCAAGGCGAAGCGGCCCGAGCGGTACGAGATCATCGGCCGGATCGTCCTGGAGGACGCCGCCGAACGCGACGACGAGCAGGCGGAGCCCGTACCGGCCGCGCAGAGCTGACCCGCCCCCCTTCTTCCCTCCAGGAGCGCCCCATGGCACGCACCAACCCGATGCACCTCCTGAACCGCCTCGCCGCCGACCACGCCGACGCCCGCCGGCTCGGCCTCCCCGTCGACGAGCTGCGCGGCCTGAGGAACGACCCCCTCGGCCGCCGCACCCTCCTCAAGGCCGCCGCCGCGGCCGGGGTCGCCGTCACCGCCGCCTCGGCCGGAGCCGTGCCCGCCGCGGCCGCCGTCCCCGACCCGCCGGTGAAGTCCGACGCCCGGATCGCCGTCGTCGGCGCCGGCATCGCCGGGCTCACCGCCGCCCTCACCCTCCAGGACGCCGGCCTCGCCCCCGTCCTCTACGAGGCCGACCCGGCCCGTGTCGGCGGCCGCATGTGGACCCAGCGGGACCACTGGGCCTACGGGCAGACCTCCGAGATCGGCGGCGAGCTGATCGACACCAGCCACAAGAAGATGCTGGAGCTGTGCCGCCGCTTCGGCCTGCCCACCGAGGACTTCCTCGGCGGCGGCCCCAACGGCGCCGAGGAGGTCCTCTGGTTCGGCGGCGGCTACTACCCGCGCGAGCAGGCCGACATCGACTTCAACGGCGTCTACCAGGCGCTGCGCCGGGACCTGTCGGAGGCGGGGGAGGTCTTCTGGAACCAGTCGACCCCGGCCGGCACCGCCCTCGACGACATGTCCGTGTACGAGTGGATCGAGAGCCGCGTCCCCGGCGGGCACGCCTCCCCGCTCGGCCGGTTCATCGACGTCGCCTACAACGTCGAGTACGGCGCCGACACCACCGAGCAGTCCTCGCTCGCCCTCGTCCTGCTCATGGGCTACCAGACCAATCCCGGCAACTTCAACATCTGGGGCCTCTCCAACGAGCGCTACCACATCACCGGGGGCAACGACCGGCTCCCGAACGCCATCGCCGGAGCCCTGAACCCCGGCACCCTCCGCAGGGGCTGGTCCCTCCAGGCCGTACGGGCCAACGCCGACGGCACCCAGACCCTCACCTTCGCCGAGGGCGGCGCCACCCGCACCGTCACCGCCGACCACACCGTCCTGTGCGTCCCGCTGCCGGTCCTCCAGCGGCTCGACCTCACCCGGGCCGGCTTCGACCCCCGGATGACGAACCTGCTGCGGGACGCCCGGATGGGCTACTGCACCAAGCTCAACATGCAGTTCGGCACCCGCCCCTGGCGCGGCACCGGCGCCTGGCCCGGAGTTTCCGCCGGAGACTGCTTCACCGACCTGGACGTGCAGCAGACCTGGGACACCACCAAGGTCCAGGGCGGCACCGGTGGCATCCTCATCCAGTACAACGGCGGCAGCCTCGCCCGGAACCTGAACCCCGCCGGACCCTTCTCCACCGAGACCGACCCGTACGTGCGGAACCTGGTGAACCGCTACCTCGCCGGCATCGACGCCTTCTTCCCCGGCACCTCACGCGCCTGGAACGGACGCGCCCAGCTCTCCGCCTGGCACAAGAACCCGAACGCGCTGGGCGCCTACTCCTGCTGGCCGGTCGGCTACCTCCACCGGTACGCCGGATACGAGGGCACCGCCCAGGGCAACGTCCACATCGGCGGCGAACACTGCTCCTACGACTTCCAGGGCTTCATGGAGGGCGGCGCCACCGAGGGCGAGCGCGCCGCGAAGGAGGTGATCGCCGCCCTCCGCTAGTTCCTCAGACCGCGGCGGCGGCCGGTGTGATGTTGTGGTTGAGGCGGAACACGTTGTCGGGGTCGTACGCGGCCTTCACGGCGGCGAGCCGCGGGTAGTTGCCGGCACCGAAGCCGGCGACGACCCGCTCCTCGCCCTCCGTCCCGATGAAGTTCAGGTACACCGCCTCCGTCGTCCACGGCCGCATGTCCGTCCGCACGTCGTGCACCCACTGGATCGCGCGCCCGTCGGCCGCCGGGTCCTCCCAGGTGGCGAAGGGGTGGACGGCCCACGGGGCGGTGCGCCACGGCAGCGGCCAGTCGGCCGGGCCGCGGGCCACCGCGCCGCCGAGGGGGAACAGCACGTGCTGGGTGGCCGTGCCCTCCGGCAGCCGCTCCCCGCGGGCGCAGAACACCTCCACGGCCTCGTCCGGGAACGAGCCCAGGTACTCCGCCGACCAGTAGTTCCGCAGCCCCGGCGGGTCGTCCAGCATGCACTGGAGGTCCGCGTAGGGGATCTCCTCGACCAGCTCCACCACCGGCCGCAGCGCGGCCAGCGGGCCCGCCAGGTGCCGCAGGCCCGACCTCGGCCCGGCGAAGGTCACCAGGGCGGCCACCACCAGTTCGCCGACCAGGTGCGCGGGGACGAAGGGCTCGGGCGGGGCCGGGAAGTAGAGCACGCCGCCGCTCGCCTCGTCCGGCATGGTCTCCGCCATCGCCCGGTACGCCTCCACCACCGCGGGTCCGGCGGACGGCGGGAAGAGCAGCAGCGCGAAGCTCATCGCGGGCAGCTCGTGCAGCCGCAGGGTCAGCGAGGTCGCCACCCCGAAGTTGCCGCCGCCGCCGTGCAGCGCCCAGAACAGCTCCGGATTCTCCTCGTCGCTCGCCACGACGTGCTTGCCCTCGGCCGTGACCAGGTCGACGGAGAGCAGGTTGTCGCAGGCCAGCCCGAACTTCCGCTCCAGCCAGCCGGAGCCGCCGCCCAGGGTGAAGCCGCCGACGCCGGTGGTGGAGACCCGGCCGCCGGTGGTGGCCATGTGGAAGGGCTGGGTGGCCCGGTCCAGGTGGCTCATCAGGGCGCCCCCCTCGACCCGGACCGTCATGTGCTCGGGGTCCGCGACCACGGCGTGCATCCGGCGCAGGTCGATCACCAGACCGCCGTCGACGGAGGAGGCGCCGGCGACGCTGTGGCCGCCGCCGCGCACCGCGATCGGCAGTCCGGTCTCCCGGCCGAAGAGGACCGCGTTGGCCACGTCGGCCTGGGTCGCGCACTGGGCGACGACCGCAGGCCGGCGGTCGATCATGCCGTTGTGGATGCGCCGCGCCTCCTCGTAGCCCGGATCGCCGGGTACGAGGACCTCACCGGCCAGATCCTCGCGGAGGCCGGCCAGAGCGGTGTCCGGAACGGTGAACTGGGGAGCCATCAGGTGCCCCCCTTTCGTACGGGGGCCAGGACACTCTCATGGTAGGTCCGGCCCCCGGGGCACGCCGCTCGGCCGCGGCGCGCCCCCGGGCTCAGCCGCCGTACGCCCCGCTCGCCGTCAGCCGCAGGGCGGTGTCGATCAGCGGGACGTGGCTGAACGCCTGCGGGAAGTTGCCCACCTGCCGCTGGAGCCGCGGGTCCCACTCCTCGGCGAGCAGCCCCAGGTCGTTGCGGAGCGACAGCAGCTTCTCGAAGAGGGTGCGGGCCTCGTCGACCCGGCCGATCATCGCCAGGTCGTCGGCGAGCCAGAAGGAGCAGGCGAGGAACGCGCCCTCGTCGCCCTCCAGGCCGTCGACGCCCGCCTCCTCGCCGGCCGTCGGGTAGCGCAGCACGAAGCCGTCCTCGGTGGACAGCTCGCGCTGGATCGCCTCGATCGTGCCGATCACCCGCTTGTCGTCCGGCGGCAGGAAGCCCATCTGCGGGATGAGCAGCAGCGAGGCGTCCAGCTCCTTGGAGCCGTACGACTGGGTGAAGGTGTTCCGCTCCTTGTCGTAGCCCTTCTCGCAGACGTCCCGGTGGATCTCGTCGCGCAGCTCGCGCCAGCGCTCCAGCGGGCCGTCGGCGTCACCGGACTCGATGAGCTTGATCGTGCGGTCGACCGCCACCCAGGCCATCACCTTGGAGTGGGTGAAGTGCCGGCGCGGGCCGCGGACCTCCCAGATGCCCTCGTCGGGCTGGTCCCAGTTCTTCTCCAGGTAGTTGATCAGCTTGATCTGGAGCAGGGCCGCGTAGTCGTTGCGGGACAGGCCGGTCATGTGGGCCAGGTGCAGGGCCTCGGTGACCTCGCCGTACACGTCGAGCTGGAGCTGGTTCGCGGCGCCGTTGCCGACCCGGACGGGGCCCGAGTTCTCGTACCCCGGCAGCCAGTCCAGCTCCGCCTCGCCGAGCTCCCGCTCGCCCGCGATGCCGTACATGATCTGGAGGTTCTCCGGGTCGCCGGCGACCGCGCGCAGCAGCCAGTCCCGCCAGGCGCGGGCCTCCTCGCGGTAGCCGGTGCGCAGCATCGAGGAGAGGGTGATGGCGGCGTCCCGCAGCCAGGTGTAGCGGTAGTCCCAGTTCCGTACGCCGCCGATCTCCTCCGGCAGCGAGGTCGTCGGCGCGGCGACGATCCCGCCGGTCGGGGCGTACGTGAGCGCCTTCAGGGTGATCAGCGAGCGGACCACGGCCTCCCGGTAGGGGCCGTGGTAGGTGCAGTGCTCCACCCAGTCGCGCCAGAAGCCGGCGGTGGCCTCCAGGGAGCCCTCCGGGTCCGGCAGGGCCGGCGGCTCCTTGTGCGAGGGCTGCCAGGAGAGGGTGAAGGTGATCCGGTCGCCGGGGGTGACGGTGAACTCGGAGTAGGTGGTGAGGTCCTCGCCGTGGGTCTCGGCGTCGGTGTCGAACCAGACGGAGTCGGGTCCGGCCACCGCGACCGTGCGCTCGCCGACCTTGTGCACCCAGGGCACGATCCGGCCGTAGCTGAACCGCATCCGCAGCGCGGAGCGCATCCGCACCCGGCCGCTGATCCCCTCCACGATCCGGATCAGCTGGGGGGCGCCGTCGCGCGGCGGCATGAAGTCGGTCACCCGGACCGTGCCCCGCGGGGTGTCCCACTCGGACTCCAGGATCAGCGAGTCGCCCCGGTAGCGGCGGCGGTCGGCGGGGGCCGGCTCGGCGTCGTCCGGGCCGGCCGGGCCCACTCTCCAGAAGCCGTGCTCCTCGGTGCCGAGCAGCCCCGCGAAGACCGCGTGCGAGTCGAAGCGGGGGAGGCAGAGCCAGTCGACACTGCCGTCCCGGCAGACCAGTGCCGCGGTCTGCATGTCCCCGATGAGTGCGTAATCCTCGATACGCCCGGCCACGTGCTTCACTCCAGTCGAACGGCCTGTCCGCCCCTCGGGGCGCGTGCGCAGATGTTGCGGGTTGCGGGAGGTGCCCGCGGTGCCAGTGTGCGGGATGCGCGGCTCCGGCAGCGGGTCGGGGGGAAGCGACACGGGCTCCCGGTCCGGTTCCACGGGCGGGGGTGGTGCCGGCGGCCGGGCCGCCCGGCGACGGGGCCGGGCGGGATGGTCCGCACAGTAGTGACCGTGGTGATCACCCGCGTAACGCGCTGCTCCATACGGGTGAACGCGACGGTGAACAGGGTGTTCTCCGGAAGTTTGCCCGAACGTTTCCCCTGGATGGTCTCCCCCTTCCGCCCCGGAAATCGGCTCCTCGGGAGCCCGCCCCACCCGGTCGGCCCATGCGCCGGGCGTGTGGCCGGAAGCGGTCTCCGGATGTCACTGATACCCTGGTACCCCGTGGACCGGTGGGAAACGGCGCCAGCCGAAACCCCCGAAACCGCAGCGACGGCACCCCCGATTCTTCCGGAGGACCTGCCGCTTCGCACCTCCAGAACGCGACCACGGGAGCCCCCTCTTGGCGATGCCGCCCAAATCCACGACGACCAAGCACATCTTCGTCACCGGGGGTGTCGCCTCCTCGCTCGGCAAGGGCCTCACCGCCTCCAGCCTGGGTGCGCTCCTCAAGGCCCGGGGCCTGCGGGTCACGATGCAGAAGCTCGACCCGTACCTCAACGTCGACCCGGGCACGATGAACCCCTTCCAGCACGGTGAGGTGTTCGTCACCAACGACGGCGCCGAGACCGACCTGGACATCGGCCACTACGAGCGCTTCCTCGACGTCGACCTCGACGGCTCGGCCAACGTCACCACCGGCCAGGTCTACTCGCAGGTGATCGCCAAGGAGCGGCGCGGCGAGTACCTCGGCGACACCGTGCAGGTCATCCCGCACATCACCAACGAGATCAAGTCGCGGATCCGCCGCATGGCCACCGACGACGTCGACGTCGTCATCACCGAGGTCGGCGGCACGGTCGGCGACATCGAGTCGCTGCCCTTCCTGGAGACCGTCCGCCAGGTCCGCCACGAGGTCGGCCGCGACAACGTCTTCGTCGTGCACATCTCGCTGCTGCCCTACATCGGCCCCTCCGGCGAGCTGAAGACCAAGCCGACCCAGCACTCGGTCGCCGCCCTGCGCAACATCGGCATCCAGCCCGACGCGATCGTGCTGCGCGCCGACCGCGAGGTCCCGACCGCCATCAAGCGCAAGATCTCGCTGATGTGCGACGTCGACGAGGCCGCGGTCGTCGCCGCGATCGACGCCCCGTCGATCTACGACATCCCGAAGGTGCTGCACACCGAGGGCCTGGACGCCTACGTCGTCCGCAAGCTCGACCTGCCCTTCCGCGACGTGGACTGGACCGTCTGGGAGGACCTCCTGGACCGCGTCCACAACCCCGACCACGAGGTCAGCGTCGCGCTCGTCGGCAAGTACATCGACCTGCCCGACGCCTACCTCTCGATCACCGAGGCCATGCGCGCCGGCGGCTTCGCCAACAAGGCCCGCGTCAAGGTCAAGTGGGTCACCTCCGACGACTGCAAGACCCCGGCCGGTGCCGAGAAGCAGCTCGGCGACGTCGACGCGATCCTCATCCCCGGCGGCTTCGGCGACCGCGGCGTGAACGGCAAGATCGGCGCGATCCAGTACGCCCGCGAGAACAAGGTGCCGCTGCTCGGCATCTGCCTGGGCCTCCAGTGCATCGTGATCGAGGCCGCGCGGAACCTGGCGGACATCCCGGACGCCAACTCCACCGAGTTCGACCCGGCCACCGCGCACCCCGTCGTCTCCACGATGGAGGAGCAGCTGGCCTACGTGGAGGGCGCCGGCGACCTGGGCGGAACGATGCGCCTGGGCCTCTACCCGGCGAAGCTCGCCGAGGGCTCCGTCGTCCGCGAGACCTACGACGGCGAGCCGTACGTCGAGGAGCGCCACCGTCACCGCTACGAGGTGAACAACGCCTACCGCGCCGAGCTGGAGAAGAAGGCCGGCCTGGTCTTCTCCGGCACCTCCCCGGACAACAAGCTCGTCGAGTTCGTCGAGTACCCGAAGGAGATCCACCCCTACCTGGTCGCCACCCAGGCGCACCCGGAGCTGAAGTCCCGCCCGACCCGCCCCCACCCGCTCTTCGCGGGCCTGGTCAAGGCGGCCGTCGAGCGCAAGACGGGCAAGAAGTAGCAAGGCGTTAACGTAGCCGGGGTACGGGTCCTCACACGGGGGGCCGGTACCCCGGCTTTTGTACGCGGTCGTTACGCGGTCGTATGGGTCGTACGTGGGAGGACTACCGATGCAGGTGCAGGACACCCCGGAGGAGTGGCGGGTCGTCGCCACCACCACCCCCTTCACGGGCAACAAGACGAGTGTCCGCACGGACGAGGTGGTCATGCCGGACGGCTCCGTCGTCCGCCGTGACTACCAGGTCCACCCGGGCTCGGTGGCCGTCCTGGCCCTGGACGACCAGGACCGGGTGCTCGTGCTGCGGCAGTACCGGCACCCGGTGCGGCAGAAGCTGTGGGAGATCCCGGCCGGACTGCTCGACGTGCCCGGCGAGAACCCGCTGCACGCCGCGCAGCGCGAGCTGTACGAGGAGGCGTACGCCAAGGCGGGGGAGTGGCGGGTGCTCGCGGACGTCTACACCACCCCGGGCGGCTGCGACGAGGCCGTACGGATCTTCCTGGCGCGCGACCTCGCCGAGGCGGAGGGGGAGCGGTACGCGGTCGCCGAGGAGGAGGCCGACATGGAGGTGGCGCGGATCCCGCTGGACGAGCTGGTCCGCGGTGTCCTCGCCGGCGAGCTGCACAACAACTGCCTGGTCGTGGGCGTCCTGTCGCTGGTCGCGGCCCGCGCGGGCGACGGCGTCGACGCCCTGCGGCCGGCCGACGCCCCCTGGCCGGCCCGTCCGTTCGAGGCGTAGCGACCCGCCCCCTCAACCGGTGTGACTGTCTGTTGATCCGATCGGGGGATGTGTCCGCCACGCTCCGCCGGGTCCGTGCGGAGGGCTGAACTACGCTCGTACACGCCCGTGCGGAGTCCCCCGCGGGATCGGCTCGTGCGCAGGTGGACGGGAGTGTGGCCCGTGACGGATCAGGCGGTGGCGGCGGCCGGCAGCCGGCAGTTCTACGGCCGGCAGCGGGAGTTGAAGGCCCTCCGCGCCGACATCGAGCGGACCGGTCTGGACACCCTCACCGGGCGCAAGGCGCCCCGCGCCCGCGTCCTGCTCGTCGCGGGACGGCCCGGATCCGGCCGGACCGCGCTCGCCGAGGAGCTGATCGCCTCGGTCGCCGACCGCTACCCCGACGGCGTCTACCGCGCCCGGCTCACCGAGCCCGGCGGGGAGCCGGTGCCCACCGCCCGGGCCGCCCGCGAACTGCTGCGCGACCTCGGTGTCGCGGAACCGCCCGGCGCCACCGAGGACGAGCTGACCGAACTGGTCCGCGAGGCGCTCGGCGGACGCCGGGCGGTGCTGCTGCTCGACGGCGCCGTCGACGCCGAGCAGGCCGATCCACTGCTCCCGGACAACCCCGACGCGCTCGTCGTCGCGGTCTCCGAGGGGCCGCTCACCGGCATCCCGGACGTCCGGCCCTGCACCCTGGGCGGGCTCGACCCGAAGTCCGCCATCGAACTGCTGACCTCCGCCACCGGCTCGGTCCGCATCACCGTCGACCCGCAGGCCGCCGAGGCGCTGGTCGAGGAGTGCGGCGGACTGCCCGGCGCGGTGGTCCTCGCCGGCGGCTGGCTGGCCGGCCGGCCCGAGACCTCGGTCGCCGACCTGGCCAAGCGGCTGCGCGGCCTCAACGGCGACCCCCTCACCCGCACCTTCCTCCTCGCCCACCAGGCGCTGCCCCAGCCGGCCGCCCGGATACTGCGCTACCTGGCGATCGCCCCGCTCGGCCGGGCCGACGCCCACACCGCCTCCGCCCTGGCCGGCTGCTCGGTCCAGGCGGCGGCGACCACGCTCGCGGACTTCGCCCGCCTGGGCCTGGTCTCCGAGGCCGGGGACGGGGAGTACGAGGCCCCCGGCCATCTCGTCCCCCTCCTTCGCGCCCAGCTGGAGGAGCGCGACCGGCCCGCCGAGGTGCAGCTCGCCCGGGCCCGGATGCTGGAGCGGACCGTACGGCTCCTCCAGTCCTGCCGTGCGGTCACCGAACCCGAGGGCTCCCCGGCCCGGCGCAAGCTCGCCGGCCTGCCGCGGGCCCTGCGCTTCCCCGCTCCCGAGGACGCCGCGCGCTGGCTGGCCTCCCGCCGCCCGGCGCTGCTGGCCTGCGCCCCGCTCGCGGTCGCCGACGGCGAGCTGGACACCCTCGCCCGCCGGCTCATCGCCTCCCTGGTGCGGGCGCTCACCGCGCACGGCGGCGCCGAGGCGGCGGCGCCCGACCTGTACGGGCTGCACCGGCTCGTGCTGGACGTGGCCGAGCGGCGCGGACTGCACCGCGAGCGGGCCGCGGCCCTGCTGAACCTCGGCGACCTCGACGCGCGGACCGGTCGCGCCAAGGACGCTCTGCTGCGATATCGGTTGGCATGGGAGGCCGGAAGGCAAGCAAATGATCCGTACGCGACGGGTCGCGCAATGGAATCCGTAGGTGGCAGCTATCAGGAGCTCGGCGACTGGCAGCGGGCCGGCGACTGGTACGGCCGTGCCCTCGCCCAGCGCCTCGCCCACGACGAGCGGGCCGACCAGGCACGGCTGTACGCCCGCCTCGGCGCCGTGCAGACCTACGCGGGGCGGTACGGCGAGGCGCTGCGGCACTGGCGGGCGGCGGCCGCCGGATACCGCAGGCTCGGCGATCTCCCGGGCCACGCGCGGGCGTTGAGCGAGGCGGCGCGGGTGCAGGAGTACGCGGGCCGGCCCGAGGAGTCGCTGCGGACCTGCGAGGAGGCCGTCGAGTGGGCCCGCCGCGCCCAGGACACCCGGCTCCAGGCGGCGCTCCAGCTGCGGCTCGCCGACACCCTGGACCGGCTCGGCGACCCGGCCGCGGCGCGTCTGCACCGGGCCGCGGCGGACCGTCTACTGGAAACCGGACGTCCTGCCTACGAAATCCGCAGTGGCTCCGCAGAAGATTAGTACTTTGAAAGGCTAGACAGCGGGAACTCCTTCATTAGACTGGTTCCGCCGCGTTCGAACGTGGTCTGCCCCGGTGCGCCGCAGTGCATCCGGGTATGTATCGCAGTGCACCAGTTATCCCCCTGATTCAAGGACCGTGATCGACGATGAAGGTCGGCATCCCCCGCGAGGTCAAGAACAACGAGTTCCGCGTGGCCATCACCCCCGCCGGTGTCCACGAGCTCGTCCGCAACGGCCACCAGGTCTTCATCGAGCAGAACGCCGGCGTCGGCTCCTCGATCACGGACGAGGAGTACGTGGCCGCCGGTGCCGAGATCCTCGCCACCGCCGACGAGGTCTGGGCCACCGCCGACCTGCTCCTCAAGGTCAAGGAGCCGATCGCGGAGGAGTACCACCGCCTCCGCAAGGACCAGACGCTCTTCACCTACCTGCACCTGGCCGCCTCGAAGGAGTGCACGGACGCCCTCCTGGAGTCCGGCACCACCGCCATCGCCTACGAGACGGTCGAGACCGCGAACCGCGCGCTCCCGCTGCTCGCCCCGATGTCCGAGGTCGCGGGCCGCCTGGCCCCGCAGGTCGGCGCCTACCACCTGATGCGCCCGGCCGGCGGCCGCGGCGTGCTCCCCGGCGGCGTCCCCGGCACCCACGCCGGCAAGGCCGTCGTCATCGGCGGCGGCGTCTCCGGCTGGAACGCCACCCAGATCGCCGTCGGCATGGGCTTCCACGTGACCCTGCTCGACCGCGACATCAACAAGCTCCGCGAGGCCGACAAGATCTTCGGCACCAAGGTGCAGACGATGGTCTCCAACGCCTACGAGCTGGAGAAGGCCGTCGTCGAGGCCGACCTCGTCATCGGCGCCGTCCTCATCCCGGGCGCCAAGGCCCCGAAGCTGGTCACCAACGAGCTCGTCGCCAAGATGAAGCCCGGAAGTGTCCTTGTCGACATTGCGATCGACCAGGGCGGCTGCTTCGAGGACTCGCACCCGACCACCCACGCCGAGCCGACCTTCCAGGTCCACAACTCGGTCTTCTACTGCGTCGCCAACATGCCCGGCGCGGTCCCGAACACCTCCACCTACGCGCTCACCAACGCCACGCTGCCCTACATCGTGTCGCTGGCGAACAACGGCTGGGTCGAGGCGCTGCGCCGCGACGCCGCCCTCGGTCTGGGCCTCAACACCCATGACGGCAAGGTGGTTTACAAGGAGGTCGCCGAGGCGCACGGCTACGAGCACGTCGAGCTGAGCACCCTCATCGGCTGACCCGAGCCGCCCCTGGCGACGGCTCCGCGGACGGCCCCGTCAACGCCTGCCGTCAATGTCACGCACCCGGCCGGACCTTGTTCGACAAGGTCCGGCCGGCTGTGTCTCCGGCCACGCCAAAACGTTCGGTCAACTCGCCTCGAACGTAACCCTTTAACCGTTTCGCACACCCCTGAAACGTGTGGATGCATGGCTGCGCACCCTTGACAGAGGCGTGTTCGGTTGCCGACACATCGGGCCGGGTCCGGGCGATTGTGTTGCTGCGGACCGGTGACACGCCATAGAGTCGCCAACCGTCGGCATGGTGCCACGCTGACCTATCGATAAATGTTCCTGGTCACGTCCAAGGAGGTAAGACGACTTGTGAATGAGTCGACATTTACTCCCGGGAGCGCTGCGCCAGGTGCCCCGGTCGGCTCCGTCGCGGTGCGGACCTTCGCGACGCGCCGCCCCATGACGACAACCCACACGCTGAAGACGATGGACGGCCTACACGTGAACGCCACGGCCGGCAACGAGATGGGCCGAGAGTCCACCCACTTCGCCGCCTACGACGAGCTGCCCGAGGGGCACTTCTACGACCCCGACGCCGAGTACGAGCCCGACCCGGAGTACGCGGCCACCCTCGCGCCCGACGCTGCCCGCCAGCGCCGCGAGCGGATCGGCCCGACCGGACGGCCGCTGCCGTACTTCCCGATCCCGGGCCCGCTGACCGACCACGGTCCCGCCAAGATCATCGCGATGTGCAACCAGAAGGGCGGCGTCGGCAAGACCACGTCGACCATCAACCTGGGTGCCGCGCTCGCCGAGTACGGCCGACGGGTGCTGCTCGTCGACTTCGACCCGCAGGGCGCCCTGTCGGTCGGCCTCGGCGTGAACCCGATGGAGCTCGACCTCACCGTCTACAACCTGCTCATGGAGCGGGGCATGTCGGCGGACGAGGTGCTGCTCAAGACGGCGGTCCCCAACATGGACCTGCTGCCGAGCAACATCGACCTCTCCGCCGCCGAGGTGCAGCTGGTCTCCGAGGTCGCGCGCGAGTCCACGCTCCAGCGCGCCCTCAAGCCGCTGATGAACGACTACGACTACATCGTGATCGACTGTCAGCCCTCGCTCGGCCTGCTGACCGTGAACGCCCTGACGGCGGCTCACAAGGTCATCGTGCCGCTGGAGTGCGAGTTCTTCGCGCTGCGCGGTGTCGCGCTGCTCACCGAGACCATCGAGAAGGTCCAGGAGCGGCTCAACCCCGAGCTGGAGCTCGACGGCATCCTCGCCACGATGTACGACTCCCGGACCGTCCACTCCCGCGAGGTGCTCGCGCGCGTCGTCGAGGCGTTCGACGACCACGTCTACCACACGGTGATCGGCCGGACGGTGCGCTTCCCGGAGACCACGGTCGCCGGCGAGCCCATCACGACGTACGCCTCCAACTCCGTGGGCGCCGCCGCCTACCGCCAGCTCGCCAGGGAGGTGCTCGCCCGGTGTCACGCCGAGTGAGTCTGCCCGGAGCCGACGAACTCTTCCGTACGACCGGGGGGATGGCGCTGCAGTCGTCCTCGCCCCGCCGAACCGTTCCCGCTCCGGCGGGTGAGAGCGACACGGCGGCCGGCGCGGACGGCGGTGCCGCCGGCTCCGCCGAGCACGCGGCGGCCTCCTCGGAGGCGGCCGAGGCGCGCGCCCGGGAGGCCCAGCCGGCCCCCGCGCAGCAGCCCGCCCCCGTGAAGCCGGCCGCCCAGGCGGGCGCGCCCGCTCGCCGCCGCGGCCGGGCCGCCAACCGGCGCCCCAGCGGCCGGGAACGGCACGACGAGAAGATCACGGTCTACGTCTCCGCCGAGGAACTGATGGACCTGGAGCACGCGCGGCTGGTGCTGCGCGGCGAGCACGGCCTCGCCGTCGACCGCGGCCGCATCGTCCGCGAGGCGGTCGCCGTGGTCCTGGCGGACCTGGAGTCCCGGGGCGACGCGAGCATCCTCGTCCGCCGTCTGCGCGGCCGCTGACGGTAGCCTGCGGGCGGCCCCGCCCCCGCACTCCTGGAACCGCCCCGATGCACCAGCACGCCGACGAAACGCCCCGCCCACCGCGCCGCCGCGCGCTGGGACGGGGCGGCGGCGTTTCCGGGACCGGACAGGAGCCCCCCACGACCGCCGCCCCGGCTCCCGAGCCGCCCACCGGGCCCACCCGGGCTCCCGAGCCGCAGCCCGCGCCCACGGAGCCGGAGCCGGAGCCCACGGAGCCCGAGCCCACGGAGCCGCAGCCCGCGGCGACGGCGTCCGAGCCCCCCGCACCGCGGCCCGGGAGCGAGCCTGACGAGGGCCCTGGAGGCGCGCCGGCGTCCGAGGGGCCCGAGGGCGTCCCCAGAGGCGCGCCGGCGGCAGAGGAGCCGGAAGGCGCCCCCGGAGACGCGCCGGCGGCCGGTGGTGGGGTCGCCGGGGGGCGGTTCACCGTGCGGCTGGCCAATTTCGAGGGGCCCTTCGACCTGCTGCTCCAGCTGATCACCAAGCACAAGCTCGACGTCACCGAGGTCGCGCTCTCGCAGGTCACCGACGAGTTCATGGCCCATCTGCGCGGGCTCGGGCCGGACGGGGACCTCGACCAGACCACCGAGTTCCTGGTGGTCGCCGCCACCCTGCTCGACCTCAAGACCGCCCGGCTGCTGCCCGCCGCCGAGGTGGAGGACGAGGCCGACCTCGCGCTCCTGGAGGCCCGCGACCTGCTCTTCGCCCGGCTCCTGCAGTACCGGGCGTACAAGCGGATCGCCGAGATCTTCGCCGAGCGCTGGGAGGCGGAGGGTCGGCGCCACCCCCGGACCGTGGGCCTGGAGCCGCACCACGCCGAGCTGCTGCCCGAGGTCGTCCTCACGATCGGCGCCGAGGGCCTCGCGAAGCTCGCGGTGAAGGCGATGCGGCCCAGGGCCGCGCCGCAGGTCTACGTGGACCACATCCACGCCCCGCTGGTCAGCGTCCGGGAGCAGGCGGGGATCGTCGCCGCCCTGCTGCGCGAGCGCGGCACCCTGGACTTCCGGGAGCTGGTCGAGGACGCCGCCGGGGACACCCTGACCGTCGTCGCCCGCTTCCTCGCCCTCCTGGAGCTGTACCGGGAGAAGGCCGTCGCCCTCGACCAGGAGGACGCGCTGGGCAGGCTCACGGTCTCCTGGACCGGCGGGGACGGCGAGACCCGAGTGACCCAGGAATTCGACCAGGAGGACCCGTCCGCATGAGCGACCTCAAGCCCGCCCTCGAAGCCGTCCTCATGGTCGTCGACGAGCCCGCCGGCGAGGCCCACCTCGCCAAGGTCCTCGACCGCACCCCGCGCGAGGTCGCCGACGCCCTGCACGAGCTGGCCGACGAGTACACCGCCGACGGGCGCGGCTTCGAGCTGCGCCGGGTCGCCGGCGGCTGGCGCTACTACACCCGCCCCGCGCACGCCGCCGCCGTCGAGGCCTTCGTCCTGGACGGCCAGCAGGCCCGGCTGACCCAGGCCGCCCTGGAGACCCTGGCGGTGGTCGCGTACCGCCAGCCGGTCAGCCGTTCCCGGGTCTCCGCCGTCCGCGGGGTCAACTGCGACGGCGTGATGCGGACCCTCCTCCAGCGGGGTCTCGTGGAGGAGGCGGGCGCGGAACCCGAAACAGGTGCGATCCTGTACAGGACGACGAACTACTTCCTGGAGCGGATGGGCCTGCGCGGCCTGGACGAGCTCCCGGAGCTCGCGCCCTTCCTCCCCGAGGCGGACGCGGTCGAGCCGGACTCCCTGGAAGGCGTTCCGTCGTTCGATCCCGACAGGGACGAACCAGTGGACGAAGAGACGACGGAAGCGTGATGCGAAGCAGCAGCGGCAGGAACAGCGGAAGCAACGGCGGGAGCCGTGGTGCCAAGAGCGGCGGCCGCGGCAACAACTACCGGGGCGCGGGCAACGGCCGCGACGAGCGCGGCCAGAGCGCCGGCCGCCCCCGCAAGGCCCGCCCCGAGGAGCGCAGCTACGACGTGAGCATGCCCTCCGACGGCCCCCAGGGCGGCTCCGGCGCCCGCAAGGGCCGCGGTGACGCGGCCCGCGGCGGTGCCAAGGGCGGCCCGAAGCAGTCCCCGAAGCAGCAGCAGTCGCGGGGCGGCGGCCGCGCGGCCGCTCCGGCGCGCTCGCGCGAGTACGACGCCCGGGCCGAGGAGCGCAATCGGGAGCGGTACGCGAACAAGCCCCAGGTCAAGACCCCCAAGACCTTCCCGGGCGCCGAGCAGGAGGGCGAGCGGCTGCAGAAGGTGCTGGCCCGCGCCGGTTACGGCTCGCGCCGTGCCTGCGAGGAGCTGATCGAGCAGGCCCGCGTCGAGGTCAACGGCGAGATCGTCCTGGAGCAGGGCCTCCGGGTGCAGGACAGCGACGAGATCCGGGTCGACGGCCTCTCCGTGGCGACCCAGTCGTACCAGTTCTTCGCGCTGAACAAGCCGGCCGGCGTCGTCTCCACCATGGAGGACCCCGACGGCCGCCAGTGCCTGGGCGACTACGTCACCAACCGCGAGACCCGGCTCTTCCACGTCGGCCGGCTCGACACCGAGACCGAGGGCATCATCCTCCTCACCAACCACGGTGAGCTGGCCCACCGTCTCACCCACCCGAAGTACGGCGTGAAGAAGACCTACCTGGCGGCCGTCACCGGCCCGCTGCCCCGCGAGGTCGGCAAGCGGCTCAAGGACGGCATCGAGCTGGAGGACGGCTACGCCCGCGCCGACCACTTCCGCGTGGTCGAGCAGCTCGGCAAGAACTACCTGGTCGAGGTCGTGCTCCACGAGGGCCGCAAGCACATCGTGCGCCGGATGCTCGCCGAGGCGGGCTTCCCGGTGGAGAAGCTCGTCCGCACCGCCTTCGGCCCGATCGGGCTGGGCGACCAGAAGTCGGGCTGGCTGCGCCGCCTGTCCAACACCGAGGTCGGCATGCTGATGAAGGAAGTCGGTCTGTAGGACCCGCCTCCTTCCGGAAGGGGCCCGTATCCGCGTCGCGGATACGGGCCCCTTCGCGTCGTCCGGCCTTGTGCGCGGCCCCTGCCACCTTTTATAGTCACAGTGACTCTTAAGGAGGCGGGCGTGAGCCTCGCGGACGTACTCGAACCCCTCCAGCGGCCCCTCTTCACGCTGCTGGACACCCCGGTCGCCTGGACCGAGGTCCTCGGCTTCGGCACCGGAGCCCTCTGCGTCTGGCTCGTCGCCCGGCAGCACCTGGCCAACTGGCCGGTCGGCATCGCCAACAACCTCTTCTTCGTGCTGCTCTTCACCCAGGCCGGGCTCTACGCCGACGCCGGCCTCCAGATCGTCTTCATCGTCCTCGCCGCCTACGGCTGGTGGACCTGGACCCACGGGGGTGGACCAGGCTCCGCCGGGGCCCTTCCGGTGCGGCGCACCACCCGCACCGAAGGGGCCTGGCTGCTCGCGGCGGGGACGGTGGGGACCCTCGCCCTCACCCTCCTCCTGGACCGGGCCACCGACTCCACCGTCCCCTTCTGGGACGCCCTCACCACCGGGCTCTCCCTCGCGGCCACCTACGGCCAGTGCCGCAAGCGCCTGGAGTCCTGGTGGCTGTGGATCGCCGCCGACGTGGTCTACGTGCCCCTCTACGCCTACAAGGGGCTCTACCTGACCTCGCTGCTGTACGTCGGCTTCATGGCCCTCTGCGTGGCCGGCCTGCGCGGCTGGAGCCGCGACCTCGCCACCGCCCGCCGCCCGCTGGGGGCGACCGCGTGAGCACCCGCCACGGCCACGGGCTCGTCCTCGGCAAGTTCTATCCGCCGCACGCCGGCCACCACCACCTCGTCCGCACCGCCCTCGCCGCCTGCGAGCGCGTCACCGTCCTCGTCTGCGCCTCCTCCGTCGAGTCCCTGCCGCTGGAGGACCGGGTCGCCTGGATGCGCGAGGTCCACCCCGACGCCCTCGTCGTCGGCGCCGTCGACGACATCCCCGTCGACCTCACCGACCCCGCCGTCTGGGACGCCCACATGGCGGTCTTCCGGGCCGCCGTCCCCGAACCCGTCGACGCCGTCTTCACCTCGGAGCCGTACGGCGAGGAGCTCGCCCGGCGCTTCGGCGCCGCGTCCGTCCTCGTCGACCCCGACCGCACCGCCTTCCCCGTCTCCGGCACCGCCGTCCGCGCCGACCCGGCCGGCACCTGGGACCACCTGGAGGCACCCGTCCGGGCCGCCCTCACCCGCCGGATCGTCGTCCTCGGCGCCGAGTCCACCGGCACCACCACCATGGCCCTCGCCCTCGCCGACCACTACCGGCGGCGCGGCGGGATCTGGGCCCGCACCCGCTACGTCCCCGAGTACGGCCGCGAGTACAGCGAACTCAAGCTCGCCGAGCTGCGGGCCGTCCGCCCCGGCGCGGACTGGTCCGAGGTCGCCTTCCACACCGCCGACTTCCCCGTCATCGCCCAGCGCCAGGCCGAGCTGGAGGAGGAGGCGGCCCGGGCCGGCTCGCCCGTCCTCTTCTGCGACACCGACGCCTTCGCCACCACCATCTGGCACGAGCGCTACCTGGGCACCACCAGCGCCGCCACCGGCGAGATCGCCGCCCGCGGCCGGCAGCACCTCTGGCTGCTCACCGACCACCGGGGCGTCGACTTCGAGGACGACGGACTGCGCGACGGCGAACACCTCCGCCCCTGGATGACCGCCCGCTTCCTCGCCCAGCTCGCCCACAGCGGCCGCCGCACCGTCGTCCTCACCGGCCCCCACGAGGAGCGCCTGGCCGCCGCCGTCGCCGCCGTGGACGCGCTGCTCGCCGAGGGCCCGCACCTCACCGACCCCCTCCCGGAGCGCAGATGACCACCCGCCCCGAGGGGTACGACCCCCGGGCCTTCGAGCCCTTCGCCGTCACCGTCGACCTCGCCGTCCTCACCGTCCGCGGCGGCCGGCTGCACGTCCTCCTCGTCCAGCGCGGCCAGGAGCCGTACGCCGGGGCCTGGGCGCTCCCCGGCGGCTTCGTGCTGCCCCGCGAGTCCGCCGGCACCGCCGCCCGCCGCGAACTCGCCGAGGAGACCGGGCTGCCCGGGGCCGTCGTCGCCGGACTCCACCTCGAACAGCTCCGCACCTACACCGAACCGGACCGCGACCCGAGGATGCGGGTCGTCTCCGTCGCGTACACCGCCCTCGTCCCCGACCTGCCCGAACCGCGCGGCGGCGGCGACGCGGCGGAGGCCCGCTGGCTGCCCTACGACGAGGTGCCGGCGCTCGCCTTCGACCACGACCTGATCCTCGCCGACGCCCGCGAGCGGGTCGGCGCCAAGCTGGAGTACACCTGCCTCGCCACCGCCTTCTGCCCGCCCGAGTTCACCCTCGGCGAGCTGCGGGAGGTCTACGAGACGGTCTGGGGCGTCCCGCTGGACCGCCCCAACTTCCGGCGCAAGGTCCTCACCACCCCCGGCTTCGTCGAGGCCGTGGAGGGACCGCCGCGCCGCACCGGCGGACGGGGGAAACCGGCCGCGCTCTACCGGGCGGGAGGGGCCACCGCCCTCCACCCGCCGCTGCTCCGACCGGAAGGACGATCCGCATGAACAAGCAGGCTGCCACGGGGACGCTGATGGGGCTGGCGCTGGGGGACGCGCTGGGTTTCCCGACCGAGTTCAACGACGTGCCCGCGATCCTCGCGAAGTGCGGGCCCTGGCGGGAGATGGAGCTGCCGGTGACGCGGGGGACCGCGTACATCACCGACGACACCCAGATGACCCTTGCCTTCGCCCGAGGGGTCCGGACCGCCATGGAGAGCGGCCTGCTCACCCCGCACCGGCTCGCCCGGCCCGTGCGCGACGAGTACGTCGACTGGTACCACTCCCCGGAGAACAACCGCGCCCCCGGCAACACCTGCCTGCTCGCCTGTCGGCTCCTCGACAGCGACCGCCGCTGGCAGGACGCCAGCCAGATCGGGTCCAAGGGCTGCGGTGCCAACATGCGCGTCGCTCCCATCGGGCTCGTCCCCGGGCTGAGCGACGAGCAGCGGGCCGGCGCCGCCCAGCTCCAGGCCGCGCTCACCCACGGGCACCCCACCGGGCTCGCCGCCTCCGACCTCACCGCGCGGGCCGTGTGGCTGCTCGCCCAGGGGGTCGACCCGGCCGGGCTCGTCGGGCAGCTGCGCTCGTACGCGTACGAGAACCGGGACCGGTACCACGAGCGCTGGCTCGGCGACCTGTGGACCCGCTCGCAGGACCCGGACGCCGGGCACTTCGTCCGGCGCGGCTGGGACGAGTGCCTCGCCGTGCTCGAACGGCTCGACTCCGTGCAGCGCACCGCCGACCCGGAGCTCGACCCCTGTACGTACACGGGCGACGGCTGGATCGCGGAGGAGGCGCTCGCCACCGGGCTGCTCTGCTTCCTGCTCTTCCCCGGCGAGCCGCTGACCGCCCTGCGCCGGGCGGCCTGCACGCGCGGCGACTCCGACTCGATCGCCGCCCTCGCCGGCGCCTTCGCGGGCGCCCACCTGGGGGCGGACGCCTGGCCCGCCGAGTGGACCGCGCGGATCGAGCACCGGGACGAGCTGCTGGAACTCGGGGCCCTCTGGGACGCGTGAGGCGGTTCTGGAAGGCTGGGGCCCCATGACGCTCACCCTTGAGGCCCACCAGGCCGAACTGACCGCCGTGGTGGCCGGGGAACCCGACCCCCTCCTCTTCGCCACGGTCTCCGGAGCCCACCTGTACGGCTTCCCGTCCCGCGACTCCGACGTGGACCTGCGGGGGGTCCACCTGCTGCCCGCCGCGGCGCTGGTCGGGCTCCGGGAGCCCGAGGAGACCCGGGACCGGACGTGGGACCGGGACGGGGTCGAGATGGACCTCGTCACGCACGACCTGCGGAAGTTCGCCCGGCTGATGCTGCGCCGCAACGGCTACGTCCTGGAGCAGCTGACCTCGCCGCTGGTCGTGCACACCAGCCCGGCGCACGCCGAGCTGACCGCCCTCGTGCCCGGGGTGCTCACCACCCACCACGCCCACCACTACCGGGGCTTCGCCGCGACCCAGTGGCGGCTCTTCGAGAAGAGCGGCGAGCTCAAGCCGCTGCTCTACACCTACCGGGCGCTGCTCACCGGCATCCACCTGATGCGCTCCGGCGAGGTCCAGGCCCACCTGCCGACCCTCGTGGAGGAGGTGCCGGAGGCCCCGGCCCGGATCCCCGGCCTGGTCGCCGCGAAGACGGCCGCCGAGCACGGCGCCGCCGCGGTCGTGCCGGAGGACGTACGGGCCGAGGTGGAGGTCCTGCACGGGGTGCTCGACGCCGCCCAGGAGGCGTCGGGCCTCCCGGACGCGGTCCGCGCCGGTGACGCCCTCCACGACCTGGTCGTACGGCTCCGGCTAGAGCACCTGGAGGGCTGACGCGCGGCGGGCGCGGGCCAGCAGGTCCTGCACGCGCGCGTGGTCCGGGGCGGCGGGCAGCGGGCTGCTGTCGAGGGCGGTGTCGGCCTCGTCCTGGAGGCGGTTCATCCAGCTCTCGACCTCGGGCCACGGGACCTCGCCGCGCTTGACGGCGAGCAGCCGCTCCCGGTCCCCGCCCACGTCGATCCGCAGCTCGCCGGTGCGCAGCAGGTCCCGGCAGCTGCCCAGCAGCCGCAGCAGGTGCATGGCGTGCTTCCAGCGCGGACGCCCGTACTGGCGGACGTCGGCCTCCAGCTTGCGGCGCTGGCCGCCCGCGTAGCGCACGAAGGTGCCGTGGGCCTGGCGGGAGAGGAAGGCGCCGCGCAGGTCGAGGAGTGCGCGGCCCCATTCGGTGGTGTGGGTGACGAGCGGGGAGTGGAGGCACTCCAGGACGTTCGGGTTGTTGCGCAGGGCCAGTTCGCAGAAGCGTTCCAGCTCCCAGCTGAACTGCTCCGGGGCCGGTCCCTCCACGTGCGCCGGGGGCTTGTCGAAGTGCCAGAAGAGCGGGGTGGGGGCGAGGTAGACGCCCCGGACGTCGGTGTCGCTGTCCTCGGTGGCCAGGCCGAAGGCGCGCGAGCCCATCACACAGGCGTAGACGGTGTGCTCGCGCACGAGGGCCTCGGGGGACATGTCCATGGCGGCCAGGCTACGCGAGGGTGATCGTCCCCCCGGAGACGGTGATCTCCTCCGCGGGCAGCGGGCGGGGCGCCGGACCGGCCGCCACCGAGCCGTCGGCGATGCGGTACTTCGAGCCGTGGCAGGGGCAGTCGATGGTGCCGTCCGCGACCTTGTCCACCAGACAGCCCTGGTGGGTGCAGACCGCCGAGAACGCCTTGAACTCGCCCTCGGTCGGCTGGGTGACGACCACCTTCCGGTCCTTGAAGACCGTGCCGCCGCCCACCGGGATCTCCGAGGTGGCGGTGAGCGGGGTGCCGCCGGCCGTCCCCGGCGCGGAGCTGGGTTCGGCGGAGGCCGGGGCGCTCGACTCCGTGCCGCCGCCCCCGCCGTCGTCCGAGCCGCAGCCGGTGGTCGTCGCGGCGGTCGCCGTGGTCAGGGCCGCCGTGGCGAGCAGGACCGTTCGGCGGGGTGTCGTCCGTGAAGTCATACGGGCCAGCTTCCCGCCGTCCGCGCCGCCGCCCCCGCAACACGCCGGGCCCGGGCTACACCCAGGGCACCAACTCCCCCGCACGGCCGTCCGTGTCCCGCAGCACCTCCAGGACGGCGGTCACCGCGGCCCGCTCGACCGGCCCGTACACGTGCGGGAAGAGCCGGTCCTCCGACCCCTCCCAGCGGACCTCCCCGGTGAGCAGGGACTCGTCGATCACCAGCACGAGCAGCGGGCCCGGCGCGTCCCGGTAGTGGGCGTCGGCGACCGCCAGAGCGGACGGCTCGTCCGCCGAGCAGTGCACGAAGCCCTCGGCGGAGAGCGACGGCGGGGCGTAGGGGCGACCGGGGTCGGCGGACCAGTCGGCCCACTCGTCGAAGGGGATGACATGGAGCAGCATCCGCCCTTTCTACCCGCTCGCGGGCCGGCCCTTACACCGGGTGGCGGAATGGGGCGGTATGAGTGAGATTGAGACGATCGGGGCTGTTCACCGGACGAAAGGCAGAACCCATGGCGGGCAACGATCTCGGCAGTCTCCTCGGCTCCCTGCTCGGCGGCGGAGGCGCGGGACAGGGCGGATCCGGCGGCGCCGGCGGCATCCTGGGCTCCCTGCTCGGCGCCCTCGCGGGCGGCGGCCAGGGGAGCGGCGGCGCGGGCGGCGGGCAGAACCCGCTCGGCGGGCTCCTCGACATGCTCACCAGGTCCGGCCTCGCCGACCAGGCCCAGTCCTGGATCGGCACCGGCGACAACAAGCCCGTCGACGGCGCCCAGATCGCCCAGGCCCTCCCCGACGAGACCCTCCAGCAGGTCGCGCGGGACGCCGGCGTCAGCCCGCAGCAGGCCGCCGACGAGATCGCGCAGTCGCTGCCGCAGGCCGTGGACAAGCTGACCCCGGGCGGCACGCTCCCGCAGGGCGGGTCGCTGGAGGACATCATCCGCGCGCAGAAGCTCTGACGCGCCCGGACGCCTCCCCGGAACCGTGCCCGTCCCGCGTCTCGCGGGACGGGCACGGGCGCGGACGCCCCCGGCGGCTGACTAGGCTGGGGCCTCTCCGCCCCGCGCCCCCAAGGACACCGCCCCGTGAGAACAGCGCTCGTCATCGGAACCGGACTGATCGGCACCTCCGCCGCACTCGCCCTCGCCGGCCGGGGCGTCACGGTCCACCTGCGCGACCACGACCCGGCGAGCGCCCGGACCGCCGCGTCGCTCGGCGCGGGCACCGACACGGAGCCCGAGGGCACCGTCGACCTGGCCGTCGTCGCCGTACCGCCGGCCCACGTCGCCGCCACCCTCGCCGAGGCGATGGGCGCGGGGACCGCCCGCGCCTACCTCGACGTCGCCAGCGTCAAGGGCGGCCCCCGGCGGGAACTCCAGGCGCTGGGCCTCGACCTCACCCCGTACATCGGCACCCACCCCATGTCCGGCAAGGAGCGCTCGGGCCCGCTCGCGGCCACCGCCGACCTCTTCGAGGGCCGGCCCTGGGTGCTCACCCCGACCAGGGACACCGACACCGAGGTCCTCAACCTCGCGCTGGAGCTCGTCGCCTTCTGCCGGGCCGTGCCCGTCGTCATGGACGCCGACGCCCACGACCGCGCCGTCGCCCTCGTCTCCCACACCCCCCAGCTCGTCTCCTCCCTGGTCGCGGCGCGGCTCGAGGAGGCGGAGGAGTCGGCCGTACGGCTCTGCGGGCAGGGGATACGGGACGTCACGCGGATCGCCGCGTCCGACCCGCGGATGTGGATCGAGATCCTCTCCGCCAACCCGGGGCCCGTCGCCGACGTCCTCTCCGGCGTCGCCGCCGACCTCGACGAGACGGTACGGGCGCTGCGGGCGCTGCAGTCGCCGGACGAGGAGCGGCGGCGGGACGGGGCGGCGGGCGTCGAGGACGTGCTGCGCCGCGGGAACGCGGGGCGCGCGCGGGTGCCCGGCAAGCACGGGGCGGCGCCGACGGCCTACGAGACGGTCGCGGTCCTCATCAGCGACAAGCCCGGCGAGCTGGCGCGGATCTTCGCGGACGCCGGGCGGGCCGGGGTGAACATCGAGGACGTGCGGATCGAGCACGCGACCGGGCAGCAGGCGGGCCTGGTCCAGCTCATGGTCGACCCCAAGGCCGCTCCCGCCCTCTCCCACTCGCTGCAGTCCCAGGGCTGGTCCCTGCGCACCCCCTGAGCCCCGGCGGGCGGGCGCCGGTGCCGGGCGCGGGGGCGGAGGGAGAGGGCGGTGCGGGGGACTCGGTAACCTTGTAGGGGTTCCGGGCTGCCGCCGGGACCGCCACCCACCCCAGGAAGGCCCCCTCACCGTGGAATCCGTGATCGTCGCCATCGACGGCCCCTCCGGCACGGGCAAGTCGAGCACCTCGAAGGCGGTCGCCGCCAAGCTGGGCCTGCACTACCTGGACACCGGGGCCCAGTACCGGGCGATCACCTGGTGGATGATCGGCAACGGGGTGGACGTGACCGACGCGGACGCCGTGGCGAACGCCGCCGGCAAGCCCGTCATCGTCTCCGGCACCGACCCGTCCCGCCCGACGATCACCGTCGACGGCGTCGACGCCTCCGGTCCGATCCGGACCGAGGAGGTCACCTCCCGGGTCAGCGCGGTCAGCGCCGTCCCCGAGGTCCGCGCGCTGATCACCGAGCTCCAGCGCGGCATCGCCCGCGAGGCCGACCGCGGCATCGTCGTCGAGGGCCGGGACATCGGCACGACCGTCCTTCCCGACGCCGACCTCAAGGTCTTCCTCACCGCCTCGCCCGAGGCCCGCGCCGCCCGCCGCTCCGGCGAGCTGAAGGGCGTCGACGTGCGGGCCACGCAGGAGGCCCTGGTCAAGCGGGACGCGGCGGACTCCAGCCGCAAGACCTCCCCGCTCGCCAAGGCCGGGGACGCGGTCGAGGTCGACACGACCGAGCTCACCCTCGACCAGGTCATCGAGTGCGTCGTCACCCTCGTCGAGGAGAAGCGGGCGGCCGCGAAGTGACCCAGCCCTCGGCGAAGGGCGCCGCCGTCGGCCGTCGCATCGGCATCGGGCTGATGTACGGCTTCTGGAAGCCGCGCGTCCTCGGCGCCTGGCGGGTACCGGCCTCCGGTCCCGTCATCCTCGCCGTCAACCACGCGCACAACATAGACGGCCCCATGCTCATGGGCACCGCCCCGCGCCCCGTGCACTTCCTCATCAAGAAGGAGGCGTTCGTCGGGCCGCTGGGCGGCTTCCTGGAGGGCATCGGCCAGCTCAAGGTCGACCGGGACTCCACCGACCGCAAGGCGATCGGCAACGCGCTCGGCGTGCTGGAGCAGGGCGGTGTCCTCGGGATCTTCCCCGAGGGGACCCGCGGCGAGGGCGACTTCGCCTCGCTCCGCGCCGGCCTGGCCTACTTCGCCGTCCGCAGCGGCGCCCCGATCGTGCCGGTCGCGGTGCTGGGCAGCACCGAGCGGCCCGGACGGCTGGTGAAGGGGCTGCCGGCCCTGCGCAGCCGGGTGGACGTCGTCTTCGGCGACGCCTTCGAGGCCGGGGACGGCAGCGGGCGGCGTACCCGCAAGGCACTGGACGAGGCCACGCTCCGCATCCAGGAGCACCTCACCGACCACCTGAAAAACGCCAGGCGCCTCACCGGGCGCTGAGCGACACTCTCAGTAGTGGGCCCGCGGCTCCGGCCGCCGGGACCACCGACCACGAATGATCAAGGAACGGACTTCATGAACGACCAGCACGACCACGGGGCACTTGGCGACGCCGAGTACGCGGAGTTCATGGAGCTCGCCGCGGAAGAGGGCTTCGACGTCGAGGCCGTCGAGGAGGCGATCGAGGAGGCCGGCCACGGCCCGCTCCCCGTCCTCGCCGTCGTCGGCCGCCCGAACGTCGGCAAGTCGACCCTGGTGAACCGCATCATCGGCCGCCGCGAGGCGGTCGTCGAGGACAAGCCGGGCGTCACCCGCGACCGCGTCACCTACGAGGCCGAGTGGGCGGGCCGCCGCTTCAAGGTCGTCGACACCGGCGGCTGGGAGCAGGACGTCCTCGGCATCGACGCCTCCGTCGCCACCCAGGCGGAGTACGCCATCGAGGCCGCCGACGCCTGCCTCTTCGTCGTGGACGCCACCGTGGGCGCCACCGACACCGACGAGGCCGTCGTCCGGCTGCTCCGCCGCGCGGGCAAGCCGGTCGTCCTCGCCGCCAACAAGGTCGACGGCCAGTCCGGCGAGGCCGACGCGGCCATGCTCTGGTCGCTGGGCCTCGGCGAGCCGTTCCCCG
Organism: Streptomyces hydrogenans; assembly: GCF_014656075.1. GTDB lineage: Bacteria > Actinomycetota > Actinomycetes > Streptomycetales > Streptomycetaceae > Streptomyces > Streptomyces hydrogenans. The sequence continues at coordinate 43,173 of NZ_BNBS01000068.1, forward strand.
TCTCCTCGCTGCACGGCCGCGGCACCGGCGACCTCCTCGACGAGGTCCTGAAGAAGCTGCCCGAGGCCCCCGAGCAGCGCTTCGGCAACGCCGTCGGCGGCCCCCGCCGCATCGCCCTCATCGGCCGCCCCAACGTCGGCAAGTCCTCCCTGCTCAACAAGGTGGCCGGCGAGGACCGCGTGGTCGTCAACGAGCTGGCCGGCACCACCCGCGACCCGGTCGACGAGCTGATCGTGCTCGGCGGGCAGACCTGGAAGTTCGTCGACACCGCCGGCATCCGCAAGAAGGTCCACCTCCAGGCCGGCGCCGACTACTACGCCTCCCTCCGCACGGCCGCCGCCGTCGAGAAGGCCGAGGTCGCGGTCATCCTGATCGACACCACCGACAACATCTCGGTGCAGGACCAGCGGATCATCACGATGGCCGTCGAGTCCGGCCGCGCCATCGTCATCGCGTACAACAAGTGGGACGAGCTCGACGAGGAGCGCCGTTACTACCTGGAGCGCGAGATCGAGACGGAGATGCAGCAGGTCGCCTGGGCGCCCCGGGTCAACGTCTCCGCCAAGACCGGCCGCCACATGGAGAAGCTGGTCCCGGCGATCGAGACCGCCCTCGCCGGCTGGGAGACCCGCGTCCCCACCGGCCGGCTCAACGCCTTCCTCGGCGAGCTGGTCGCGGCCCACCCGCACCCGATCCGCGGCGGCAAGCAGCCCCGCATCCTCTTCGGCACCCAGGCGGGCACCAAGCCGCCGCGCTTCGTGCTCTTCGCCTCCGGCTTCCTGGAGGCCGGCTACCGCCGCTTCATCGAGCGCCGGCTGCGCGAGGAGTTCGGCTTCGAGGGCACCCCGATCCACATCTCGGTCCGCGTGCGCGAGAAGCGCGGCAAGAAGAAGTGACCCCGCGCGGGGCAGACCCCGCGCCCGGAACACGGCCGAGGGCCGGAGTCGTGCCGACACGACTCCGGCCCTCGGCCGTTCTCCGACCCGCTCAGGGGCTTCTGCGCGGCCCCGGCGGCAGCGCCGCCTGCGGAGGGTGGTGCTGCTGCGCCGGCCAGGCCGGCGGGTACGCCGCGTACGGCTGGCCGTGGACCCCCGAGAATCCCGAGAGGCCCGTGCTCCTCGCCGTGCCGAAGGCCCGGAACGCCAGCTGCTCCTCGCCGCTGCGGTCTCCCGGAAGCGTGCGGAACGACCGGCGGTACTCCGAGTACAGGGCATCGAAGATCGGCGTCGCCGAGAATCCCGCCGGTCCGTCCTGCGCCGGGCGCATCGCGGGGATCGGACTCGGATACGGCTGGGGGGAGGGGTCGTATGGGTGCACGTAGGTGCCAACGACCCCGCCGTCCGTCGGATGCGGGCGGCTCTCCGAAAGAGGGGCCCGCCGGGGACGGGGCACGGTCGGGACCCGCGGCCCGCGCGCCGGCCCTATCCCCGGACGCCCGCCGTCCATCAGGTCCCGGCCAGCGGCATCGCCGCGGCGACCAGGCGCCCGTTCGCCGCGGCCTTCTCCAGGGCGTCGCGCAGCAGGTCCTCGCGCGGCTGCTGGCCGATGGAGCCGACCGGGGCGGCGAAGACCAGCACCGTGTGCGACTTGTTGGCCGCCGCGCGCCAGCCCTCGGTGACCTGGAGCGGCTGGTGCGCCTGCCACCAGGCGGTCTGGCCCGCGCCGCCCGCGCCGGGCTGGAGCACCGAGTGCAGCTGGCCCATGGCGACCAGGACCGACCAGCCGGGCAGCGCGGCCGGGCGGGTGTTCAGGTCGTCGACCCGGTGGAAGCCCTGCTCGGCGAGGAGCGGCAGGAACTCGTCGGTGAGCCGGTCGGAACCGGGCCGGGCGACCGGCGCGGTCGGCTCCACGACCAGCGCCGGGTGCAGCTCGCCGTCGATCAGGACGAGCCCGCTGGTGACGCCGAGCACGGCCTGCTCGGGGTGGGCGGCCGTGAGCGCGTCGGCGGCGTCGGCGGCCGTGATGGAGGCGACGGCGCCCTGGAGCTGGTCCTCGGCGACCCGGACGACCTGCGACGGGATGCAGCTGGCGTGGGCGAACGCGAGGACCGCGGTCTCCTCGCCGACGAACAGCACCGTGCTGGTCCGCTCCTGCTCGGAGTCGCCCGGCGTGCGGCAGGAGGTGCAGTCGTAGCTGCCCGGGGCGTTGTCGCCGGCGAGCAGCCGGTCGGCTTCTTCGTCGCCGATCTCGGCGCGTACGTCCTCGCTGACGTCGAGCATGCGCGGCACGGAGGGCTCCCTGGAGTCGGTACGGACGGGCCCCGGGCCTTTCCCGGGCGTCTCATGCCGAGTTCAACGGGTCAGGCGCGGGCGGGGTCACGCGTGGAGGCCGGGCAACTTGCCGCCGGCGCGTGCGGAGGAGCGCGGGAGACGGGTGCCTCCGACCGGGTGGGAAGTGAACAGTGTTCCGCGCGGCACGGGGCCGGGCCCCCGGAGACCGACCTAGCCTGCGGCGATGTCGATGATCCGATTTTGGACAGCCGGCTCGCTCGCGGCGGCCTCCGCGGCGGCGCTGCTCGCCCTCCACCAGGCGCCCGTCGCCTCCGCCGCGCCCGGCGACGACGGGCCCGGCACCGCCGGAGCCCCCGGGGCCCCCGGC
>NZ_BNBS01000069.1 GCF_014656075.1 Streptomyces hydrogenans
CGCCGCGCCACCCGCAGGGCGACCGCGCCGGTGACCCCGGCCGCCGCGCCGGCCCCGGCCCCGGCCCCGTCCGCGTCCGCGGAGCCGGAGCCGGTCGTCGAGGCCGCGCCCGAGCCGGTCGTCGAGGTCGTCGAGGAGACCGTCGAGGCGGCCCCCGCCCCGCGGGCCCGTCGTCGCGCCACCCGTCGCGCCACCTCCCCGGTCGTCGCGACCGGCGAGCAGGCCGCCGAGGCCGAGGTCGTCGTCGCGACCCCGGAGCCGGAGGCCGTACCGGCGCCGGAGCCGGTCGTCGAGGCCGCGCCCGAGCCGGTCGTCGAGCCCGTCGTCGAGGAGGCCCCCGTGGCCGCCGCGCCGCGTGCCCGCCGCCGGGTGGTCCGCAAGGCCACGGCCCCGGCCGGTGCCCCCGCCGGCGCCGAGGCCACCGAGATCGTGGTGGCCGCGGCCGCCCCGGTCGAGGAGCCCGTCGCGGACGCCGAGCCGGTCGCGGAGCAGGTCGCCGAGGAGTCCGAGGCCGCCCCGGCGGCCAAGAAGGCCGCCCGGAAGACCGCGAAGAAGGCCACCGCCAAGAAGGCCGCCACCAAGAAGACGGCGGCCAAGAAGACGGTGGCGAAGAAGACGACCGCCAAGAAGGCCCCGGCCAAGAAGGCGGCCGAGAAGACCGCGGCCCCGGCCCAGGACTGAGCCGGTCCCGCCCCGGTGGCGCCCCTTCCGGGGGGTGCCACCGGGGCGGTCCGCACCCGCACGGGCGAATTTGACCCTCTGTGGCAGGCGCCCGTAACCTAGACCGTCGGCGTGTCTCTGACGCGCCGCGCCTCTGAGCACCCCCCTCCCGCCCGGCGGGAGAGGCCGCTCGTCCGATCCGGTTCGCCGTGGGCCCCCGGGCCCGCGCGTGGGCGGCTGGCGTCAGAGGTCCCCATTACCGAGTGAGAGAGAGATCCGCGTGTACGCCATCGTGCGCAGCGGTGGTCGCCAGCACAAGGTTGCTGTCGGCGACATCGTTGAGGTTGACAAGATTTCCACCGCCAAGCCCGGCGACACGGTCGAGCTCTCGACCCTGCTCGTCGTCGACGGCGACGCCGTGACCAGCGACCCGTGGGTCCTGGCGGGCATCAAGGTGCAGGCCGAGGTCGTGGACCACACCAAGGGCGCCAAGATCGACATCCTGCGCTACAAGAACAAGACCGGCTACCGCCGTCGCCAGGGTCACCGTCAGCAGTACACGGCGATCAAGGTCACGTCCATCCCGACGGCCGCGAAGTAAAGAGGGACTGAGCAATGGCACACAAGAAGGGCGCATCGTCCACCCGGAACGGTCGCGATTCCAACGCCCAGCGGCTCGGCGTGAAGCGCTTCGGCGGTCAGGTCGTCAACGCGGGTGAGATCCTGGTCCGCCAGCGCGGCACCCACTTCCACCCGGGCTCGGGTGTCGGTCGCGGTGGCGACGACACGCTGTTCGCCCTGCAGGCCGGTTCGGTGCAGTTCGGCACCTTCCGTGGCCGCAAGGTCGTGAACATCGTTCCGGTCGCCTGATCGGACGCTTTGCGGAGGCGGACCTCACTTCCCGGCAGGGAAGCGGGTCCGCCTTTCGCGTGTTACTAGATAGACAATCCCGTACATAGCTTTTCTGGAGGCACAGAACCATGACCACCTTCGTGGACCGCGTCGAGCTGCACGTCGCCGCGGGTAACGGGGGCCACGGCTGCGCCTCCGTCCATCGGGAGAAGTTCAAGCCGCTCGGCGGTCCCGACGGCGGCAACGGCGGCCGTGGCGGCGACGTGACCCTGGTCGTCGACCAGTCGATCACCACCCTGCTCGAGTACCACCACTCGCCGCACCGCAAGGCGACCAACGGCCAGCCCGGCGCCGGCGACAACCGCTCCGGCAAGGACGGCCAGGACCTCGTCCTGTACGTGCCCGACGGCACCGTCGTCCTCGACAAGGACGGCGAGGTCCTCGCCGACCTCGTCGGCCAGGGCACCACCTTCGTGGCGGGCCAGGGCGGCCGCGGCGGCCTCGGCAACGCGGCGCTGTCCTCCGCGCGCCGCAAGGCCCCCGGCTTCGCGCTGCTCGGCGAGCCGGGTGAGGCGCGGGACATCGTCCTGGAGCTGAAGACCGTCGCGGACGTGGCGCTCGTCGGCTACCCCAGCGCCGGCAAGTCCTCGCTGATCTCCGTCCTCTCGGCCGCCAAGCCGAAGATCGCGGACTACCCCTTCACGACCCTGGTCCCGAACCTCGGCGTGGTGACGGCCGGTTCGACCGTCTACACCATCGCCGACGTCCCCGGCCTCATCCCCGGCGCCAGCCAGGGCCGCGGCCTCGGCCTGGAGTTCCTGCGCCACGTCGAGCGCTGCTCGGTCCTCGTCCACGTCCTCGACACGGCGACGCTGGAGTCCGACCGCGACCCGCTCAGCGACCTCGACGTCATCGAGGAGGAGCTGAAGCAGTACGGCGGCCTCGACGACCGTCCGCGCGTCGTCGTCCTCAACAAGATCGACATCCCGGACGGCCAGGACCTCGCGGACATGATCCGCCCGGACCTGGAGGAGCGCGGCTACCGCGTCCTCGAGGTCTCCGCGGTCGCCCGCACCGGCCTGAAGGAGCTCTCCTTCGCCCTCGCCGACATCGTCGGGAAGGCCCGCGCCGCGAAGCCGAAGGAGGAGGCGACCCGCATCGTCATCCGCCCGAAGGCCGTCGACGACGCCGGCTTCACCGTCACCTTCGACGAGCAGGAGGAGGTGTACCGGGTGCGCGGCGACAAGCCGGAGCGCTGGGTGCGCCAGACCGACTTCAACAACGACGAGGCCGTCGGCTACCTCGCGGACCGCCTCAACCGCCTCGGCGTCGAGGACGCCCTCCTCAAGGCCGGCGCCCGCGCCGGTGACGGCGTCGCCATCGGCTCCGAGGAGAACGCGGTCGTCTTCGACTGGGAGCCCACCCTCACGGCCGGCGCCGAGATGCTCGGCCGCCGTGGCGAGGACCACCGCCTGGAGGCCCCCCGCCCCGCCGCCCAGCGCCGCCGCGACCGCGACGCGGAGCGCGACGACGCGGAGCGCGAGTACGACGAGTTCAACCCGTTCTAGCGGGCGGGGCTCCGGGCGGAGCGGGCGCGGAGCCCGTTCCGCCGGGAGTCCTACGAACGACGGGAACCCCCGCTCGGCCAGGCCGGGCGGGGGTTCCTCGCTGTGCGGGGGAGGGGCGTCAGCTGGTGCGGATGTCGCGGAGCCGGGTGATGCGGGGGGCGCCGTCCAGGCCCATCGTCACGGAGACCGGGGTGTCGGTGCCGACCGTGAGGGCCGCCGCCGTGCCGACCGTGAGCATCGGGGTGCGGGTGCCCACCGCGGAGGTGTGGCCGCCGGAGATCTCGTACGCCAGGTCCTCCCTGATGCCGGCGGGGACGGCCATGACGCCGTTGCCCGAGGAGGCGGTACGGCCGTCGACCAGGCTCACCCGGCCGTACCCGGCCATCTGCGGCTTCGCGACGGTGGTCCACCGCTTGGCGCGGCCGGCGGCCAGCCGCTCGATGATGACCTCGTCGCTGGCGACGCTCCGGTAGCCGAGGAGCACCGAGCCGTCCGGCGCGGTGATCGCGTCCGGGACGTCGCCGGGCTGGTGGGCGAAGCGGCGGGTGCCCTTGCGCAGCTCCCCGGTCGGGGTGCGCTGGCTCCAGTGCTCGACCCAGTTGGCGGAGGTGCCGAAGAGGTGGATGAGGCCGCGTCCGTCGACCGTCGCCGACAGCCCCTCCTGTATGCGCCCGGCCGGCAGGGTCACCCAGGGGGACCACTCGCCGTCGGTCCCGAGGATCCGGCTGCTGACGCTCTTGGCGCCGTTGCGCGCGAAGACGTGCACCCGCCCGTCGGAGCCGAGGACCGCCGTCGGCGGGCCCGTCAGCCGGGTCCGCCACGGCCTGCTCTCGGGGGAGCCGAGGCTGACCCAGGAGCTCTCGAAGGCTCCCCCCGCGCTCCGCTGACGCAGCATCACGATCTCGCGCCGGTTCGCCCCGGCGGTGCCCTCCAGGGCGGAGAAGCGCAGGGCGAAGACCAGGTCCCTGCCGTCCTTCGTCCGCACCACGGATATGGAGGGGGCGAGCGGGCCGCCGGCGAGGTCCTCGGGCGGGCTCTGCCGGCCGGAGAGGTCACCGGTCCAGCGCGCCAGCCGGGTGCCGAGGACGCCGTACACGGTCAGCGCGCCGCCGGCCCCGGCGACCGCCTTGGGGCCGGAGTTGGGGTAGCGCCGGTGGGTGGAGCGCGCCCACCCCTTCATGGACCTCAGGACCGCGTCCTGGCCGAAGGCGTAGTCGCCGCAGCCGGACGTGTTGCCGCACTCCCACGAGGGGTCGCCGCCGTAGGCGTTGAGGTACAGCGCCTTCAGCGCGACGGTCGCCGGCGGCAGGTTCTTGGGCCAGCGCTGGTTGTAGTAGCCGCGGAAGGACTCCGTCTGGAAGGCGGGCGCCTGGGTGCCCCGTCCGGTCCGGCCGCCCCACTCGGCGAGCGCGCGCCAGGCGAAGAGCCCCGCCGCGGTGTGGTCCGGGTGGTCGGAGAAGCCGTGCTGGTCGCTGCCGCGCGGATGGCGCTCGTCGTGCAGCTGGGTGTCCGGGTCCGGGTCGAGGGTGCGGACCAGGGTGGGCTTGCGCCGGGACAGCAGGAAGACGAGCGTCTCGATGAGGTCCTTGCGGGTGTACGTGTACTTCTGCTGCACCGTGGACTCGGGCGCCGGCTGGGTGGGGAGCGTCACGCCGGGGGTGCTCCACAGTCGCGTCAGATTGACGGTCCGGGCGCCGTTCTTGGCGTGCATCCGCAGGTTGAGGAAGATCAGCTCGGCGGTCCGGCCGCCGTATTCGAGCCGGTTGACCTCGGCGGTCCGGCCGCCCGGCAGGGGAAGCACGGAGCGTTCCCACGGGGTGAAGAGCCGGGCTCCCAGCATGAGGGCGTACGCCTGGCGAAGGCCCTGCTGGCGGGAGGATATGTAGGCCGGTATGTCCGGTTCCGGCGTCGGTCGGCCCGGTATGCCGTTCACCCCGAAGGAGCCGCCGTCCGTCACGTACACGGAGGTCACGGGGATGCCCGCGGAGAGGTTCTGCACGACGTCGGGGTTCATGAAGAACAGGTCGTCGTCCGGGTGCGCCACGATCTGCACGACCGCGGGCGCGCCGGCCGCCGCGAAGCCCTCCCGGGTCTCGGCGGTGGCGAGCCGGCGGACCGGCGTGCGGCCCCCGGCGTCACCGGTCGCCTGGGCCGGGATGTGCGGGGCCGACGGTGTCGTGCTCCCGCAGCCGCTGACGACTCCGGCCACCGTGGCGGCGGCGGTCGAGGCCAGCAGTGTGCGTCGTGACAGCGTGACGTCGGCGAACGAGCTCCAGCGTCCCATTTCTCCCCGTTGCTTCCTGTGTGGTCCATGGCAAGGATCCCTTGAGGAAGAGGGTGAAAAAGCCATGAGGGGTTCACTTGGGGACGTGATTGCGGTCACGCGGTGATCGCCGAGGCGTGACTTGCCAATGGTTCTGCCCCCTTGACACTATGTGGCGCTGACTGTCAGTCCAGAGTGGAAGCGCGGGATTCGTCGTGAGTGACTCACTGCTGCCCTATGCGGTGGGTGCCGCCAACCGAGCCCGCCGGGTCGCCGTCCGGATGCGCCGCCGGGTCGAGCGCCTCCACACGGCCCCCGCCTTCGCCAGCGGGATCCGCCCCCGCCCCGCCCTCAAGGCCGTCCACCTCTCCGTCCTCGGCGGACGGACGCTGAACGTCGCCCTCCTCGCCCCCGCGGCCGTCGACGTCACCGCCGCCCGCGTGGAGTTCGTCCGCGGCGGCCGCCACCACCGGCTCGACCTCGACGTGGAGCCCCAGGGCGACGGCACCCGCCTCCTCACCGCCACCACGGCCCTGCGGTACACGGACCGCTCCGACCTCCCCGACAGCCCCGGCGACCACGGCCCCGGCCGCGCCGGCGTGGCCCTCTCGGGCGGCCTCTGGCGCATCGGCGTGGTGCTCACCGGCGCCGACGGGCGCGAGGTGCGCGCCGGGGTCGGCGCCGTGACCCTCCCCGCCACCGACGGCCCGACGGCCCCGGTCTCGCCCTCGCCCGACAGCGGCGCCCACTTCCGGATCATGCGCTCGGTCGACGGCTTCGCCGTCCTGAAGGTGCGCGCCCCCGTGCACCAGGCCGAACTCGACCGCTTCGACCTCCGCTGGGACCGCATCGTCGTCCACGGCCGGCTCATCGCCCGCCAGGGACCGACCTCCGCCTACACCGCCCAGGCCGTCCGCCGCGGCGGCGGCACGGTGGTCCAGGCCGCCCCCCTGGAATGGGAGGGCGATGCGTTCACCTTCGACGTACCCCTGGCCGAGATGGTGGCCGGCGGGCGCTCCTACCGCTGGGACATGCAGCTCCAGCACGGGCGCACCGGCCTCAAGATCGGCCGGAGGCTCACGGACGTGAGGCGGCGCCATCAGGTGATCCGCACCACGTTCAGGATCATCGCCCTGGAAGACGGCACGCTCCTCCGAGCGCATGCCTACATCACGTCGGCCGGAGCGCTCGCCGTTTCCTGCGTCGCGTTCGAAGGCGCCCCCGCCGGCGCAGAGGAAGTCGCATGAAGATCACCATCCTGCTCACCTGGGGCGATGCGATGGGCGGCACCGAGATGGCCGCCTACACCCAGGCGGCCCAGCTGATGCCGCGCCACGAGGTCGAGATCCTCAGCGTCTTCAAGACCGCGGAGGAGCCCTTCCTGCCGGAGGCGAAGAGCCTGTCCGTGCGCTACCTGGTGGACCGCACCGGCCGCGCCCCGCGCCCGGTCCGCGAGACCTCCCTCACCCCGGAGGAGTGCGCGGCCCTCGCCAAGCTGCCCAGCGAGCTCATCGAGGCGTCCTGGGAGCCCACCTTCGACCGGCTCTCCGACATCGAGATGACGGCCGCCCTCTCCGGCCTCGACACCGACGTCCTCGTGACGACCACGCCGGCCCTCATGGCCGCGGCCGTCAAGCTCGTCCCCTCCTCGGTGGCCACCGTCCACCAGGAGCACCGCGTCTCCCAGCTGCGCGGCGCGACCGGCGAGCCGCTGCTCACCCACGCCCCGCAGCTCGACGCGCTGGTCTCGCTCACCGAGCTGACCACCGACTGGTTCGCCGAGTCCCTCGGCGCCTCCGCGCCCCTGCTGGCCACCATCCCGAACGCGATGCCCGACGGCTACCGGCCGCGCTCCGACCTCGGCTCCAAGACCATCGTCGTGGCCGGCCGCATGGTGCCGGAGAAGCAGCTCGACCACGCGGTCCAGGCGTTCGCCGAGCTCGCGGACGAGTACCCGGACTGGCGGCTGCGGCTCTTCGGCGACGGCCCCCAGCTGGTCAACCTGCGCCGTCTCGTCGAGAGCCTCGGCGTGCACGACCGCATCGAACTCGTCGGCCGCAGCCAGCAGATGGCCGAGGAGTGGGCGAAGGCGGCGATCTGCCTGATGCCGTCCCGCGTCGAGTCCTTCGGCCTCGTCATGCTGGAGGCGTTCACCGCCGGCGTCCCGGTCGTCGCGTACGACGCGCTGACCGGCCCCTCCCAGATCGTCCGCCACGAGGTGGACGGCCTCCTGGTGCCCGCCGACGACGTCGCCTCGCTCGGCGCGGCCATGGCCCGCCTGATGGGCGACGACGAACTGCGCGCCACCTACGGCGCCGCCGCCCGCGCCGGGGCCCGGGAGCGCTTCGCCCCCGAGGTCATCACCGCGCGGTGGGACGAGCTCTTCACCACGCTCCGTGCCGAGCCGGAGGCGGCCCGCGCCGCCGCCCGCGCCGACCGGACGGCCCGCCGCATCGCCGCCGGCGGCAGCAGGAGCTTCGCCGTCTCCGCCCCGATCAGCAAGCTCGCGCCCACCGCCGACGAGCAGAAGGCCCGCGAGGTCATCCTCCAGGCCCAGGACCGCAAGTCCCTGGTGCGCTCCGCCGGCCGGCTCGCCGAGGTGCGCGACGACATCCCCGCCTGGCGCATAGGGCAGATCAACCTGGAGATCAGCGCCGAGGCCCTCGAACGGCACGACGTGCCCTTCGTCCTGCTGCACGACCCGTCGACCGTCAGCCACCGCCTCGCCGTCAAGGACACCGACCGCGAGCGCGCGCTGCGGGCCCTCGGCACCGAGCTGCACGGCAAGCCCGTCTACGCCGAGCTGGTCGCCCCGAAGACCGCCGCGCCCGGCGCGCGCCTCGCGGAGACGCTGACCGCCGCGCCCGAGGTCAAGGCCGTCCGGGTCTTCAAGCCGGTCGTCAGCGACAGCCGCATCCTCCGGTACGGCCCGGTCTACGGCTGCAGCATCGAGTTCTGGCCCCAGGAGGAGGACGAGCCGCGCTGGTTCACCGCCCCCCGCGGCACCACCCTGGTCGGCCCGCGGCTGCCCTCGCTCGACGGCACCGCCCGGATCACCGTCGGCGGCCGTGAGTACCCGACGATCGACGTGCTGACCAAGCGCCTCATGTGGGACGTCGACTTCCCGATCGACGCCGTCTACACCTGGGTGGACGACACCGACCCGGCCTGGCGCGCGAAGCGCGACGCGGCCCGCCTGGAGGCCGGCCTCGCCACCGACGACGCCCAGTCCGGCGACGTCCGCTTCCGCAACCGCGACGAGCTCCGCTACTCGCTCCGCTCGCTCTCCACGCACGCCCCCTGGATCCGCAAGATCTTCCTGGTGACGGACGACCAGGTGCCGGAGTGGCTGAACACCGAGCACCCGGACATCCAGGTGGTCAGCCACCGCGAGATCTTCGGCGACCCGTCCTGGCTGCCGACGTTCAACTCGCACGCGATCGAGTCGCAGCTGCACCGCATCGAGGGGCTCTCCGAGCACTTCCTCTACGTCAACGACGACGTCTTCTTCGCGCGCCCGCTGGCGCCGAGCAAGTTCTTCCAGTCGAACGGCAACTCGCTCTTCTTCCGCTCGCCGACGGCCGTCCCGCCGGGCGAGGTCACCGAGGAGACCGAGGGCTACTTCGTCGCGGCCAAGAACAACCAGGCGCTCCTGGAGGAGGAGTTCGGCCGGGTCGCCACCCACGGCTTCCTCCACACGCCGCACCCGCTGCGCCGGAGCGTCCTGGAGGCGATCGCCGAGCGCTGGCCCGAGCAGACCGCCCTCACGGCGGCCACGCCGTTCCGCGGCCGGACCGACCTGTCGATCACCTCGTCGCTCCACCACCACTTCGCCTACCTGACGGCCATGGGCGCGCCGGGCAGCATCTCCGCCGCCTACGTCAACATCGGCGACTACAAGCACCACGTGGCGCTCAGCCGGCTGCTCGCCGCGCGGCACCGCGACGTCATCTGCATCGGCGAGTCGGCCGAGGCGGAGGTCCCGCTGGACGAGCGGGACCGGGTGCTGCGGGCGTTCCTGGAGGCGTACTTCCCGGTCCGCTCCCCGTACGAGCGCGACTGACGCACCCCGAGCATGACGGAAGGGGCGCCCGGACCTCCTCGGTCCGGGCGCCCCTTCGCGCGTCGCGCCGCTACTTCTCGTACGGGCTCGGGACCGGGAAGTACGCCTCCAGGAAGGGGGTGATGAGGTCCTTCTGCTCGCCGACCTCCTGCTCCGTGGAGACCGTGTCGTTGACGCAGAAGACGCTCTTGTCCCGCGCGGCGAGGAGCCGGCCGAGCCGGGTCTCGGTCCACGGGTGCGTCAGGTCCAGATAGGAGTACGGCAGCTGGGACGGGACCGCGCGGCCGGTGTGGAAGGCGTAGTAGTGGTGCAGCGAGGACGAGATCGAGATGTCGTCGATGCTGCGGAACCTGCTCGCCTCCGTGTGCCGGTACTCGGCCTCGAACTCCGTCTCGATCTCGGTCAGCACGGCGCGGCTCAGCGGATGCGGCATGTGCTTCATCTTCTGGACGAGGACGGCGCCGTACCGCTCCTGGATCAGGCGGCGGTTGTTCTTGCCGGCGGCGGCCACCGGCGGGTCGTCGACGGTCCGTTCGCCGAGCGGCACCAGCGCCGGCGACGGGAAGAACTTGGTGATGCCGTTGGCGTGGAAGAAGTCCCCGGGCGTCACCTCGTTCCCGAGCATCACGTCGTCGTTGAAGTAGAGGAAGTGCTCGGAGAGCCCCTCGATGTGGTGCAGCTGCGACTCGATCGCGTGCGAGTTGAAGGTCGGCAGCAGCTCGGGGGAGCGGAAGACGTCCTTGTGCGAGACGACCTTGAGGCCCGGCCGGTCGGTGTCCAGCCAGTCGGGGGTCTGGTCGTCGGTCACCAGGTAGATGTTCCGGACCCAGGGGGCGTACATGTGGAGCGAGCGCAGCGAGTAGCGGAGCTCGTCGCGGCTGAGGTAGCGGGCGGCGTTCGCCGCCTCCGCGTGGTAGCCCTCGCCGGAGAACTCGGCGCGCCGCCGCAGCCAGGCCGGGTCCGAGCCGTCCACCCAGGTGTAGACGACGTCGATCGGGAAGGTGACCTCGTCGGTGGGGACCACGGCGGTCTCCGCGCGGGCGGGCACGAGCGGGGCGCCCTCCGTGCCGCGGGGCGCCAGACTCGTGAAGTACGGCTCCGGGACGGGGACGATCCCGCCGCCCGGCGCCAGCGCCGTGGCGATCCGGCCGGCGCGCGGGGCGGTCAGCTGCCCCTCCTCCAGCGTCCAGAACTCGACGTCGCAGCCGTACGTGTCCCCGAGCGCCAGCTGGTGCGTCGGGTCCGTGTGGTACCAGGTCAGGCGCACCACGGAGGAGGTGCGCACCCGCTGCCAGCTCGCCTGCTCGAAACCGGGCTCGGACGCGCGGGTGACGGGGTTGTTGCCGCTCACCGGCGTCACGTACCCGGGCAGCCGCCGGCACGCCTCGGCCAGGGCGGTCAGCACGGCGTCGCGGTCCTCCTCGCGCACGGCCACGGCCGCGGCGGTCTCGGACTGGCCGCGGACGCAGAAGTGCTCGACGCCCGCCGCGGCGAGCGCCTCCAGGACGGCGTCCAGGTTGGCCCGGCGGGCCCGGAGCGGGGTGATGCCCTCGGTGACGAGGGCCACCTTCGGCTCCCGGCCGACGTTGATCACGGCGCGGTCGTCACCGGCGGTGTAGGTGCCGTACCGCTTGGCGAGCCGGCCGCCGCGCAGCCGCTCGGCGGCCGCGGTGCCGCTGGCGATGCGCATCTTCACCTTGCGGCGCATATCGGCGTCGACCTGCGCGACGATGGCCCGCCGCACGCGCTCGGGAACGGCTCGGCGGTAGACCCCAAGCAGCCTGGGTGCCTCGGGATTTCGCACGGGGGTCGACTCCTTGAACATGGCCGGACGGAAGGATGAACCCGTCCAGTATGACGCGTGGCCACCGGCCCGTTCGGAGCGGTGGCCCCCGGCCGCGCGGGCCAGTCGGTACGGTGGAGTGCCGGTGCACGGGCACCGCGCGGCCGACCTAGGGGTGTGGTTCAGCATGACCTTTCTGATCACCGGAGGCGCCGGTTACATCGGCGCGCACGTGGTCCGGGCCATGACGGCGGCGGGCGAGCGGGTCGTGGTCCTGGACGACCTCTCCACGGGCTACGCGCACCGGCTCCCGGAGGGCGTCCCGCTGGTCGTCGGCTCCACCCTCGACCGCGAGCTGGTCGACCGGGCGCTCGCCGGGCACGGCGTCACCGGCGTCGTCCACCTCGCCGGGAAGAAGCAGGTCGGCGAGTCCGTCGAGCTGCCGCTGCACTACTACCGCGAGAACATCGGCGGCCTCACCGTCCTCCTGGAGGCGGTCGCCGCGGCCGGCGTGCGCACCTTCCTCTTCTCCTCCTCCGCCTCCGTGTACGGCATGCCGGACGTCGACCTCGTCACCGAGGAGACCCCCTGCGTCCCGCTCAGCCCGTACGGCGAGACCAAGCTCGCGGGCGAGTGGCTGGTCCGCGCGACCGGCCGGGCGCACGGCATCGCCACCGCCTGCCTGCGGTACTTCAACGTGGCGGGCGCGGCCACCCCCGAACTCTCCGACACCGGTGTCTTCAACCTGGTGCCGATGGTCTTCGAGCGGCTCGACGCCGGTGAGGCCCCCCGGATCTTCGGCGACGACTACGCCACCCCGGACGGCACCTGCGTCCGCGACTACATCCACGTCGAGGACCTCGCGGACGCCCACCTCGTCGCCGCCCGCAAGCTCGCCGCGTGGGCCGGGGCGGGTGAGCCGCGCGACCTCACCGTGAACATCGGCCGCGGCGAGGGCGTCTCCGTCACCGAGATGGTCGCCCTGATCAACGAGATCACCGGGCACACCACCGAGCCCGTCGTCACCCCGCGCCGCCCCGGCGACCCGGCCCGTGTCGTCGCCTCCGCCGACCGCATCGCCGCCGAGCTGGGCTGGAAGGCCCGGCACGACGTCCGCGACATGATCGGCTCGGCCTGGCGGGGGTGGACCGCCCGCCGCGGCGCGGCCGTCTGAGGCCACCGGCCCCCGAGGAGCGGCCCTCCCGCGCGGGGGCCGTTCGCCGTGCGGGCGTCGCCCCCGCGGCACGCCCCGTTCACCTCTCGGCGATCTGATGGGCCCATGCGAGACCAGCTCGGCCAGATCATCCGCTTCGGCGTGGTGGGCGGGATCAACACCGGCACCTTCTTCGGCTGCTACCTGCTGCTCCACCCCTGGATGCCGTACTTCGCCGCGTACACCCTCGCCTTCCTGCTCAGCATGGTCGGCTCCTTCTTCCTCAACACCTACTTCACCTACCGCACCCGCCCCACCTGGAAGAAGTTCGCCCTCTTCCCCCTCACCAACGTCACCAACTACGTGGTGCAGAGCGCCGGCCTGTACGCGCTCGTCACCTGGGCCGGAACGGACGACCGGATCGCGCCACTCGTGGCCGCCGTCGTCGCCATCCCCTTCACGTACGTGATCTCCCGCCGGATCCTCGCCGGCCGGGGCCCCGGGCCCGGCGGTCCGGAGAGCGGAATGGGCGAGCGGCAGCCGTCCCGGCTCGCGTAGATTGCCCCTCGCGACCGTGCCGGGAGCGCACGGCGCCAGAACAGCGAATGAGGACGGCGCAGGTGGCGACGGAGATGGCGACGGTGCAGCAGGACATGAACCGACAGGACGCGACCGCCCCGACCGCCACCCCGCCGACCGCGACCGCGCCGTCCGTGACCCGCCCCTTCGTCACCGAGGCGCGCCGGATCGTCGTCAAGGTCGGCTCCTCCTCCCTCACCACCGCCGCCGGCGGCCTCGACGCCGACCGGGTCGACGCCCTCGTCGACGTGCTGGCCAAGGTCCGCAGCGGCGGCGAGAAGGAGATCGTCCTGGTCTCCTCCGGCGCCATCGCCGCCGGCCTCGCCCCGCTCGGCCTCACCCGGCGCCCCAAGGACCTGGCCCGCCAGCAGGCCGCCGCCAGCGTCGGCCAGGGGCTGCTCGTCGCCCGCTACACCGCCTCCTTCGCCCGCTACGGCGTCCGCGTCGGCCAGGTGCTGCTCACCACCGACGACACCAGCCGCAGGGCCCACTACCGCAACGCCTACCGCACCCTCGACCAGCTCCTCGCCATGGGCGCGCTGCCGGTCGTCAACGAGAACGACACCGTCGCCACCGACGAGATCCGCTTCGGCGACAACGACCGGCTCGCCGCCCTCGTCGCCCACCTCGTCCGCGCCGACCTCCTGGTCCTCCTCTCCGACGTCGACGGCCTCTACGACGGCGACCCCGCCAAGCCCGGCACCTCCCGGATCGCCGAGGTCGGCGGCCCGCGGGACATCGCCCACGTCGAGATCGGCTCGGCCGGCAAGGCCGGCGTCGGCACCGGCGGCATGGTCACCAAGGTCGAGGCCGCCCGGATCGCCGCCGCCGCCGGCATCCCCGTCGTCCTCACCTCCGCCAGCCGTGCCGCCGACGCCCTCGCCGGCCGGGACACCGGCACCTACTTCCAGCGGACCGGCCGCCGCTCCGCCGACCGGCTCCTCTGGCTCGCCCACGCCTCCACCCCGCAGGGCTCCCTCGGGCTCGACGAGGGGGCCGTCCGGGCCGTCGTCGAGGGCAAGAAGTCGCTGCTCGCCGCCGGCATCGCCGCCGTCGAGGGCGACTTCGTCGCCGGCGACCCCGTCGAGCTCCGCGACTCCGCCGGCCGCCCCGTCGCCCGCGGCCTCGTCAACTTCGACGCCAAGGAACTCCCCCGGATGCTGGGCCGCTCCACCCCCGAACTCGCCAGGGAGCTCGGCCCCGAGTACGAGCGCGAGGTCGTCCACCGCGACGACCTCGTCGTCCTCGGCTGAATCCCTGGGGTCAGGGGCGGTCGCCGAACGGAAACCACGGCGGAAACCCGTACGGAAGCCCTTGCGAAACCGCCGCCGAAACGGCTGAAACTCCTGCCATCCGGAAGGGACCTTTACCAAAACCGCCCCATGCGGCGGCTCGGGCTGGTCAACTTTGTCTCGGGGGTAACGAGCCAACGCGGGGTACAGCACCACACGCATCACACAGGAGGCCGCCGGTGAGACGAGCGCGCCCAGGGGCACTGCCCCGCGGGACGGCCGAACGCGCCCTGACGAGTGTCGAGGCCGGAGCCGACTTCGACGCCGCACGGGACAGGGCCACGGAAGGCAGGAGCACAGCAGCCGAGACCGGAACCGGGGACGGCGGCGCGGGGGAGCGCCCCCTGTCCAAGCTGTGGCACGTCACCCTCAGCGTGTCCGGCGTCGAGTCACCGCTGAAGGAGGTACGGCGCGGGCTCGAACAGCTCGCCCACGACCACCCCTTCCTGCTGACCAGCCGCTACGCCAACGACCACGCCGAGATCCGGTACTGGGAGGAGGCCCGCGACCTGCACGACGCGGCCGCCGTCGCCCTCCGGCTCTGGGGCGAGCACCGGCAGACCGCGAAGCTCCCGCCCTGGGAGATCGTCGGCCTTGAGGTCATCGACCGGGAGACCTACCACCAGCGGATCGCGGAGGGCTACGGCCCGCCGCCGGCCGCCCCGGTCGGAGTCCACCCCTACTGACCGGCCGGGGGCCCGGGTCCTGACGGGCCGGGCCCCCGCGGTCCGTACGGTGGCACGGGCGCGTCTCGCACTGCGGGACGCGCCCGTCGTACGTGCGGGGCCGCCCCGCCCGTGCCAGTACCCTGCGGGCATGACCTCGCTCACGCCCCTCGACAACCTGACCCCGGTCACCCGGGCCGCCTACCAGGCCCGTGGCGCCGCCGCACAGATCGCGCCACTGCCGCGCTCGGCCAAGGACGACGCCCTCCTCGCCATCGCGGACGCGCTCGAAGTCCGCACTGCCGAGATCGTCGAGGCCAACGCCGAGGACATCGCCAAGGCCCGCGAGGCCGGCACCAGCGAGTCGATCATCGACCGGCTCACCCTCACCCCCGAGCGGGTCCGCGCCATCGCCGCCGACGTCCGTCACGTCGCCGCCCTGCCCGACCCGGTCGGCGAGGTCGTCCGCGGCTCCACGCTGCCCAACGGACTCGACCTCCGCCAGGTCCGCGTCCCGCTCGGCGTCGTCGGCATCATCTACGAGGCCCGCCCCAACGTCACCGTCGACGCCGCCGCCCTCTGCCTCAAGGCCGGCAACGCCGTCCTGCTCCGCGGCTCGTCCTCCGCCTACGCCTCCAACGCCGCCCTCGTCACGGTCCTCCGCGACGCCATCGGCGGCGCGGGCCTGCCCGCCGACGCGATCCAGCTCGTCCCCGGCGAGTCCCGCGACTCCGTCCGCGAGCTGATGCGCGCCCGCGGCCTGGTCGACGTCCTCATCCCGCGCGGCGGCGCCTCCCTCATCCGCACCGTCGTCGAGGAGTCCACCGTCCCGGTCATCGAGACCGGCACCGGCAACTGCCACGTCTACGTCGACGCCGACGCCGACCTCGACATGGCCGTCGACATCCTGATCAACTCCAAGGCCCAGCGGGTCAGCGTCTGCAACAGCGCCGAGACCCTCCTGGTCCACCGGGCGATCGCCGACGCCTTCCTGCCCCGCGCCCTCGACGCGCTGGCCGAGGCCGGCGTCACCGTCCACGCCGACGAGCGGGTCCTGGCCCGGGCCGAGGGCACCAAGGCCACCGTCGTCCCGGCCACCGCCGAGGACTGGGAGACCGAGTACCTCTCCTACGACATCGCCGCCGCCGTGGTCGACTCCCTGGACAAGGCCGTCGAGCACATCCGCATGTGGACCTCCGGCCACACCGAGGCCATCGTCACCACCTCGCAGGCCGCCGCCCGCCGCTTCACCCAGCTGGTCGACTCCACCACGGTCGCCGTGAACGCCTCCACCCGCTTCACGGACGGCGGACAGTTCGGCTTCGGCGCGGAGATCGGCATCTCCACCCAGAAGCTCCACGCCCGGGGCCCCATGGGCCTTCCGGAGCTCACCTCCACCAAGTACATCGTGACCGGCGACGGTCACATCCGGTAACACCACCCCGCACACCTCCTTTCGGTACGGGCGGGGAGACTTCGCACTCTCCCTGCCCAAATCCACGCGCCCGGTCTACTCTGAATCCGTGCCGGACGACGTGGGGGGCAGGCCGTCCCCGAACGGCTGGGAGCCCGACGACGAGCGCGGAGGCGCCGACGAGGGCCGCTGGGACGTGGTCTTCGACGAGGAGTTCGTCAAAGCCGCCGCCATCCACGAGCCGACGGCCGTCGAGCGACTCCTCGCCGCCGCCCAGGCCCGCGCCGAAGCCGAATCCGCCCGTGCCCGCGCACTGCGGGGCGTCGGGGACGACGACCTCTACGACGACGGCCGGGACCCCGTCGGGCTCACCTACGAGCCCGACGACATCGGGGACGACGCCAGCCCCTACGGCCGCCACGGCGGCGCCCTGCGCCCCTACCGGGGCAGCGCCCGCTGGCACCGGCCCATCGCCTGGCTCCTCGCCCTCCTCATGGGCATCGGCATGGTGGCCCTGGCCTTCACCGCCGTCTACCGCGGCGCCGCCGCCAACCGTCAGGACCAGGTCCCCCCGGCCTCCACCGGCGTCGACCAGCCCAACCCGGGCCCGCCCGTCGCCTCACCCGTCGCGGGCCCCCCGGTGCCCGTCCTCACCGGCACCCCGGCCACCGCCGCCGTGCCGTCGGCCGACGGACGCCCGTCGACCGGCGACCGGACGCCCCCGCCGGCCTCCTTCGCGCCCCGCACCCCCTGACACCACCCGGACGGCCGCGCCGCCCGCGGGGACCGTCACCCCGACGGCGGAAAACTTCCGAACTTGTCGTGTACCTGGGCGTTTACCGAAGCCCCCGCCGACCTACCCTGAAGGTATGGCAGGGCGTGGCGACCCGCCTGAGGGGACTCCCGAGGGACTCCCCGGCGGTGAGGACGAGTACCGAGCCGTCGTCTTCGACGAGGCGTTCGTCCGCGCTGCCCACCTCCAGGAGTTCTCGGCACAGGAGCGGATGGGCGAGCACGCCCTCGCCGTCCGCAACCGCCCCGGCCCGGGGGGCCGCCGCGCCGGCTCGGGCCAGGCCCTCCTCCTGGTCCTGCTGATCCTCCTCGCCTTCGGCACGGCCGTGTACCTCGGCCTGCGCAACCCCTACCAGCCGCCGCTCGACCAGCGGGCCGAGCCGCTGCGGACCACCGTCGTCCCGCTCGCCCCGCAGGGCCCCGTCCCCGGCGGGGACCCGGCCCGGCTCCTCGCCCGCAGCCCGGCCGCCGAGTACCGCACCGGCGCCGCCGGCATCAACCTCCCGGTCGCCGCCCGCACCACCCACTTCTCCGAGGGCCAGGTCGTCACCGCCCTCAGCATCGCCAAGGACTATCTCGTCGCCTCCTCCCTGGAGCCCGACGTCCTCGCCGGCCAGACCGTCCGTCCGGCCCGCCTGCTGCTCGACCCCGATCAGCTCGCCCAGTTCGACCGCAGCGTCGAGTCACCCGCCGACGACGGCCGGCACGCGCTCGCCGCCTGGGTCGTCCGCTTCGACCCCCGCCAGGTCTCCGTCGCCGAGCCCGGGCCCCGCGTCCAGGGCACCCTCCGCTTCGCCGAGGTCACCCCCGACACGCTGGACGTCACCGCCGACCACACCTTCACCTACGCGCTGCGCCCGGCCGCCCAGGGCTCCGGCGAGCCCCCCGCGGCCTCCCTCTTCACGGTCCACCGCACCCTGCACTTCCGCTTCGACCGCGAGGACCTGCGCATGCACCGGGCCGAGCTGCTGACCAGTACCGTCGAGGCCGGACCGCAGGCGTGCGGCACCGACACCGACGGCGGGCTCAGGCCGCTCCTGGCCGGCGCCGAGGCCCCGGCGAAGACCGGCCCGGCCCTCACCGACCCCTACGCCACCGACCGCTCCGGGGGCCCCGCCCTCTGCGGAGCCCTCGCCCCGGCGGCCCAGCCCAGGCCCTGACGCCGCCCGCCGGCTACGCCTCGGAACCCCCGCCCGGCTTCCCGTCCGCGTCCTTCTCCGAGCCGCTCCCCGTGTTCCCGCCCGTGTCCTTGCCGGGCTCCTTCGGAGCGCCGCCGCCGAACACGGTCCGCAGCCGTCCGCCGAGGTCGCCCGCGAGGTCACCGGCGCCGCCGGCTATGTCCCCGACGAGCTTGAACAGCGGATCCCTGCTGTCCCGCACCGTCTGCGCGTAGTGCCCGGCCGACTCCCGGAAGGAGTCCGAGACCGAGGCGTCCTTGTCCTCCGAACGCTTCGGGTAGTGGCCGTCCATCAGCCGCTGGTGGTCACGGCTCTCCGACCACCTCTTCAGCTCGGCCGCCCGCACGGTGGTGAACGGATGCGAACGCGGCAGCACGTTGAGGATCTTCAGCACCGAATCCCGCAGGTCACCGGCCTTCTCGTACTCGTCCGCCTGGGCGAGGAAGGCGTCCACGTTCATCTCGTGCAGGTGATTGCCGCCGGCGAGCTTCATCAGCCCCCGCATCGAGGCCCGGAGGTCCTGCCCCACCAGCAGCCCCGCCCGGTCGGCCGACAGCTCCGACTTGCGGAACCACTCGCGCAGGGCGGTCACGATCGCCATCACCGCCACGTTCCCCAGCGGGATCCAGGCCACCTTCAGCGCCACGTTCGTCAGGAAGAGCAGCACCGTCCGGTAGACCGCGTGGCCCGACAGGGCGTGACCGACCTCGTGGCCGATCACCGCCCGCATCTCCTCCTCGTCGAGCAGCTCGACCAGCCCGGTCGTCAGCACGATCACCGGCTCGTCCAGGCCCACGCACATCGCGTTCGGCACCGGGTTCTGCGTCACGTACATCGGCGGGACGCGGTCCAGGTCCAGGATGTAACAGGCGTCCCGCAGCATGTCGTTGAGGTGGGAGAACTGCGCGTCGCTCACCCGGACGGAGTCGGAGAGGTAGAGGAGTCTGAGACTGCGCTCGGGCAGCAGCCCGCTCAGCGCCTTGAACACCGTGTCGAAACCGGTCAGCTTCCGCAGCGCCACCAGCGCCGAACGGTCCGCCGGGTGCTCGTAGGCCCGCGAGGAGATGCCGGGGAACCGCTTGCGCTGCCTGCCCGGCACGCCCCCCTGCTGCTTCCCGTCATGGTTCTCGGTCATGAACGCCCCCTGCCCATCCGTACGAGTCGGTACTCGTCCCCCTGACACGACCCACCCTAGGCGAGGGCGCTACCGTGGGCGGAGAGCCTGTGGACAACTCGGGCCCTGTGGACAACGAGGGAGCACGACCCGCATGCCGGACACCGCCGCAGCCACCGCCGCCCTCACCGGGATCGCCGCAGCGGCGCAGGAGGGCCCGGGCGACACCCTCCGCATCGTCCTGCTGGTCTCCATGGTCGGCGGCGCCCTCCTCGCCTGGTTCCTGCTCCGCGGATACCGCGGCGGCGAGAGCGACGACCAGCCCGCCGACACCCCCGCCCGAGGGGCGTCCGGGGACGCCGAGGACGCCAACGCCTGAGTCGGCGTGAGACAGCCGGGACCGCCCGCATACGATGTGCGCGAAGTCTCCGCTCCCACCCCCGATCGGATAGGTCCTGCCGAAGATGAGCCTCCACAGCACCGCCGCCAACCTCGTCACGCTTGCCTCCGAGGGCGCCGAGCACGGTGGCAACCACGACAGCCTCAACCCGTACCTCACGGGCGGTGGCGCCTTCCTCGCGCTGATGCTGCTGCTCTGGATCACCACCCGCTTCAACCGCGACCGCTGAACCGGACGCGGACCGGGAGGCCGCTGAGCCGGCGTCCACCGCGGTGCCAGTAGGCTCTGCACGCATGGGAGAGCAGGAAGTGCCTACTGGCGGCAGCGGCAAGCGCCGCCTCGGCGTGATGGGCGGGACGTTCGACCCGATCCACCACGGACACCTGGTGGCGGCCAGCGAGGTCGCCGCCCTGTTCCACCTGGACGAGGTGGTCTTCGTACCGACCGGCGAACCGTGGCAGAAGAGCCACAAGGCCGTGTCGCCCGCCGAGGACCGTTATCTGATGACGGTCATCGCCACGGCCTCCAACCCGCAGTTCTCGGTCAGCCGCATCGACATCGACCGCGGCGGTGCGACGTACACCATCGACACCCTGCGCGAACTGCACTCCCTCAACAGCGACGCCGACCTCTTCTTCATCACCGGCGCCGACGCGCTCTCGCAGATCCTCACCTGGCGCGACGCGGAGGAGTTCTTCTCCCTCGCCCACTTCATCGGCGTCACCCGGCCGGGCCACGACCTCACCGACGACGGACTGCCCAAGGGCGGAGTCTCCCTCGTCGAGATCCCCGCCCTCGCCATCTCGTCCACCGACTGCCGCGCACGGGTCGCGAAGGGCGACCCCGTCTGGTATCTCGTCCCGGACGGCGTGGTCCGCTACATCGACAAGCGCCAGCTGTACCGCGGCGAGTGAGTCCCGGGGAGGGGCACCGGTGAACGACCAGCAGAACCCGTACGACCCGTACTATCCGCAGCCGCAGATCATCGGCTACGACGCGTACGGGCAGCCGGTGTACCAGCAGCAGCCGGCCCAGGCCCCCCAGCAGCCCGCGTACGACCCGTACGCGGGCCAGCAGCAGACGGCGTACGGCTACGACCCCTACGCCCAGCCCCAGGCCCCTCAGCAGCCCCAGGCGCCCCAGCAGCCGTCGTACGACGGCTACGGCGACCGACAGGGCCAGGGCTACGCCCCGCAGCCGTCCTACGACCCGTACGAGAGCTACGGCGGCGGGCAGCACTGCCACGCCGCCGTGCCCGCGGCGCCCGTCACGGCCGCCCCGGCGGGCGTACCCGGCCAGCGGCCCGCCCCCGAGCCGCCCGCGCCGCCGCCCACGCGGCCCGCCGCGCCCCGCCGGGCGGAGGCCGACGACGACCGGGACTACCGCACCGAGCAGTTCTCCTTCATCGAGGAGCCCGACGAGGACTCCGAGGACGTCATCGACTGGCTCAAGTTCACCGAGAGCCGCTCGGAGCGCCGCGAGGAGGCCCGCCGCCGCGGCCGCAACCGGGTGATCGCCCTCGTCGTCGTCCTGGTCCTCGCCGTCGTCGGCGGCGTCGGCTACCTCTGGTCCGCCGGCCTGCTCCCCGGCACCGGCGACTCCGAGCAGCAGGGCCAGGCCGCCGGCGCCGGCCCGCAGCGGCGCGACACGATCGTCCTCCACCTCCACGACACCCAGGGCGGCAGCACCTCCACCGCCCTCCTCGTGGACAACTCCACCACCAAGCAGGGCACCACCGTCCTGCTGCCCAACGCGCTCGCCGTCGCCGACAGCGAGGGCGCCGCCACCACCCTCGGCAAGTCCGTCGAGGAGGACGGCTCCAGCGGCACCCGCGAGGCCCTCGACACCCTCCTCGGCGCCAAGATCGCCGGAACCTGGCGCCTGGACACCCCGTACCTGGAGAACCTCGTCGAGTACCTCGGCGGCATCGAGGTCGACACCGACACCACCGTCCCGGACCCCCAGGGCAAGAAGGGCGCCGACCCGCTCGTCGTCCAGGGCGAGCAGCAGACCCTCACCGGCCGCGCCGCCGTCGCCTACGCCACCTTCCGGGCCTCCGGCGAGGCCGAGGCCAAGCAGCTCCAGCGCTTCGGCCAGGTCGTCAACGGCGTGCTCCGCAAGATGCCCAGCGACGCCACGAACGCCACCGGCGCCGTCGAGTACCTCCAGCAGATCGCCGACCCCTCCCTCCCCGAGAAGGACCTCGGCGCCTCCCTCGCCAAGCTCGCCGAGCGCGCCAAGACCGGCGCCTACAAGACGGCGCTGCTCCCGGTCGGCCAGGACGGCGCGCTCGCCGAGGGCGCCGGCGACAGCGTGGTCAAGGACATCCTCGGCGGCAAGGCCACCGCCCTCGACGCCAGTGGCGTGCCGCGCGTCTCGATCAAGGACGGAACCGGCGAGGACGCCGTCGAGGCGGCCAAGGTCGTCCTGATCAACGGCGGCTACGCCTTCGTCGGCGGCAGCAAGACCGAGAGCAGGGCGAAGTCCGAGGTCGTCTACGGCGACGACGCCCAGAAGGCCACCGCCGCCGAGGTCGCCAAGACCCTCGGTCTGCCGGCCGGATCCGTCACCAAGGGCAAGCCCGCGGGCACCGCCGCCGTCACCGTCGTCCTCGGCCGGGACTACGAGATTCCGGGCGCCTCGTAATCGTTGACGGGGTCGTCGGCGGTCCGTGAGACCCTGGAGGGGTACTGGACCGCCGACGAAAGCCTGCTTGTGACCGCCACGGATCGCTCCATCGAGCTCGTCAACGCCGCCGCCCAGGCGGCGGCCGACCGGCTCGCTCACGACATCATCGCGTACGACGTCAGCGACGTGCTGTCGATCACCGACGCCTTCCTGCTCGCCTCCGCGCCCAACGACCGCCAGGTCAAGTCGATCGCCGAGGAGATCGAGGAGCGCCTCCAGAAGGAGCTCGGCGCCAAGCCGGTGCGCCGAGAGGGCGACCGCGACGCCCGCTGGATCCTCCTCGACTACGTCGACATCGTCGTCCACGTGCAGCACAGCGAGGAGCGGGTCTTCTACGCCCTGGAGCGGCTGTGGAAGGACTGCCCCGAGCTGCCCCTGCCCGAGGACGCCCTCAAGACCCGCGGCAAGGCCGCCGAGCACGCCGCCCTGACCGGCGCGGACCTCGACAGGGCGGACGGTGAGCTGAGCTGAGCGCCGCCAAGACCGGCGCCGGCCGCCGGATCGTCCTGTGGCGCCACGGCCAGACCGCCTGGAACCTGGAGCGCCGCTTCCAGGGCTCGACCGACATCGAGCTCACGGAGGCAGGCGTCCACCAGGCCCGGCGGGCCGCCCGGCTGCTCGCCGCCCTGCGTCCCGACGCGATCGTCGCCTCCGACCTGAAGCGGACGGCGGCCACCGCCGCCGAGCTGGCCGCCCTCACCGGTCTGGCCGTCGCCCACGACGCCGCGCTGCGCGAGACGTACGCGGGGGAGTGGCAGGGGCTCACGCACGACGAGATCGTCGCGCGGTTCGGCGAGCAGTACGCCGCGTGGAAGCGCGGCGAGCCGGTGCGCCGGGGCGGCGGCGAGCTGGAGACCGAGGTGGCCGACCGGGCCGCCCCGGTGATCCTGGAGCACGCCGACAAGCTGCCGCAGGACGGCACCCTGGTGGTGGTCAGCCACGGCGGCACCATCCGGACCGCCATCGGGCGGCTCCTCGGCCTGGAGCCCCACCACTGGGAGGGGCTGGGCGGTCTCTCCAACTGCTCCTGGTCCGTCCTCGGCGAGGGCGCGCGCGGCTGGCGCCTCCTGGAGCACAACGCCGGCTCGCTGCCCGAGCCGGTCCTCGGCGACGACACCTGACGCCCCGGACCGGGCCCCAGGGCCCGGATTTCACTTTCCGGCAGGTCACAGGCTAAAGTTCTTCTTGTTCACAGCGCTGAGCGCGAAGAACGCGAGGGGCTATAGCTCAGTTGGTAGAGCGCCTGCATGGCATGCAGGAGGTCAGGAGTTCAATTCTCCTTAGCTCCACAGTCACCGGATCCCGTCCCCCATCAGGGGGGCGGGATCTGTCGTTTTGTCACTTCTGGGCCGCCGCCCGGCCATGGCAGAATCGGACGGCCGGAGGGGGACCAGGTCCGTACGGGAGGGTGGCCTTTGGGTGCGCACAGGCGGAAGTGCGACTGGTGCGGCAGCGGCACGCCCATCGTGCGGGACATGGACCCCGTCAACCCCGACTACCAGTACTGGTGCGAGGAGTGCGCGCGGGCGCTGATCATAAAAGGCGACCCGATCGAGACGTACCGCGAACTCGAGGGGGAGCCGATCTACGGCCGGCTCCTCGACGAGCACTGCACCCTCAAGCGGTTCTACTCCTTCGCCACGGCCTGAGGCGCGACCGCCCGGGGCTCCCGGACGACGGCCTCCCGGGGAGCCTCCGGAGCATTCCCGGCCCCCGTCCGGCGGGTCCGCCGCACTACCAGCGCGTACCCGGCGAAGACCGCCGTCGCCGTGAGCGGGTAGACCGCCGACAGCAGCATCTGGCCCGCGTTCTGGTCGAGTTCGGGGCGCCCCGGGTCGTGCGGCACGTACCACAGCGCGAACGACGCGAAGGCGAGCGCCACCGCGCCCGTCACCGCCCACGCGCGCGTGGCGCGGTCGTACAGCAGGATCAGCAGCGGCACGCACCAGACCCAGTGGTGGGACCAGGAGATCGGCGAGACCATCAGCGCCGTGAACGCGGTGACGACCACGGCCACCGCCCTGTCGCCGCGCACCGCCGCCCGTATCGCGAGCGCCATCGCCGCGCCGCCCAGCAGCACCGCCGCCGCCAGCCACCACAGGCCGGGCGCGTCCGTGTGCATCAAGCGGGCGAGGACGCCGCTCAGGGACTGGTTGGCGGTCTCCTCGGCGTGGCCGACACGGCCCGTCTCGAACAGCGTCCGCGTCCAGAAGGTCTTCGAGTCCGCGGGCAGTGCCACCACCATGGCCAGCGTCGTGACCAGGAAGACCCCGGTGGCCGTCAGCGCGGTGCGCAGCCACTGGTTCATCCCCCGGTCCCGCCGCCACAGCAGCAGACCGGCGGCGAGGAGCAGCACCACGAAGAGGCCCGGTGTGAGTTTCACCGCGGTCGCCAGACCGATGCCGAGGCCGGCCCAGCGGCTGCCCTCGCGGCGCGTGAAGTCCCACAGCACCGCCACCGCGACCAGCAGGTTGATCTGGCCGTACCGCAGGGTCGTCCACACCGGCTCGCACCAGACCACGGCCGCCGCGACCCACAGGGTCGTACGCCACAGGTCCGCGCGCCGCGCGGGCGAGGCGAGCGCCGGTCTGACCAGCTGGAGCGAGAGCCGCACCAGGGCCAGCACCAGCAGCAGGTTCCCCGCGGTGGAGAGCGTCCGCATCAGCGGGACGCCCACCAGGGTCAGCGGCAGGAACAGCACGGCGGCGAACGGCGGATAGGTCATCGCCAGGTTCGCCGAGGTGGCGCGCATCGCGTACAGGTCGTCGCCGGCCCGCAGGGTCTCGGCCTCGGCCCGGTAGACCATCACGTCGAGCATGTTCACGTGGGCGACGCGCTGCGCCACCCAGAACGCCGCGAACGAGACCAGACAGACCACCGCGGCGGCGACCAGGGGCCACGGCCGGGCGCGGGACGGGGAGGGGGAAGGTGCGGAGGGGGACACAGGGGGCGACCCTACCCGGAGCCTCCGACAGCACCGGAGAAACGGATTTGGAGATCTGCCCGGCGGCCGGTTAATGTTCTGTCCGTCGCCGCGAGGAAGCCCGAGAGGGAGCCGGACGGAGACGATCACGAGGGGCTATAGCTCAGTTGGTAGAGCGCCTGCATGGCATGCAGGAGGTCAGGAGTTCAATTCTCCTTAGCTCCACAGAAGAGAAGCGGTTCATCCGGATCGGATGGCCCGCTTCTTCGTTCTCCGGCCGCGCGCCGATGTCGGTCCGGCCGTCGCTCCGGTCGCGGCCCGGGCCGCGACCGGGACCGTGTGCGCGGGCTCCACGGCGGGCCGCCGCCCCGTGGACGCCGCTGCGGCCCCTGTGAGCGCTGCGGTACCCTGGCGCCATGCGTGCCGTACGCCTCCTGCTTATCGAGCCGCGCTGACCATTCCCGACGGGCGGAAGAAACCCCGTCGGAGTCGGCGCGGCGTCCCCTCCTGTGCGAGGGGATTTTTCATTTCGTGGCAGTTCGTGGCAGTGGGCAGAGACGATCGATGGAGCTTCTAGGACCATGACCGAGATCAACACGGCCGCCGAGACGGCGGCCCCGCATCGCTACACGGCGGCCATGGCCGCCGACATCGAGGCACGCTGGCAGGACGTCTGGGACGCCGAGGGCACCTACGAGGCGCCGAACCCCTCCGGCGACCTGGCGGGCGACCCCGAGGTCGCCGCCCGGCCCAAGAAGTTCATCATGGACATGTTCCCGTACCCCTCCGGTGCGGGCCTGCACGTCGGCCACCCGCTCGGCTACATCGCCACGGACGTCTTCGCCCGCCACGCGCGCATGACCGGCCACAACGTCCTCCACACCCTCGGCTTCGACGCCTTCGGCCTGCCCGCCGAGCAGTACGCGGTGCAGACCGGCACGCACCCGCGCGTGTCCACCGAGGCCAACATGGAGAACATGAAGGTCCAGCTGCGCCGGCTGGGTCTGGGCCACGACAAGCGCCGGTCGTTCGCCACGATCGACCCGGAGTACTACAAGTGGACCCAGTGGATCTTCGTCCAGATCTACAACTCCTGGTACGACACCGACGCCGCCAAGGCCCGCCCGATCGCCGAGCTGATCGAGCAGTTCGAGAACGGCACCCGTGAGATCCCCGGCACCACGCGCGCGTGGTCCGAGCTGTCCGCCGCCGAGCGCACCGAGGTCCTGGGCGAGTACCGCCTGGCGTACGCCTCCGAGGCGCCGGTCAACTGGTGTCCCGGCCTGGGCACCGTCCTCGCCAACGAGGAGGTCACCGCCGACGGACGCTCCGAGCGCGGCAACTTCCCCGTCTTCAAGTCCAAGCTGCGCCAGTGGAACATGCGCATCACCGCCTACGCGGACCGCCTGCTGGACGACCTCGACGGCCTGGACTGGCCCGAGGCCATCAAGCTGCAGCAGCGCAACTGGATCGGCCGCTCCGAGGGTGCCCGCGTCGACTTCCAGGTCGGCGACACCGGTGCCATCACCGTCTTCACCACCCGCCAGGACACCCTCTTCGGCGCCACCTACATGGTGCTGGCCCCCGAGCACGACCTGATCGAGAAGATCGTCCCGGCCGCCTGGCCCGAGGGCACCCACGACGTGTGGACCGGTGGACACGCCACGCCCGCCGAGGCCGTCGACGCCTACCGCAAGCAGGCCGCCTCCAAGTCCGACGTCGAGCGGCAGGCCGACGCCAAGGAGAAGACCGGCGTCTTCACCGGCGCGTACGCGACCAACCCGGTCAGCGGCGAGCGGGTCCCCGTCTTCATCGCCGACTACGTCCTCATGGGCTACGGCACCGGCGCCATCATGGCCGTCCCCGCCCACGACTCCCGTGACTTCGCCTTCGCCCGCGCCTTCGAGCTGCCGATGCGCTGCGTCGTCGAGCCGAGCGACGACCGCGGCACCGACCCGGCGACCTGGGACGACGCCTTCGCCTCGTACGAGGCGAAGCTGGTCAACTCCGCCAACGACGAGATCTCCCTGGACGGCCTGGGCGTCGTCGACGCCAAGGCGAAGATCACCGCCTGGCTGGCCGACCGCGGCATCGGCGAGGGCACCGTCAACTTCCGCCTCCGCGACTGGCTGTTCAGCCGGCAGCGGTACTGGGGCGAGCCCTTCCCGATCGTCTACGACGAGGACGGCGTCGCGCACGCGCTGCCCGAGTCGATGCTCCCGCTGGAGCTGCCCGAGGTCGAGGACTACTCGCCGCGGACCTTCGACCCGGAGGACGCCGACACCCGGCCGGAGACCCCGCTCTCCCGCAACGAGGACTGGGTCAACGTCACCCTGGACCTCGGCGACGGGCCGAAGAAGTACCGCCGCGAGACCAACACCATGCCCAACTGGGCGGGTTCCTGCTGGTACGAGCTGCGCTACCTCGACCCGCACAACGACCAGAAGCTGGTCGACCCGGCCGTCGAGCAGTACTGGATGGGCCCGCGCGAGGGCATGCCCACCGGCGGCGTCGACCTGTACGTCGGCGGCGCCGAGCACGCCGTGCTCCACCTGCTGTACGCCCGCTTCTGGTCCAAGATCCTCTTCGACCTGGGTCACGTCTCCTCGGCCGAGCCCTTCCACAAGCTCTACAACCAGGGCATGATCCAGGCCTTCGTCTACCGCGACGCCCGGGGCATCGCCGTGCCGGCCGCCGAGGTCGAGGAGCGCGACGGCGCCTACTGGTACGAGGGCGAGAAGGTCAGCCGCGTCCTCGGCAAGATGGGCAAGTCCCTGAAGAACGCCGTCACGCCGGACGAGATCTGCGTCGAGTACGGCGCCGACACCCTGCGCCTGTACGAGATGGCGATGGGCCCCCTGGACGTCTCCCGTCCCTGGGACACCCGCGCCGTCGTCGGCCAGTACCGGCTGCTCCAGCGGCTGTGGCGCAACATCGTCGACGAGGCGACCGGCGAGGCCACCGTCGTCGACACCACGCCCGACGACGACACGCTGCGCGCCCTGCACAAGGCGATCGACGGCGTCGCCCAGGACATGGCCGGGATGCGCTTCAACACGGCGATCGCCAAGATCACCGAGCTGAACAACCACCTGACCAAGACGGGCGGCGCGATCTCCCGCCCGGTCGCCGAGCAGCTGGTGCTGCTGGTCGCCCCGCTCGCCCCGCACATCGCGGAGGAGCTGTGGCGCCGCCTGGGCCACACCGACTCGGTCGTCCACCAGGACTTCCCGGTCGCCGACCCGGCGTACGTCGTCGACGAGTCCGTGACCTGCGTCGTGCAGATCAAGGGCAAGGTCAAGGCCCGTCTGGAGGTCTCCCCGTCGATCACCGACGCCGACCTGGAGGCGCTGGCCCTGGCCGACCCGCACGTCGTCGCGGCCCTCGGCGGCGCCGAGATCCGCAAGGTGATCGTGCGCGCGCCGAAGCTGGTGAACATCGTGGCCTGAGTGCCACGGCGGGCCTAGGGGTTTCCCCTACGGGCAGGTTGGGGGTTCCGATGGAACCTCCAGCCTGCCCGTTCCGTTTACCGTGGAAGAACCACAGCCGTGGGAAGCCGACGCAGCCTGAGGAGCTACGCACATGGAAGCCACGATTGTCACGATCCTGGCGCTGCTCTTCCTCTCGTTCGTGGCGCTCGGGGTCTACGCCACGGTGAAGGTGGCCAAGGCGGCCAAGCGCGGCGTCGACCGCACCCTCGACCAGGCGCGCCGCACCGTCGAGGACACCACGCTGCGGGCCAAGAGCTTCGGCCAGGCCGGCGTCGCCGCCGAGCTGGCCAAGCTGCGGCTCTCGCTGCGCGGCTCGATGCGCGCCACCCAGGACGCCCTCCAGGCGGGGGCCGTCGAGGACGCCTCGCTGCGGGAGTCCCTCGACCTCTTCGCCCGGCTCAGCGCCCATGGACGCGAGCTGGACGAGGACCTCAAGCGCCTGGAGCGGGAGCCCGACAAGGCGTACGTGGCCGGGCAGCTGCCTGCGCTCACCGAGCGGACCGAGCGGATCACGGGCTCGGCCGACGCGCTGCGGCAGGCCGCCCGCGACCGGGCCCGGCGCTTCGCCGAGGACGACCTGGAGACGCTGAGCGCCCAGATCGACGTCGAGACGGGCGCGCTGCGCCACTGGACCACCACCGACGGCCGGGAAGCGGCCGCCGGGCCGGAGGCCACGCAGCCGGCCTGGTACGAGTCGGCTCCCGCGCCGCAGGCGCAGCCGCGGGCCGGGGAGACGCCGCAGGCCATCACCGCGCCCGACCCCCGGGCGACCCCGTACCCGTGGGAGAAGACGGCCCGTCCGGAGTCCGCCGGCTGACCGCCGGCCCAGGACCGGCGAGGGGCCGAGCGGACCTCCCGAGCGCCGGCGGGGGAGTCGAGCGGGCCTCCTGAGGGACGGTGGGTCGGGCTCCGACCGGGGTCGGGCTGCCGAGCGGCGGTCGCTGCGGGTAACCTCCCGCTCATGTCCCGGCATGTCGCGATCGTCACCGATTCAACGGCCTACCTGCCACCCCAGACGATGGAGCGGCACGCCATCACCGCGGTCCCGCTGACCGTCGTCATCGGCGACCGCGCCCTCCTGGAGGGCACCGAGATCTCGGCCAGATCGCTCGCCGAGGCGTTGCAGAAGCGGCGGTCCGTCACCACCTCCCGGCCCAGCCCCGAGGTCTTCGCCGCCGCCTACCGCGAGGCCGCGGAGGCGGGCGCGCGCGGGATCGTCTCCCTCCACCTCTCCGCCGAGGTCTCCGGAACCTACGACGCCGCCGTGCTCGCGGCGAAGGACGCGCCCGTTCCCGTACGGGTCGTGGACACCCGCATGATCGGCATGGCCCTCGGCTTCTGCGCCCTCGCGGCGGCGGAGGTCGTGGAGGCCGGCGGCTCTCTGGAGGACGCGGTCGCCGCCGCGGAGAAGCGCGTCGGGGACACCTCCGCCTACTTCTACGTCGACACCCTGGACTACCTGCGCCGGGGCGGGCGGATCGGTACGGCGCAGGCGCTCCTCGGGTCCGCGCTGGCGGTGAAGCCGCTCCTCGAACTCGACGGCGGCCGCATCGAACTGCGGGAGAAGGTGCGGACCGCGTCGAAGGCGATCGCACGGCTGGAGGAGCTGGCGGTCGAGCAGGCCGGCTCGGGCCCGGTCGACATCGCCGTCCACCACCTCTCCGCGCCGGAGCGGGCCGAGGCGCTGGCCGAACGTCTGCGGGAGCGGGTGCCCGGCATCGCGGAGCTGCACGTCAGCGAGGTCGGCGCGGTCATCGGCGCGCACACCGG
Organism: Streptomyces hydrogenans; assembly: GCF_014656075.1. Taxonomy (GTDB): domain Bacteria; phylum Actinomycetota; class Actinomycetes; order Streptomycetales; family Streptomycetaceae; genus Streptomyces; species Streptomyces hydrogenans. Next base: position 30,649 of record NZ_BNBS01000069.1, read on the forward strand.
GCCGGGGCTGCTCGCGGTGGTCGTCTCACCGCGCTGAGAGCGGTCCGTTCACCCTGGAGGGTGAGCGAGTTGTCCACAGGTGCGTCGCCCTCCACGGAAGTCGGAGGGCGACGGCACGGGGCTGCGGCCGGACCTACCGTCGCAGACATGGATCTTCGTACGGTTTCTTCGGCTGTCTCGCCTGCTTCGGTTCATTCGGCTCTCTCGGCTTCCTCGACGGCTTCGGCTTCGGCGTCTTCGGCGGTGTCGGCTTCTTCGGGGGCTTCGGTGTCCTCTGGTTCCTCGTTCCGCGCCCGGGGCGGGCCCGGGTCCGCGGGGCCCAGTCGGGGTGCGCCACCCGGGAGGGCGCGGCGGCGTGCCCGGGTGCGGCGGGTGCTGGCGCCGCCGGGCCCGGGCGGAGGAGAGACGGGGGCCGTACGGGAGCGGGGTGACGCGCTGTTTCCGCCGTCGGTCCCGGAGCGGGTGGCTGCGGAGCAGGTGGCCTCGGAGCCGGTGGTCTTGGATCCGGTGATCAGGGGAGCGGCGACCGGTGGTGGGGCGGCTGATGGTGGGGTGGTCGGTGGTGGGGTGGTCGACGCGCCGGCGGCCGTCGAGGGGCGGTGGCGGGCCGCGGTGCGGGAGCGGCTGCCGGTGTGGGTGCAGACTCGGTGCGGGCTGGAGCCGAGGTCGCTGGCGGCGCTCGCCGTGGTGCTGGGCGTGGCGGCCTGCGCGGCGGGCGGCTTCTTCTGGGCGGGGCGGCCGGAGCCGGTGCGGGCGCCGGAGCTGGTCCGGGTCGCACCGGTGGCGGCTTCGCCCGCGTCCGCGGCGGCGTCCGGTGCCGGTCCTCGGGAGGGCGCTTCCCCGGAGGTCGTCGTCGACGTGGGCGGGAAGGTCCGCAGGCCGGGGGTGCTGACCCTGCCGGCCGGGTCGCGGGTCGCGGACGCGCTGCGGGCCGCCGGAGGCGTGCGGGCCGGGGCGGATCTGACGGGGCTCAACCGGGCCCGGGTCCTCTTCGACGGGGAACAGGTGCTCGTCGGGGTGCCCGGAGCCCCGGCCGGTGGGGGGCCCGCGCCGGGGCTGGGCGGGGGCGCGGGCGGGAGCGGTGCGCCGGTGAGCCTCAACACGGCGACGGCCGAGGAGTTCGACGGGCTGCCGGGCGTGGGACCGGTGCTCGCGCGGCGGATCGTGGACCACAGGACGGAGCACGGTGGGTTCCGCGCCGTGGAGGAGCTGCGGGAGGTCGACGGGATCGGCGAACGTCGCTTCGCGGACCTCCAGCCGTTGGTGCGGCCGTGAGCCGGGACGCGGCCGTGGGCCGGGATGCGGCCGTGGGCCGGGATGCGGCCGGGGAGGCTGCGGTCGCGGAGGAGCCGTGGAAGGAGGAGCCGGTCGATCTGCGGCTCGTTCCGCCCGCGCTGGCGGCCTGGGCGGCCGCCGCCGTGGCGCTGGGGGTGGCTGGCTGGTGGGTCGTCGCGGGTGTGGGGCTCTGTCTGGCCGGAGCGGCGGCGTCGCTGACCCGGGCGGGCTCGCGCCGGCCGGCCGGGGGTCGGGAACCCGCTTCGGGGGGCGGCGGAGGCGGCGGGGGTGGGTCGCCGGGGTGGCGGCTGCGGGCCACCGCGTGGGTCGGGGTGCTGCTGTGTGCCGCGGCGGGCGCCGCCTCGGCGGGGCTGCACGCCGCCGACCTGCGGCGGGGGCCGGTGCCCGTGCTGGCGCGGGAGTACGGGCGGGCCTGGGCGGAGGTGACGGTGACCTCGGACCCCCGGCTCACCCGGCCCCGGGTGAGCGGGCGGGCGATGGTGCCGGAGTCGGTGGTGATGGACGCCGAGGTGGTCCGGGTGGAGCGGGCGGGGGGACCGGCCGTGCGGACCCGGGCGCCGGTGCTGTTGCTCGTGCCGCCGGGGGAGGGGCGGGACGCCTGGCTGAGTCTGCTGCCGTCCACCCGGCTCCGGGTCGGTGCCCGCTTCGCGCCGCCCCGGGAACCCGGGGATCCGTATGCGGCCGTGCTCAAGGCCGGGACCGGGCCGCCGCGGATCGTGGGGCCGCCGAGCGCGCTCCAGCGGACGGCCGGCGGGCTGCGGGCCGGGCTGCGCGCGGCGACCGACGGGCTCGCCCCGGACGCGCGGGCGCTGCTGCCCGGACTGGTCGTCGGGGACACCTCGCGGATCGGCACCGACCTGCGGGACGCCTTCGAGGCCACTGACCTCACGCACCTGCTGGCCGTCTCCGGAAGCAACCTCTCGATCGTGCTGCTGTTGCTCGTCGGGCGTCCGGGGCGAGCGCGGAGGGTGGAGCGGGGCGGGCTCGCGCCCCGGATCGGGCTGTCGCTGCGGGGCACCGCGCTGGCGGGGGCGGGGCTGACGCTCGCGTTCGTGGTCGTGTGCCGGCCGGAGCCGAGCGTGCTGCGGGCGGCGGCGTGCGGGCTGGTCGCGCTGCTGGCGATCGCCACCGGCCGGAGGAGGTCGCTGCTTCCGGCACTGGCCGCGGTGGTCCTCCTCCTGGTGCTGTACGACCCCTGGCTGGCGCGGAGTTACGGGTTCCTGCTCTCGGTGCTGGCGACCGGGGCGCTGCTGCTGGTGGCGCCGGGGTGGAGCGGGGCGCTGCGGCGGTGGGGCGTGCCGGGCCGGGCGGCGGAGGCGTTGGCGGCCGCGTTGGCGGCGCAGGCGGTGACCGCGCCGGTCGTGGTGGTCTTCGCGGCCCGGATGAGTCTGGTGGCGATCCCGGCGAACCTCTTCGCGGAGCTGGCGGTGGCGCCCGCGACGGTGTTCGGCTTCGCCGCGCTCGCGGTGGCGCCGGTGTGGGCGGCGGGTGCGGAGGGCCTGGCGTGGGTGGCGGGCCGGCCGGCCGGCTGGATCGCCGGGGTGGCCCGGGCGGGGGCGGAGCTGCCTGGGGCGGAGCTGGCGTGGCCCGGAGGATGGTGGGGCGGGGCGGCGTTGGCGCTGCTCACGGTCGTGGTGGTGGCCGGTGTGCGGCGGCTTCGGCATCGGACCTGGCCGGTGGTCGGGATGGTGGTGCTGCTGGTGCTCGTGGTGACGCGGCCGGTGCCGTTGGTGCGCTGGATCTCGGGCTGGCCGCCGCCGGGGTGGGTGTTCGCGATGTGCCAGGTCGGTCAGGGGGACGCCACGGTGTTGGCGGCGGGCGGGGGTGCGGGGGTGGTGGTGGACGTCGGGCCGGACCCGGTGGCGGTGGACCGGTGTCTGCGTGAACTGGGGGTGCGGCGGGTGCCGTTGGTGGTGCTGACCCACTTCCATGCCGATCATGTGGCCGGTCTGCCGGGGGTGTTGAGGGGGCGGGCCGTGGGGGCGATCCAGGTCACGGGGCTCGACGAGCCGCCCGGGCAGGCGGAGTTCGTCCGGCGCGTGGCGGGTGCGGCGGGGGTGCCGGTGGTGCGGGCGGAGCCGGGGGAGCGGCGGCGGGTGGGGGCGCTGGAGTGGCGGGTGCTGTGGCCGCCGGCGGGGCCGGGGCCGCCGGGCGGCGGTCCGAACGACGCCAGCGTCACGCTGCTGGTCCGGGGGCCGGGCGGGGTGAGCGTGCTGCTGCTCGGCGATCTGGAGCCGCCGGCGCAGCGGGCGCTGCGGCGGGAGCATCCGGAGCTGGGGGCGGTGGACGTGCTGAAGGTGGCCCATCACGGGTCGGCTCACCAGGACCCGGGGCTCACCGCCACCGTGCGGCCGAGGCTGGCGCTGGTCTCTGCCGGCCGGGACAACGAGTACGGGCATCCGTCGCCCCGGACGCTGGAGGCGTTGCGGGCGGGCGGTGCGCGGGTGCTGCGGACCGACCGGGACGGGGCCGTGGCGGTGGCGGGCGCGGGGAGGGGGCTGGTGGCGGTGGCGCGGGGGTGGTGACCGGAGCGGGGCGGCCTTCGCCGGAGAGGACCCCGCTTCTAAAGAAATGCTTGTAAAGAAGTCTTTCTATAGGTAGCTTTAGATCATGCCGGAGAACAGTGCGCCGCACCCCGAGGGCGCGACGCCCCACAGCGTCAGGCTGACCGACCCCCGGGCCCTGCGGGCCTACGCCCACCCCCTGCGGATGACCCTGGTCGGCCTGCTGCGCCGGCACGGGCCGTTCACGGCCACCCGGGCCGCCGAACTGACCGGCGAATCGGTGGCCAGCTGCTCGTACCACCTGCGGATACTCGCCAAGTACGGGCTGGTGGAGGAGGCGCCGGGCGGACGGGGCCGGGAGAAGCCCTGGCAGGCCACCGCCCGGTACACCGAGTGGGGATACAGCGACGACCCGTCGGTCGCCCAGGCGACCGACGAGCTCAACGTGGCCGTCGCCGAGCGCTACTTCGGGCGGTTCGCCCAGGTCCTGGAGAGCAGGGAGGGGGTCTCGAAGGAGTGGCGGGAGGCCGAGCTGTTCGGTGACGCCCTGGTCTACCTCACCCCCGGGGAGCTCGCCTCCCTCGGGGAGCGGATCGACGACATGCTCCGGGCCTACCTCGACCGCGAGGAGAATCCGGCGGCCCGCCCCCCGGACGCGCGGCCCGTCAGCTTCCTCAAGATCGCCTATCTGGACCCGGACCACGACGAGGACGAGGAGTGACAGGGATGGCCCTCACCGCACGGGTTCCGGAACTGCTGCGCGAGCGGACCTTCCGCCGCTACTGGTCGGGACAGACGGTCTCGCTCGTCGGAGACCAGATCTCCCTCATGGCCCTTCCCCTCGCCGCCGTGCTGGTGCTCGGCGCCGACGCGGCCCAGATGGGCTGGCTCAAGACCCTCGAACTCCTCCCGGCCCTGCTGCTCAACCTGCCCTTCGGTGCCTGGGCCGACCGGCGGGCGAACCGCCGCCGGATCATGATCGCCACGGATCTGGGGCGGGCCGCCCTGCTGCTCACCCTGCCCGTCGCCTACGCCCTCGACCTGCTGACGCTCGGCCAGCTCTACGTCGTCGCCTTCGGGGTGGGCGCGCTGTCGGTGCTCTTCGAGGTCTGCAACGTCACACTCTTCGTGGCCCTCGTCCCGACCGAGCGCTATGTGCAGGCCAACTCGCTGGTGAACGGCAGTCGTTCGATGGCCTGGCTGGCCGGACCCAGCATCGGCGGCATCCTCGTGCAGGTGCTCACCGCGCCCGTGGCGCTGCTCGCGGACGCCCTCACCTACCTGGCGTCGGCGGGATACCTCGCGAAGATACGGCCGGTCGAGCCCGCGCCGGCGCCCGTGGTCAAGGGCCACTTCACGGAGGGGATGCGGTGGGTGCTGCGGGAGCGGTCGATGCGGGCCCTCTTCGCCGCCTCCGGCACCGTCCAGTTCTTCAACTACATGTTCCACACCCTGTTCGTGCTCTACGTGACCACGGAACTCGGGCTCGGCGCGGGCCTGCTCGGCCTGGTGCTGGGCACCGGAGCCGTCGGCGGACTGCTCGGGGCGGTGTGCAGCGGGGCGGTCGTCCGCCGGATCGGCATCGGCGGCTCCCTCGTCGCCGGCTTCCTCGGCTTCACCCTGCCGCTGGTCCTCATACCCGCCGCGGACGGACCGCTGCCGCTCGTCGTGGCTGTGCTGTTCGCCGCCGAATTCCTGTCCTGCGCCGGCGTGATGATCGTCGACGTGGCCGCCGGGTCCTTCCAGATGGCCCTCATACCCGACGCCGTGCGCGCCCGGGTCATGGGCGCCTTCCGTACCCTCAACCACGGCTTCCGGCCCCTCGGCGCCCTCGCCGGCGGTGTGCTCGGCACCGCGATCGGGCTCCGCCCCACCCTGTGGATCGCCACCGTGGGCGCCGTCTTCGCGGTCCTGTGGCTGCTGCCCTCGCCCCTCCCGCGCATGCGCGAACTGCCCACCCGAGAGGGCGAATCGGTCGGGGTCGCCCCATGAGGCGGGCCGGACCGGCAGACTGCCGCCATGAATGATCATGAGAAGTCCGAGGGTCTGACGGACGCGTCGGTGGAGCGGTACCTGGAGCGCGTCGGAGCCGTACGGCCGGAGCGGGCGGACGCCGGGGCGCTGCGGGAACTGCACCTGCGGCACCTGCTGACGGTGCCCTTCGAGAACCTGTCCATCCACCTCGGGCAGGACATCGTCCTCGACGAGAAGGCGCTGGTCGACAAGGTGGTCGAGGCCCGACGGGGCGGGTTCTGTTACGAGCTGAACACCGCGTTCGCCGCGCTGCTCCGGGCGCTCGGCTACCGGGTCGAGCTGCTCCAGGCCCGGGTCCTCGGCCCGGACGGACGGGTGGGCATCCCTTATGACCACATGGCGCTGCTCGTGGAGGACGCGGACGGCGGGCGGTGGCTGGCCGACGTGGGCTTCGGCGACCACAGCCATCACCCGCTCGCCCTCGACGAGCGCGGTGAACAGGCCGATCCGTCGGGGACCTTCGTGATCCGGGAGGTCCCGGGGGGTGCGGGGGACCTCGACGTGGTGCGGAACGGCAAGCCGCAGTACCGGTTCGAGCCGCGGCCGAGGGTCCTCGCGGACTTCGCGGCCGGTGCCTGGTACCACCGGACCTCGCCCGAGTCCCACTTCACCCGCGGGGTGATCTGCTCGCTGCTCACCGAGGACGGCCGGGTCAGCATCGGCGGCCGGAAGCTGTACCGGACCGTGGCGGGCGAGCGCACCGAGCGGGAGCTCGGCACGGACGAGGAGCTGCGCGCGGCGTACCGGGAGCTGTTCGGCATCGAGCTCGACGAGCTGCCCGTGTCGCCGCCCGCGCCCACGAGGGAGGAAACCAAGCGGAATCCGTAATTCGGACTCGTCGGTAATAAGGCCGCGTTTGCCTCGAACGCCTCAGGGGTGATCGAATGCGAACTCGTTGCATAGTGAACGAGTCGCACGGGGGTGCGTGGAAATGTTCGGTGGTCTCTTCGGTAAGCGGGGGAGCGGTGGCGGCGGCCGGGGCGGTGCCCTGGCCGGGTTCGCCCTGCCGGCATCGGCGGGTGTGCTGAGCTGCCGGGTCCTCGACCCCGTGCACGAGCCGCTGCGGCAGGCCGAGTTCGCGCTCACCGACACGGCCGGACGCAAGGTGCTGGGCGGGGAGACCGACCCGTACGGCACCCTGCTCGCGACCGTCCCGGCGGGCGAGTACCGGATCGCGGTCACCTCCGACGGGTACACGCCGCACCATGCCACCGCCGTCGTCGACCAGGGCGTCCACGCGGACCTCGGGGACGTCCTGCTCCAGGTCGCCCCGCAGCCGCCGCTGCCCGAGCCCGGCGACTGGGAGATCGACCCCGCGCACTCCCAGATCGGCTTCACCGCCCGGCACATCGGGCTGGCGCGGATCCACGGGCGGTTCAACAGCTTCGCCGGGGCGGTGCGGATCGCCGAGCGGATGGAGCACTCCGCGATGCACGTCGTCATCGACGCGGCGTCCATCGACACCGGGGTGCAGATGCGGGACGACCACCTGCGCTCCTCGGACTTCCTCGACGTCGGCGTCCACCCGACCATCGAGTTCTTCAGCGAACGCTTCACGCACCGCGGCGGGACCCGCTGGAGCGTCACCGGCGCGCTCAGCCTCCACGGCGTGAGCCGTACCGTCGCGCTGGACACCCAGTACCTCGGCCTCGGCACCGGTCTGGAGGGCGATACCCGCGGTGCCTGCCGGGCCACCACCGAGCTCCACCGCGAGGACTTCACCCTCACCTGGCAGACGCTCCTCGCGCGGGGCATCGCGGCCGTCGGCTCCAGCATCGCGATCGACCTGGACATCCAGATCGTCCGGAAGGGCGCGGGGCCGGGCGGAGCCTGAGCGCCCGGGTCGGTCCGGGCCGGGCCGGGCGGGTGGGCTGAGCCGTGACGGTCCGGGCCGCGTGGGGTCAGGGGGCCTCCAGCCAGCCCTCGTACTCGGCGGCGAAGTCGTCCAGGGCCGCCGGGTCGAGGCGGCCGTCCGGGTCCTCGACCACCACCAGCCACTGCGCGTCCTCGGCGTCGTCCTCGCCGGCCAGCGCGTCCCGGACCAGCTGGGGTTCCTCGGCCACCCCGAAGCGGGCGGACAGCTCTTCGGACAGTTCCTCGGCGGCGTCGCGGTCGGGGAGCACCAGTACGTGTCGTTCACTCACCCGGCCATTCTCGCGCGCGGCCCGTTGTCGGTGGGCCGTGGGATGCTGGATCGCGATGGCCACCAGAAAGACTTCCAGCGACGATCTCCTCGGCCCCGTCACGCTCGCCGTGGGCCAGGAGGACCTGCTCCTCGACCGTGCCGTCCGGGAGGTGGTGGCGGCCGCGCGGGCCGCCGACGCCGACACGGACGTACGGGACCTCACCTCCGACCAGCTCCAGCCCGGTTCCCTCGCCGAGCTCACGAGCCCCTCGCTCTTCGCCGAGCGCAAGGTGCTGATCGTGCGCAACGCGCAGGACCTCTCGGCGGACAGCGTCAAGGACGTGAAGGGGTACCTCGACGCGCCCGTCGAGGACATCACGCTCGTCCTGCTCCACGCCGGCGGCGCCAAGGGCAAGGGGCTCCTCGACGCGGCGCGCAAGGCGGGGGCGCGGGAGGTGGCCTGCCCCAAGACCACGAAGCCCGCGGAGCGGCTGACCTTCGTGCGGCAGGAGTTCCGGGCCCTCGGGCGGTCCGCCACGCCCGAGGCGTGCCAGGCGCTCGTCGACTCCATCGGCAGCGACCTGCGGGAGCTGGCCTCGGCGGTGACGCAGCTGACGGCGGACGTCGACGGGACGATCGACGAGGCGGTCGTCGGGCGCTACTACACCGGGCGGGCCGAGGCGTCGTCCTTCAACGTGGCCGACCGGGCCGTGGAGGGACGGGCGGCGGAGGCGCTGGAGGCGCTCCGCTGGTCGCTGTCGACCGGGGTCGCGCCCGTGCTCATCACGAGCGCGCTCGCGCAGGGCGTGCGGGCGATCGGCAAGCTGTCCTCCGCGCGCGGCGGGCGGCCCGCCGATCTCGCGCGCGAGCTCGGCATGCCGCCGTGGAAGATCGACCGGGTGCGGCAGCAGATGCGGGGCTGGACCCCCGACGGAGTCTCCCAGGCCCTGCGGGCCGTCGCGGAGGCGGACGCGGGGGTGAAGGGCGGGGGCGACGACCCCGAGTACGCCCTGGAGAAGGCGGTCGTCGCGGTGGCCCGCGCCGCACGCTCCAGACGCCTGTCCTGACGCAGCCGCCGCGTCTGCCCCCCTGCGGGGCGGCGCGAGGCGTGCGTCCGCCGTGCGGCGGGGCGGTACCGGGGCGCCGCGCTCCGCGCCGGTGCGGCCCCTGGGGGCACCGCCTGGAGCCCCCTCCGCGCCCCTCCCCGAAACCCTGCCGGGAGCCGAACCGACCACACCGGGGGCGCGGCCCCCTCGGGGCTGCGCCCCGGGCCCCCTCGGGGCTGCGCCCCGGGCCCCCTCGGGGCTGCGCCCCCACACGCCAAAGGCCCCACCCGACTCCTGGGGAAGGAGTGGATGGGGCCTCTGGGTCACTGCTCTGGGGTCCCGTACACGCGTGGCGAACGCGTGTCGCGTACGGGACGGGTGGCCGGGGTGGGAGCGGTAGAGAGGGTCCGCTGGGTCCCTTGCGGCCGGGTGGTGCTTGAGATCAGGAGATCCGGTCTCAGCCCTGGAGGGAGGCGACCTTGACCGCCAGCGCCGACTTCTTGTTGGCGGCGGCGTTCTTGTGGATGACACCCTTCGAGACAGCCTTGTCGAGCTGACGCGAGGCGGCACGGGCGGCCACGGTGGCCTTCTCGAGGTCGCCGGCGGCGACAGCCTCACGGGCCTTGCGGATCGCGGTCTTGAGCGACGACTTGACGGCCTTGTTGCGCAGGCGCGCCTTCTCGTTGGTCTTGTTCCGCTTGATCTGGGACTTGATGTTCGCCACTGAAAGAGCCTTTACAGGTTCGATGTTTCTTCAGGATGTGCCACGCAGCTGAGAGGGCACACGAGACACAGCTGTCCACGGTATCAGGCGCCCTCCCGGCCGCCCAAACGAGGGCCGGGAAGGGGCGCGGAACGCCCGAACCGGACGCCCGGCCGTGGGCATGGGACGATGGGGGCTACGTATCCGTGCCGAACACCGCCCCGAGACGAGAACCCTGCGTGCCCGCGACTCCTACCAACGTGCCCGAGCCGAGCCGTACCGACCCGGCTCTGATCCGCAACTTCTGCATCATCGCGCACATCGACCACGGCAAGTCCACGCTCGCCGACCGGATGCTCCAGCTGACCGGTGTGGTCGACCAGCGGCAGATGCGCGCCCAGTACCTCGACCGGATGGACATCGAGCGTGAGCGCGGCATCACGATCAAGTCCCAGGCGGTCCGGCTGCCCTGGGCCCCCACGGAGGGGCCGGAGCAGGGGCGGACGCACATCCTCAACATGATCGACACCCCCGGGCACGTCGACTTCACGTACGAGGTCTCGCGGTCGCTGGCCGCCTGTGAGGGCACGATCCTGCTGGTCGACGCGGCCCAGGGCATCGAGGCGCAGACCCTCGCCAACCTCTACCTGGCGATGGAGAACGACCTCACCATCGTTCCCGTGCTCAACAAGATCGACCTGCCGGCCGCGCAGCCGGAGAAGTTCTCCGAGGAGCTGGCCAACCTCATCGGCTGCCAGCCGGAGGACGTGCTGAAGGTCTCCGCGAAGACCGGCATGGGCGTCGAGGCGCTGCTGGACCGGGTCATCAAGGACGTGCCGGCGCCGGTCGGCGTGGCCGACGCCCCCGCCCGCGCGATGATCTTCGACTCCGTGTACGACTCGTACCGGGGCGTCGTGACGTACGTGCGTGTCGTCGACGGGCAGCTCAACAAGCGCGAGCGCATCAAGATGATGTCGACCGGCGCCACCCACGAGCTCCTGGAGATCGGCGTCTCCTCCCCGGAGATGACGCCGTCCGACGGTCTCGGCGTCGGTGAGGTGGGCTACCTCATCACCGGTGTGAAGGACGTCCGCCAGTCCAAGGTCGGTGACACGATCACCTCCCTGCACCACGGTGCCACCGAGGCCCTCGGCGGCTACAAGGACCCGAAGCCGATGGTCTTCTCGGGCCTCTACCCGCTGGACGGCTCCGAGTACCCGGACCTCCGCGAGGCCCTCGACAAGCTCCAGCTCAACGACGCCGCGCTGGTCTACGAGCCGGAGACCTCGGCCGCGCTGGGCTTCGGCTTCCGCGTCGGCTTCCTGGGTCTGCTGCACCTCGACGTCATCCGCGAGCGGCTGGAGCGCGAGTTCGGGCTCGACCTGATCGCCACCGCGCCGAACGTGGTCTACCGGGTCGTGATGGAGGACGGCAGCGAGCACACCGTCACCAACCCGAGCGAGTTCCCCGAGGGCAAGATCGACGACGTGTACGAGCCCGTCGTGCGCGCCACGATCCTGGCCCCCAGCGAGTTCATCGGCGCGATCATGGAGCTGTGCCAGACCCGTCGCGGCACCCTGATCGGCATGGACTACCTCTCCGAGGACCGGGTCGAGATCCGCTACACCCTGCCCCTCGCCGAGATCGTCTTCGACTTCTTCGACCAGCTGAAGTCCAAGACGCGCGGCTACGCCTCCCTCGACTACGAGCCCACCGGCGAGCAGGCGTCCAGCCTGGTCAAGGTCGACATCCTGCTGCACGGCGACAAGGTCGACGCCTTCTCGGCCGTCACCCACAAGGACGCCGCCTACGCGTACGGCGTGCGGCTCGTCGCCAAGCTGCGCGAGCTCATCCCGCGGCAGGCGTTCGAGGTGCCGATCCAGGCGGCCATCGGCTCCCGGGTGATCGCCCGCGAGACCATCCGCGCCATCCGGAAGGACGTCCTCGCCAAGTGCTACGGCGGTGACATCTCCCGCAAGCGGAAGCTGCTGGAGAAGCAGAAGGAAGGCAAGAAGCGCATGAAGATGGTCGGCTCGGTGGAGGTCCCCCAGGAGGCCTTCATCGCCGTCCTGTCGAGCGACGAATCCGGCGGCAAGTCCAAGAAGTAGTCAGCTCGTCGTGAACGAACGGGTCCGCGTGCCTCCGGCGCGCGGACCCGTTCGTTATCCACAGGCCCTTACGCACCGGACGTCGGCGCTCTAATCTGAGAGCCCCCCGTAGGTTACTCGTGAGTTAGTTACGTATCCGCACGTGAGTGAGTTCCGCACCTTTCCGCACCCGTAGTTGCACCCCAACAGGCACCGCCGCCGCCCGGAGGACGACGTGAGCGACAACCAGACCCAGATCGACAACCGGCCGCCCTCCGTCGCGGCACTCTTCCTCGAACGGGTCGACGCGACTCCCGACGCGGAGGCGTACCGCTACCCGGTGCCCGCCGCCTCCGGCACGGGGGCCGACGACTGGAAGTCGCTCAGCTGGGGCCAGGCCGCGCAGCGGGTCTACGCCATCGCCGCCGGTCTGATCGACCTCGGGGTGCAGTCGGAGGAGCGGGTCGCCCTCGCCTCCTCCACCCGGGTCGAGTGGATCCTCGCCGACCTCGGCGTGATGTGCGCCGGCGCCGCCACCACCACGGTCTACCCGCAGACCAACGCCGACGAGTCCTCCTTCATCCTCTCGGACTCCGAGTCGCGGGTGCTCATCGCCGAGGACGCCGCCCAGCTGGCCAAGGCCGTCGAGCGCCGCGCCGAGCTGCCCCACCTCCACCACGTCGTGGTCGTCGACCCCGAGGGCGCCGACACCTCCGACGAGTGGGTCCTCACCCTCGCCGAGCTGGAGGCGCGCGGAGCCGCGTACCTGGAGAAGCACCCCGAGGCGGTCAAGGAGCGGGTCTCCGCGATCACCGCCGAGCAGCTCGCCACCCTCATCTACACCTCCGGCACCACCGGCCGCCCCAAGGGCGTCCGCCTGCCGCACGACAACTGGTCGTACATGGCCAAGGCGATCGCCGCCACCGGCCTCGTCACCCAGGAGGACGTGCAGTACCTCTGGCTGCCGCTCGCCCACGTCTTCGGCAAGGTCCTCACCTCCGGCCAGATCGAGGTCGGCCACGTCACCGCCGTCGACGGCCGGGTCGACAAGATCATCGAGAACCTGCCGGTGGTCCAGCCGACCTACATGGCGGCCGTCCCCCGCATCTTCGAGAAGGTCTACAACGGGGTCGCCGCCAAGGCCCGGGCCGGCGGCGGCGC
>NZ_BNBS01000070.1 GCF_014656075.1 Streptomyces hydrogenans
AGGCGTCCCGCAGGGCGGGACGGGTGGGCACAGGGACGACGCCCCCTGCCGGGCCAAGGCTTCCCGGGCCTGAACCCGCACCCCGTGCGACGACGCCGTACCGGTGCGGGCTCAGGCACGGAAGCGGAGGCACCCGCAGAAGGGTGCCGTTCCGTTGTGCCCACCCGTTCCGCCCCAGCGGAACAACTGCCCACAACGGAACGGCGGAGCCGGAGCCCCAGACGGGCGCAGCCCGCAGCGGAGCGGCGGAGTCGGAGCCCCAGACGGGCGCGGTCCGACCCGCAACGGAGTGGCGGCGCCGCAGCCCCAGCCCGGGCGCAGCCCGCAACGGGGCGGCGGCGCGGGCGGGGTTATTCGAGGGCTGTCGTCAGGCGGGTGGCGAGGGTGTGGAGGTGGGTGCGGAGGGGGGTGGGGGTGTGGACTTTGAAGGGGGCGTCCAGGAGGGCGAGGCGGATGGCGAGCCATTCGACGGAGTCGGTGACGCGGGCCCGCAGCCGGCAGCTGTCCGGCCCGGTGGCGACCGGAGCGAGGTGCGCCGGGAAGCGCGCGGCGACGGCCTCCGCGGGCGCGGAGAACTCGATGTCCAGGTCCAGCTCCGTCTCCCGCTCCCGCTGCGCCCGGTTCATCGAGCTGACCAGGTACGCCGCCTCGTCCCCTTCCGGCAGCTCCCGCGGGGTGAAGCGCGCGCCCGTCGCGAACGGGTCGCTCACCCGGTCGACGCGGAAGGTGCGCCAGTCCTCGCGCCCGAGGTCGTACGCCACCAGGTACCACCGGCGTCCGGTCGACACCAGCCGGTACGGCTCGACCAGCCGCTTCGTCTCGGCCCCGTCGCCCGCGCGGTAGCCGAAGCGGAGCCGTTCGCGGCCGGTGACGGCGCCGGCGAGGGCGGTCAGGGTGGAGGGCGCGACGGTGGCCCCGTCGCCGTGGGTCAGCGGCAGGGTCGCGTTCTGGAGCGTGGAGACCCGGTGCCGCAGCCGCGTCGGCAGCACCTGTTCCAGCTTGGCCAGGGCCCGTACCGACGCCTCGTCGACGCCTTCGATGGCGTGCCCCGCACCGGCCCGGAGGCCGACGGCGATGGCGACGGCCTCCTCGTCGTCGAGGAGCAGCGGGGGCATGGCCGCGCCGGCGACGAGCCGGTAGCCGCCGACCGCTCCCTTGGTCGCCTCGACGGGGTAGCCGAGGTCCCTGAGCCGGTCGATGTCGCGGCGGATCGTGCGCGGGGAGACCGAGAGCCGGTCGGCGAGCTCGCTTCCGGGCCACTCGCGCGGGGTCTGGAGGAGCGAGAGCAGATTGAGGAGTCGTGCCGGAGTGTCCGTCATGGGGAACAGCATGGCGCCGAAATAGGACGTGACCTGACCTAGATGACTCTTATGGTCCTCCTATGAGCGCACACGAGACCGACGCCGCCACGGGGGCGGACAGCAGCACCACGGGGGACAGCAAGCGCTGGATCGCCCTGGCCATCGTCATGACGGCCGCCTTCATGGACCTGGTCGACGCCACGATCGTGAACATCGCGATCCCCAGCATCGAGGACGACCTCGGCGCCGGGTTCGGCGCGATCCAGTGGATCACCGCCGGCTACGCGCTGGCCTTCGCCGCCGGTCTGATCACCGGTGGCCGCCTCGGCGACATCTACGGCCGCAAGCGGCTCTTCCTCCTCGGCACGGCCGGCTTCACGCTCGCCTCCGCGCTGTGCGGCTTCGCCGCGAACCCGGAGATGCTGGTCGCCTCCCGCCTCCTCCAGGGCGCGGCGGCGGCGATGATGGTGCCTCAGGTGCTGTCGATCGTCCACGTCACCTTCCCCGCGCACGAGCGCGGCAAGGTCTTCGGCATGTTCGGCGCGATCGTCGGCCTCGGCGCGGTCTCGGGCCCGCTGCTCGGCGCGCTGCTGACGGAGTGGAACATCGCGGGCCTGGAGTGGCGGCCGATCTTCCTGATCAACCTGCCGGTCGGCCTCGCCGCGCTGCTGCTGGGCCGGAAGTACATCACCGAGTCGAAGGCGCCGAAGGCGCTCCGCCTCGACCTGGTGGGCGTCCTGCTGGTCACGGCCGCGCTGCTCCTGCTGATCTACCCGCTGACCCGGGGCCGTGAGCTGGACTGGCCGCTGTGGGGCCACCTGATGATGGCGGCCAGCCCGGTCGTCTTCGGCGTCCTCGTCGCCTACGAGCGGTACAAGACGAAGAAGGACGGCTCGCCGCTGGTGGAGCTGTCGCTGTTCCGGGTGAAGTCCTTCGCGGCCGGCATCGCGGTGCAGCTGACCTTCGGCGTCGTGCTCGGCATCTTCTTCCTGGTGTGGACGCTCTACATGCAGATCGGTCTCGGCTGGACCGCCCTCAAGGCAGGTCTGACGGGCGTGCCGTTCTCGATCGCGGTCTCGATGGCCGCCGGCATGTCGGTCCAGCTGCTCGTGCCGCGCTTCGGCCGCAAGGTGCTCCAGGCGGGTGCGCTGACGATGGTGGCGGGCATCCTGCTCTACTTCTTCGCCGCCGGCCGGTACGGGGCGGGGATCTCGCCCTGGCAGATGATCCCGGCGCTCGTGGTGATGGGCCTCGGCATGGGCCTGATCGTGGCGCCGCTGACGGACGCGGTGCTGTCGGAGGTCCCGAAGGAGCACGCGGGGTCGGCGTCGGGCCTGATCAACACGACGGGCCAGATGGGCAACGCGATCGGTCTGGGCCTGGTGTCGGTGGTCTTCTTCGGCGTGATCGACGACCGGGGTCCGGCCCGGGCGCCGGCGGACGTGGCGGACGCCTTCACGGACGCCTTCCGCAACTCCCTCGGCTGGGCCGCGGTGGTCCTCGGGGCGATCTTCCTGGTGATGTTCGCCCTGCCGGCCAGGCCGAAGCAGCACTTGGAGGGCGGCGCGGACGACGACGCGGCGGCCCCGGTGGAGAAGGAGCCGGCGCTCGCCGGCTGAGCGCGGAGCGAAGGGCCCCGGTCTTCGGACCGGGGCCCTTCGCGCGTGTCCCGCTAGGGGTTGACCGCGCCGCGGTGGGTCAGGTCGCCCTTGAACTCCATGGCCCGCATCACGACCGGGGTCGGGGTGCTCTGCTGCACCCAGGCCTCGTCCCAGACGAAGGTGTTGCCCATGATGTCGCCGTGGGTCTGCCAGACGGCACCGGTCGGCGTGATCACCTTGACGAAGGCGTCGTTGCCCTGGGCCTCGATGGCGATGCCGCAGGCGGTGGCCGGGTAGTTCGGGTTGGCCGGGTCCGTCATGGTCGCCGTGGTGTTGGTGAGGTCCTGCCAGACGATCGCCCCGCCGGGTACGGCCGCCTTGCCGACGAACGCCTTGCCGCCGTAGAGCGCGGCCTGGAAGTCCTCGGTGTTGGACGGGCTGTACGTGTCGATGTCCACGCAGGGGCCGGCGGGGCCGGTGGCGCCGGTGGCTCCCGTCGCGCCCGTGGCTCCGGTGGCTCCCGTCGCGCCGGTCGCGCCCGTGGCGCCGGTCGCACCCGTCGCACCCGTCGCGCCCGTGGCTCCGGTGGCGCCCGTGGCTCCCGTCGCACCGGTCTTGCCCTTGTCACCCTTCGGCCCCTGCGGCCCCGTCGGGCCGGTGGGGCCCGTCTTGCCCTTGTCGCCCTTGGGGCCCTTCGGGCCGGGCGGGCCCTTGGGGCCGGTCGGGCCGGTCGGGCCCTTGCAGCCGCCGTTGCCGCCCGCCACCGTCCGCGGGTCGGCGGCGGCGTCCTCCAGGGCGGAGGTGCCGGGGGAGCCCGGGAGGGCCCGGTGCTTGCAGCCCGTCATCGGGTTCGAGACCGACGCGTCCGTGGCCGGGGCCTGCGGGGTGCCCCACGCCGAGGCGGTCGGCGCGAAGCCGGTGAGGACGAGCGCGACCGAGGCGAGCGTGCCGCCGCCCAGCCAGACGCGACGCCGGGGGAGCGGGCCGAACGGGGACCGGGTCCTGGGGTCAGGACGCATGGGGGTGCTCCTTCCTCCGCCGGCGCCCAGCGGCGCCGGCGCGAGTGCCGGTGGGGGGGGGATCCGTGCGGCAGGACCTGCCGGAACCGGATCGTGGGATGAACTTCCCATCGGTTCATCGGATCGCCGGGGGGCCGTCTTGACGGCCTCCGGGGCACTCTCAGCGCCATGGCGTAGCGGTGCCAGCCGAATGGATGCGTACGCCGCGGGGAACGCGGAGCCCCCCGTCGGCGCGTCGCCGTCAAGCCCGGACCGGGCCGTGCCTACCGTCGCCCCCCGACCGAACCGCGAGAAGTGGTGTTGCCATGCGGCCGTCCCTCTGCTTGTGCATGATCGTCAAGAACGAGTCCTCGGTCATCGAGCGCTGTCTCGCCTCAGTCCGGGGCCTCGTGGACACCTGGGTCATCTCCGACACGGGCTCCACCGACGGCACCCAGGACCTCGTCAGGAAGGCGCTGGCCGGGATCCCCGGGGAGCTCGTCGAGGAGCCCTGGGTGGACTTCGGGCACAACCGGAGCCTCAACATGGCCCGCGCCCGGGCCCGCGGGGCCGACTTCCTGCTGCTCCTCGACGCCGACCACGTCCTGCGCCAGGACGGCCCGCTGCCGGAGCTCACGGCCGACGCGTACATGCTGCGCCACGAGGGCGAGGTGGAGTACCGGATCAAGCGCCTGGTCCGGGCGGGCCTGCCGTGGCGGTACGAGGGCGTCACCCACGAGTACCTGACCGCGGACCGCGAGCACGAGCAGCGGAACCTGGACGCGCTGGTCATCGAGGACCACGCCGACGGCGGCTCGCGGCACGACAAGTTCGAGCGGGACGCCCGGCTGCTCGGCGCCGAGCTGGTCCGCGACCCGGGCAATCCGCGGACGGTCTTCTACCTGGCGCAGACCATGCGGGACATGGGCCGCACGGGGGAGGCGATCGGGCTCTACGAGCGGCGGGCGGCCATGGGCGGCTGGGTCGAGGAGGTGTACTACGCGCTGCTCCAGGCCGGGGTGCTGGCCGCGGAGGCGGGCGACTGGCCGGCCGGGCAGGACGCCCTGGTCCGCGCCTGGGAGGCCCGCCCGGAGCGCCTGGAGGCGGTCTACGAACTGGCCTCGCGGCTGCGGGTGGCCGGCCGGCACCACGCCGCCCACGCCCTGCTGACGGCCGCCCTCGACCGGCCCGCGCCCGCCGAGGACCTGCTCTTCGTCCAGCCGTGGGTGTACCGCTGGGGGCTGCTCTTCGAGTACTCGGTCACCGCCTACTGGGTCGGCGACCACGCGGCCGCGCTCGCCGCCTGCGACCGGCTCCTCGATCTGCCAGACCTGCCCGCGCCGTACCGCGAGCAGACCCTGGCCAACCGGGAGTTCGCGGTACGGGAGCTGGGCGTGCCGGCCCAGGTCTGAGCCGGCCGCCCTGCCGACGGGGGCTCAGCGGACCCGGGAGCGGGCCTCCATCGCCCCGCGGGCCGCGGCCTCCGACTCGTACACCTCGCACATGTGCCGGCCGTCGGGGGTGGCCGTGTGCTCGACCTCCCAGAGGCTCAGCTCGGTGCCGTCGAGCAGCAGGAACTGGTGCTCGTAGAGGGTGAAGCCGGCGTCCCGGCCGCCCTCCACGGGGCAGTTACGGCCGAAGACCTGGGTGATGTGGTGGGCGAAGGCGATCCGCAGCCGGCGGGCGGTCCGCTCGGTGGGCCGGTCCGCGTTCTCCGCGCGGCGCAGGACGCGGCGGGCGTGGTCCGCCGAGTTGTCCGGCACGTACATCCGGGGCTGCGCCGGTATCGGGTGGGCGAACAGCGCGCCGAGCGCCGCCAGGTCGTCGTCCTCGTCGAGCGGACGCCCGTCGGCCCGCTCCACCGTCCACTCCGGCAGCGGGCCCGAGGGCAGCCGGGAGGCGGCCAGCCGGGCCTCCGCCTCCTCCGCGTACAGCTCGTGCTGCTCGGCGCCGTCCCGGCCCCCGTTGTGCGTGAGCTCCCACAGGACGAGGGCGCTGCCGTCGGCCAGCAGATAGGTGTGGCGGTAGGTGGTGCGGTTCAGGGAGGAGCTGTGGTGCGAGGAGTGCAGCGCGGTGGAGTGGGCGAGCGCCGACTCCAGGCGCTCCACCATCGCGTCGGGCAGGTCGAAGGAGTTGAGCGCCCGGCCGAGAAGCCGCTCGACGTGCGTCTCGGTCGTCTCGTACGGATCGTGGCGATCCCGCGGATCGTTCAAGAGGGTCTCCAGGCCGTCGCCGCATGTCACTTGGTGCTTGCTTAACGTAGTCCCTGGGTCCGACAACGGGGTCGGGGTTACGGAAAACGAGGGGCCGGACACGGAAGTTCCCGCATCCGCGACCTTCTCAACTGCCCTGCGGTCACCAGGAGTACGAAGCGCGCGGCGGGTCGTACAGCTCCCGGTACGACGGGAAGTCGCCGCCCGGTCCGCGCAGGCCGCCGGGGGCCGCCAGGACCGCGCGGACGATCGCGCGGGTCACCAGGTCGGCGCCGGCCGCCAGGACCTCGTTCAGGGCGAGCGGCCCCGGCGCGGCGGGCAGCTCGCGGGCGCCGGTGGCGAGCGCGAAGACCGTGTCGCCGTCGTTCATCAGGTGCACCGGCCGGATCGCCCGGGCGATCCCGTCGTGCGCCGTGCCCGCGACCTTCTGGGCCTGCGCGCGGGTCAGGACCGCGTCCGTGGCGACCACCGCGAGGGTGGTGTTCAGCGGGGGCCGCACCCCGGCGGCGCGGGCCTCGGCGAGCCGTACCGCCGCCGCCTCGCGCACCGCGGCCGGCGGCGCCGCGGGCGGCCCGCCGTCCTCGAAGAGGCTGCCGTACAGGACCCCGGTCGCCGGGTCCTGGGCCGAGCCGACCGCGTTCACCACCACGAGGGCGCCGACCGTGATCCCGGACTCCAGGCGGACGCTCGCCGTGCCCACGCCGCCGCGCAGCCCGCCGACCACCGCCCCGGTCCCGGCGCCGACCGCGCCCGTCGCCACGCGCGCGTGGTCCCCGGACGCCGCCGCGGCCGCCACCGCCGCCCGGCCCGTGGCGGCGTCCGGGCGGGCCGCGAAGTCGCCGCCCCGGCCCAGGTCGAAGACGCACGCCGCGGGCACCACCGGCACCACGTGCGCGGGATCCGGGCCCACCCGCACCCCGCGGTGCCGCTCCTCCAGCCAGGCCATCACCCCGGCGGCGGCCTCCAGGCCGTACGCGCTGCCGCCGGTCAGGACCAGGGCGTCGATCCGCTGGACCACGTTCCTCGGGTCCAGGGCGTCCGTCTCGCGGGTGCCGGGGCCCCCGCCGCGCACGTCCACGGCCGCCACCGCCCCGCCCTGGGGGGCGAGCACGACCGTCGTCCCCGACAGGGCCCGCGGCCCCGCCACGCGCGCGTGGCCCACCCGGATGCCGGGCACGTCGGTGAGGCCGTCGGGAGGGGGCGCGGTCGCTGTCATGCCCCCTTCCTACCTCAGGAGGGCCGGGCCGTCCCGGTGGCCGGAGCACGTGCGGTGAGGGTCACGCCGACCGCGACCGCCGCCGACGCCACCAGACCGGCCGCGAGCACCGCCCACCGGCCGGCGAACGAGCACAGCAGGATCGCCAGCGCGGCCCCCGGCAGCACCGCCTGCTGGGCGAGGCCGACCTTGAAGTAGCGGGCGTGCAACAGCCACACGGACAGCAGGAACAGCGCCGTCGGGATCGTCACCGACGCCGAGGCCGCGAGCGTGCTGATGTGGGCCTTCCCGACGGCCTGCTCGACCGCGATCTCCAGACCGGCGCCGATCGCCGCCGCCGACGCGAAGATCACGTAGTGGCCGTACCCCCACAGGAAGCCCTGCCTGCTGTCCGTCAGCCGGTCGTGCGCCGGGACCACGAAGTAGATCCACCAGGCGGCGAAGACGATCAGCAGCCCGCCCGCCGCGATCGGCAGCAGCTCGTTCAGCGCGTCGTTCTCCACCACCCCCGATTTCACCGCCACCGTCGCCGCCGCCACCGACTCGCCCAGCACGATGATGGTGAACAGGCCGTACCGCTCCGCGATGTGATGCGGGTGCCAGGTGCTCGGCGCGTCCTTCTCCGCGTACACCGGCACCGCCATCTCCGCCAGCGCCATCGCCAGGAACACCCACGGCTGCGCGCCCTCCGGCACGAACAGCAGCACCAGCCAGCCGATCTGCACGGTCAGCACCCCGCCCGCGTACCGCCGGCACATCGTCCGCTCCTCCGCCGACGAGGCGTGGTAGGCGGCCCGCAGCCACTGCGAGGCGAGCGCCACCCGCATCACCAGGTAGCCGAGGTACACGACGAGGAAGTCGTGGTCCTCGAAGGCGCGGGAGACGCCGGCGGCGAGGATCAGCACACCGGCGATCTGGACGAGCGTGACGACCCGGTAGAGGACGTCGTCGTTGTCGTAGGCCGAGGCGAACCACGAGAAGTTCATCCACGCCCACCAGATGGCGAAGAAGACCATCGCGTAGCTGGCGACGCCCTCGCCGGCGTGGCCCTCGGCGACCGCGTGCACCAGCGACGCGCCCGCCTGGGCGACGGCGACCACGAAACACAGGTCGAAGAAGAGCTCCAGGGGCGTGGCGGTCCGGTGTGCCTCCTCGCGGGAGCGTGCGGTGAGCGGCAGAAACGGTTGTGTCATGGAACCAGGAGATCAGACCGCGGCTCCGGCGAATTCAGGCCACGCGGAGCGGCACGGCCGCCGGACCGTGCGGCGCGGCCCGGTAGCGGGCCGCCACCAGCCGGGCCAGCCGCGGGTGGTCGGCGAGCGGCGCGGCGACGGCGTACGCCTCCGGCAGCCCCTCCAGGGCCCGGGTGAAGCGGCCCGGGGCCAGCAGGTGCGCCGCGACGGCGACCCGCCGGAAGCCCTCCCCACGCGCGCGTGCCACCGCCTCGGCGGGCGTGGGGGACGCGGCCGAGCAGTACGCGACGGAGACCGGGACCGACAGCAGGCGCCCGAGCCGCTCCGCCGCGTCGAGGGTCCCGTCGTTCCCGCCCGGCCCGGACGAGCCGGCGCCTGCGACGACGACCGCGTCCGCGGGCCCGGCCGCCGCCCGCTCGGCGGCCCTCCGCCGGTCGTGCAGCGCCAGCGCCACGGCGTCCTCGCCGCACAGCCCCGGCGTCACGACACAGCCGAACTCCCGGGCGACGGCCGGGACGTCCACCGTCCGGTGGTACCCGTCCCCCAGCAGCAGCGGCACCACGACCGCGCCGGGCCGGCCGTCGAGCACGGCCGGCAGCGACGGCGACCGGTGACCGAGGTGCCCCACGACGACCGGCGCCCCGGTCAGCCGCCGGACCCCGAGGGCCAGCCGCTCCGTGACGGCCCCGGCCCCCGGCACCGCGCTCCCGTGCACGGCCAGCACCAGCTGTCGCATCCCGCACCCGCCTTCGCGCTCGTGGTCGTACCGCCGTGGCTCCCGGGGGTGCACCGACCCCGGGAGGCCCGGCGGGAGGGCCCGCGCGGCGGTGTCGTACGCCGCCCGGACCCGCATCCCCACGCTAGGGCGCGCGCCCGCCCGGCCACCCCCGCCGTTCGGCCCCGGGACGGGGGCCACAAGTCCCCTCTCCTCGGGCCTTTCCCGGCGCCCCGGGCACCCCGGGCCGCCCTACGGTCGAAGGTGCGGAGACCACCCCGGCCCCCTTCCCCTCCTCCCCGGAGTCACCATGCCCTCCAGCCCGTCCCTCGTCCTCGTCGGCCACGGCATGGTCGGCCACCGGCTCCTGGAGGCACTGGCCGAGCGCGGCGCGCTGGCCGACCCGGCCGACCCGGCGGCGCCCGGCTGGCGGGTCACCGTGCTCGCGGAGGAGGACGTGCCCGCGTACGACCGGGTGCACCTCTCCTCCGTCTTCACCGGCACCGCGCCGGACCGGCTCGCCCTCGCCGGCCCCGACTTCCCGGCCGCGCACGGCATCGACCTGCGGCTCGGCGACCCGGCGGAGCACGTCGACACCGCCGCCCGGACCGTCACCACCACCTCCGGCGCCGTCGTCGCCTACGACGCGCTCGTGCTCGCCACCGGCTCGTACCCCTTCGTGCCGCCGATCCCCGGCGCCGACGCCCCCGGCTGCTTCACCTACCGCACCCTCTACGACGTCGACGCGCTCACCGCCTACGCCGAGCACGCCGGGACCGGCGTCGTGATCGGCGGCGGGCTGCTCGGCCTGGAGGCGGCGGGCGCCCTGCGCACCCTCGGACTGGCCACGCACGTCGTCGAGTTCGCGCCCCGGCTGATGCCGCTCCAGGTCGACGACGGCGGAGCGGCCGCCCTGCGGGCCACCATCGAGTCGATGGGCGTCGCCGTGCACACCGGGGTCGGCGCCACCGAGGTGGAGACCGACGCCGACGGCCGGGCCACCGCCCTCCGGCTCTCCGACGGCGAGCGGATCCCCGCCGGTCTCGTGGTCTTCTCCGCCGGCGTCCGCCCCCGCGACCGGCTGGCCCGCGAGGCCGGACTCGCGGTCGGCGACCGCGGCGGCGTGGCGGTCGACGTCCACTGCCGGACCACCGACCCGTACGTGTACGCGATCGGCGAGTGCGCGCAGACCTCCGACGGGCGCGTCTACGGACTGGTCGCGCCCGGCTACCAGATGGCCGAGGCCGTCGCCGACCAGCTGGCGGGCGACGGCACGACCGAGTTCACCGGCGCCGACACCTCCACCAGGCTGAAGCTGCTGGGCGCCGACGTGGCCTCCTTCGGCGACCCGTTCGCGGCCGGCGCGGAGGCCACCGAGCTGGTCTTCTCGGACGGCCGGGAGGGCGTCTACAAGAAGCTGCTGCTGGGCCCGGACGGGCGGCTGCTCGGCGGCATCCTGGTCGGCGACGCCGAGGCGTACGGCTCGCTGAAGCCGCACGCCGGGCGGCGGCTGCCCGCCCCGCCCGAGGTGTTCCTCCTGCCCGCGGCGGCCGGCGGCGCCCCGCTCCCCGGCGCGGCCGCCCTCCCCGACGACGCCGTCGTCTGCTCCTGCCACAACGTGACCAAGGGCGCGGTGAGCGCGGCGATCGCCGAGCACGGTCTCACCGACGTCGGCGGCGTCAAGCGCTGCACCAGGGCGGGCACCGGCTGCGGCGGCTGCGTCGGCACCCTCCAGGCCGTCCTCGACGCGGCCGGCGTGGCGAAGCGGCGCGGTCTGTGCGAGCACTTCCCCGAGCTGACCCGGCCGGAACTGTACGAGCTGGTCCGCACCGAGCGGATCCGCTCCTTCACCGAGCTGCTGGAGCGGTACGGAACGGGCGGCGGGACCGTGACCTCGGGCTGCACCGTCTGCAAGCCCGTCGTCGCCAACGTCCTCGGCACCCTCGCCCCGGAACTGGGCCTGCGGCACGTCCTGGAGGGCGAGCAGGCCGCGCTCCAGGACTCCAACGACCTCTTCCTCGCCAACCTCCAGAAGGACGGCAGCCACTCCGTCGTCCCGCGCGTCCCCGGCGGCGAGATCACCGCCGAACAGCTCATCGTCATCGGCGAGGTGGCCCGCGACCACGGCCTCTACAGCAAGATCACCGGCGGTCAGCGGATCGACCTCTTCGGCGCGCGCAAGGAGGACCTGCCGGCCATCTGGCGCCGGCTGATCGCGGCCGGCTTCGAGTCCGGGCAGGCGTACGGCAAGTCCCTGCGGACCGTGAAGTCCTGCGTGGGCGCGCGCTTCTGCCGCTTCGGGCAGGGCGACTCGGTGCAGCTCGCGATCGACCTGGAGCTGCGCTACCGGGGCCTGCGCGCCCCGCACAAGATCAAGGG
This sequence comes from Streptomyces hydrogenans, assembly GCF_014656075.1. Lineage (GTDB taxonomy): Bacteria > Actinomycetota > Actinomycetes > Streptomycetales > Streptomycetaceae > Streptomyces > Streptomyces hydrogenans. The sequence continues at coordinate 11,617 of NZ_BNBS01000070.1, forward strand.
CGGGGTCTCCGGCTGTCTGCGCGAGTGCGCGGAGGCCCGGGGCAAGGACATCGGCGTCATCGCCACCGCCGGCGGGTGGAACCTGTACGTCTGCGGCAACGGCGGCGCGACCCCGCGCCACGCCGACCTGCTCGCCTCCGACCTGTCGGCCGCCGAACTCTTCGCGCTGACCGACCGCTTCCTCATGTACTACCTGCGGACCGGCGAGCGGCTGGAGCGCACCTCGGCGTGGCTGGAGCGGCTGGGCGGCTCCGGCGACGGCGTCGCGCACCTCAGGGAGGTGCTGATCGAGGACTCGCTGGGCATCGGCGCGGAGCTGGAGGCGCAGATGGAGCGGCACGTGGCCGCGTACCGCGACGAGTGGCGGGCGGTCCTGGAGGACCCGGCGGCGCTGGCCCGCTTCGAACGGCACGTGGCCGGGGTGGAGTTCCTGGAGCCGGGGCGCGGCCGGGCGGCGGTGCTGCCGGACGGGACGGAGGCGGCGCTGTTCAGGGACGAGGAGGGCGCGGTGTACGCGGTGGGCAACCGGGACCCGTACTCGGGCGCCGACGTCATGGCGCACGGCATCATGGGCAGCCGCGACGGCGTGCCGGTGGTGGCCTCCCCGATGTACAAGCAGGAGTTCGACCTGCGGACCGGCGCGAGCCTGGACGACCCGGAGGTGGCACTGCCGCTCCTGCCGGTGCCGGTGCCGCCGTCCGCCGGGCGCGGCTGAACGGGCGGAGTGCGGGGCCGCGTCCGTGCCCGTACGGGTGCAGCTGCCCGGACCCCCACCCGTACCGCTCCGTTCTCGGCGCCCGCCCCCCGAACTGCCCCCGGCCCGTACCCCCGACGGCCCCACACCCCTTCCGAGGGGTCGTCGCACCGGCCCGGGGGCACCCCCTTCTCCCTCCGCCCGGGCGAAGGGGTCCGATGGCCCGTCAGGCCCGCCCGCGGCGGGACCTAAGGCTGCTCCGGAAGCCGACCTAGGCCCGCCCCGGACGGCGACCATCGGCACTGACGACACCCCTCCCGCCAGGAGCAGCCTGGAAAGGCAAGGAAGAAGCCTCGAAAGGGCTCGTAAACGTCAGGGAAGTCAGGGAAGCGCCATGAGTTCCGTAGTCCAGGACAGCAGAACCACGGGCGGGTCACCCGCCTCGTACGACACGGAGCAGTACCGCCCCGGCCGGACCATCAGCGACTGGGAGCCGGAGAACGAGCTCTTCTGGAAGTCGATCGGCAGGAAGGTCGCCAACCGCAACCTGTGGATCGCGGTCCCGGCGCTGCTCGTCGCCTTCGTCGTCTGGCAGGTCTGGTCGGTCACGGCGACCAACCTCAAGGACGTCGGCTTCGGCTTCTCGACCTCGCAGCTCTTCTGGCTGACCGCCATCCCCGGTCTGACCGGCGGCACGGCCCGCATCCTCTACACCTTCCTCGGCCCGATGATCGGCCAGCGGCGGTTCACCGCGCTGTCGACGGTCGTCCTGGTGGTCCCGCTGATCTGGCTGGGCGTCGCCATCCAGGACCCGACGACGCCGTACACCGTGATGGTCGTCATCGCCGCCCTCTGCGGCATCGGCGGCGCGAACTTCGCGTCCTCCCTCGCCAACATCGGCTTCTTCTTCCCCAAGGCGAAGAAGGGCAGCGCGACCGGCATCAACGGCGGTCTCGGCAACCTCGGCGTCTCCGTCGTGCAGCTGCTGACCCCGATCGTCATCACCTGGTCGACGATCGCGATCGGCTCCGCCCAGCACAAGGCCGACGGCACCCCCGTCTACCTCCAGAACGCCGCCTTCGTCTGGGTCCCCGTCGTCCTCGTCCTGGCCGCCGTCGCCTGGTTCGGCCAGAACGACCTGAAGGTCGCCTCCACCCCGTTCAAGCAGCAGAAGATCATCTTCAAGCGCAAGCACAACTGGCTGATGACCTGGCTGTACGTCGGCACCTTCGGCTCCTTCATCGGCTTCGCCGCGGCCCTGCCGATGCTGATCAAGACCACCTTCCCGGACTACTCGGTCGCCACCTACGCCTGGATGGGCCCCGCCGTGGGCGCGCTCGCCCGCTGGGCCGGCGGCTGGATCGCCGACAAGTGGGGCGGCGCCCGGGTCACCATCCTGTCCTTCGTGGGCATGGCGGTCTCGATCATCGGCGTGATCAACTTCCTGCCCTCGGGCGGTGACGGCGGCGACTTCTACGGCTTCTTCCTCTGCTTCCTCGCCGCGTTCTTCTTCTCCGGCATCGGCAACGGCTCGACCTTCCGCCAGATCCCGGTCATCTTCCGCGGCACCCACCTGAAGGGCCTCACCGAAGGCACCCCCGAACACACCAGGGCCCTCAAGCAGGCCGAGATGGAATCGGGCGCGGTCACCGGCTTCACCTCCGCGATCGCCGCCTACGGCTTCTTCTTCATCCCGGCGCTCTTCGGCTCGGTCGCCGTCACCAGCGCGATGTGGGGCTTCGTCGCCTTCTACGCCAGCTGCATGGTCGTGACCTGGTGGTTCTACGCCCGCAAGGGCGCGGAGGCCCCCAGCTGAGCCCCCGCTTCACCCAGAGAAAGGTCCCGCCGCGGCGGGGCCTTTCCGCATGCCCGGGAAAAGGACCTAGGGCCCCCGGCTGGTGACCAATGCCGCCCGAAATGATCGATCAAAAGGAGTGGAATGAAGGTAAGCAACGACGCGATCGAATGATTCGAAGAAGGCGGTGCGGGACGTGACTGCGACCCCTGCGGAGACCACGGCGACCGAGCGGGCCTGGAAGGGCTTCAAGGGCGGGCTCTGGCGCGACGCCATCGACGTCCGCGACTTCATCCAGCAGAACTACACCCCGTACGAGGGCGACGACACCTTCCTCGCCGGCCCCACCGACCGGACCACCGCCGTGTGGAAGGCGATCACGGACAAGTTCCCGGAGGAGCGCGCCAAGGGCGTCTACGACGTCGCGTACGACGTCCCCTCCACCATCACCGCCCACGCCCCCGGCTGGATCGACCGCGAGAAGGACCTGATCGTCGGCCTCCAGACCGACGCCCCGCTGAAGCGGGCGATCATGCCCTACGGCGGCTGGCGCATGGTCGCCGGCGCCCTGGAGACCTACGGATACCCGGTCTCCGAGGAGCTGGAGCAGGTCTTCACCGAGTACCGCAAGACCCACAACGCCGGCGTCTTCGACGCCTACACCCCGGAGATCCGCGCCGCCCGCAAGGCCGGCATCGTCACCGGCCTCCCCGACGCCTACGGCCGCGGCCGCATCATCGGCGACTACCGCCGCGTCGCCCTCTACGGCGTCGACCGCCTCATCGCGGTCAAGAAGGAGGAGAAGGCCGAACTCGACGTCCTCCCGGCCGGCGACCGCTCCCTGGAGGAGACCATCCGGCTCCGCGAGGAGCTGTCCGAGCAGATGCGCGCCCTCGGCGAGCTGAAGGCCATGGCCGCCTCGTACGGCTACGACGTCTCCGGCCCCGCCACCACCGGCCGCGAGGCGATCCAGTGGCTGTACTTCGCCTACCTGGCCGCCGTGAAGGAGCAGAACGGCGCCGCGATGTCGCTCGGCCGCACCTCCACCTTCGTCGACGTCTACCTCCAGCGGGACATCGAGGCCGGCCTCCTCACCGAGGAGCGGGCCCAGGAGCTCGTCGACGACTTCATCATCAAGCTCCGCATCGTCCGCTTCCTGCGCACCCCCGAGTACGACGAGCTGTTCTCCGGCGACCCGACCTGGGTCACCGAGTCCCTCGCCGGCATGGGCGAGGACGGCCGCCCGCTCGTCACGAAGACCTCCTTCCGCTACCTCCAGACCCTGTACAACCTGGGCCCGGCGCCCGAGCCGAACATGACCGTCTTCTGGTCGCCGCGGCTCCCGCGCGGCTTCAAGGAGTTCTGCGCGAAGGTCTCCATCGACACCTCGTCCGTGCAGTACGAGTCCGACGAGCTGATGCGCCCGCGCTTCGGCGACGACACCGCCATCGCCTGCTGCGTCTCCGCGATGCCGGTCGGCAAGCAGATGCAGTTCTTCGGCGCCCGCGTGAACCTCGCCAAGACCCTCCTCTACGCGATCAACGGCGGCCGCGACGAGAAGTCCGGCGCCCAGGTCGGCCCCGCCACCGGCGCCCTCACCTCCGAGGTCCTGGACTACGACGAGGTCATGGCCCGGTTCGACGCCCAGATGGAGTGGCTCGCGGACGTCTACGTCCACGCGCTCAACGTCATCCACTACATGCACGACAAGTACGCGTACGAGCGCCTGGAGATGGCGCTCCACGACCGCGACGTGCGCCGCACCATGGCCTGCGGCATCGCCGGCCTCTCGGTCGCCGCCGACTCGCTGGCCGCCATCAAGTACGCGAAGGTCAGCCCGGTCCGCGACGAGACCGGCCTCGCCACCGACTACGTGATCGACGGCGACTACCCGGCCTACGGCAACAACGACGAGCGGGTCGACGGGATCGCCGTCTGGCTGGTCGAGGAGTTCATGCGGAAGGTGCGCAAGCACCCCACCTACCGGAACGCCGAGCACACCCAGTCCGTCCTGACCATCACCTCCAACGTCGTCTACGGCAAGAAGACCGGCAACACCCCCGACGGCCGCCGGGCCGGCGAGCCGTTCTCCCCGGGCGCCAACCCGATGAACGGCCGCGACACCCACGGCTACGTGGCCTCCGCCCTGTCGGTCGCCAAGCTGCCGTACGAGGACGCCGAGGACGGCATCTCGCTCACCAACACCGTCACCCCCGACGGCCTGGGCCGCACCCCCGAGGAGCGGATCACCAACCTGGCCGGCGTCCTCGACGGCTACATGGCGAGCGACGGCTTCCACATGAACGTCAACGTCCTCAACCGCGACGTGCTGATGGACGCCATGGAGCACCCGGAGAACTACCCGCAGCTGACCATCCGGGTCTCGGGCTACGCGGTGAACTTCGTCCGCCTCACCCGCGAACAGCAGCTCGACGTCCTCAACCGCACCTTCCACGGCGCGCTGTAGCCCCCACCGCTCCGGGAGCCGCCCCCCTCACCGGGCGGCCCCCGGGCCCCACCCCCACCCCGTCTCTCCTCCCCAGGAGGCCCTGCCATGGCCACGCTCCTCGGCCCGGACATCCCCGTCCGCCCCGTCACCCCGGTCCGGGCCGCCACCCCGGCCGCCGCCGCGACCCACCGCCCCTCCGAGGGCTCGGTGCACTCCTGGGACCTCTCCACCGGCGTCGACGGCCCCGGCACCCGCTTCGTCACCTTCCTCTCCGGCTGCCCGCTGACCTGCCTCTACTGCCACAACCCCGACACGTGGCGGATGCGCAACGGCAAGCGGACCTCCGCCGACGACGTGATCGCCGAGGCGTCCAAGTACGTCCGCTTCATCTCCGCCTCCGGCGGCGGCGCCACCGTCTCCGGCGGCGAACCGCTCCTCCAGCCCGTCTTCACCGGCGAACTGCTGCACCGCATGAAGCACGAGCTGGGCCTGCACACCGCCCTCGACACCTCCGGCTTCCTCGGCGTCCGCGCCACCGACGCGCTGCTGCGCGACACCGACCTGGTCCTCCTCGACATCAAGTCCTGGGACCCGGAGACGTACCGGAAGGTCACCGGCCGCCCGCTGAAGCCCACCCTGGACTTCGCCCGCCGGCTCGCCGACCTCGGCCAGGACGTGCACGTCCGCTTCGTCCTCGTCCCCGGCCTCACCGACGACCCCGCCGACGTCGAGGGCGTCGCCGCCTTCGCCGGCGGTCTCGGCAACGTCTCCCGCGTCGACGTCCTCCCCTTCCACAAGCTGGGCGAGGCCAAGTGGCAGGCCCTGGACATGCCCTTCACGCTCCACGACACCCCGTCGCCCACCCCCGAGCAGGTCGCGACGGTCCGCGAGGTCTTCCGGAGCCACGGACTGAACGCCGTGTGACCCCGGCCGGAACCCCCGCGACACGTTCACCCCTCCGACGGACATAACGGGCTCAAAAGGTACATACGTCCTACCGTGGCCCCGTGACCGAGCCACCGCAGACCGCCGAGCCCACCGCCCCCGAGCCGGAGGCGGCCCCCGCACCGGCCGCGGACGGCCGCGCGTCCCAGACCCCCGCCGCCGTGCGCCGCCGCGCCGTCCTCGCCGGCGCCGCCGTCTCCGTCCTGCTGATCCTCGCGATCGTCCTCGGCAGCCGGCTGCTCCGCGACTTCGACTCGGCCCTGCTGCCCTACGCCGTCGCCACCGTCTTCCTCGCCTTCGGCGTCGCCTACCGCTACACCGTCTGGATCTCCGCCCCCGGCGCCCGGCGCCTCTTCCGCCAGGGCTGGCGCTCCTTCTTCTCCGCCGACAACTTCCGCAAGGCCCCCACCGCCCTGCCGAAGATGATCGCCACCTACCTCGGCTTCCAGAAGTTCCTCGGCGCCCGCTCGCACGCCCGCTGGGCCGCCCACCAGCTCCTCTTCTGGGGCTGCATCCTCGCCGCGCTCATCACCTTCCCCCTCACCTGGGGCTGGTTCACCTTCACGTCCAGCACCGGCGACGGGCCCGGCTACGAGATGCGGATCTGGGGCTTCAAGGTCCTCGGCTTCGACTCGCTGAACATCCTCGGCTGGCTCATGTTCCACGGCCTGGACATCGCCGCCGTCCTGGTCATCGCCGGCGCCTCCTACTTCCTGTGGCGGCGCATGAAGGACCGCGCCGCCATCACCGGCCAGCGCTTCGCCTACGACCTGATCCCGCTGATCGCCCTCATCGTCATCTCGGTCACCGGCCTGCTGCTCACCTTCTCGTCGATCTTCCTGCACGGCGGCGGCTACGAGTTCCTGGCGATCCTCCACATGGTCTCGGTCGTCTTCACCCTGATCTACATCCCCTTCGGGAAGTTCTTCCACATCGTCCAGCGCCCCGCCGCCGTCGGCATGCAGCTCTTCAAGTACACCTCCCGCCGCAAGGACGAGGAGCTCCAGACCTGCCGCCGCTGCCACGAGCCCATCGACACCCCCGACTACGTCGAGAACCTGCGCGGCACCATGAAGGACCTGAAGCTCGACTTCGACGAATGGGCCGAGTACTGCCCCCGCTGCAAGCGCGTCCTGCGCGGCAACGCCTACCTCACCCACGTCAAGAAGGGCTTCAAGTAAGTGACCGCGACCGACCCCTCCCGGGCAGTGCCGCTCGACCCCTCCGTCGCTCCGCCCGGCACCCGGAACTTCCGGGACGCCGGGGGGATCCCCGCCGACCGGTGGCACGCCGACCAGAACGAGGAGACGCTCGTCCCGACGCACTGCTGCTTCTGCGGCGTGCAGTGCGGGATGTACCTGCGGGTCGACCGCGCGGGCAAGGTCTTCGGGGTCGAGCCCCGGAACCACGACATCAACCGGATGCGGCTCTGCCCCAAGGGCATCAACGCCTACCAGCAGGTCAACCACCCCGACCGGCTCACCTCCCCGCTCATGCGCCGCAACCGCGACGAGGAGTTCCGCGAGGTCAGCTGGGAGGAGGCGCTCGACCACACCGTCGCCGAGATCCGCCGCATCCAGGGCGAGTACGGCAACGACGCCTTCGGGCTGCTCGGCGGGGCCAGCCTCTACTCCGAGAAGACCTACCTCGTCGGGAAGTTCGCCCGGGTCGCCCTCAGGTCCAAGCACGTCGACTACAACGGGCGCCTCTGCATGGTGTCCGCCGCCGGGGCCAACAAGCTCGCCTTCGGCATCGACCGGGCCGGCAACCCCTTCTCCGACATCCTCCTCACCGACTGCCTCCTCATCGCCGGCTCCAACGTCGGCGAGTGCTTCCCGGTGATGACCCAGTACCTGTGGGGCGCCCGCGACCGGGGCGCGAGCCTGATCGTGGTGGACCCGCGACAGACCGCCATCGCCCGCACCGCCGACGTCCACGTCGCCCTCAAGCCCGGCACCGACTCCGCCTTCTTCAACGCCGTGCTCCACGTCATCGTCGCCGAGGGACTCACCGACGAGGCGTACCTCGCCGCCCACACCACCGGCTGGGACGAGGTCCGCGCCACGGTCGCCGAGTACCCGCCCTCCCGCTCCGCGCTGATCTGCGGCGTCCCCGAGGAGCAGATCGTCCAGGTCGCCCGGATGTTCGCCGGCGCGGGCAGGGCCATGGCCTGGCACGCCCGGGGCGTCGAGCACCACTCCCAGGGCGTCGAGAACTGCCTCACCATCATCAACCTCTGCGTCGCCACCGGGAACATCGGCAAGCCCGGCGCCGGCTACGGCACCATCACCGGCCAGGGCAACGGCCAGGGAGGCCGGGAACACGGCCAGAAGTCCGACCTCCTGCCCGGCGGGCGCTCCATCACCAACCCCGAGCACCGCCGCCAGATCTGCGAGATCTGGGGCATCGAGGAGTCCGAACTCCCCGCCGCCGGAACCTCCATGATGGAGATGGTCTGGCAGATGCAGCGCGCCGAGATCCGCGGCCTCATCGGCATCTGCAACAACCCCTTCGTCTCCCTCCCGAACTACGCCACGGTCAAGGAGGGCTACGACACCCTCCAGTTCCACGCCCAGTTCGACTTCTTCCTCTCCGAGACCGCCGCCAACGCCCACGTCGTCTTCCCCGTCACCGTCTGGGCCGAGGACGAGGGCGTCATGGCCAACGCCGAGGCCCGCGTCGTCAAGCACAACAAGGCCCAGGAGCCCCCGGCCGGCGTCCGCACCGACACCTGGGTGATGTGCGAACTCGCCAAGCGGCTCGGCGCCGGCGACAAGTTCGCCTTCCCCGACTCCCGCGCCGTCTTCGAGGAGTTGCGGATCGCCTCCGCCGGCACGGTCAACGACTACTACGGCATCACCTACGAGCGCCTGGAGGAGACCGGCGGCATCGCCTGGCCCTGCCCGACCACCGAGCACCCCGGCACCCCCCGCCTCTTCGAGGACGGACGCACCTACCACCCCGACGGCAAGATCCACATGCAGGTCGTCGAGTGGCACCCGCCGATGGACCCGTACAGCGAGGAGTACCCCCTCTCGCTCACCACCGGCCGCACCGTCGCCCACTTCCTCTCCGGCAACCAGACCCGCCGGCTCGGCGCGCTCGTCGAGCAGACCCCCCGCCCCTGGGTCGAGGTCCACCCCTCGCACGGCTTCCGCAACGGCGACCCCGTCCGGGTCGTCACCCGCCGCGGCAGCGAGGTCTTCCCCGCCCTGGTCACCGAGGCCATCCGCCCCGACACCGTCTTCGTCCCCTACCACTGGCCCGTCCCCACCGCCGCGAACGCCCTCACCATCGACGCCCTCGACCCCCGCTCGAAGATCCCCGAGTACAAGGTCTGCGCCGCCCGGATCGAGGCCGCCGAACACGTCGACGAGGTCCCCGCGCCGCCGACCGCCCCGGGGCAGCTCGCCTATCCCGAGACCCAGGTCTCCCGCACCGACCCCCTGCCGCCCACGTCCCCGCAGGGCCGGGGCACCGCGGAGAGGAGCTGACCGCACATGATGGGCCGCACGATCTTCATCGACCCGGGCCGCTGCATCGGCTGTCAGGCCTGTGTCTCCGCCTGCCGCGAATGCGACTCGCACCGCGGCAAGTCGATGATCCACCTCGACTACACCGACGAAGGCCACTCCGTCGCCTCCCTCCCCACCGTCTGCATGCACTGCGAGGACCCCGTCGCCCCCTGCGCCGAGGTCTGCCCCGCCGACGCGATCCTCGTGACCGCCGACGGGGTGGTGCAGCAGGCCGACACCACCCGCTGCATCGGCTGCGCCAACTGCGTCAACGCCTGCCCCTTCGGCGTTCCGAAGATCGACCTCCAGGCGAAGCTCCAGATGAAGTGCAACCTCTGCTACGACCGCACCGCCTACGGCCTCGCCCCCATGTGCGCGACCGTCTGCCCCACCGGCGCCCTCTTCTACGGCACCCTCGACGAGCTGCGCGCCGAGCGCCCCGGCGTCCAGGTCGCCGACTCCTTCACCTTCGGCGACGTCGTCGTCCAGACCGGCGTGGCGATGGTCGTGCCCGCCGACAAGGTCCAGTGGCCCGTCCCGGGCGGGCTGCCCGTCGTCGAGATCAACGGAGTGGACGTGAGCGGAGCCAACCCGAACAAGGGCGGCGGCGGGCGAGGGGAGGGCGTCCGATGAGCGTCACGGATCCGCAGCCGCCGGCGCCGGACGCCGGGGCCGACGCGGCGCAGGAGGCGCTCCGGGACCGGATCGCCGCCGACTCGCTCACCACCCGCCGGGACTACCTGCGGATCGTCGCCACCGTCTCCGGCGGCCTCGCCGTCGGCGGTGTCGCCGTCGCGTCCGGCATCCTGCACCGGCACGGCGACGCGGACGGCACCCCCGAGGTGAAGAAGATCGCCGACCGGATCCTGCCGGGGGAGTCCCTCGCCTTCCGCTACCCGGGCGACGAGGACCGGGCGATCGCGGTCCGGATGGAGGATGGCACCCTCGCCGGCTACTCCGCCGTCTGCACCCATCTCGCCTGCGCGGTCCTGTGGCGCAAGGACCGGGGCAGCGAGGGCGAGCTGTACTGCCCCTGCCACGAGGGCGTCTTCGACGCCCGGACGGGAGAGGTCACGGCCGGCCCGCCGCCGCGCGGCCTGCCCAAGGTCATCCTGATCGAGCAGATCGACGGCAGCGTCTGGGCCATCGGCACCGCCCGCTCCGGCGAGAGCCTCCAGGAGGGGTACTGCCGCCAGCGCGGCGCCGGCACCCCGCCCTGCGAGGCCCTGAGGGCGGGGACCCCCGCCACCCGGCCGGGTCCCGAGAGGAGCGAGCGCGCATGACGACCGAGAACCCGCTCCCGGAGCGCCCCGACTACACCCCGGGCAGCGCGCAGCCGCGACTGAACCGGCCGGTGCACGAGCGCTATCCGCAGATCCGGCCCACGAGTGGCTACGGCGACCCGCGGATCCGGCACACGGGACCGGGCCCCGGGGCGGGCACGGAGCAGGAACCGGAGCGCTCGTCGAAGCTGTCGGCGCGGCTCGCGCTGGCGCTCACGGTGGTGATCGGCCAGCTCTGGGGGCTGACCATCGTGGTGGACGAGTGGATGACGGGCGACACCGGCACCGCCTGGTGGGGCGCGGGATTCCTCGTCCTGTCGTTCCTGGTGGTCCTCGGCCTGTGGGCGCTGGACCCGAAGGACCGCTGACCGGGAGGACGCCGGTCGGGCCGGTCCGGGGCGGGGGAGCGGGCGTACCCTGAAGACATGAGCACCGCCCCCGCCCACGGACCGCGAGACGCGAAGGCGCACGGCCGGCCGCACTCCGAGAACCCTCCGAAGCCGGCGATCGTCTTCGACGATCCGCTGGACACGCCGTCCGCGGACGACACGGACCGCGGGTGGGGCGAGCGGCCTCCGGCCGGCGGCGGTGCCGCCGACCTCGCGCGCTTCCTCGACGAGAAGCCGCCGCACCACCTCTGACGCCGGGGCGCCGCTCCGGTCAGGAGGTGGGGTGCGTCCCCTGACCGGCGCTCGGACCGCGCTGGGCGACCAGGTGGTCGCGGATCTCCTTGAGCACCTCCAGCTCGCTGACCTCCAGGGTCTCCTGGACGCCTTCCTTCGCCTTGTCGTGCGCGGCGCGCTTGGCGAGGACCTTGGCCATCGGCAGGACCATCAGGAAGTAGACGACGGCCGCGGTGATGATGAAGCTGAGGACCGCGCTGAGGACCGTGCCCCACATGATCGGGATGCCGGTGACCACGTTCCCGGCATCGTCCACCTGGCAGGGGCCCTTGAGGCAGGACCGGTAGCTCTCCAGGTCCTTGGTGCCGAAGGCGCCCACCAGCGGGTTGATGACGCCCCGGACCACCGAGTTCACGATGTTCGTGAACGCGGCGCCGATGACGACCGCCACCGCGAGGTCGATCACGTTCCCGCGCATCAGGAAGGCCTTGAAGCCCGCCATCACGCTTTCCTTCTTCTCGGCCACCGAGGTGCCTTTCTAGGGGTGTGCTGCTGTGTGCGGAGCCATTAGGCCGCGAAGGGCGCGAGGCCGTCCAATCCGTACACACGGGACGGTGACTTGACAGCGTGTCCGTGCGAATCAGCACAGTGTCACCGCCAGTTGGGACGTGATACCGGCACCTGCCAGCTCCGTCGCGGTCGCCCGGGGCACGGACAGGACGATCAACGCCCCTCCGTCCGGACGAGTCTCACCCGGGCGCGGGACTTCGGCCACTCGGGCGGACCTCGCCACCACCCGCACCGCGCTGCCGCCTTCTCCGGCGGGGGAGTTGAGGACCGGTGCGGCGATGACGTCCACCCGGTCGCCGGCCCGCAGGAGTCGTACGGCCTCCGCGTCCGCGATCCGCACCGGCGCGGACACCAGCCGCACGGAGGCGGCGGCGCTGACGGCACCGGCGGGGGAGCGGGCGGCGGGGGCGGCCTGGGAACGGGGGCCGGGGCCGGGGTCCGGCGGGCCGGGAGCGGCGGTGGCGGTCAGGGTGAGCGCGGCGGTCGCGAGGAGGAGGAGCGCGCCGGGCGCGCGGCGGCGCCGGAACCGCCCGCCGCGTACGCGCAGCGGCGGGAAGTCCGGCACCTCGCAGGGGGCGGGGACGGGGGTGGTCGCGTGGTTCGTCTGCATGCGGCCACTGTCCCGACCGCCGCCGGATCCCGCTCCGGCCTGTGGACGGTGCACGGCCTGTGGACAACCCGACCGCCCGCGCGGGCGGTTTGTCGAGCGTTACGGCAGTTCGATGCCGAGGTCCCAGCCGTCGTGGGCATGGACGCAGAGACAGTCGCGGTCCGCCGTGGCCGGGAGGGCGGCGATCGCGTCGAAGAGGACGTCGCGGAGCCGGCCGACGTTCTCGCCGAAGACGCGCAGGACCTCGGTGTGGGAGACGCCCTCGCCGGTCTCGGTGCCCGCGTCGAGGTCGGTGACGAGGGTGAGGGAGGTGTAGCAGAGGCCGAGTTCGCGGGCGAGGACGGCTTCGGGGTGGCCGGTCATGCCGACGACGGACCAGCCGTTGGCGGCGTGCCAGCGGGACTCGGCGCGGGTGGAGAAGCGGGGGCCCTCGACGACGACGAGGGTGCCGCCGTCGACGGCCTGCCAGTCGCGGGCGCGGGCGGCCTTGAGCGCGGCCTGCCGGCCGTCGGGGCAGTAGGGGTCGGCGAAGGAGACGTGGACGACGTTCGGCACGGCGCCGTCGGGGCGCGGCTCGCCGTCGAAGTAGGTCTGGGCGCGGTTCTTCGTCCGGTCGATCAGCTGGTCGGGGACGAGGAGGGTGCCGGGGCCGTACTCGGGGCGCAGTCCGCCGACGGCGCACGGGCCGAGGACCTGGCGGACGCCGACCGAGCGCAGGGCCCAGAGGTTGGCGCGGTAGTCGATCCGGTGCGGCGGGATGTGGTGGCGGCGGCCGTGGCGGGGCAGGAAGGCGACCCGCCGGCCGGCGACCTCGCCGAGGAAGAGGGAGTCGCTGGGGTCGCCGTAGGGGGTGGTGACGGGGACCTCGCGGACGTCGTCGAGGAAGGAGTAGAGGCCGGAGCCCCCGATGACGCCGATCTCGGCGTACGTGTCGTCGGCCGCGTAGCCGGATGCGCTGCTCACCATGCCGGTCACCCTACGCACCCGCCCGACCCCTGCCGAGCCCCCGATTCCTGCCGAGCCCTGATTCCTGCCGAGCCCCCGATTCCTGCCGAGCCCCCGATTCCTGCCGAGCCCCCGATTCCTGCCGGGACACCAGACGCGCGGAGCCGTGCCCCCGACGAGACCTGCCCCCGGCCGAACCCGCACCGGCCGGACCCCGCCCCGGACGCCCCCGGACATGCCGGAACCCCGCCCCCTCGTGAGGGGGCGGGGCTCCGGTGGTGGTGCGGGGTGGCCTCAGGCGGCCGGGGTCGAGGACGGCGACGAGGACGTCGTGGTCGTCGACGAGGCGGGCTTCGTGTCCGAGGACGACGGGGTCGAGGAGGTGGACGTCGTGGAGGACGTCGAGCTCTTCGAGGCCGGGGAGCTGCTGGACGAGGCCCCGCGGCTGTCGTTCCGGTAGAAGCCGGAGCCCTTGAAGACGATGCCGACGGCCGAGAAAACCTTCTTGAGGCGGCCGTGGCAGGCGGGGCACTCGGTCAGCGCGTCGTCCGTGAACTTCTGGACCGCCTCAAGGCCCTCGCCGCACTCGGTGCACTGGTACTGGTAGGTCGGCACTAGTCTTCCTCCTGGCACTCACACTCATCGAGTGCTAACGACGATCCATAGTGACGTATTCCGTCGGTTCAGTCCACCGCCACCGGCACGCGGTGACCGACACCACGTGCCGCGACCCGGCTCGCCTCGCGCGGCTTGAGCTTGCCGCGCAGGGCGACGAGCGTGACGAAGGCGAGCGCGGTGCCGACGGCCGGGACGAGGAATCCGGCGCTGGAACCGTGGGCGTCGGCGAGGCGGCCGGCGACGGTGACGGCCAGCGCCTGGCCGAGGGCGACGGCGCCGGTGAGCCAGGTGAACGCCTCGGTGCGGGCGGTCGCCGGGATCAGGGTCTCGACGATGGTGTAGCCGGTGATCAGGGCCGGGGCGATGCACAGGCCGACGACGAGGCCGAGGGCGCCGAGCAGCAGCACCGAGTGCGCGCTCCACAGCAGGGAGGCGGCGACGGTGAGGCCGGTGTAGCCCAGGATCAGGCGGCGGCGCGGGCCGGTCTTCCAGGCGACGGCGCCCATGGCGATGCCGGCGAGCATGTTGCCGGCCGCGAAGACGCCGTACAGCAGGCCGTTCGCGCCGGGGTTGCCGATCTCCTCGCTGAAGGCGGTGAGCGAGACCTGCATGCCGCCGAAGACGGCGCCGATGCCGAGGAAGGCGACGATCAGGACGCGGACGCCGGGGACGGAGAGGGCGGAGCGGTGCGGTTCGGCGTCGCCGCGGCCGGCCGTGGCGAGCAGGCCGTACGGCGGCTGGGTGGCGCGCTGGGCGGCGAAGAAGAGACCGCCGAAGAGGGTCAGGGCGGCTTCGGTGATCAGACCGGCGGCCGGGTGGACGCCGGTGCACAGGGCGGTGGCGAGGACCGGGCCGACGACGAAGGTGAACTCGTCGGTGACGGACTCGAAGGCCGCGGCGGTCGGCATCAGCGGGGTGCCGTCGAGCTTGGCCGCCCAGCGGGCCCGGACCATGGGGCCGACCTGCGGGACGGAGGCGCCGGCGGGCACGGCGGCGAGGAACAGCGCCCACAGCGGGGCGCCGGCCAGCGCGAGCACGACGAGCAGCGAGACGGCGGCGGAGTGGACGATGACGCCCGGGAGGAGGACGGCCCGCTGGCCGAAGCGATCGGCGAGCTTGCCGCTCTGCGGGGCGAAGACGGCCATGGAGACACCGGTGACGGCGGCGACGGCGCCGGCGCTGCCGTAGGAACCGGTGGTGTGCTGGACGAGCAGGACGATGCCGATGGTCAGCATCGCGAAGGGCTGCCGGGCGGCGAACCCGGGAATCAGGAAGGAGAGCGCACCGGGGGTGCGCAGCAGCTGCCCGTAGCCGGGCCGCTTCTCGGAGACGACCGTGGACGCCACGGTCCTGGCCTTTCTGCCGCCTGGTAGCGCGCGGGCACGGTGGTGCCGGTCTCGCCGAGAGCTGTCCTCTTGCGCGGAACTGCGGTAGATACCGGGAGGCCCCCACTGCGGGAGGGGGCGCTGCGGCCGCCATACGGTCGCGCCAGCTCTGCGTCAGGCAGAGTTGGTTCGATCAAGTGTGCCTTCATGCTACAGGGAGGAGCGCTCTCCCGCCTGTGATTCCACTGGGAAGAACGCTCCTGACCCCGAAATAATGCCGGCGATTAACGTTCTGTTCCTCCGGTGTCCCCTGTCGGCGGCACGTTCTTGCCCGTCATCGAGGCCGGCCGGTGGAAGCGGGTCGCCGTCGCGGGGACCGTCTTCCGCCCGTCCCCGGTGCCCAGCCAGCCCGCGAGCTTGCCGCCCTGGCCGACCGCGCGCAGCCGCCGCTCGGTGGCGTCGCGCACCGGGTCGGTGGCGACGACGAGCAGTTCGTCGCCCTTGCGGAGCACGGTCGCGGGGCCCGGCACGAAGCTGGCGTCGTCCCGGACGACGAGGGTGACGGCGGCGCCGGCCGGGAGGCGCAGCTCGGCGACCTCGACGCCGTGCATCCGGGAGCCCCCGGGGATGGCGACCGAGAGCAGGTGGCCGCGGAGCCGCTCCAGCGGGGCGGACTCGACGCCGAGGTCGGCGGTGCCGGTGGAGTCGCCGAGCTTCAGCGCCTTCGCCAGGTAGGGCAGGGTCGGGCCCTGGACGAGGGTGTAGACGACGACCAGGACGAAGACGATGTTGAAGATCCGCTCGCTGCCCTCGATCTGCCCCACCATCGGGATGGTGGCGAGGATGATGGGGACGGCTCCGCGCAGGCCGGCCCAGGACATGAGGGCCTGCTCCTGCCAGGGGATGCGGAAGGGCAGCAGGCTGACCAGCACTTCCATGGGCCGGGCGACCATGGTCAGGACCAGGCCGATGACGACGGCGGGCCAGAAGTCGTGGACCAGCTCGTGCGGGGTGACGAGCAGGCCGAGCAGGACGAACATGCCGATCTGGGCGATCCAGCCGAGCCCCTCGGCGAAGCCGCGGTTGGCGGGGGCGTGCGGCAGCTTGGCGTTGCCGAGGACCATCGAGGCCAGGTAGACGGCGAGGAAGCCGGAGCCGTGGGCGATCGCGCCGGCCGCGTAGGCGGTGACGGCGATGGCCATGACGGCGATCGGGTAGAGGCCGGAGGCCGGCAGGGCGACGTGCTTGAGGCCGTACGAGCCGACGAAGCCGACCGCGAGGCCGACGGCGGCGCCGATGGTGAGCTCCAGGGCGATCTTGCCGACGAGCACGTACCAGTCGTCGACCGGTCCGGCGGAGGAGAAGGCGACGACGAGGATGACGACGGGGGCGTCGTTGAAGCCGGACTCGGCCTCCAGGACGCCGGTGACGCGGGACGGCAGCGGCACCTTGCGCAGGACGGAGAAGACGGCGGCGGCGTCGGTGGAGGAGACGACGGCGCCGATGATCAGGGCCTGCCGCCAGTCCAGGCCGACGAGGTAGTGGGCGCCGGCGGCGGTGATGCCGACGGAGACGGCGACGCCGACGGTGGAGAGGACGACGGCGGCCGGCAGGGCCGGCTTGACCTCCTTCCACTTCGTGCCGAGACCGCCCTCGGCGAGGATGACGACGAGGGCCGCGTAGCCGATGACCTGGGTCAGTTCGGCGTTGTCGAAGGCGACGTTGCCGATGCCGTCCTGTCCGATGGCGATGCCGATGCCGAGGTAGAGGAGCAGGCTGGGGAGCCCGCTCCGGGACGAGATCCGGACGGCGGCGACCGCGATCAGCAGCACCAGTGAGCTGATCAGCAGGAGTTCGTTGAGCTCGTGGACAGTCAGTGCGCCGTTCCCTTCCCTCGCACGCGCCGGATCGTTCCTCCAGCCGCAGGTACTTCGTTACCTTACCTAATCTTTAACGCTTTCTTGACGCCTTCTTTGCGCTCCGGGCCTCCTCGATGCGGTCATCAGTACGGTTCCTCCCTGACACCGCGTCCAAGGCGCCCAGGCGCTGCGCCTAAGGTGGCTCCCGTACTCCAGGACCACCCTGCCCCTCGAAGGACAGCGATGCCCTCCAACACGACCGCGCCCCCCGCCAAGAAGAAAGGCAGGCGCGCCCGCCTGATCGTCCTGCTCCTGGTCCTTGCGCTGGTCGGGGCCGTCGCCTTCGGCGGCTGGTGGGGAGTCGGCACCGTCCGGGCCTCGTTCCCGCAGACCACCGGCGAGGTCCGGATCGACGCGCTCTCCGGCGACGTCGAGGTCAAGCGGGACGCCCAGGGCGTCCCGCAGATCTACGCGGACACCGAGGCCGACCTCTTCCGCGCGCAGGGCTACGTCCAGGCCCAGGACCGCTTCTACGAGATGGACGTCCGCCGGCACCTCACCGCGGGACGCCTCTCCGAGATGTTCGGCGAGGGCCAGGTCGAGACCGACGCCTTCCTGCGCACCCTCGGCTGGCGCCAGGTCGCGCAGCAGGAGTACGACAAGGTCCTGACGCCGGAGACGAAGAAGAACCTCCAGGCGTACGCGGAGGGCGTCAACGCCTACCTGAAGGACCGGGCGCCGAAGGACGTCTCCGTCGAGTACGCGGCCCTGGCGTTCACCAACGACTACGCGATCGAGCCGTGGACGCCGGTCGACTCGGTGGCCTGGCTCAAGGCCATGGCCTGGGACCTGCGCGGCAACATGCAGGACGAGATCGACCGCTCGCTGCTCACCAGCCGGCTGACCCCGGCGCAGATCAAGCAGCTCTACCCGGCGTACCCGTACGAGCTCCACGAGCCGATCCTCGACCGCGGCACGGTCGACCCGGTGACGAAGAAGTTCGACCCGAAGGCGGGCAAGGACGGCGAGGACGCCGACGGCTCCGGTACGGGCGCGGGCGAGGGCACCGGCGGCCCCAGTGCCCAGCTCGCCGCGCTCTCCGGCCTCTCGGACGTCCTCGACCAGGTGCCCGCGCTGCTCGGCCCCAACGGCAACGGCATCGGATCCAACTCCTGGGTCGTCTCCGGGGAGCTCACCACCTCGGGCAAGCCGCTGCTCGCCAACGACCCGCACCTCGCGCCGATGCTGCCGTCCCTCTGGTACCAGATGGGCCTGCACTGCCGCTCGGTCTCCGCGACCTGCCGTTACGACGTCGCCGGCTACACCTTCTCCGGCATGCCCGGCGTGATCATCGGCCACAACGACTCGATCGCCTGGGGCCTCACCAACCTCGGCGCCGACGTCACCGACCTCTACCTGGAGAAGGTCAGCCCCGAGGGCTACCTGGTCGACGGCAAGGTCAAGCCCTTCGACACCCGCGAGGAGACCATCAAGGTCGCCGGCGGCTCGAACCGGACCATCACCGTCCGCTCCACCGACCGCGGCCCGCTGGTCTCCGACCGCTCCTCCGAGCTGGAGAAGGTCGGCCAGAAGGCCCCCGTCGGCAACGCCGCCCCCGACCGCGGCACCGGCTACGGCGTCTCCCTCCAGTGGACCGCCCTCCAGCCCGGCAAGTCGATGGACGCGATCTTCGCGCTCAACCTCGCCAAGAACTTCAAGCAGTTCCGGGCCGCCGCGAAGAACTTCGAGGTCCCCTCGCAGAACCTCGTCTACGCCGACACCAAGGGCAACATCGGCTACCAGTCCCCGGGCAAGATCCCGCGCCGCGCCACCGGCGACGGCACCCTGCCCGCCCCCGGCTGGGACTCCCGCTACCGCTGGAAGGGCTACATCCCCTTCGAGCAGCTGCCGTACGAGTACAACCCGGACCGCGGCTACATCGTCACCGCCAACCAGGCCGTGATCTCGCCGGACCAGTACGACGAGCTGCTCACCGAGGACTGGGGCTACGGCTCCCGCAGCCAGCGGATCAACGACCTCATCGAGTCGAAGACCAAGGACGGCGGCAAGATCTCGCCGGACGACATGCGGACCATGCAGACGGACAACCGCAGCGAGATCGCCACCCTGCTCAACCCGCTGCTGCTGAAGGTCGACATCTCCGACCCGTACGTCCGGGAGGCGCAGAAGCTGCTGGAGGGCTGGGACTACACCCAGGAGCCCGACTCGGCCGCCGCCGCCTACTTCAACGCGGTCTGGCGCAACGTCCTCAAGCTCTCCTTCGGCGACAAGCTGCCCAAGGAGGTGCGCGCCGAGGGCGACTGCGTCAACGTCCGCCCGGTGGACGCGACCGGTCCCGTCGACGAGCAGAACAAGCTGGTCCGCGAGTGCGGCGAGCGGGACCCCGACTCGGCGCAGCCGGACGGCGGCGACCGCTGGTACGAGGTGGTCCGCCCGCTCCTCAAGCAGGAGAAGAACGAGTGGTGGGTCACCCCCGCCACCCGCACCGACCCGGCCACCGAGACCCGCGACCAGCTGCTCGCCCGGGCCATGAAGGACGCCCGCTGGGAGCTGACGGCCAAGCTCGGCAAGGACGTCTCCACCTGGAGCTGGGGCCGGCTGCACCAGCTGACCCTGAAGAACCAGACGCTCGGCACCGCCGGTCCCGGCGTGGTCCAGCAGCTGCTGAACCGCGGTCCGTGGAACCTCGGCGGCGGCGAGGCCGCGGTCGACGCGACCGGCTGGAACGCGGCCGGCGGCTACGAGGTCATCTGGGTTCCGTCGATGCGGATGGTCGTCAACGTCGGCGACTGGGACAGGTCCCGGTGGGTCAACCTGACCGGCGCCTCCGGCCACGCCTTCCACGCCAACTACACGGACCAGACGGACGCCTGGTCCAAGGGCGAGCTGTACGACTGGGCCTACGGCAAGGCGGCGGTCGACGCGGCGGCGAAGGACACGCTGACGCTCAAGCCGTGATCACGAACGGCCGAAAGGGGTCACGCCGTCCGGCGTGACCACCGCGTGCACGGGGTGGTCGTGCGGTTCCTCCGGGACCCGCGCGACCACCTCGTCCGCGTAGAGGAGCACCACGAGCGCCGGATCCTTCCCCGCGCGGGCGAGCCGGGCGAGGACCCGGTCGTACGAACCGCCGCCCCGGCCGAGCCGCATGCCCCGGGCGTCCACCGCGAGCCCCGGCAGCAGCACCGCGTCCGCCGTGCACACGGCGTCCGGGCCGAGCCGCGGGCCGGTCGGTTCGAGCAGCCCGCGGCCGGCCCGGGCCAGGGAGTCCGGTCCCTCGTAGACCGCCCAGTCCAGGTCGTTGTCGGGCAGCAGCACCGGCAGCAGGACCCGCTTCCCCCGCGCGCGCAGGGCGTCGAGGAGGGCGCGGGTGCCGGGCTCGCGGCCGACCGAGACGTACGCGGCGACGGTGGCGGCCCCGGCCAGCTCCGGCAGGGCGAGGCCGTGCCCGGCCAGGGCCTCGGCGGTCCGGGCGAGGGCCTCGGGCGGAAGGGCGGCGCGCGCGTCGAGAAGTCGCCGCCGCAGCAGGGCCTTTTCGGACAAGTCCGCATTCTCTTTCTGCACAGGGGATCCTCAGGAATCGTTCGTAACGGTATTTATAGGGAGAAAGTTAATCAGAGCTACATCTTCCTCTCATTCCCCAGCAGTTAAGGTGCCTGCATGAATCAGTCGTTCCCCCGGCTCGGCCGGATCAGCAAGGCTGTCATCCCGGCCGCCGGTCTGGGCACCCGCTTCCTGCCGGCGACGAAGGCGACCCCCAAGGAGATGCTTCCGGTCGTCGACAAGCCGGCGATCCAGTACGTCGTCGAGGAGGCCGTCGCGGCCGGACTCTCCGACGTGCTCATGATCACCGGCCGGAACAAGCGTCCGCTGGAGGACCACTTCGACCGGAACTACGAGCTGGAGGAGGCGCTGAGCCGCAAGGGCGACGACGAACGGCTCTCCAAGGTCCAGGAGTCCAGCGACCTCGCCACCATGCACTACGTGCGCCAGGGCGCCCCCCGCGGCCTCGGCCACGCGGTGCTGTGCGCGGCCCCGCACGTCGGCGACCAGCCCTTCGCGGTCCTCCTCGGCGACGACCTGATCGACCCGCGCGACCCGCTGCTCGCGCGGATGGTCGAGGTCCAGGAGCGCGACGGCGGCAGCGTCATCGCCCTGATGGAGGTCGATCCCTCCCAGATCCACCTGTACGGCTGCGCGGCGGTCGAGCCGACCCTCGACGGCGACGTGGTGCGGGTGACGGACCTGGTGGAGAAGCCGGAGCCGGCCGAGGCGCCCAGCAACTACGCGATCATCGGCCGCTATGTGCTCGACCCGGCCGTCTTCGACACGCTGCGGGAGACCGAGCCCGGCCGGGGCGGCGAGATCCAGCTGACCGACGCCCTGCAGAAGCTGGCGAGCGACGAGAAGCTCGGCGGTCCGGTGCACGGCGTCGTCTTCAAGGGGCGCCGCTATGACACCGGTGACCGCGGCGACTATCTGCGTGCCATTGTCAGACTCGCGTGCGAACGTGAAGATCTGGGACCGGACTTCCGGGCCTGGCTCCGGAGATACGTCAGCGAGGAGATGTAGGACCTTGAGCAGCGACGCGGCACCGTCCCAGGACCCCCAGGGCCACGGTCACGACCACGGCCACGACCACGGCCCGGGCGACCCCTGCGCGGGACCGGACCGGACCGGCCTGTGGTCGGTCGACGAGCACCTGGCCGACATCCTGGCGACCGTCCGCCCCCTGGAACCGATCGAGCTCCAGCTGCTCGACGCCCAGGGCTGCGTGCTGGTCGAGGACGTGACGGTGCCGGCGGCGCTGCCCCCCTTCGACAACAGCTCCATGGACGGATACGCGGTCCGGGTCGCCGACGTCGCGGGCGCCACCGGGGAGTTCCCCGCCGTCCTCACCGTCGTCGGCGACGTCGCCGCGGGCGCCGACGGCCTGCCGGAGGTCGGCCCCGGCCAGGCCGCCCGGATCATGACCGGCGCCCCGCTGCCGCCCGGCGCCGAGGCCGACGTCCCCGTCGAGTGGACCGACGTCGGCGCGGCCGAGGGCGCGGCCACCGGCATGCGGGCCGCGAGCAGCGCCCCGGAGGGCGCCGCCGGCGAGGTGCGGGTGCACCGCGCGGCGGAGGCCGGCGCCCATGTCCGCCGGGCCGGCAGCGACGTGAGCGCGGGGGAGCTCGCCCTCGCCACCGGCACCGTCCTCGGGCCGCCGCAGCTCGGCCTGCTCGCCGCGATCGGCCGGGGCACGGTCCGGGTCAGGCCGCGCCCCCGCGTGGTGGTCCTCTCCACCGGCAGCGAACTCGTCCAGCCCGGCGAGGAGCTGGGCCCCGGTCAGATCCACGACTCCAACAGCTTCGCGCTCGCCGCCGCCGCCCGGGACGCGGGCGCCCTGGCCTACCGGGTCGGCGCGGTCGCCGACGACGCCGAGTCGCTCCGCTCCACCATCGAGGACCAGCTCATCCGGGCCGACCTCCTCGTCACCACGGGCGGCGTCAGCGTCGGCGCCTACGACGTGGTGAAGGAGGCGCTCACCGCCGACGGGCAGGTCGACTTCCGCAAGCTCGCCATGCAGCCGGGCAAGCCGCAGGGCTTCGGCGCGATCGGCCCCGAGCAGATCCCGCTCCTCGCCCTGCCGGGCAACCCGGTCTCCTCGTACGTCTCCTTCGAGCTCTTCGTCCGGCCGGCGATCCGCGCCCTGATGGGCCTCGACGACCTGCACCGCCCGGTCGTCCGCGCCACCCTGAAGGCCGACGCGCCGCTCTCCTCCCCGTCCGGCCGCCGCCAGTACCTCCGGGGGGCGTACGACTCCGAGTCCGGCACCGTCACCCCCGTGGGCGGTGCCGGCTCCCACCTGATCGCCGCCCTCGCCCAGGCGGACTGCCTGCTCGTGGTCCCGGAGGACCGCACGTCCGCCGACCCGGGGGAGGAGCTGGACGTGGTCCTCCTCGGCTGAGGGGGGCCGGGCGGGGGTACGGTGTGTCGTCCCACACAGCGACCGGGAGTGTCACGGCCATGAGCACGCAGCAAGGTCTCACCCACATCGACGAGGCGGGCGCCGCCCGCATGGTCGACGTATCGGCGAAGGACGTCACGTCCCGCACGGCGCGCGCCAGCGGGCGCGTGCTCGTCTCGCCGCGCGTGATCGAGCTGCTGCGCGGTGAGGGCGTGCCGAAGGGCGACGCCCTCGCGACCGCGCGGATCGCCGGGATCATGGGCGCGAAGCGGACGCCGGACCTGATCCCCCTCTGCCACCCGCTGGCCGTCTCCGGCGTCACCCTCGACCTCACGGTCGCCGACGACGCGGTGGAGATCCTGGCCACGGTGAAGACCACCGACCGCACGGGCGTCGAGATGGAGGCCCTGACCGCCGTGTCGGTGGCCGCGCTGACCGTCGTGGACATGGTGAAGGCGGTCGACAAGGGCGCCGTCATCTCCGACGTGCGGGTCGAGGAGAAGACCGGCGGCAAGTCCGGCCACTGGACCCGGGACGACGCGTGACGCGCGACGGCCGGGCCGCGGGCGCGCACGACCACGCGGCACCCGCTCCGGCGGGCCCCGGCGCGGACATCGGGGGCGGCCTGGTCACCCCGTACGCCGCGCTCGTCGTCACCGCCTCCAACCGGGCCGCCGCCGGGGTCTACGCGGACAAGGGCGGGCCGCTGATCGCCGAGGGGCTGCGGGCGATGGGCTTCGCCGTCGACGGGCCGCAGGTCGTCCCGGACGGGGCGCCCGTCGAGGCGGCGCTGCGGGCCGGGATCGCCGCCGGGTACGACGTGATCCTCACGACCGGCGGTACCGGGATCTCGCCCACCGACGAGACGCCCGAGGTCACCGCCCGGGTCCTGGAGCGGCACATCCCCGGCATCCCGGAGGCGATCCGGGCGTACGGCCGGGAGAAGGTGCCGACGGCGGCGCTCTCGCGCGGCCTCGCCGGGGTCGCGGGTGGCACGCTGATCGTGAACCTGCCGGGATCGACCGGCGGGGTGCGGGACGGGCTCGCCGTCCTGGAGCCGCTGCTGCGGCACGCCGTGGACCAGATCCGCGGCGGCGACCACCCGAGACCGGCGGAAGCGGGCCCGGCGTCATGACCACGGCCTGGCCGGCCGTCCTCGTCGACGGAGACGTGGTGCTCCGCCCGATAAGGATGCGCGACCAGCGGGAGTGGCGGGAGGTCAACCGCCGCAACCGCGAATGGCTGCGCCCCTGGGAGGCGACGGTGCCGCCGCCCGCGCCGGGCATGCCGCCCGTGCAGCGCCCCACCTACCGTCAGATGGTGCGCCACCTGCGGTCGGAGGCGAACGCGGGCCGGATGCTGCCGTTCGTCATCGAGTACCGGGGCCGGATGGCCGGGCAGCTGACCGTCGCCGGGATCACCTGGGGGTCGATGTGCTCGGGGCACGTGGGCTACTGGGTGGACAGCGAGGTCGCCGGGCGCGGAGTGATGCCGACGGCGGTCGCGCTCGCCACCGACCACTGCTTCCGCGCGGTGGGGCTGCACCGCATGGAGGTCTGCATCCGGCCGGAGAACGGCCCCTCGCGCCGGGTGGTGGAGAAGCTCGGCTTCCGCGAGGAGGGGCTGCGGCCGCGGTATCTGCACATCGACGGCGCCTGGCGGGACCACCTGGTCTTCGCGCTGACCGCGGAGGAGATCCCGGAGGGGCTGCTCGCCCGCTGGCACCGCGCGCGACGCAGGGACGCCGCATAGTCGCCCGATCGCGCTATTCATATAACTGTTCGAATTCCAGCGGCATATGAACACCGATCGATCTGAACAATCACAAAAAAGTTCAGTGATATCAGCCAGATCGTGCGACACACCGGGCCAATTGGCCGATGCCCCGTCGCGAACCCCTCTACCGTGTGAGGCGTGAGCAGCAGCGGCCTCATCTACGCAGTCATCGTCGGGGCCTGGGCCGCCTACCTGGTGCCGATGTGGCTCCGCAGGCAGGACGAGCTGAACGAGGCCCGTCCGACGGAACGCTTCAGCACCGCCATCCGGCTCCTTTCCGGCCGGGCGGGCATGGAGCGCCGTTACGCCAAGGAGCTCCGCGAGCGGGACCTCGCGTCCCCGGAGGCGGCGACCGACGTGGACCCGGACGCGGCGACCGAGCAACTGAGCTCGGTCGACGTCCGGGCCTTCTCCGCGCCTCCGGCCAGGACCGAGGCGCGCCTCGAACTCCCCGAGCCGGAACCGGAACCCGCGCCGGAGGCCGCCCCGGCCCCCCGCTCGGCCGCCGAGCGGGCCCGCAGGGGCAAGGCCCTGGCGCGCCGCCGGCGCACCACGATCGTGCTCTTCTCCGCCTTCACCCTCGGCGCCGTGGTCGCCGCCGTCGGCGGCATCGCCTTCCTGTGGGCGCCCGGCGTCCCCGCCGTGCTGCTCAGCGCCTACATCGTCCACCTGCGCGGACAGGAGCGCCGCCGCTTCGTCTACGTGATGGACCGGCGGCGTGCCGAGGCCGTCCCCGCCCGGCTCCGCGAGAGCCGCCGGGCCGCCGCGCCGACGCCCGAGCCGGAGCCCTCGCCCGCGCACCCGGTCTCCCCGCAGGAGGCCGACCGGCGGGCGCTGGTCGAGCAGACCGACCACGCCGAGTGGGTGGACCAGCAGCGCGAGCGCGGCCCGGCCCGAGGGGACAGCTGGGACCCGGTGCCGGTGCCGCTGCCCACCTACGTCACCGCGCCGGTCGCCCCGCGCGCCTCCAACGGCGTGGACGTCACCGACCCGGAGACCTGGAGCGCGGCCCGCTCCTCCACGGCCGCCGAGCAGCCCCCCGCCGCCTCGCCGCCCCCGCGCCGCCGACCGGCCCCGCCGCGGCGCGGCCGGGACCACGGCCGCACCCCGCTCTTCGACCAGTACGCCGACGAGGACCGCCCCCGCGCCGCCAACGAATGACGGGGTGCGGCGGGTCCTCGCCTGACCTGCGGCGGAAGCGATTTTTCTTCTCGCCGACCTAGGTGCTAATGTTTCACACGTCGCAGGGGCCTGTGGCGCAGTCCGGTAGCGCACCTCGTTCGCATCGAGGGGGTCAGGGGTTCGAATCCCCTCAGGTCCACCAGCGGATGACGAATCCCGTCCGATCGAAAGATCGGGCGGGATTCGTCGTTTCCGGGTTCCCGTCGTACCCGTCAGACGTGCTCGCGCTCCTGCGGGGTGACGTGGAAGACGAGGGAGAGCGCGTCCAGCTTGGCGCGGACCTTCGCCACCGCCTCCTCGGCCGTGGGCGCCGAGGCCCGGGCGCGGACGACCCGCGCGAAGGAGCCGGCCAGACCGGTCAGCGGGGAGCCCGGGGTGAGCAGGACCGTCACGTCCGGGTCCGTGCTCTCGCCGTCGGCCAGCCCCATGAAGGTGCCGGCGACCTCGGGGGCCGTGTACCAGACGGCCTCGCAGCGCGGCTCCCGGTCGGCCTCCAGGAGGGCGCGGACCGAGGGCAGCACCTTCTCGCCGGCCGCCTGCCGGGTCTGGAGGTCGATCATGTCGACGCCGGTCGCGTCCTTGGCGAGGTTGAAGATCTCGTCCCCGCCGACGCGCAGATGCGTCTCGATGACCCGCGGGCCGTCCTCGGTGAGCACCACCTCCGTGTGCGTCGGGCCGAACTCGACGCCCAGGGCGTCCAGCACCCGCACCACGTGGGCGGTGACGGCCTCCCGGTCCGCCGGGTCCAGCGGGGCGGGCAGGACGTGGCCGAGTTCCACCATGCCGCGCGGCTCGGAGTACTTGCGGGTGACGGCCACCACCAGGTGCTCGCCGGCCTCCGAGAACGCCTCCACGCTGTACTGGGCGCCGCTGTGGAACCCCTCGGCCAGCACGCCGAGCCGGCTGATGCCCGGGAAGTCCCCGGCGGCCGTACGGAACGCCTCCGCCGCCTCCTCGGGCGTACGGACCAGGGTGACGCCGAAGCTCGCGGTGCCCGCCACCGGCTTCACGATGAACGGATAGCCCGCCCGCTCGCCGAAGGCCCGCAGGTCGTCCTCGCCGAAGGCGCGGGCCGCCGCGGTGTCCTCCACGCCCGTCTCGCGCAGCCGCTCCCGCATCAGGCCCTTGTCCTGGACGAGCCGCACCGTCTCCGGGCGGTGGGTGGCGACGCCGAGGGCCTCGCCGACGGCCGCGGCCCGGTCCTGGTCCTGCTCCCAGAAGGCGGTGATCCGGGTCACCGGGTCCAGCGCGTGGACCGTGCGGGCCAGGGCGACCACCTCCTCGACGGGCGCGTCCCGGCGCACCGCGACCACCCGCAGGAAGTCCTCGGCGGACGGGAGGGCGGTGAGGGCGGCGAGGTGCTGGGGGCGGCACACCACCGAGAAGCGGGCCGTCGGGTCGAGCTCCCGGAGGCGCGCGGCGTGGTCGAGGCGGGGGCCGGCGGCGAACAGCAGGTAGTGCTCGGCCGGCTCGGTGACGGAGACCTGCTCGGATGCGGACATCAGACGAGGGCCCTCTCTGGGGTGGGTGCGGTGGAGGTGGGGAGCTCCGCCCGGGCGACGGTCGCGGCGGGGCGGGCCGCGGCGGCGAACACGGCGGTCGCGGCGGTGAAGAGTCCGGCCAGGACGAGCCAGCCGAGCGGGCCGGACGGCAGGACGAAGGCGGTCATCAGGACGGGGCCCGCGATCAGCTGGGCGCTCATGCCCATGCTGAACACGGACAGGTACTGGGGGCGGGCCCGCGGCGGCGCCATCACGTAGGACAGCTCCCAGGCGGAGACCGCGTGCAGGTTCTCGCCGACGGTCAGCGCGGTCACCGCCAGCACGACGGCGCCGAGCGCGACGGCGAGGCCGCGGCCGTCCGCCGCGGCGAAGAGCAGACAGGCCGCCACCAGCGCCAGCCAGGCCGGCCACAGCAGGCGCAGCGCGCCCGCCGCGTCGGAGGCGAGCCGGGCCACGTACACCTGGAGCACCACCGTCAGCACCGTGTTGACGGCGAGGACGACGGAGGCGGTGCCGGACGGCAGGCCCTCCTGGCGGGCGGTCCACAGCGGCACGAGGACGAAGAGGACGGAGTCGTTGAGGAGGAGGACGGCGTTGGCGGCCGCCGCCGCGAGGAAGCGGCGGTCCCGGTAGGGCGAGCCGTGGGCGGCGGCCGGCGTCTCCTCGGGGGCGGGCGGCGGCTTCCCGGCGGCCGGTGCGGCGAGCCGGCGGGCGCGCAGGACCAGCAGGGCGACGGCGGTGAAGGCGGCGGCGTTGGCGACGAACAGGGCGGTGAACGCGGACCGTTCGCGGGTGGCCTGGACGACCGCGGCGAGCAGGAAGCCCGCCGTCATCCCGATGTTGGCGACCGCGCGCAGGGCGGCCATGGTGCGGGTCCGCCGCTCGGGCGGCTCCAGCTCGCCCACGACGACCTGGAGCAGCGGGATCGCGGCCCGGGTGGCGACGGTCACCGCGCAGGTGACGGTCAGATAGCCGGCGAGGCCGTCGACCGCGGCGTACGCGAGGAAGCCCGCCGCCCGCACCAGGGTGAGGCCCACGTACACGGGGAGCGCGCCGAGGCGTCCGGCGAGGGAGCCGAAGGGGGCCGGGGCGAGCAGCCCGAGGACGTTGGCGGCGGTGAGGGCGCCGCCGACGGCGACGGCGGAGATGCCCACCGTCCCGACGAAGTAGAGCGTGGCGGCGGCGAGGAAGAGGCCGACGGCCATCGCGTCCACGGCGGCGGCGAGGGCGACGGTCCGGCCGCTGCGGGACTCCGGCAGCAGGGCCGCGCTAATCCGCACCGGGCACCTCCGCCGTCAGCGGGCCGAACGGCGGCCGGTCCGCGAGGTAGAAGTGGCCGCCGGGGACGGTGTGGTGGCGGAAGGGACCCGAGGTGACGGCGGACCAGGCCGCCGCGTGCCCGGCGTCCACCTGCGGGTCGGCGTCCCCGGCGATCGCGGTGACCGGGCAGCCGAGGAGCGGCTCGGGCCGGTGGACGTACCGGTCGAACATCCGGAAGTCGGCGCACACGTACGGCAGGACCAGCTCGCGGAAGTCGGGGTCGGCGAGGAGCGCGGCGTCGGTGCCGCCGAGGGCCAGGAGGGCGTCGGCGATGGCGTCGTCGTCCATCGTCGAGGTGTCCTGCCCGTCGTCGGGGCGGGCCAGCTGCGGGGCGCGGGCCCCGGAGGCGTACAGGTGGCGCACGGGGACGCCGCGGCCTTCGAGGAGCCGGGCCGTCTCGTACGCGACGACGGCGCCCATGCTGTGCCCGAGGAGGACCAGCGGGCGGTCGGCGAGGCGCTCCAGCTCGGCGGCGACGTCGGCGGCGAGCGCCGGGAGGTCGGTCGGCGGCGGTTCGGCCAGGCGGGCGGCGCGGCCGGGGTAGCAGACGGCGTGCACCTCGTAGCCGGGCAGGTGCTCGGCCCAGCGGCCGAAGTAGGAGGCGGAGCCGCCGGCGTGCGGGAAGCAGATCAGCCGGGCGGCGGCCTCGGGCCGGGCCGGGCCGCTCCGCAGCCAGCGGGAGGCGGTGGCGGTGGGCGGGGTGGGGGTCATCGGGGGTCTCCGGCGAGGAGCAGGGAGGCGGCGAGCGCGGTGTGCTCGGCCAGGGTGGGTCCGGTGAGCAGGGAGCGGACGGGGACGCGGACCCCGAGGTCCTCGCCCAGGCGGTGGGCGAGCCGCACGACGAGGAGGGAGTCGCCGCCCAGGTCGAAGAAGTCGGCGTCCGGGGTGAGCCCGGGGCGGCCGAGGAGTTCGGTCCAGCGGGCGGCGACCAGGTCGCCGGGGGTACGGGCCGGGGCGGCGTCCGCCCCGGGGGCGGCGCCCGGCGTCGGCGCGGGGGCCGCCGGCGGGGCCGTGCGCACGGTGGCGGCCGGGGCCAGGAGGCGGGGGCCGGCGAAGGGGTAGCCGGGCAGGTGCGCCGGGCGGCCCGGGCGGGTCAGCACCGCCGGGTCCAGGGGCAGCCCGGCCGCCCACAGGGCGCCGAGGGCCTCCAGGGTGCCCTGCCGGCCGCCGAGCGGGACGGCGGTGAGACCGGCGGCGACCGCCATGCCGCTGAGCGCCTGCCCGGGGCCGGCCTCGACGCACACCGCGCCGGGGTGGGCGCGGGCGACGGCGGCCAGGCCGTCGGCGAACCGGACCGTGCCACGGGCCTGTTCGGCGAAGGACCGGGCGGTGACGGCGGTCCCGGCGGGCAGCAGGGCGCCCGTCGCGTTCGCCACGTACGGCACGGCCGACCGGCCGAGCCGCACCCCGGCGGCGGCCTCCTCGATCAGCGGGACGGCCGGGTCGAGCAGGCTGGTGTGGAAGGCGTGGCTGGTCCGCAGCACCCGGGCCCGCTCGGGGCCGTCGAGCGCGGCGGCGAGGGCCTCGACGGCCGCCGCCGGACCGGCGAGCACGCAGCTCTCCGGGGTGTTGACGGCGGCGAGCTCCAGGCCGTGCGCGGCGGCCAGCTCCCGGGCCCGGTCCTCGCCCACGGCGAGCGAGGCCATCGCGCCGGGCGGGCACGCGCCCATGGCCCGGCCGCGCGCGGTCACCAGTGCGAGGGCGTCCGCGAGGTCCAGCACCCCGGAGAGCGCGGCGGCCGTGAACTCGCCGAGGCTGTGCCCGGCGAGCGCCACCGGGGTGACGCCGAGCCCGCCGAGGGCGGTGGCCGCCGCGTACTCGACGCAGAAGAGGGCGAGCTGGGCGAGTTCGGTGCGCTCCAGCTCGGCGGCCGGGAATCCCGGGTCGAACAGGGCGGCGCGCACCCGGGCGGCCGGCTCCTCGGCCAGCCGCGTCAGGCAGTCGTCGAGGGCGGTGGTGAAACCGGGCAGGGCGTCGGCGAACGGAACCGCCATGCCGGGGTACTGGCTGCCCTGGCCGGGCAGCAGCAGGACCACGGGCGGCGCGGTCCGGCCGACGGCCCGCGCGGCGCCGGCCGCGCGCAGCCGCCCGGCCAGCTC
>NZ_BNBS01000071.1 GCF_014656075.1 Streptomyces hydrogenans
GCGTTCGGCGCCGTCGCCGCGTGCCCCACGACCGTCCAGCCGATTCCCGAGTACACGAGGGATCGGCCCTCGCGCCGGCCGGACAGGCGGCCGGGAGTCCGTCCTCGCCCCTGTCGTACCGGGCGCGTGACATCGTGGGGGCGACGGTCAGGCGCCGTCACCGGCACCGCCCGGTGCCGGTGCGGAGCGGATGGAGGTTCGGCATGGACCATCGGACGTCGACGCCGCGTGGGCGGAGTGCCTGCGCGTCCTCGGCCCTCTGACGGACGAGGACCGGACCGTACGGGCCGGGTCCCTCACCTGGACGTGCGCGGAGCCGGCGGCCCACATCGGGCACGACCTCCTCGCCTACGCGGGCCGGCCGGCGGCCCGGCCCGCGGACGCGTACCTGCCCATGGACCTGAGCGTCCACCCCACCGCCACGCCCGCCGAGGTCCTCCGGGTCGTCACCGCCTGCGCCGGGCTGCTGGGCCACGCCCTGGCCGCGGCCGACCCGGGCGTGCGCGCCCGGCACTGGGGTCCCTGCGATCCCGGGGGATTCGCGGCCACGGGCGTGGCGGAGATCCTGCTGCACACGCACGACATCACGCGGGGACTGTCCGTGGATCGGCGCCCGCCGCCGACGGCGGGCGCGGCCGTGACCGGCCGGCTCTTCCCCGACGCCCCGCCCGGGGACGCCGTCGACGCCCTGCTCCGGTGCACCGGCCGCGGAGACCTCGACGGCTTCCCGCACCGGGACTCCTGGACCTGGGAGGCGGCGCGAGCGGACTGAACCCCGATGCGCCGCGTCGGCCGGGTCAGCGCGGACGGCCCGCGACGGCGGCGGGCATGCGCTCCACCACGTCGTCCCCGAGTCGTTCGAAGGCGTTCCTCAGGAACGGCGCCGCCAGCCTCGCCAGGCCCTTGAAGCGGAACGACGCCCGGTAGGTCAGCGCGGTCGCCTGCGCCCCCCGCGCCGCGAAGACCATCTCGTCCGTCGCGACCACGGTCCCGTTCTCTCCCACGAAGACCAGGCGCGCGGGCTCCCTGACGTCGAGACGGTAGACCAGCTCGGTGGTGCGCCCCCGGAAGCGCGAGGTGTTGTGCCAGGTGCTGCCCGGCCGGACGGCCCCCTCGTCCACCCGGGCGCAGCGCACCGTGCCGGGGTCCCATTCCTCGGTCCGCTCGAACTCCTCCAGGTAGGAGACCGCGTCGTCGAGGGGGACGGGGAGCAGGATGTTCCGTTCCACTGTGATCATTGCGGCCTCCTCGACCGGTTGCGGCGGTGCGCGTGTGTGTCCGCCTTCCCTTCGCCCGGAGGGCTGCGCGCGGATGCGGGCGCGCGGTGCGGATGCTCGGGGCCGAGACGTGGACGTCGCCCGGGACAGTCGCGGTCGAGAGGATCGATGCGCAAGCGATGCACCTTGAGAGCGGCTTCGCCCCGGCCGGATCCTAAGGGCGAAGCGCTCATCCGGTGGGCGACCCGGCGCCCTCGGCCGCACGGGCCCCCGCCTTCCGGACGGCGGGATCGGGCAGGTGGAGTCACCGTCGTCGCGGTGCTCTGCCTGACCTTTCGCAGCCGCGATCAGGGAGGCGCGGAAGACCTCGCAGCGGATCGTCGCACGTCCCTGGCCCGCGGACCAGTCCACGGGGGCGACCGCACCGAATCGTCAGAGCAGGAGGCCGGGGCCGCCGGCGGGTGCACGACCACTACACGAGGGGGCAGGCATGAACCGGCGCAGTGTCGCGGTGATCGGATCGGGGGTGGCGGGGCTGACCGCCGCGTACGTGCTCTCCCGCACCCGCGACGTGGTCCTGTACGAAGCCGACTCCCGGCTCGGGGGCCACGCGCACACCCACGAACTCCCGACCGCCTCGGGCGGCACCGTACGCGTGGACACCGGCTTCATCGTGCACAACGAGCGCACCTACCCGTACCTCCTGAGGCTCTTCCGCGAACTCGGGGTGGCCACCCAGGACTCCGAGATGAGCATGTCCGTACGGTGCGACGGCTGCGGCCTGGAGTACGCCGGCGCCCGCGGCCCCCGCGGACTGCTGAGCGGCGGGAACCTGCGCCGCCCCCGGCATCTGCGGATGCTCGCCGACGTACCCCGCTTCCACCGGGCCGCGCGACGGCTGCTCGCCTCCGGCGACGACACCGAGACGCTCGGGACGTTCCTGCGGCGCGGAGGGTTCTCCCCGTACTTCACCGGCCACTTCGCCGTCCCGCTCGTCTCCTCCGTCTGGTCCTGCGCACCGGACACGGCCCTGCTGTACCCGGCGGCCTACCTCTTCCGCTTCCTCGACCACCACGGACTGCTCTCCGTCACCGGATCGCCCCGGTGGAAGACCGTGACCGGCGGATCGTCGGCCTACGTGGACAAGGTGGCCAAGCACCTCGCCTCCGTCCGCACCGCCACGCCCGTCCGGGCGGTCGAGCGCGGCCCCGACCACGCGCGGGTGACCACCGAGGACGGCCGCTCCGAGGCGCACGCCGCCGTCGTCGTGGCCGTCCACCCCGACCAGGCCCTGCGGATGCTCACGGACGCCACACCCGACGAGCGGCGCGTCCTGGGAGCGTTCACCTACTCCCGCAACCCCACCGTGCTGCACCGGGACACCACCGTCCTGCCGCGCTCACCCCACGCCCGGGCCTCCTGGAACTACTGGCTCCCCTCCTGCGAGGCACGCCCCGGGGCCGTCCGGGTGAGCTACGACATGAACCGCCTCCAGCGCCTCGACGTGCCCGAGCCGCACCTCGTCACCCTCAACCCCGACGGGCGCGTCGACGACGACGCCGTACTCGCCCGCATGGTGTACGAGCACCCCGTCTACACCCCCCGCTCGGTCGCCGCCCAGCGCGAACTCCCCGGCCTCGCCACGTCCGTGACCGCGTTCGCCGGCGCCTACCACGGCTGGGGCTTCCACGAGGACGGCTGCCGCTCCGGCGTCGTCGCCGCCCGGGCCCTGGGGGTGGACTGGTGACGTACGCCGAAGCCGCTCCCGCGACACCCGCGCTGTACACCTGCGAGGTCGCCCACACACGTGTCCGGCCCGTCCACCACCGGCTGCGCCACCGCACCTACCTCTGGTTCGTCGACCTCGACGCCCTGCCCTCGCCGCCCCGCCTCCTGCGGCCCCTCGCCCGGTTCGACGCGCGCGACCACTTCGGCGGCCGCGCCCCCACCATCCGCGCCGGCCTCGACGCCTACCTGGCCTCCCACGGCGTCCGGGACGCCGACGGCCGCGTCCTGATGCTGACCCACGCCCGCGTCCTCGGCCACGTGTTCAACCCGCTCACGCTGTACTGGTGCCACGACCGCGCCGACCGCCCGGTCTGCGTCGTGGCCGAGGTGCACAACACGTACGGAGGCCGTCACTGCTACCTGCTCCGCCCCGACGCCGACGGACGCGCCGACGTCGCCAAGGAGTTCTACGTCTCCCCGTTCTTCGACGTCGAAGGCTCCTACCGGATGCGGCTGCCGCTCCCCGGAGAGCGCCTCGACCTCACCGTCCAACTGCGGCTCGGCGACGGGAGCCGGCCGTTCACCGCCACCGTGCGGGGCCGCCACCGTCCCGCCGGCACCCGCGGTCTGCTGACCGCGGCGCTCCGCCACCCCTGGTCCACCGCGGCCGTCAGCATCGGCATCCGCCTGCACGGAATCCGGCTGTACCTCAAGGGGCTTCCCGTCCGCCCGCGCCCCGCCGCGCCGACCCGCGAAGGCATGCTGTGACACTCTCCCTCCCGCCGGACACCACCGTCCGCACGACGGGTCCCCGCCTCCCCGCCGACCCGGAGCGCTGGCCCGACGTCGCGCGCCTGCCACGCGCCTCCGCCCTGCGCACGGCCGTCGCCCGACGCCTCGTCGAAAGCGCCCTGAACCGCCTGCCGCTGCGGATACGGCACGGAGACGGGCCCCGGTCCCTCCCCGCGCCCGGCACCCCCCGGGACGGCGTGCCCACCCTGACCCTGCACGACCCGGCCGCCTTCCACCGCCGGATCGGCGCCGACGGCCTCATCGGCTTCGGCGAGTCGTACATGGCCGGAGAGTGGGACAGCGACGACCTCGTCGGCCTGCTCACCGTGCTCGCCACCCACGTCGACGAGCTGGTACCCGCCCCGCTGCGCCGCCTCCGCGGACTCTGGGCCCACCGCAGGCCGTCCGGGGACCGCGGCACCGTCGAAGGCGCGCGCGACAACATCCACCGGCACTACGACCTCTCGAACGAGCTGTTCGCGCTCTTCCTGGACCCGAGCCTGATGTACTCCTCGGCCGTGTTCGACACGCTCCCCGCCACACCGGACGCGCTGACGGCGGCGCAGCACGCCAAGATCGACCGGCTGCTCGACCTCGCGGACGTCGGCCCCGGCACCCGGCTCCTGGAGATCGGCACCGGCTGGGGCGAACTCGCCGTCCGGGCCGCGGCCCGCGGCGCCGACGTCCTGACGATCACGCTCTCCGAGGAGCAGCGCGACCTCGCGCTGCGGCGGATCGCCGCGGCGGGCGCGTCCGGGCGGGTGACCGTCGAACTGCGCGACTACCGCGAGGTCGAGGGCCGGTACGACGCCGTCGTCAGCGTCGAGATGATCGAGGCGGTCGGCGCCGAGTTCTGGCCCGCGTACTTCACCGCCCTGCGCCGGCTCCTCGCGCCCGGCGGCCGGGTGGCCCTCCAGGCCATCACCATGCCGCACGACCGGATGCTCGCCACGGCCAGGACGCACACCTGGATCAGCAAGTACGTCTTCCCCGGCGGCCTCATCCCGTCACCGGACGCGATCTCGCGCGAGAGCGCCGCCGCCGGCCTGGACATCACTTATGACGAAGGGTTCGGCGACCACTACGCCGAAACGCTTCGCCTCTGGCGCGAACGCTTCCTCGGCGATCCGGACGCGGTCGACGCACTCGGCTTCGACGCGACCTTCCGCCGCATGTGGGAGCTCTACCTCGCCTACTCGGAAGCCGGGTTCCGGGCGCGCTACCTCGACGTCAGGCAGCTGCGGCTGGTCGCCGCCGGCCCGGACGGGGAGGACGCGCCGTGAACGGACCGGCCTTCGCCGTCAACCTGGCGGCCTCCGCGGGGGCCGCCCTCGCGGTCATGCTGGCCACCTTCGCCGTGGCCCTCGTGCGGGGCGTCCACCGGATCGTCGACGTCGCCTGGGGACTCGCCTTCACCGCGGTCGCCCTCGTCACCTGGACGCTCTCCGCCGGGTACGGGGACGACACCCGGCGCCTCGCCGTCGCCCTCGCGACCTGCCTCTGGGGCCTGCGGCTCGCGGTCCACATCGCCCGCAGGGGACGCGGACACGGCGAGGACCCCCGCTACGCGCGCATGCTCGCCCGGGCCCCGGGCCGCCCGGCCCTCTACGCGCTGCGCAAGGTGTACCTCCTCCAGGGCGCCCTGGTCTGGCTCGTCTCGCTCCCCGTCCAGGCCGCCGCCTACCTCCCCGAGGGCGTGGACGTCCTCCTGGTCGCGGGACTGGTCCTGTGGGCCGTCGGCCTGACCTTCGAGGCCGTCGGCGACCACCAGCTGGCCCGCTTCAAGGCCGACCCCGCCCACCGCGGACGCGTCATGGACCAGGGGCTCTGGAGCTGGACCCGGCACCCCAACTACTTCGGGGACTTCCTGGTCTGGTGGGGCCTCTACCTGACGGCGTGCGCCGACTGGACCGCAGCGGCGCTCACCCTCGTCTCCCCCCTGGTGATGAGCGGACTCCTCATCTGGGGGAGCGGCAAGCGGCTGCTGGACGCCCACATGGCCGACCGCCCCGGCTGGTCGGCCTACGCCGCCCGGACGAGCGGCTTCTTCCCCCGCCCGCCGCGCCGCGCGGCCGACCGGACGGAGCCGCTGTGACCTCCCCGTCCCGGCGTGTCCGCGCGCGTGAGGGGAGCCTGCTGGACGTCCGCAACGCCCCCGCCACCCCCGCCGCCGCGGTCCTCCTGCTGCACGGCGGGCGGTCCGAGGGCATGGAGCCGCCCCCGCCGGTCGACCTGGCCGCGCTGCGCATGCGCCCGTTCGCGGCCCGGCTCGTGCGGACGCTCGCCGGCCGGGACGTGCTCGTCGCGCTCCTCCGGTACCGCCACCGGGGCTGGAACGGCGCGCGCGCCGACGCCGCCCGGGACGCCGAGGCCGCGCTCGCCGAGGTGGTCCGGACGACGGGGGACGTCCCGGTGGTCCTCGTCGGCCATTCGATGGGCGCCAGGGCGGCGCTGCGCGCGGCGGGACACCCGGCGGTCCTCGGGGTGGTCGGCCTGGCCCCCTGGTGCCCGCCGCACGAGCCCGTCGCGCACCTCGCGGGACGCCGGATCCACCTGCTGCACGACGAGGCCGACCGGGTCACCTCCGCGCGGGAGACCTGGGCGTTCGTCCGCCGGGCGGGCGCGGCCGGCGCCCACGCCGAGGGGATCGCCATGCGTCGCGGAGGGCACGCGATGCTCCGCGGCGCCGCCGACTGGCAGCGCCGCACCACCGAACTCGTCGCCGCCCTGCTCTCCGCCCCGCCCCCGGACGGGGAACCCCGAGAGGACGGACGGGGGCCGCACCGATGACACGGCGCGCCGAGCACGGTTCGGCCCCTCGGGACGCGTCACTCCCCGGTGCGAGGGCGCGCGGACTCGATCCGTACGGTCCGGTCGCGTCTCCCTGTGACGATCCGGTCACCCGGCGTAACGTGACCGTCGGGCAGCAGCGGGCGGGACGGACCGAGGAGCGATGACGGCGATGCGCGGAACGGTCGGAGGAGGCGCGGACGTGGACGTGAACATGGACCTGGACGTGGTGGTCGTCGGAGCGGGAGCGTCCGGCCTCGCGTGCACCGCGGACCTGCTCGCCGCGGGACTGAGGGTGCGCCTGCTGGAGGCCGGCGACGCCGTGGGCGGGCGGATGCGGACCGACCGGATCGGCGGCTTCACCCTCGACCGGGGATTCCAGGTGTTCAACACCTCCTACCCCCAGGTCAAGCGGCGCCTCGACCTCAAGGCGCTCAGGCTGCGGCCGTTCACCGCGGGCCTGCTGGTGCACACCTCCGACGGGCCACGGCGCTTCACCGACCCCACCCGCCGCTCCGGTGGGCACGGCGGCGGGCCGCTCGCGGTCGGCGGCCTGTCGGCGCGCGACGTGGCGGCCCTGGGCCTGCTGTCCGCACGGGACGTGCTGGCGCCCGCCGCGTGGCTGCGTCGCCGGTCGGAGGCGACCACGGCGACCGCGCTGGCCGACGCCGGGCTCTCCGCCGACCTCGTCGAGAACGTGCTCCGGCCCTTCCTCTCCGGGGTCTTCCTCGAAGACGACCTGGAGACCTCGGCGCGCTTCTTCCACCTGGTCTGGCGCAGCATGCTGCGCGGCACCCTGTGTCTGCCGGCCGACGGCATCGGCGCGGTCCCGGCCCAGCTCGCCGCGCGCCTCCCCGACGGCGTCCTGCGCACCGGCGCGCGGGTCGCCTCCCTGACCTCCGGCGGAGTGGCCCTCGCCGACGGCGGCGAGCTGTCCGCCCGTACCGTCGTCGTCGCCACCGGTCAGAGCGCGGCGGCCGGACTGGTCCCGGGCCTCGACGTGCCGCGCGGTCGGACGGTGACCACCCTCTACCACGCGGCCGCGCGCTCCCCTCTGGCCGAACCCACGCTCGTGGTCGACGAGCGGCGCCGCTTCCTCAACTCCTGTGTACTCACCGAGGTCCACCCCGGCTTCGCCGACGACGGCCGGGCGCTCGTCTCGACGTCCGTCCTCGGCGCCCCGGGACCCGCCGAGGTGGCGGCCGTCGAGACGGCGCTCGGCGAGGCGTACGGCACGGACGTGTCCTCCTGGGAGGCGGTGCACCGCGTCACGGTGCGCGACGCCCTGCCGGCGATGCCCCCGCCGCTGGCCCTGAGCCGCACCACCCGCTTCGGTCCGGGTCGCTACGTGTGCGGCGACCACCGGGCGACGGGCTCGCTCCAGGGCGCCCTCGCCTCCGGGACCCGCGCCGCCCGGGAGGTCCTCGCCGATCTGAGGGCCGACGCCGGGTGAGCCTCCGCGGCCGTCACCGCCGGGACGGTCCGCCCTTTCGACGCAGGAACGACGCGGGAGGTGAGAGGGCCCGGTACGGGGGAGCGTGGAGGGGAACGGTGTTCACGGCATCGAGACCCGGGAGGCGTCATGCCCGACACGCCCGCATCCGCATCGGTACCGGGCCCGGTACGGCCCGGGGAGACACCCCCGGCCGAGGGTTCCACCTCATCGGCGCATCCGGAGCGACCTGACGGGGGCATCTGGGAGCACCCGAAGCTGTGGCTCTCCTTGATCGTCCTCGGTTCCGTGATGGTGGCGCTGCTGTTCGCCTTCCGCGTCGGCGGACTGTGACCCACCCGAGGTCCGGGGAAGCCCCGTCACGGACGCGACCGCGTCCGTGACGGGGCTACGGAGAATCGGCCAGGGGCTACGGAGACTCAATGAGGAAGAGTTCGTCCTCGAAACACCAGCCCCAGCCCTCCCGGGGATCCAGCGACAGCGCGACCGGGTGCCCCGACGCCGCGTGGTGGGCGTAGGCGTGGCGTCCCCGGGAGCTGTCGCAGCAGCCGACGTGTCCGCACGTCGCGCACCAGCGCAGCCTCGACCACGTCCAGCCCCGGGCGAGACACTCCTCGCAGCCGTCGCCCGGCGGTCGGAGGGGCCGCGCCACCTCCGGGAGATGCGAACAGGCACGGCCGTCGGGCCGCCCGGGGTCGGGAGCCACCTCCCACGACACCTCGGCGCTCCCTCGGTCCTCACCCACCGGCTCCGTGTCCACGGCCCCGTCACCTCGTCCCGCCGGACTCTTCCGGACACCTCTCCTTCCGGCGGGCGGACGCGCGCGGATGCGGCGCGAACCCGCCGTCGTCGAGGCCGTCCCCGCCACGGCGGAAGTCGAGCCGAGCCCCGCACAGCACGGCCGGAATCAGACCGCGACGAGCTCCTTCTCGCGGTCCGGCGTCGTGACCTTGGGCTTCTTGTTCGGCAGCGAGAGCCGGAAGACCTTGCGCCACGCGGAGAACACCTGCTTGGGCAGCGGCCCGGTGACGTACTCCAGCTCGTACTTCTCGAACAGCGCGCGCACCTTCACCGCGACCTCGGCGTACCGGTTGCTCGGCAGGTCCGGGAACAGGTGGTGCTCGATCTGGTGCGACAGGTTGCCGGTCATGAAGTGCATGGCCCTGCTGCCGCTGATGTTCGCCGAGCCCATCATCTGGCGCAGGTACCACTGGCCGCGCGTCTCGCCCTTGATCGACCGGCGCTCGAAGACCCGCACGCCCTCGGGGAAGTGCCCGCACATGATCACCGAGTGGGACCAGAGGTTGCGGACCAGGTTCGCGGTGAACGTGGCGGCGAGCGTGGTCAGGAACGACGGGCCCGACAGCAGCGGGTGGATCACGTAGTCCTTGAGCACCTGCTTGCGGATCTTGCGGCCCACGGCCCTGGCCCGCGCGCGGAACTCCGGGTTGTTGCGGCGGCGCTTGTGCAGGTTCTTGCCGAGCTCCAGGTCGTACGCCGCGATGCCGTACTCGAAGAAGCAGGCGTTGATGAAGTTCCACAGCGGCTGGCCGAGGTGGAAGGGGTGCCACTTCTGGTCCTCGTCGACGCGCATGATGCCGTAGCCG
Organism: Streptomyces hydrogenans; assembly: GCF_014656075.1. Lineage (GTDB taxonomy): Bacteria > Actinomycetota > Actinomycetes > Streptomycetales > Streptomycetaceae > Streptomyces > Streptomyces hydrogenans. Next base: position 9,588 of record NZ_BNBS01000071.1, read on the forward strand.
AGGTCGTTGTCCTTGCCGATCACGTTGGTGTACGTGTGGTGCAGCTCGTTGTGCGAGTGCTTCCACTGGTCGGACGGCGAGACGTGGTCCCACTCCCAGGTGGTGGAGTGGATCTTCGGGTCCCGCATCCAGTCCCACTGGCCGTGCAGGATGTTGTGGCCGATCTCCATGTTGTCCATGATCTTCGCCACGGACAGCCCGGCGGTGCCGATCAGCCACGCGGGCGGGAAGAAGGAGAACAGCAGCACGCCCCTGCTGACCAGTTCGAGCCTGCGCTGCGCCGAGATGACCTTGCGGATGTAGGCGGCGTCCTTCTCGCCGAGGTCGGCGATCACCTCATCGCGGATCGCGTCCAGCTCGCGGCCGAGCTCCTCGATCTGCTCCGCGGTCAGGTGGGCGGTGGGGTCGATGGCGGTCAAGGTGCTCCTACCGTTCGATGTCGCAGGGGCCCGCGGCGGCGGACACGCAGGTCTGGACGAGGACGCCCGGCGCGGCCTCGGTGATCTCGCCGGTGCGCAGGTCGCGGACGGCGCCCGCCTTGAGCGGCGTGACGCAGCCGAAGCAGATGCCCATCCGGCACCCGGAGGGCATGAGCACGCCGGCCTCCTCGCCGACGTCCAGCAGCGGCGTGGCGCCGTCCGCGTCGACGGTCCTGCCGGTGGCGCTGAACGTGACCTCGCCGCCGTCACCGGCGACGACGACTGCGGGGCGGAAGCGTTCGGTGTGCAGGCGCTCCCGGACGCCGTGTCCGCTCCAGAGCTCTTCGGCGGCGTCGAGCAGGCCCGCCGGCCCGCAGGCCCAGGTCTCGCGCTCGGCCCAGTCGGGCACCAGTTCGTCGAGACGGGCGAGGTCCAGCACGCCGTCCGTGTCGGTGTGGACCTCGGTGAGCCGCAGCTTCTCGCGCGCGACCAGGTCGTGCAGCTCCTCGCGGAAGATCACGTCCTGCGGCCGTGGCGCGCAGTGGACCATGACGGCGTCGTCGAACTCGCTGTCACGCAGCATGCCCATCACCGGCGTGATCCCGCTGCCGGCCGTCAGGTAGAGAACCTTGGCGGGCCTGGCCTCCGGCAGCACGAAGTCGCCGGTCGCCTGGTCGAGCTGGACCAGCGTGCCCGGCTTCACCCCGCGGACCAGGTGGTTGCTGACCTTGCCGCCCGGGATCGCCTTCACCGTGATCGTGACGCGGCCGTCCCGGCGGTTCGTCGGAGAGGTGAGGGAGTAGGCGCGCCACAGGCGCCGCCCGTCGACGTCGACCCCGATCCGCACGTACTGACCGGCGGTGTGACCGCGCCAGCCCCGTCCCGGCCTGATCACGACCGTCGCGGCGTCACCCGTCTCGGGGTGCACGGCCTCGACGCGCCCCCGCAGGTCGGCGCCCGCCCGCAGCGGGCTGACCAGGTCGAGGTAATCCGACGGCAGCAGCGGCGTCGTGACCATCTCCAGCAGTTTCCACGCCCCACTGCGGAGGGCTGCACTCGTCATGACTACAGCTTGATGCGCCGCACCGCGTAAAGTCCTGACCGAAGGACGTAAATCTGGCCGGCTGAATTGTTCGCAGGGAATAGAAAATGAGTCATCCCCTCCGAAGGGTCACCGATCTGTCCCTGGACGCGACGACGGTCACCGCACTGCGGTCCGCGCTGAGAGCCACCGCCGACGAGGTCGTCCAGGCGATCATCGACGAGGTCCCGCCCTACGCCAACGCGCTCTCGGGCCGCATGGGCGGCACCATCCGCCGCGCCGTCCGCACCGCCCTGGGGCACTACCTGGACCTCGCGAGCGGGAACGCCACGGGCGGCGACGGCGGTGACGCGGCCTACGAGCTGGGCCGCGGCGAGGTGCGCGCCGGCCGTTCGATGGACGCCCTGCTCGGCGCCTACCGCGTCGGTGCCCGCGTGGCCTGGCGATGCCTGGCCGCGGGTGCCGTACCCGCGGGTCTGCCCGCCACCGAGGTCGCCAAGTTCGCCGAGCTGACCTTCGCCTACATCGACGAGCTCTCCGCCGCGAGCGCCGCGGGCCACGCCGACGAACTGGCCGCCCGCGGCCGGGACCAGGAGCGCCACCTGGAACACCTGGCCCGCGACCTCCTCGCCGGCGCGACCCCGGACGTGCTGCTGGCCTCCGTTCAACGGGCCGGATGGCAGCCTCCCCATACGCTGACCGCCGTCCTGCTGCCCGCCGCCCAGGCCCGGCCCGCCTACCGCGCGCTCGACCCGGGCACCCTCGTCCTCGACGACCTGCCGGACGGGGTCGGAGTGCTGCTCGTCCCCGACGCCGACCGGCCCCGTCTCCTGCGGCAGCTGACCGACCGCACCGCCGTGGTCGGCCCGCCCCGGCCGTGGAAACGGGCCTCCGCCTCGTACGCGCGAGCCGTACGCGCGCGCTCCCTCTCCGCCGACATCCGCGACACCGAGGAACACCTGCCCGAGCTGGTGCTGAGCGCCGACGTGGACGCGTTCGCGGACCTGTGCGCGCGAGCCCTCGCGCCGTTGCGGACCCTGCCCGCCGCGACCGCACGGCGGCTGGAGGAGACGCTGCGGGCGTGGCTGCTGCACCAGGGCAGGCGGGACGAGGTGGCGGCGGCGTTGTTCGTCCACCCCCAGACCGTCCGGTACCGGATGTCGCAGCTGCGGGAGCTGTTCCCGGATCTCGCGTCGCCGCACCGGGTCCTGGAGCTGACGCTGGCGGTCGGCCTCCGGGCCGGCTGACGTCCACGTCGACCGTCCGCGACGGCGTCCGCGAGACGGCTGCCCGCCGTGCCCGCCCGCGTACGCGATGACGACCGCGCCGCCGCACGCGCGCGGATGTGACCGGGCCGCTGTCTTGCTCGCCCGATCCGTTCGCGCGGTCCGCGCGTGGTCCTTCGGCGCCCGGCCCGTCAGGTGATCCTCCGGGGAGGCAGCCCACCTCTGGCGCGCCAGTGGTCGGCGTCGTGCGGATCGGCCAGCCAGCCGGTCAGACGTTCGGCGCCGGCACGGAACGCGTCGGGCAGGGAAGCCTCCTCGCCGACCACGAGACCGAGGGCGTCGACGTCATGGGTGGCGTGATCGGTCGCGCACCAGCAGGCCACGTTCACCGCGGCGTCGACCACGAGCCGGCCCGAGGCGGTTCTCGTCACCAGAAGCTGAAACTCCAGTCGGTCGCCTTCCGCGGCGTGCTCGACGGCATCCAGTCCCAGGACCGTCCCCGGCCGTGTGCCCGCGAGGACGGCATGTCCCGGGAACCACTCCCAATCGGCCGTGGTTCCGTCCGTACGAACCGCGTCGACCATGCCGGCCGTGCGCTTCAAGGAGTTCACATCCGCAGGCGACAGGAAAGGAAAGAGCGTCGGCAGAGGGACGCGGTGGAAGGGACCTCGCATCATGGAGTGATCATCCATGTCGCCCGCCCGCCCCACGAGCCCTTTTCGCTCTCCCGCTCCGAAGGCCCACGGCCGAGTGGGCGACCAGCTGGACGCGGTGATCCGGTCCCTCAGCCCGAACCGGCCACCAACGCCTCGCCGAGCGGAGTGCGCCGGTAGAGCACCGACCGTCCGGACCGGGCGCGGACGAGCAGCCCCGCGCTTCTCAGGATGGCGAGGTGGTCCCCCACCGCTCCGGGTGCCATGGCGAGGCTTCGGGCGAGGTGGCTGGTACTGGCCGGGGCGTCCAGGGCCAGCAGCAGCCGGGCCCGGGCCCGGCCGACCAGGGCGGTCAGCGCGTCCGGGTGGGGGACGGTCTCCTGTTCGCCCCACAGGGCGGCGGTGCCGCGGGCGGGATAGACCAGGGTCCTGGGCCAGGGGTCTTCCAGGTGGGCGGCGACATGCCCGACGAAGACCGAGGGGATCAGCAGGAGCCCGTCGCCGACGAGGGGGACCGTTCCGCCCCGGAAGAAGCCGATCTCGATACCGCCGGCGCGCCAGGCGATGCCGGGGTGCAGGCTCTCGATGGTCGTGGCCCAGCCGTGTTCGCCGATCACACCGACCCGGTGGACGACATCGCGCTCGCAGATCGCGCGCAGTTGCGGCCAGTCCGGGGCGAGGAGCTCGTGCCACGCCTGGTCCATGGCCTCGGCGATCCTGGAGACGGCGTCCGGCGAGTCCAGTACCGCGCGTACCCGGGGGTCTCGGGCGGACGGGCCGGTCGCGGTGGCGACGCACTCGCGGCGGGCCGCGTCCAGGGGCGTGGCCCGGATCGTGGCCAGGTCCTGTGCCCAGGTCTGGGTGAGACCCCGTGGCGGCGGGGCGACGAAGTCCGGTCCGCCGTGCGAGGTCTGGAGAGCGAGCACGGCGTCCAGTTCGGTCTCGCGGCGAAGCCGTTCGAAGGCCGGCAGGAGCCGGGTGGCCCAGGCTCGCGGCAGCGGCCGACCCCGCCCGGTGAGCGTACGCAGCAGCAGGCAGAGGTCCAGCGCGGGCGACAGTGCGAAGCGGCTGCGCAGCAGGTCCTCGACGGAGACTTCGAAGCGCAGCATCCGGCCATGCTAGGGCCTGTCTGACCATTCCCGTCGGGTCCGGCCTGCCCGGCACGCACGCTCGCCGCACGGCCGAAACGCCCGAGTAGCTCCTTCCCCGAGCTCTCGGCTTCGCTCGAGCAGGGGAGACCCCGTCCGAGGGCGCCCCGGCCGCACGCCGATCGCACGCACCGGACGACCCGGCCTGATCCGCCGCCCATGGTCAGACAGGCCCCAGCGCGGGACGCCTGGTCGATTCGTCCAGCGACGAATCATTGGTGAGTGGCGCGGGCACACGGGGAGGCTGCGGGTCATGACCCCGACCGCCGAACCCGCGCAGGGCGACCACCGCGCCACCTACCGGGACGTGCTGGCCGAGCCGCGATTCCGGCTGCTCCTCTCGACCCGCACCGTCGCGATCACCGCGGACTCGCTGCGGATCACCACGTTCTCGGTCCTGGTCTTCACGGCCACCGGCTCCCCGCTGCTGAGCGCGCTGGCCTTCGGGATCGGCTTTCTCCCGCAGCTGTTCGGCTCCCTGCTCCTGGGTTCACTGGCCGACCGACTGCCGCCCCGAGCGCTGATCGCCGGCGGCTACGCCGTGGAGTGCGCCGCCGCCCTGCTGCTCGCCCTGGTGCGGTTGCCGATCGCGGCAAGCCTCGTCGTCGTGGCGCTGGTCGCCCTCGCCACACCGGTGTTCAGCGGCGCGTCGAGTCGGCTGGTCGCTCGCTGTCTGGACGGCGACGCCTACGTGCTGGGCCGTTCACTGAACAACATCGCCGCCTCGGGCGCGCAGCTGTTCGGTCTGGCGCTGGGAGGCGCGGTCGTCGCGGTACTCGGCCCGCACCGAGCGCTCGCGGTGAGCGCCGCGCTCTACCTCGGCTGCGCGCTCGCCCTCCGCATCCGGCTGCCCCGCCTGGAACCGGACGAGTGCCACGGCACGCCCGGCAGCCCTCGCGGCGACGGCGGGGCGGTCCGGGCGAGCCTGCGCGGTGCCTGCCTGCTGCTGCGCGGACGCACGGTGCGACGACTGACGCTGGCCCAGTGGCTACCGCCCGCGTTCGTGGCGGGCGCGGAGGGCCTGATCGTCGCCTACGCGGGAGGACGCCACTTCGCGCCCGGCTGGTACGCGGTGCTGATGGGCTGTCTGCCGGTCGGCATGCTCGTCGGTGACCTGCTGGTCGGCCGGCTGCTGCCGCCACCCGCCCGGGAGCGGCTGGTAGTCCCGTTGGCCGGGCTGATGGGAGTGCCGCTGGTCGGCTTCGCCGCCGAGCCCGGAGTGGGCGCCTCGTCCTGTCTGCTGCTGCTCTGCGGCTTCGGATTCGCCTACGGCCTCGGCCTGCAACGGCCTTTCCTGGACGCCCTTCCGCGGGACGGTCAGGGCCAGGCGTTCGGCCTGCTCGGCGCCGGCGCCATGACGCTGCAGGGCGTCGGACCGGTCTGCTTCGGCTCGCTCGCCGCAGGCATCGGAACGGGCGGCGCCATCGCCCTGGCAGGCGGCGCGGCGGTGCTCACCGCCGTCTGGATCCTCGCCTGGCGCCCACCCGCCTCCCCGGTCCCCGTCCCGAACCGCACCAGGGGAGCGGAGAACGGCGCCGAACAGACCTCTCGGACCGAGAGTCGATCCCGGCCGTCCCCGAGCCTCGGCTCTGCCGGCCGAGGCGGATCATGTACGGGATCTTGAGACCACGAACACCCCCTTGAGACCACGAACAACCCATGGAAGAAGGTTCATGTCACATGATCGATGAGTTCGCGAAGGACACCCTGCACGGCAGGCTGCGGCGGGACCGCGAGGCGCTGCTCTGGAAGCTCGACGGCCTGTCCGAGTACGACGCCCGCCGGCCTCTGACGGCGACCGGGACCAACCTCCTCGGCCTGGTCAAACACGTGGCCACCGTCGAGGCGAGGTACTTCGGCGAGGTCTTCGGCCGCCCTTCCCCGGAGCCGCTGCCCCGGTGGCAGGACTCCGACGGCAGCGACCAGTGGGCGGCCGAGGACGAGACCCGCGACCAGATCATCGGGTTCTACCGGCGCACGTGGGAACACGCGGACGCGACGATCGAGGAGCTACCCCTCGACGCCCCCGGCCACGTGCCGTGGTGGCCGGAACCCTTCTCCCGCACGAACCTGTTCGCCGTCCTGGTCCACGTCCTCGGCGAATCCATCCGGCACACCGGGCACGCCGACATCCTGCGCGAGGGCCTCGACGGCCGGACCGGGCTGCGCGCCGAACACGAGAAGCGGATCGACGAGGAGGCCCGCGCCGCCCACTGCGCGAAGATCGAGCAGGCCGCCAGGTCGGCCGCACGAGCCATGCCTCAGGGGTCCTGACGGTGGGCGGGCCGGGGCCACGACGTCGGCGAGTACCGCCGCCCGCCGCGGAAGCGAGGCACCAGGGCGTCGATCGCCCGGCGCGGCGTCGCCCACGTTTCCGGGCGGGGCGAGGTGCGCGGGGTGGTCGAGCGCACCTCCGCCCGGCCGCACCGGCTCGAACGGCTCCGCACCGGACTTCCACGGTCCGGCCACGGCGTGCCGTCGCAGGTCACGCGCGTCCCACCGGGCCGCGTTCGTGGGGGATCCTCTCGCCGGCCGTGATCGCGACGGGCAGCCGGTTCTCGGCGGGCGGCAGCGGGCAGGTCGCGAAGTCGGTGTAGGCGCAGGGGAGATTGGTGGCGCGGTTGAAGTCGAGCCGCACCGTGCCGTCGGGTCCGGGCGCGGCCAGGCCGAGGTGGCGGTTGGCCGCGTAGGTGGTGACGCCCGAGGTCTCGTCGGTGAACAGCACCGTGAGGGCACCGGGCTCCTGCCCGTTGAACGCGGTCAGGCTCAGCTCCTGCCCGTCCAGGTGGAAGACGACGCGGCCGGGTGCGTCGTACACGTGCCGGAGGCCCTCGACGGAGGCGCCGACCGTGGTCGGCCGCGGCTCGGGGAAGGCTTCGTAGCGGCCCGTGACCACCCAGCGCGGATCGGGCGCGTACGCGGGCGTGCCGGTGAACGCGACCCGCAGGGGGTGGTCGGGGCGCCGCGGCCGGACGATGTCGTGGCCGCCGCGCCTGGCGACCTCGATCACCGTGTCGCCCCAGACGGCTTCGACGCCGCCACGCTCCGGGATGACGCCGAAGAGGTGCCGGGCGCGTACGGCGACGCCGTCGACGAAGAACTCCGTCCCCTCGTCGAGCTCCACGACGACGCCGTCGGGTCCCGTCGACCAGGTCCCCGGAACGCCAGGGAGGACCTGGGGGTCCGCGGAGAGCCAGTGCAGGCCGGTGACCGCGAGGAATCCGTGCTCCGAGGCGAGCCGGGCGTCCTTGTCCCGGTGCCACTCCTCCCACTCCGAGGCGAAGACCTTCGCCTCGGGAACGTCGGCGGTGCCGGTGCGGGCGTGGGGGATGTCATGGACGCTCATGCGTCTCCTTCTGATGCGGTGGGTGGTGGGGTCGTGCGGGGTCCGTCTCCCGTGCGGACGGAACGGGCCACGGGTCCGGAACGAGGTCGGGGGAGAGGCGCGCGGGAGCCCTTCGGGGCGGGCGCATCGATGTCCCGACGCCGGGGCCCGTCGTCGGCGCGGGCCTCGTCCTGGGCGGCGAGCGGCGGGGGACGTCCGGGGCGGCGGCCTGTGACGTCTCCGCCGACGGATGTCTAACAGCCGCGGCAGGACGTACAGAGACCCCCGGCGTGCCGCCGGAGTTCGACGTGCGGTCGCGTGCTGGAGTTCGCTGTCCGGCTCACGCCGACGAGGCTGGCATCGGGAATCCGCCACGTCAACGCGTGAAACGGGCCCGTCGCACGATCCGCGTTCCTCGACATGCGCCCGAAGCGTGCCGTTCATCATCCGCGTCGCACGGTCGCCCTGTCCGACCGGGCCCGGAGACCGGCCAACTGCTTCCCCAGCCGTTGCAGGGGGGTGGGCGGCAGTGCGCGGGCGGAGCCTCGCGCGTAGTGGCGTTCGACGTAGAACTGCCCGGCACTGAGCACGGTGGTGACGGCGACGTACCAGAGGGTGGCGACCATCAGCAGCGGGATGACCTGGTAGGTCTGGTTGTAGACCAGCTGCACCGAGTACAGGAGGTCGTGCACCGCGAGGACGCTGACGATGCTGGTGCCCTTCAGGGTGCCGATCAGCATGTTCCCGGCCGTCGGGACGATGGAGCGCATCGCCTGCGGGATGACGATGCGGCGCAGGGCCCGCGGCCTGCCGATGCCGAGGGCCTGGGCGGCCTCCGTCTGGCCGGCGTCCACCGAGAGGATGCCGCCGCGCACCACCTCGGCGGCGTAGGCGGCTTCGTGCAGGGTCAGGCCGATGACGGCGGTGAGGGCCGGGCCGAGCAGGTTGACCGTCTTGACGGTGACGAACTCCGGACCGAAGGGGATGCCGAGTCCGAGCGTGGGGTAGAGCGCGCCGATGTTGAACCAGAACAGCAGCTGCACCAGCAGCGGCGTGGATCGGAAGATCCAGACATAGCCCCAGCTCAGGGCGCGCAGCACCGGGTTGGCGGACAGGCGCATCACGGCCAGGGGAGTGCCCAGCAGGAAGCCGAGCACCATCACCACACCGGTCAGCCAGAGCGTGAGCAGCAGGCCGTCGAGCACGGCGGCGGTGGTGAAGTAGCGGCCGACCACGTCCCACTGGAAGGCGCTGTTGCGGACGACGGAGCTGACCACCATCGCGAGGACCAGAAGCGCGGCGGCGGCCGTCAGCCGGCGGCCGGTGTGCCGGCGCGGCACGATCCGCGGCTGATCGGCCTCGGGACCTCGGCCGTCGGAGGCGCTCGGGCGCGGTGCGGGCGGGACGGACGCGGAGACGCGGGCGGGACCGTAGGTGTCGGACGGCGAAGCCATCAGAAGGCTCTCCAGGTGAGGGAGGCACGCGGGCGGAGGCGGCCATTCGGCGCGTGCGCGTTCGTGGACTCCGGGCACCCGCGGCGCGGGGCACGGGGGTGGCCGGTCACCGGCGTCGTCACACTCGCCGCGTCCCTCAACGCGGCCGGTACGGCTGCCGCGCGTGGCGGAGCCGGTCCGGCCCCGATCGTACGGGCGCACCGCGCGTGGGTGTCAACCACGCCCCGCTCACCGGCCGTTCGACACCGGTCCGGTATCCGGGCCGTGGTTGACGAGCGGCGCGATGTCATGCTGAATGGGCGCATGAATGCCGAGCAGCGCCTGGTCACGCGTGACCACATCGACTTCGGTCGGGTGTGGTCCGCGGCGTGTTGCGCCTGACGCGGCAGCGGGCCGTCTGACCGGCCCTTCCCTCCCTCGGTGACCCCGTCGCGGGCCGAGTTCCCTCCTGCGTCGCACCGTCTCGCGTATCGCGCGCTCGGCACTGGCCGAGCCCGGGCGCGGGCGGGCGCGCGAGAGACCTGACGCGCGCTGCCGCCGCCCTTTCCCGTCCGAGGCCCCCGCACCTTCCCCCGCCCCGGCGTCGTCCCCCGCTCCCACCCCGGATTCCCCGCCCCGCAAGCGCCGTCGCGACGGCCGCGCCGAGGGCTGCCCCGCTCCGCCGTGCCCCGCCCGTGCCACCGCACCGCGGCACGGAACGAAGACTTGAGGAAAGGCCATCTCCCATGCCCGTGGAGTTCCTTGGCATCGCCGCCACCAACGACGGTTCCGAAACCACCCCGCGCTCCGGCGCCGCCTTCGACAAGGGGTACACGCTCCGGCTCGCCCGGGCGCACGAGGAACACGGCTGGGACCGGGTGCTGTTCGCCTACGGCTCCGGGGCGCCCGACCCCGCCCCGGCCGCGGCCTACGTCGCGAGCCGGCTGGAGAAGCTCCAGATCCTTCTCGCCCACCGGCCCAACGTCTCGTACCCCACCTTCGCCGCGAAGACCTTCGCCACCCTCGACCAGATCAGCGAGGGCCGTCTGACGGTGCACTTCATCACCGGCGGCAACGACCACGAGCAGGGCCGCGAGGGCGACACCCTCACCAAGGACGAACGCTACGCGCGGACCCGCGAGTACATCGACGTCGTCAAGAAGATCTGGACCACCCACGAGCCCTTCGACCACGAGGGCGACCACTACCGCTTCCACGACTTCGTCAGCGACGTCTTCCCGGTCCAGCAACCCCGCCCGGGCGTGTCGTTCGGTGGATCCTCTCCCGCCGCGTACGCCGCCGGCGGAGCCGAGGCGGACATCTACTGCCTGTGGGGCGAACCGCTGGCCGAAACCGCCGAGCAGATCGGGGCCGTGGAGGCCGCCGCGAAGGCGGCGGGCCGCACCGAGACGCCCCGCATCCAGGTGGCGTTCCGGCCGATCATCGCCCCCACCGAGGAGCTGGCCTGGGAGAAGGCCCACCGCACCGTCGGCGCGATCCGGCAGCGGCGCGAGGAGGGTCTCGTACGGCAGCCTCGCAGGGGCTCCCGGGGGAACCCGGAGAACACGGGCTCGCAGCGGCTGCTCGCCATCGCCGAGGCGGGGGAGCGCTACGACCGCGCCCTGTGGACCCCGACCGCGGCCGCCACCGGCGGGGCTGGCAACTCCAACGCCCTCGTCGGCACCCCGGAGACGGTCGCCCAGGCGCTGCTCGACTACTACGACCTCGGCGTCGACATCCTCTCCGCCCGCGGCTACGACCTCCTGGACGACGCCATCGACTTCGGCCGGTACGTGATCCCGATCGTCCGTGAAGAGGTCGCCAAGCGCGACGCCGAACGGGTGGCGCGCGGAGCCCTCGCGGGGGTGAACGGATGACCTCCGCAGTGGAACTGACGGTCGTTCACGTACCCGTCTCCGATCCCCGGGTGCGGCCCCTGCTGCGGGAACTCGAGGACGAGTACTCCCGGCGCTACGGCAGGGCCGCGCACGGCGAGATCTCCCGCTACCCCGACGAGGAGTTCACCGCCCCGCACGGCGGCCTCCTGCTGCTGCTCCTCGAACACGGCGAGGCGGTCGCGGGCGGCGCCTTCCGCCGGTACGACGCGACCACGGCCGAGCTGAAACGGATCTGGACGCACTCCGCCCACCGGCGGCGGGGCCTCGCCCGCCGGGTCGTCGCCGAACTGGAGCACGAGGCCGGCGTGCGTGGCTACCGGCGGATCCACCTGACCACCGGCCCGCGCCAGCCCGAGGCCCGCGGCCTGTACCTGGCCACCGGCTACGCCCCGCTCTTCGACACGGAGGCCGACCCGGAGACCATCGGCCCGCTGCCCTTCGAGAAGCACCTGCCGGCAACCGCGACACACCCGGGAAAGGCGGCACGCCTGTGAGTGCCCGACACGTCGGAACACGTCCGCGCCGCCTGCGCATGGCCGCCGTCGCCGCGCTGTTGCCCGTACTGGCACTGACCGCCTGCGGCTCCGGCGACACCCCCGGCACCACGCCGGCGGGCGCTCAGGCACCCCCGGCGCCGACCGACGACCCGGTCGCCGCCGTCCGGAAGGTGGACTCGGCCGCCGCCCTGCTGCCCGCCGACGTACGCCGTGCCGGCACGCTGCGGATCGGCAGCTCGATCGGGTTCCCGCCCGGCGCGTACTACCCGAACGGGCAGGACAAGCCGCCCGCCGGACAGGACATCGACATCGCCGAGGCGGTGGCCAAGGTCCTCGGGGTCGGGCTGGAGCGGGAGGACGCCTCCTTCGAGACCATCCTCCCCGCCCTCGGCAGCGGCAAGTACGACGTCGGCACCGGCAACTTCGGCGTCACCACCGCACGCCTGAAGACCGTCGACTTCGTCACCTACATCAACGACGGCCAGGGCTTCGCGGTGAAGAAGGGCGGCACCGGCCTCACGACGAAGGTCACCGACCTCACCCAGCTGTGCGGGCTGACCATCGGCACCGGCGCCGGCACCACCTTCGAGGCGACCCTGAACTCGAAGAAGGAGGTGTGCGCCGAGGCCGGCAAGGAACCGTACGACGTCAAGGTCTACTCCGAGAACGGGGCGACCCTCACCGCGCTCCAGCAGGGCCGGATCGACGTCGTCATGTCGACCATCAACGGCCTGCGCCACCAGGCGGCACAGCCCGCCGCGCAGACCGCCTTCCTCGGTGAGTACCACCGTCTCGACGTCGGCTTCGCCTTCAAGAAGGGCTCCCCGCTCACCGAGGCGTTCCGGGCCGCCGTCGACGAGCTGATCAAGGACGGCACGTACGCCCGGATCCTCGCGAAATGGGGCACCTCCGCCTCCGCGATCGACGCGTCCCGGATCAACCCGCCCGAGCACACGTGACGACCGCACAGGAAGACGCCGATGGCCCTCACCGCAGACTCCGCCGCCGCGCCACCGGGCGCGACCTCCGCGGGCACCGACCCCGCCTCCCGGACCGCCCAGGACGACCCGGCCTCGCTCCAGGTCGTCCCCGCCCGCCACTACGCCCGCTGGGCGGCGGCCGTCGCCGTGATCGTGCTGGTCGCCCAGTTCGCGCACGGGCTGGCCACCAACCCGGTCTGGGAGTGGAGCGTCTTCCGCGACTACTTCCTGTCGGAGACGATCGTCCAGGCGGTGTGGGTGACCCTGCAGCTCACCGCCTACGCCACCGTCCTCGGCTTTCTCCTCGGCACCGTCCTGGCCTTCATGAGGCTGTCGCGCAGCCCCGTGCTGCGGACCGTCGCCTGGTCCTACATCTGGATCTTCCGGTCGATCCCGATGATCGTCCAGCTCGTGTTCTGGTTCAATCTGAGTGCCCTGTATGAGCGGTTGGGCGTCGGCATCCCCTTCGGTCCGGTGTTCTGGTCCGTCGACAGCAACAGCCTCATCGGGACCATCGGCGCCGCCGTCATCGGACTGACGCTCCATCAAGCGGCTTACGCCGCCGAGATCGTGCGCGGCGGCGTCATCGCGGTCGACCACGGGCAGCTGGAGGCCGCCGCCGCGCTCGGCATCCCCCGGCTGCGGCAGATCCGCCGGATCGTGCTGCCGCAGGCCATGCGCGCCATCCTGCCCACGGCCGGCAACGAGATCATCGGCCTCCTCAAGGGCACCTCGGTCGTCTACGTGATGGCCATCGGCGAGCTCTTCTACCAGGTACAGGTGATCTACGGCCGCAACGGCCGGGTGATCCCCCTGCTCCTGGTCGCCACCGCCTGGTACGTGCTGCTCACCTCCCTGCTGTCGGTCGCGCAGTACTACGTGGAGCGCCGCTTCGCCCGAGGCGCCGACCGCACCCCGCCGCCCACCCCGCTCGCACGGGCCCGCCGCTTCCTGGCGGCGCAGCGACTCGCCGCCACCCGCCCCCTGACGGAGAAGACATGAACGACGTCATGGTCGACGTCCACGACGTCCACAAGAGCTTCGGCCCGCTGGAGGTGCTGCGCGGCGTCGACCTGAAGGTCCGCGCCGGCGAGGTGACCGTCATCCTCGGCCCGTCCGGCTCCGGGAAGTCCACCCTGCTGCGCACCATCAACCACCTGGAGAAGGTCGACCGCGGCTGGATCAGCGTCGACGGCGAGCTCATCGGCTACCGCCGATCCGGCGACAAGCTCCACGAGCTCAAGGAGAAGGACGTCCTGAAGCAGCGAACCGACATCGGCTTCGTCTTCCAGAACTTCAACCTCTTCCCGCACCTGACCGTGCTCGACAACCTCGTCGAGGCACCGGTCTCCGCACTGCGCCGGCCGCGCGGGGCCGCCGAGGAGAACGCCCGTCGGCTCCTCGACCGGGTCGGCCTCGCCGACAAGGCGGACGCGTATCCGCGCCAGCTGTCCGGAGGCCAGCAGCAGCGGGTGGCCATCGCCCGCGCACTCGCCCTCGAACCCAAGGTCCTGCTCTTCGACGAGCCCACCTCGGCGCTCGACCCGGAACTCGTCGGCGAAGTCCTCGACGTCATCAAGGCCCTGGCCCGCACCGGTACCACCATGATCGTCGTGACGCACGAGATCGGCTTCGCCCGCGAGGTCGCCGACACCGTCGTGTTCATGGACAGCGGTGTCGTGGTGGAACAGGGCCCGCCCGCGGCCGTCCTCGACGACCCGGGGCACGCGCGCACCCGAGCCTTCCTCTCCAAGGTCCTCTGACCACCCCCTGACCACCCCCTCCTCCCCTCACCCCCGACTCCCGAAGGCAAGGAGCACGACCATGGCCACCACCCCGATCGCCCGCCGCACCACCGCCGCCGCGCTGGTACTGACCGCCGGCCTCGCCCTCACCGCGTGCGGCAACCCTTCCGACAGCGCCACGACCGAGGTCGCGGCCGCCTCGGGCGACACGGTGACGCTCAACCTGAGCCCCGACCAGAACCGCGTCACCACCACGAAGGTCGACTCCATAGCCGCGCGGGTCCCGGAGGAGATCCGCAAGAGAGGCACCCTGGAGATCGCCGACTCCTCCGGTTCCGCGGCGCCCCTGACCTTCCACGCCACCGACAACAAGACCGTCATCGGCGTGGAGCCCGACCTCGCCCACCTGGTCGCCGACGTACTCGGCCTCGAACCGCGCATCAACACGGTGTCCTGGGAGAACGTCTTCGTCGGCCTGGACAGCGCCAAGTACGACGTCGGCTTCAGCAACATCACCGTCACCGAGGAGCGCAAGGAGAAGTACGACTTCGCCACCTACCGCGAGGACAACCTGGGCTTCGAGGCCAAGAAGGGCAGCGGCCTGAGGATCGACGGACCCGAGGACGTCGCGGGCAGGACCGTCGCCGTGGGCAGCGGCACCAACCAGGAGAAGCTGCTCGTCGAGTGGAGCAAGGAGAACGAGAAGGCCGGCCGCGAGCCGGTGGACATCAAGTACTACCAGAACGACAGCGACACCTACCTCGCCCTCCAGTCCGGCCGCATCGACCTCTACCTCGGCCCCAACCCGACCGCCGCCTACCACGCGGCCACCACCGGGAAGACGGAGGTCGTCGGTACGTACTCCGGCGCCGGCGCCACCCTCCAGGGCCTCATCGCGGCCACCACCAAGAAGGACAGCGGCCTGGCCGAGCCGCTCGCCGACGCGCTCGACGAGGTCATCAGGAACGGGACGTACGCCAAGGTGCTCCAGCGCTGGGGCCTGTCCGACGAGGCCGTGACCACGTCCCGGATCAACCCGCCCGGCCTGCCCAGGACCAACAAGTAGCCGCCCCGGGGAACGGGGCCGCGACACCCCGCGGCTCGCGGCCCCGCACCCGCCCCACGTCACTTCCCACGCTCCCGAAGGGTCCGCCATGGCCACCGTCCTGTCCGTCTCCGGAAGCCCCTCCGCCACCTCTCGCACCGCCCGGCTGCTGCGCCACCTGGACCGGCGGCTCACCGCCCGGGGACACGAGGTGATCCCCCTGGACGTCCGCACCCTTCCCGCCGAGGCCCTGCTCGGCGCCGACTTCCGTCACCCGGCGATCGTCGAGGCGACCGAGCTGTTCGCCCGCGTCGACGGTGTCGTGATCGGCACGCCCGTCTACAAGGCCGCCTACTCCGGACTGTTGAAGTCGCTGCTCGACCTGCTGCCGCAGTACGCGCTGGCCGGCAAGACGGTCCTCCCGCTGGCCACCGGCGGAACCACCGCGCACGTCCTGGCGATCGACTACGCCCTGCGCCCGGTCCTCAGCTCCATGGGGGCCGCGCACATCGTCCAGGGCTGGTTCACGCTCGACAAGGACATCGAGGTGGGCGCCGACGGCGCCCTGACCGTCGCACCCGGCCCGGCCGGGGCCCTCGCCCAGGTCGTCGACCGGTTCTCCGACGCCCTCGGCGGACGAACGGCCCTGCCTGCCGCCGCCGGACGAGCTGCCTGACGACGCCCCTCCTCCGGAATCCGCGGGTGCGGCCGTACGGATCCCCGTCCGTGCGGAGCACCTTGCGGACGAGGCCGCCGTACGGCACCGCCCACCCCCGCACGGAGCGCCCGGACGGCTTCATGGAGCCGCAACACGCTCTCCACCTTCGTCCGCCCGACTCCTCCTAGGCTGCCAGGAGATGGGCACCCGCCGTGCCGGAGCGCGCGACAGGACCCGGCCCGAGCACCGGCGCCCTCTGTCGCCGCTGACCCTGCTCCCGCCATCGGGTCCTCCGCTCGAGACGCCGATGACCCACACGGTCGACCAGGAAGGCCCCCTTCTCATGTCCGCACCTTCCCCTCTTCATCTCGCCGTGGCGCTGGACGGCACCGGCTGGCACCCGGCCGCGTGGCGCGCGCCGGACGCCCGGCCCCGTGACCTGCTCACCGCCGGCTACTGGGCCGACCTCGTGGCCGAGGCCGAACGCGGCCTGCTCGACTTCGTGACGTTCGAGGACGGCCTGGGGCTGCAGTCCTCGCACCCCACGGAGCCGGACGGGCGCACCGACCAGGTGCGCGGTCGCCTGGACGCCGTGCTCGTCGCCGCCCGGATCGCACCGTCGACCCGGCACATCGGGCTCGTGCCGACCGTGGTGGCCACGCACACCGAGCCGTTCCACCTCTCCAAGGCGATCGCCACCCTGGACTACGTCAGCGGCGGCCGCGCGGGCCTGCGCGTCCAGGTGACGGCGCGCCCGAACGAGGCCGCGCACTTCGGCCGCCGAGCCTTCCCGCCCCTCCGCGTCGAGGACCTGGACACCCCGGCCGGCCGTGACCTGGTCACCGACCTCTTCGACGAGGCCGCCGATCACGTCGAGGTGGTGCGCCGCCTGTGGGACAGCTGGGAGGACGACGCCGAGATCCGCGACGCCGCCACCGGACGCTTCATCGACCGCGACAAGCTGCACCACATCGACTTCGAGGGCCCGCACTTCAAGGTCAGGGGCCCCTCGATCACCCCTCGGCCGCCGCAGGGCCAGCCCCTCGTCACCGCGCTCGCGCACGACACCGTGCCGTACCGACTGGTGGGCCGTTCCGCCGACATCGGCTACGTCACCCCGCACGACACCGACCAGGCCCGGGCCGTCGTCGCCGCGATCCGGGCCGCCCAGGCCGAAGCGGGACGGTCGGGGGAGCTGCTGCACGTCTTCGCCGACCTCGTGGTGTTCCTGGACGACGACCCCGCGGCGGCGCGGGACCACAAGGCTCGCCTCGACGACCTGGCGGGCCACCCCTACAGCAGCGACGCCAAGGTGTTCACGGGGACGCCCGGGCAACTGGCGGATCTACTGCTCGAGTTCCGGGAGGCGGGCCTGACCGGCTTCCGGCTGCGGCCGGGAGCGATCGGCCACGACCTGGAACAGATCACCCGGGGCCTGGTGCCCGAACTCCAACGCCGAGGCGCCTTCCGGCACGCCTACGAGGCGCACACCCTCCGGGGGCTGCTCGGACTCTCCCGCCCCGCGAACCGCTACGCCGCCGTCTGAAGCAGGAGCCGTACCACCATGACCGAACCGACCACCGGCAAGCCCCTGAAGCAGATCCGTCTCGCGGCCCACTTCCCCGGCGTCAACAACACCACCGTGTGGAGCGATCCGCGGGCCGGCAGCCACATCGAGTTCAGCTCGTTCGCGCACTTCGCACGGACCGCCGAGCGCGCCAAGTTCGACTTCCTGTTCCTCGCCGAAGGGCTGAGACTGCGGGAACAGGGCGGCCGGCTCTACGACCTGGACGTGGTGGGCCGGCCCGACACCTTCACCGTCCTGTCCGCGCTCGCCGCCGTCACCGAACGCATCGGCCTGACCGGCACCATCAACTCCACCTTCAACGAGCCCTACGAAGTGGCCCGGCAGTTCGCCAGTCTGGACCACCTGTCGGGCGGACGCGCCGCGTGGAACGTCGTGACCTCCTGGGACGCCTTCACCGGCGAGAACTTCCGGCGCGGCGGCTTCCTCCCGGAGGACCAGCGCTACGCGCGAGCCCAGGAGTTCCTGTCCACCGCCGTCGAACTCTTCGACTCCTGGAAGGGCGACGAGATCGTCGCCGACCGGGAGTCCGGCGTCTTCCTCACGGACCCGAAGGCCGGGGCCTTCGTCCACCAGGGGCAGCACTTCGACATATCCGGCCTGTTCAACGTCCCCCGAAGCCCCCAGGGCCGCCCCGTGATCTTCCAGGCGGGCGACTCGCACGAGGGCCGCGAGTTCGCCGCCGCCGAGGCCGACGCCATCTTCAGCCGCCACAGCACCCTGGAAGCCGGCCGGGCCTTCTACGCCGACGTCAAGGGACGGCTGGCCCGCCACGGCCGGACCCACGACCAGCTGCTCATCCTCCCCGCGGCGACCTTCGTCCTCGGCGACACCGACGCCGAGGCACAGGAGCTGGCCCGAGAGGTACGGCACCGGCAGGTCAGCGGCGCGACCGCGATCGCGTACCTCGAACACGTCTGGAACCGGGACCTGTCCGCGTACGACCCGGACGGCCCGCTGCCGGACATCGACCCCGACCCCGGCGAGCACACCGTCGCCCGCGGCCGGGCCAGTGTCCGGCAGTTCCGCGACCCGCTCGCCGTCGCCCGGGAATGGCGCGAACGCGCCGCGGCCGACAACCTGTCGATCCGGGAGCTGGTCATCGAGACGACCGGCCGCCAGTCCTTCGTCGGCTCCCCGGCCACCGTCGCCGACGCCATCGACCACTTCGTCCAGACGGACGCCGCCGACGGCTTCATCCTGGTCCCCCACCTCACCCCCGGCGGCCTCGACGGGTTCGCCGACACCGTCGTCCCGCTGCTCCAGGAGCGCGGAGCGTTCCGCCACGACTACACGGGCACCACGCTCCGGGAGCACCTCGGCCTGGCACACCCCGACGCCGGCACCCGGACGGCGGACACCCGGCGGGCGGCGTCGTGAGGTTCCTGGCGATCACCCTGATCGTGCACGCCCCGGACCCGGTCACCGGCGTACGGAAGTCCACCCGGGACCGCTTCCGCGAGGTGATCGACAACGCGCTCCTCGCCGAGGAACTCGGCTTCGACGGCTTCGGCGTCGGCGAGCACCACGAGCGGCCGTTCCTCTCCTCCTCGCCACCCGTCGTGCTCAGCCACATCGCCGCGCTCACCTCGCGCATCCGGCTCTTCACCGCCGTCACCACCCTCAGCCTGCTCGACCCGGTGCGCGCGTACGAGGACTACGCGACCCTGGACCATCTCTCCGAGGGCCGCCTCGACCTGATCATCGGCAAGGGCAACGGCACCGCCCAGCGCGAGCTGTTCCACGTCACCCCCGAGGACCAGTGGGACCGCAACGCCGAGGGCTACGAACTGTTCCGCCGCATCTGGCGGCAGGACAAGGTCACCGCCTCCCCGCGCTTCCGCCCCGGCCTGACCGACGCCGAGGTCTGGCCGCGACCGCTCCAGCGGCCCGTCCGGGTCTGGCACGGCAGCGCGACCAGCCGGGAGTCGGTCGACCTCGCCGCCCGCTACGGCGACCCGCTCTTCTCCGCCAACGTCACCCACCCGATCGAGCCGTACGCCGCCCTCATCCGCCACTACCGGGAACGCTGGGAGCACTACGGCCACGACCCGGCCCGGGCCGTCGTCGGCGCGGGAACGGCCGGCTACCACGCGGCCCGCACGTCACAGGAGGCCGTCGCCGCGTACCGACCGGTGTTCGAGGGCCACCTCGCGTTCCAGAGGAGCCTCGGCCTGGAGCCGGTGTTCGCCACCCTGGAGGACTTCGTCGAACGCAGCTCGGCGCTGATCGGCAGCCCGCAGCAGATCGTCGACAAGGTGCACCGCTACCACGAGCGGTTCGGCCACAGCGTGCTCCACCTGCAGGCCGACGCGAGCGGACTCCTCCCCGACCGGCACCGCGCGTCCCTCGAACTCTTCCAGTCCGAGATCGCCCCGGTGCTGCGACGCGAGATCCCCGACCCCCCGTTCCCCTGGGCGCCCGTCACCACGGCGCCCGAGCCCGCTCCCGCACCCGCGCCCACCGACCACTGAGGAGCACCGTCCGACCATGCCCGGCATCCCTCTCGGAGTCCTCGACCTCGTCCCGATCCCGTCCGGGGCCACCGCCGCCGAAGCGCTGCGCAACACCATCGACCTGGCCCGGCAGACCGAGCGGTTCGGCTACGCCCGCTACTGGTTCGCCGAGCACCACCTCAATCCGGGGGTGGCCGGGGCCTCTCCCGCCGTCGTGCTGGCCCTGACCGCCGCCGCCACCTCCACCCTCCGGATCGGCTCCGGCGCCGTGCAGCTCGGCCACCGCACCGCGCTGTCCACCGTCGAGGAGTTCGGCCTGATCGACGCCCTGCACCCCGGGCGGCTCGATCTCGGTCTCGGCCGCTCCGGCGGACGCCCGTCCGGGCAGCCGGTGCCCGCGCCCCCGACCACGACCCCCGTCGTCGACGGGCGCACGCCCAACGGCCTGAGGATCCCGCCCCGGTTCTCCTTCGAGCACCTGATCGGCACCCCCCGCTTCCGGCTCCAGCAGCAGTTGCTGCACCAGCCCGGCGCCCGTCCCCAGGACTACGGCGAACAGGTCGACGACATCCTCGCCCTCCTGCGCGGCGACTACCGCGCGGCGGACGGGACCGAGGCGCACGCCGTCCCCGGCGAGGGCGCGGACCTAGAGGTCTGGATCCTCGGCAGCAGCGGCGGAGAGAGCGCCGACGTCGCCGGCCGCAACGGCCTGCGCTTCGCCGCCAACTACCACGTCAGCCCGGCCACCGTACTGGAGGCGGCCGAGGGCTACCGCGCCGCGTTCCAGCCCTCCGACCACCTCGACAAGCCCTACGTCAGCGTCTCCGCCGACGTCGTCGTCGCCGAGGACGCCGAGACCGCCCGCGAACTCGCCACCGGCTACGGCCCCTGGGTCCGCAGCATCCGAACCGCCGAGGGCGCCATCCCCTTCCCGACCCCGGACGAGGCCCGCGCCCACGTGCGCACCTGGACCGAGGAGGACCACGCCCTCGTCTCCGACCGTGTCGACACCCAGTTCGTCGGCACACCCGGGCAGGTAGCGGACCAGCTCGAACAACTCCAGCAGGCCACCGTCGCCGACGAACTGATCGTCACCACCCTCACCCACGACCATGCCGACCGGGTCCGCTCCTACCGCCTTCTGGCGGAGGAGTGGAGCCGGCGATGAACGCTTCGCGGTCCGAGGCGACAGCATCCGGTTGACCGTCGCCCTCCTCACGGGAGGGCCGAGCGCCCGCGGAAGGCGCCTGACCCGGGGGAAGACCCGGGTCAGGCGCCTTCCCGCGTGCCGCCGGAAGAACCCGAGGCCGGGGGCGGGCTCCCGGAACCCGACTCCGACCCGCACTGTCAGACCCATCCCGTAGAACGGGGCTCATCACAGTCGAGTCGTGAACCAGGACTCCTTTCCGTGCCGCCGGGTAGACGACGGCAGGACCGAAGTCCCCGGACGACCTGACGACGCCGTCCTCCGCCGACCCCAGGAGACCGCCCGCCATGAGCACGACTCTCACGCCGCGCCGCGCGCCGTCCTGCGGAGACCGGATCGCCGACGCGGTCCTGGACGCCGCATACGAGACGCAGCGGCTGTACGGGCACGGCGCGTTCGGTGTTCCCTGCCCCACGTGCGGTGTGCCGGCCGGGACGCTGTGCCTGGCCCGCCGCAGCGTGCACGCCGAGCGGCGGGGGGCGTACCGGAGGGCCCTGGAGGGCCGCACGCTCGTCCCGCTGCTCGTCGCGGGCGGCCGCTGACACCGTGCGGCACGGCGGTGGTACGGCCCCGACCGGGAGGGATGTCAGGACGTCGATGACACGCCTCGGGGGAGTACCCCGCAAGCCGCGCGTCCGCCCGCGCCGTGCGGCGGCGGTCCGGACCGGGCCGAGCGCGCTGCGGTCGCGACGGCGGGGAAGGATGATGGGGGCATGGAAGGGCTACCGTTCGTTCCTCCCACCGGGGTGGACGAAGGCGAACGCCTCGGCCCGCCCCCGGCCGGCTTCGCCCTGCTGGCCGCGGACGGAGTGCTCGTCGGCTGGAGCCGCGAGGCCGAGACCCTACTGGGGTATGCGGCGTCGGAGGTACTGGGACGCCGGGCGGTGGACCTGATCGCACCCTCGCACGCCGATCGCGACGGACCGGAGGAGCCGGGGCCGGACGAGTGGCTCCGGCTCGGTGGGACGCACAGCGGCGTCGTGGACGTGCGCCACCGTGGCGGAGACACCGTACGGGTGGCAGTGACCCTGCATCCCCTCACCCCCGCCCCCGACGGGGTCCCTTCCGGTCGGGCTCCCTCCGCCGTCCTCATGGCGTCCGAGCTGGAGGGGCTTCGCTGGTGGGAGACCCGACAGGCGATGCTGCAGGGGCTCGTGACCCAGTCGCCGGTGACACTGACCATCTACGGTCCCGGCGCGCGCCTCCTGTGGGCCAACGCGTCCAGTGTCCGGGAACTCGGTGGCGACCTCACGGCGTCGCTCGGCCGCACCATGACCGAACTCTTTCCCGGTGACGTCCTCACCACCCAGCACCTGGTGCCCGCGGAGGAATTCGTCCGACAGATCCTCGAGACCGGTGAGCCGGTCATCGACGTGCGTTTCCGAGGGCGTTCCCCGGCCGACCCGCGGCGCGAGCACGTCTGGTCCTCGTCCTACTTCCGACTGGTGGACGGCCGGGGAGAACCGGTGGGCGTGTGCGAACAGTCCATCGACGTGACCGACCACTACCGTGCGCAGCAGCGCCTTGCGCTCCTGGCCGAGGCCGGCACGAGGATCGGGTCGACGCTCGACCCGTCCGGAACGGCGGCGGAGCTCGCCGAGGTCGCCGTGCCGCGGTACGCCGACGCCGTGCTCGTCGACGTGGCGGCGGACGTGCTGGAGGGAGAGGAACCGAAGCCCGTCACGGCATGGGACCTCGTCCGCGTGGCGGATTCCGGCGAGGGGCCTTCCCAGGTGGGTGCGGGCGTCGCGTACGCAGCCGGATCATCGCAGGCCGAGAGCCTGGCCCGGGGCCTGTCGACCTCGGACGCCGTGGTCGCGCCGACACGGTTGTACGTCCCGCTGATCGTGCGGGGGACGCCCCTGGGCCTCGTCACCTTCCGGCGGGGGGAGGGCTCGGAGCCCTTCGACGACGGCGATCGCGCCATGGCCGAGGAACTGGCGTCGCGGACCGCCGTATGCATCGACAACGCCCGGCGGTACCTCCGGGAGCACAGCGCCGCGTTCGTGCTCCAGCGCAGCCTGCTGCCACGGTCGCTGCCCGAGCTGAGCGCGGTCGAGGCGGCGAGCCGCTACCTGCCGGCCGACAGCCACCTCGGCGCCGGCGGCGACTGGTTCGACGTCATCCCGCTTTCGGGGGCACGCGTCGGACTCGTCGTGGGGGACGTCGTCGGCCACGGGCTCGGGGCCGCCGCCACCATGGGGCGATTGCGCGCGATGGTGCGTACGCTGGCCGAGCTGGACCTCGCGCCCGACGAACTCCTGGCCCGACTGAACGATCAGGTCGGCAAGGACGCGTCGGAACAGAACGGGAAGGGCGCGGACGGCGGTGGCGCCGTCGGAGCGACGTGCGTCTACGGGATCTACGATCCCGCTTCCCGGACGAGCACCTGGGCGGCGGCGGGACACCTGCCGCCGGCAGTGGTGCAGCCGCACGGCCCCGTCGGCTTCCTTCGTCTGCCGCCGGGACCTCCCCTGGGCGTGGGACGGCTTCCGTACGAGGGCGCGGAAGTGGAGCTCGCCGAGGGAAGCCTGGTCGTCCTGTTCACCGACGGCCTCGTGGAGGCCCGGGGGAAGGGCGCCGACGTGGGGTTGGAACGGCTGGCGGCCGTGCTCGGCGAGCAGCGGGGATCGTCGTCCGATCGCCTGTGCGCCCAGATCGTCGCGGAGCTGGCATCGGGCCAGGTACAGGACGACGCGACGCTCCTCGTCGTGCGCACCCGTGCGCTGGGGGCACGTCAGGTGGCGACCTGGGAACTGCCCTCGGACCCCGCCCTCGTCGCACGCGCACGTGCGTCGGCCGCCGAACAGCTCGGGCGGTGGGGACTGGACGATCTGGTCTTCACGACGGAACTCGTGGTCAGCGAACTGGTCACCAACGCGATCCGCCATGCCTCCGGCCCGATCGGCCTGCGCTTGATCCGGGACCGCTCTCTCATCTGCGAGGTCTCCGACTCCCAGCACACCTCACCGCACGCCCGGTACGCCGGCAGCGACGAGGAGGGCGGACGGGGACTGTTCATGGTCGCCCAGCTCACCGAGCACTGGGGGACGCGCTACATGCCGGCAGGAAAGACGATCTGGGCGGAGCAGGCCCTGCCGGTGGCCTGACGGCCGCCCGCCCCTGCCCGGACCCGGGGCGGTGCCGCGTGAGGCGCCCGCGCACGGCTCATGACGTGTGCAGGCGCACGGCCAGGGCGGCGACGTCGTCGTCGAGGCTGCCCCCGCCGTAACGGAGGAGGTCGTGGTGCAGGGCCGAGAGCAGTTCACGGGGAGGTGTGGCGGGCTGTCGGCGCATCCACTTCGCCAAGGGGAAGAACTCGCCGTCCCGGTCGCGGGTTTCGGCGATCCCGTCCGTGTAGAGGAGGAGAAGCTCGCCGGGGGCGAAGTCGAAGGCGTCCGCGCGGTACCGGTCACCGAGCAACTCCGCCAGGCTGAGCAGGGGAGAGGGGACGGACGGCTTGAGGACGCGTACGGTCTTCGGACTCCGGACCAGCGGTGGGGGGTGTCCGCAGTTGACGATGGTGATGCGGTTGCTCCGGTGCGGGATCTCGACGAGCAGCGCGGTGGCGAAGCGTTCCATCGACGCCTCGGGCGGGTGGGCGGCGTTGTGCCGGGCGCAGCTGGCGTCCAGCCTGCGGGCGACCTCGGTCATGGAGGCCTCGCCGTGTGCCGTCTCCCGGAAGGCGTTGACGATCGCCGAGGCCGCCCCCACCGCCGGCAGGCCCTTGCCCCGCACGTCGCCTATGAGCAGCCGTACCCCGTACGGCGTGTCGACCACCTCGTAGAAGTCCCCACCGATGCGGGCCTCCGCGGCGGCCGCGAGGTACAGCGATTCGATCTCGACGTTCCGGAAGCGGCGCGGCAGGGGCCGCAGCACCACCTGCTGGGCCGCGTCGGCGACGAGCCGCACCTGGAAGAGAGTGCGCTCCCGCTGGAGCCGGACGTGGCTTCCGTACGCGGCGGCCACGGTGACCGCGACGATCCCGCCGCAGGTCCACCACGTCCCCAGATCGGGGAAGACGAGGCTGAGGCCGATCATCAGGAGGACGCAGACGGTCCCGAGCAGGACGGTCGGCAGGACCGGCCACATGGCGGCGGCCAGAGCCGGTGCCGCGGGCAGGAGGCGGCTGAAGGCCATCTCCGGCGGGGTCGCGTAGGCCGAGCAGGCGATCACGACGGTCAGAATCACCGGCGACAGCCGCACGAGCCTGCCGTAGCCGTGGCTTCGACGAAGCCGCGGCCGTCCGGGCTCGATCATGAATCCCAGAGTATCCGCGAGGGCCCCGCTCAGCGACGTGACGAGCGGGGCCCCCGTGTGACGGGGCGTGCCCGCCGCCAGGTGGGGGCGCGACCGCGCGATGCGCCAGTGACGCGTAGGGCCAGCAAGCGTCACGGAGGGTGAAAATCGGCCCTCACCCCTGGATCCGAGGTTCCGGCGAGGGGCGCCGCCCTCGGGCGTAGCGGCGGCCGATGGGCTCGGCGCTCAGGCCGTGCAGCACGATGCTGACCATGACGGTGATCACCATCACCCGCGTGATGAAGTCGCCGCCGCCGGAGCCGCGGAGCTCGATGGCGGCGAGGAGCCCGAAGACGACCGAGGCCACTCCTCTGGGCCCCATCCACCCCAGGAACAGCCGGTCGGACCAGGACAGGTCCGTGCCGATGAGGGCGACCGTCACGGGCACCAGGCGCACCAGGGTGCAGGCGAGGACGGCGTAGAGGACGACGGACAGGTGGAAGCCGTCCCAGAACTCGTCGCTGACCATCTGGCCGAAGAGGAACCACAGGGCGAGGGTCGACAGGGTGACCAGGTCGTCCGTCATCCGCACGGTGTCCTCGGGGAGGTGTCGCATCGCCGGGGCGACGCAGACGCCGGCGACGAACGAGGCGACGAAGCCGTTGCCGCCCAGGAAGACCGACAGGGAGTACGCGGCGAGGGGCACGCTCAGCACCGCGAGTCTCGCCGCGGTGGGCAGGGTCCAGCCCTTCGCCCAGGACCGGCGGAGCAGCCATCCGGCCAGGTATCCGACGAGCGATCCGGATCCGACGGCCCAGCCCGCCGCTCCGACCGCGTCGAGGAGCGCTTCGGCGTAGTCGGAGCCCACCGTGCGGTACTCGGCCGCGGCGGCGACGCAGACCAGGAACACCGGCGAGACGATTCCGTCGCTGAGGCCGCCCTCGACGTTGAGCACCTCCCGGAGACGCGCCGGGACGCGTTCGTCCCGCACGAGGGCCGCGGCGGGCGCCAGGTCGAGGGGGACGACGACCGTCGCGAGGGTCGCGAGCACCCATCCGGGCCGGTCGGGGAAGAGCGCGAGCGCGGACAGGAAGGCGGCGCCCAGGGCCAGCGGCAACGCGGCGCCCAGGAGACGGGCGACGACGCTCCTCTCCCGTCGGATGCCTCCCGCCGGAACCTCGGTCGCGTCGACGAAGAGCAGCAGGGCGAGGACGACCTCGACCGCGCTCTCGAAGCCGGCCAGGTCGCCGAAGTCGAACACGAGCGGCGGGTCCGAGCCGCTGGTGAGGGCGATGCCCGCCACCATCATGGCGATCGGCGCGGTGATGCTCCACAGCGCGAGCCTGCGCGACAGGACGCACCAGGTGAACAGAACGCCCGCGATGACGGTGACGGCAAGCAAGACGACCGCGCTTTCGGGGAGGCTCGGTCCCGGCTGGTTCCTCCCGGCGTTGCAGCGTAAGGCGCGGGCCCGGCCGTGCCGTGGCAGCACGCCGACGGTGTCCCTCCCGGGGCGCTGTCCGCCGGGGAACCGGCGGTGCCCACCCGGGGGCCGTCACACGGACGGCTCCGTCTCCCGTCCGCGTCCGCCCTCCGGGGCGGACCCGGCCGAATGCGCTCGTCGCGCGGGCCGGAGCGTCGGGGCCCCGGTCCGTGACCGGTGCGGCCGACGGGCCGGCCGGCGAGGAGAGCGGTGCGGCCGACGCCCTGGGTGGGCGTCGGCCGCTTCTCCTGCCTGTCGGGCTACTGCCAGGCGCAGTGGACGTGGTTGCCCTCGTCCAGGGCTTCCGTCGCGCCGTACGCGCGGCAGGCGCTGACGAAGGTGGCGTTGCTGACGGACATGTTGTCCGCGTCGAACGCGATGCCCTTGTAGTGGTTCGAGTTCGACGAGTGGTCGCCGCCCGCGATCTCGGTGACCAGGAAGGTGTAGCCCCGCTCCGTGGCCAGCTTCAGCATGCCGTTGAGCATGGCCGTGGAGAGCCAGACCTCGCGCTCGCCGACGTCGCTGTAGTTGCTGGTCTCGGCGGTGGTGCCGTTCTTCGTGTCGGTGATGTTCGCCTGGGCCGTGGAGTCGGCGTCGACGACCCCGCTCACGTGGTAGGTGAGCAGGGAGATGCGGGAGCTGGCGTCGATCGACGCCGCGAGCTGGGCGCGGCTGGTGCCGCCCCCGCCGCTGCCGGAGCCGCCGACCAGGGCGTTCCAGGTGTTCGGGCCCACGATGCCGTCCGCCGTCAGGCCGTGCTTGGACTGGAAGTCCTTGGCGGCGTTGGTCGACGCGGTGCCGAAGTCACCGTCGACGACGAGGCCGTACCCGTACCGGTTCAGCTGGGTCTGGGCCGCCTTGGCCGCGTTGCCGGTGCTGCCGCTCTGTACCGTGGCGACCAGCTTGGGCCAGGTCAGCGGGCCCACCGAGCCGTCGGCCGTGAGCCCGTTGGCGCTCTGGAACGCCGAGACCTTCGCCTCGGTCGCGGGACCGAACCGGCCGTCGGCCGTGGTCGCGTACCCGCGGTGGTTGAGCAGGTGCTGGACCGTCGTCACCTGGGCCCCGCTGTCGCCGTTGGCGATCACGGGCCAGGTGGCGGCCGAGGCGGTGTTCGGCCCGATCAGGACGGCCACCATCGCGGCGATGACCGCGGCGACCAGCGCCGGGAAGCGTCTGCGCATGTCTCTCCTTCGCGTGCTGCGCCGGCCGGCGTCAGCGGTAGCGGACGTGCAGGTGGTTGTCGTGGTTCGGGTACTGCGTGGTCAGGCCCTCGGAGATCAGCGTCGGGTCGTTGAAGTAGATGACATCGATGTGCCCGGGGGCCGCCGCGCGGATCGCCTGCACGAGCTGACGGGTCGCCGCCCGGTCGTAGGTGCCGGACTGCCAGGTGATCCGGCCCGCCGAGCACTGCGCGGAATCGGTGCGGATCGGCCAGATGTCGATGTCGAGCCCGACCTCGTGGCTGGCGTGGCCCGGGATGTCGCCGCCGTGCTCGAAGCCCGCGTCGCCCATCGGCACCTTGCCCTGGCCGGTCGAGGCGAACGACGCGGCCGCGGCCTCCAGCTGGCCGACGGCCGCGGCGGTGGCCCAGTTCGCGGTCGCGTTGCCGTCCGGGTTCTGGTCGCAGATGTGGGTGAAGTTCACCAGCTCGTAGTGCCAGACCAGGTTGCGCCAGGTGTCGGGGCCGACGACTCCGTCGGCGGACAGGCCCGCGTGGCTCTGGAAGGTCTTCACCGCGGTGGCGGTCGCCGGGCCGAAGTCGCCGTCGACCGTCAGGCCCGCCGAACGCTTGGCGTTGAGCAGGTACTGCACGGCCTTCACGGCCGATCCGTCGTCGCCCTGGCGCACCGTGGCGACGAGCTTGCCCCAGGTGTTCGGGCCGACGATGCCGTCCGCCGTCAGGCCCTGGGAGCTCTGGAAGGCCTTGACGGCGGTCGCCGTGCCGGAGCCGAAGACCCCGTCGGCGGTCACGGACTGGCCGCGAGCGCCCAGCAGGTACTGGAGGGCGACGACGTCGCTGCCTCGGTTGCCCGAGCTCTGCAGGTGGTACGCCGCTCCCGCGAAGGCCTGGGCCGGGGTGCCCGTCTGGACGAACAGGGCCGTGGTCAGGGCGAGGAACAGGGCGATCCGGGCGCTCTGCTTGCGCAGACCGGACGATCGGAGCATGGTGCGATCCCTCTCGTGTCGAATCATGTCGGGTTCGGTTGCGATGGGTTACGGGGACGGCGGGGGCGGGTCGCGGGTCGGGCGCGCGGGGTGTGCCTGGCGCGTACCCGTGGACGTCCTCGTCACGCCGCTCAGGGGACCGGGTGCCCGAAGGCCAGGCCGTGCCGGTGCTCCAGTTCCCGGATGCGCGGCAGCAGGCCGCGTTCCAGCGCGCGGAGTTCGTCGCGGTGCGCCGCCTCGAAGGCCGTGCGGCGGGCGGTGCGCAGGGGTTCCCGGACCGCTTCCACCGGGGCCATGCAGGCGGCGTAGGCCGCCCCCAGGCCCCGGTCGGCGCGGGTGGCCTCCGCCCCGTCCTCGATGCCCTGGACGGTGCGGTCGACGAGGGCGAAGAAGGCGTCCTCGTCCTCGACCTCGACGCCGTACCGCGCGAGGCAGCCGGGCAGCGTCCGCAGGGCCTCGCGGGCCCGCGGGTCGTCCCGGACCGCCGAGACCTCCGGCCACCACAGCGACTGGAGCGGCGAGTACAGGTCCTTGAACTC
Source organism: Streptomyces hydrogenans (assembly GCF_014656075.1). Classification (GTDB taxonomy): domain Bacteria; phylum Actinomycetota; class Actinomycetes; order Streptomycetales; family Streptomycetaceae; genus Streptomyces; species Streptomyces hydrogenans. The sequence goes on from NZ_BNBS01000071.1 coordinate 39,332, forward strand.
CTTGGCCGCGGTGCGGCCCTCCGTCTCGCAGCGCTGCTGCGCGGCCCGGTCCGTCCGGCCCGCCGCCCGACCGCTCGGGGAGGCCGACGGCAGGGCGGGCACGCTCATAGTGAGGCCGTGCCGCCCGATGAAGCCCAGGTCGGGCAGGTCGGACCAGCCGATGTACGCCGGCGGCGGCACCTCGGGGAGCCGCACGCCCGCCTGCTCCGCGCACTCCTGGAGCCGTGCGTGGCCCACCAGTTGGGCGAAGCCGTCGAGCCCCTGGGTCAGCCTGCTGTCCCGACCGGTCGCCGGCAGCACCATCGCCGTCAGGTCCCGCTCCGCCGGCAGGCCCCGCGCGACCGTCGGCGGCCGTACGGGGCCCGACGCCGTGGGGAGGGGCGCCGCGGAGAGGCCGGGCGCGGCGCCCCCGCAGCCCGTCAGGGCGGCCGCCGCGATGACGGAGCCCAGGACCGCCGCGGTGATCGGCCTCTTCTTCACAGCGTCTCGTGCCTCTCGGTTGTCCGGGCGCCGCGGGGCCGTCATGCCGGTGGCCCCGCGGCGTACTGCCGATCCGCCGGGGGAGCGGGTCAGTGGGTGATCACGACCGTGTCGCCGCCGTCGTACAGGCTGGCGACGCTGAACTGGGTGCCGGCGGAGAGGCCGGTGACGAGCCAGTACTTCGAGTCGTTGACGCTGTGGGAGCCGTCGTACGCCAGGACGTACCGCTTCGAGCCGGTCACCCAGCCGGACGACTTCTTGTAACGGCCGGCGTACTCGTCGTAGGTGCGGCTGCCGGCGTTGTACGAGTAGGTCAGGTTCAGGTCACCGCAGCCACTGGATGCCTTGGTGGCGATGGTGCCCTGCGACTCGTACGCACCGGTGGTGAGGGTGGTGGACGTGCACGCCTGGGCCGAGGCGGACGCCGCCGGGGCGAGCGCCACGCAGGTGGCGGCGACGCCGGCGAGGGCGAGGGCACCTGCGGTGAGGGTGGTGCTGCGGATGCGACGCATGGGGTGACTCCTGTGGTCGGACGGTTGGTGGGGATGGGCGGTGCGCGAGGGGGCCTGTTCCGGCCGCCGCCGTTTTCGGCCCAGCGGAATCCTGACCGTGTCGACCGGCGAATGCGTAGGTCCCGTCACCCACTCGGGACACTCCCGGGACGTGCCCCCGCCGGGACGCACGGGAGGGGACGCGAGGGGACGGGACGGGAAGGGGAGGGGCGGGCAGCGGGAGGCCAGGGGCCCGGGGTACGGGAGAGGGGGGTGAGGCGGTCTCCCGCCTCACCCCCCTCTCCCGTACCGGGACACCGGCCACTCAGGCCAGCAGTCGGCTCCAGGTGCGGGCATCCGCCACGCCGTCGGCCGGCAGGCTCGCCGAGGTCTGGAACGCCCGCACCCCCGCCTCGGTGCCCGACCCGAAGCTGCCGTCGACGACCAGCGTCTGACCGCGCGCGTTGAGCTGGCCCTGCAGCGCCTTCACCGCGTCGCCCTGCGCTCCGCGCGCGAGCGGGTGGGCGAGCTGGTGCCAGGTCTGGTTTCCGGCCACCCCGTCGACCCCGGCCCGGTTGGTCGTCTGGAAGGCCCGCACCGCGCTCTCGGTCGCCGGCCCGAAGGAGCCGTCGGCCACGATCGTGGCGCCCCGGGAGGCGAGCAGGTACTGCAACGACCTGACCCGCTCGCCCGAGTCGCCGAGCCGTGCCACCGGCCAGCCGCCCCACGCCGGGCTGCCGCCGATCCGGGCGGCGACGTCGGCCCTGAGCTGCGGCAGCAGCGCGTACAGCCGGTCACCGGGGCACTCGGTGTTGTTGAAGTCCCGGTGGCCGAAGATCTGATAGGCGCGCAGCCCGTACTGGGAGCAGATGGACGCGCAGAGGTCGACCAGCTTCGCGTACTGCGCCGACCGCAGGTCCACCGACGTGTACGTGCCCTCGTTCTCGATGCCGACGGCGACGGTGTTCTGGCCGGTGCAGTGCGCCGACTCGACCTGCTGGGTACCGGCGGCCAGCGCGGCGACGCTGGAGTGCCGGCCCTCGGTGATCCAGCCGCCGCGGCTGATCGTGAAGTGCTGGCCCGAGTCGATCCAGCCCCGCGCGTCCATGTGGTCGGCCTGGATCGACCGGGACAGCGCGAAGGCGTGCGCCTGCGAGTAGTCGGTGCTGTTCGGGGTCGCGGTGTGATGGACGATGATCTTCTGGGGTCCGGTGGCCAGCAGCTTCACCGGGCTGCTCGGCTCGCGGGCGCCCCAGGCCGCGCACCCGGAGATCACCGGGCCGGCGAGCGCGGCCCCCGCGGCGGCGCGCGCGGTCCCCGGCAGCGCGGTCCCCAGGACCGCTCCGGCACCGAGGGCGAAGGCCCCGGACAGCAGCGCGCGCCGTCGCGGACGCGGTATCGGCAGATCGCTCATCGTCTCTCCCCATGTGTTCGGCAGCCGCCCCGCACGACGCGGAGCGGCGGCCGAATGCTATGAGCAACTCCCCTGTCCCATCAGCGAGTTACATACCTCAGACTTGGACGCGTCGGCTTCTCGGGACGGCCCGGGATCCCGCCGGGCGCCGCCGCCTCAGGGCTGCGGGGCGTCCTGCGGGGGGTCGCACTCCTGCTCCTTGACCTTCGGGATCACCCCGCAGATGGAGATGGTCGAAAGGGGGTACTCGGCCACCGACAGCATCCGCGTGTAGGTGTCGCGGTCCACCCGGATGGTGGAATCCTCCGTCCGGCTGCCCTTGTCGGTGATGATGACTCCGTCGCCGATCGCCCCGTTCTCCAGCCGCCCCCAGACCGCCTGGCAGGCGGCGCTGTGCCGGAGCTGGATCCGCAGCCCGCGCAGGTAGAGGAGCCGGACGGTCTTCGCGTCCCACTGGCAGTTCATCGTCTGCGGTTCGCGCCCGAGGCAGGACTCCCCGGAGCAGCCGGGCAGCGGGTGGTCGGACTCGGCGCCGGGCGTGCGCTCGGCCGCGCTCTGGGCCGTCACCCCCGAAGTCTCGCCGCTCGCCGCCGGCTTGCCCGCGTCCGACCGTGCTCCGTCCGGCGGGGACTTCACTCCGAGGACGGCGATCACGATCAGGGCGCCCACGACCGCGCCGATCGCCATGTGGACGAGCGGCCGCACCCGTCCGGCGGGGCGGGGCCAGGGCCCGGCGGCGCGGTCCGGATCCGGCGCGGCGACGGTGGCCGGGGCGGCGCCTCC
>NZ_BNBS01000072.1 GCF_014656075.1 Streptomyces hydrogenans
CCCCGGCGGGGCGGCGGGCGGGGGGGGTGCGGCCGGCGCGACGGGGGCGGGGGGCTGGTAGGCGTAGGGGGCCGGGGCCGCCGCGGGCGCGGGGGCCGGGGGCGCCGTCCGTACGGGGGCGGGGGCCGGGGTCTCGACCGGCGGGAGGGGCGCGGAGGGGGCTCCGCCCAGGGGGTGCTGCGGCCGGTCGTGCTGGACCGGGACCTGGGGCTGCTGCGGCTGCTGGGGCGGCAACGGGGTGGAGCCGGTGACCGCGGCGGTCTGCCGCTCGTGCTGGGCGAGGCCCTCCGGGTCGGCGCCGAGCAGGCCCTGCGGGAGGACGAGGACCGCCTGGACGCCGCCGTAGATGTTCGTCTGGAGGCGGACGGCGATGCCGTGGCGCCGGGCCAGCGCGGAGACGACGAAGAGGCCGATCCGGCCGTCCTGGAGGAGATGGGCGACGTTGACCTGGTCGGGGTCGGCGAGCAGGGCGTTCATCTTGTTCTGCTCGCCGACGGGCATGCCGAGTCCGCGGTCCTCGACCTCGATGGCGAGGCCGGCGGTGACGTACTGGGCGCGCAGCAGCACGGTGGTGTGCGGGGCGGAGAACACCGTGGCGTTCTCGACGAGTTCGGCGAGGAGGTGGATGACGTCGGCGACGGCGTGGCCGCGCAGGGTGCCGTCGATCGGCGGGACGAGCTTGACCCGGGGGTACTGCTCGACCTCGGCGATGGAGGAGCGGAGCACCTCGGTCATGGTGACCGGGTTGGACCACTGGCGGCGGGAGATCGCGCCGCCGAGGACGGCGAGGTTCTCGGCGTGGCGGCGGATGCGGGTGGCCAGGTGGTCGACCTGGAAGAGGCCCTTGAGCAGATCGGGGTCCTCGACCTCGTTCTCCAGTTCGTCGAGGAGCTGGATCTCGCGGTGGACGAGGGACTGGAGCCGGCGGGCGAGGTTCACGAAGACCTCGACCTTCTGCTCGTTGCCGACGCTGCTGGAGAGCCGGGACGCCTGGACCACGGCGGCGACGGCGGCCTCGTGGGAGCGGGTCAGCTCGGCGCCGAGGCGGTCGAACGCGTCGCCGCCGGTGGCGTCGGGGAGGGCGGGCCGGGGGGCCGGGTCCTCGCCGCGGCGCAGCTGTTCGACGAGCGTGCGCAGTTCGCCCTGGTCCTCGGCGCCGTCGCGGCGCAGGGCGGCGACCCGGTCGAGGACGGCCCGGGCGGCGCGGTCGGCGCCGAGTGCCGCGGCGGTCACCGAGGCGACGGTGAGGGCGGCGGCGCCGGTGAGGGCGGCCCACAGTCCGGGGGTCGGGGCGGTGCCGGTGGAGCGGAGGGTGAAGAGCACGGCGGCGGCGCCGCCGAGGGCGACGGCGACGGCGGGGAGGACCGAGGTGCGCAACAGCTGGGGGCGTATGCGGACTTCGGCGGGAGCGGCCGTCGTGGCCCTGGCCGGTCCGGTGCCGGTGGTCGAGGTGCGGGCGCCCGAACGGCCGTGCCGCCCGCCCTCGCGGCGGTCGGACCGCGGGGCGGGTGCGCGAAGTTGTGACATGGGTGTCCTTGGTACGTGCCCGGGAAATCGGCGTACTGAGGGGTACGGAAAGTACTCGTGGGCCGGGGGGTGCGGAGTGGGGGGTGGAGTGGCGCGATGGGGTGCGGGGAGGGGACGTCAGGTGCGATGAGCCTACCGATGATCACCGACCACTCACTGTAGTCGTCAACCGTTCACGTGCGTTGTGCAGTTGGCAAACTTGCCCGTAGACCTGCGAAGTCTGCTGGCGCCGCCCTCACGGCAGGCCGAGATCGATTGGCCGAAAGTCGCCAGCGTGGCGCGAGAGTTGTCGGGAGCGGAACCGTACGAAAGAGGGCGGAGACGCCAATTGACCTCCCTCCCCTGCGGAAACGCGGGGCGTCCCACCGCCGACCGGAATCCCCGAAGGGGGTCGGATCCGGCCGCCACCACCCTTCTCATCACGGAGCGTGAACGCTTCCGGAGGGCTCCCCGGAAGTCCGTTGCCCGCCGCCGGGGCCCGTGAGAGCATCGGCGCTTTGCGCACGCCACCGAGCTCCGCGAAGGACGGGTACCGCTGATGGACACGACACGGCGGGCGGAGGCCCGCCTCGATGACGCGGGCAACCTCCTGGTCGCGCCCGCGACCCTGCGGACCGAGGACCTGGGCGGGGACTTCTTCGGATCCGTCGTCACGCCGGAGGAGTTCGCCTCCGGGACGCCGGACCTCGCGGGGAGGAGCGTCTACCTGTGCGGCGACGTCTCCGGCGTGAGCGCTCGTCAGCTGCGGTCGGCCGAGCGGGTGTTCGTCGTCCGGGAGTTCGCGCGGGGCCACGAGGAGAGCGACGGCCGGCCCTGGACCCCCGTCGGACTCGGCCGGGTCCCGCTCCGCGTGCACGGCGCCGGGGTGCACTACCGCCGCTTCTTCGATCCCGACGCCGGCCACTTCGGCCGGATCCGCGCCGAGCACGCCTTCCAGTCCCTCACGGAGTCCACCAAGCCCGGCACCGCGCTCCGCAGCGGCATCTACCTGACGCCCGTCACGCGCGACGGCGACGAACTGCGCTTCCGGCTGCTCCGCTGCTCCACCAACCTGTCGGGGCCGACCGAGGACTTCGGCCCGACCGACACGGAGATCGTGGGGGCCCTGAACCGCGAGGCGGCCACCGTCTTCCGGGACCACGCGCCGCTCAACCACGTCCTCGCGCAGGTCTACCACAACACCCTCGCCACGCCGGAGCGCAGGCAGTCGAAGGCCAGGATCTCGGCCCACGCCGACAAGACCAAGGACATGCCCGCCGACGGCGTCATGGCCTTCTGCACGTTCTACGACGGGCTCGACCGGCTGCGGCCGTCGGCCGACGACCCGTTCGACCACGGCGTGAAGGGGACCAGCGGGCTGACCCGGCTGTGCTTCCGGCGCAAGGAGACGTCCGCCGGGGCGGACGAAGGGGCGGCGCTCCCGGACCGGTTCACCGTGACGCTGCACCCCGGCTCCGTGTTCTTCATGCCGCTGTCCACCAACCGCCTGTACACCCACGAGATCCGGCCCTCGGGCCTCGACGCGGAGCTGCTCCCGACCCGGCTGGGCTACGTGGTGCGCTGCTCCGGCACCGAGGCCGTGCACAAGGACGGGCGCACCTTCCTCAAGGTCGCCGGGGAGGCCGTGGAGCTGGGGGCGCCGACACCGGAGGGCATGGACGAGCTGCGCGGGCTGTACGCCGAGGAGAACAGGACCACGTCGTTCGTCGACTACGGCGACCGGTTCCGCTTCAGCATGAACACGGGGGACTACCTTGCCCCCCGCGTCTAGGATCGCGGACCTGGTCCGCGCGTCCACGCTGCCGTGCGAGGAGAACCCCTTCGCGGAGCTGTCCGCGTCGATCCGCTGGGAGGACGTCGGGAAGGGCCGCCGCGGCGCCGTGCTCACCCGGGTCGACGCGACGGGCGCGGTACCGCTCGTCCGGACGACCACCCGGTACGCGAATCCGGCACAGCGCTTCCGGCCGGTCCACGAACGGCTGGCGCGGCGGGTCCAGGAGCACGCGGGGCTCCCGGTCGCGTTCGACAACGCCCTCGTGGAGACGTACACGAACGCCTACCGGACCATGGGCGCCCACTCCGACCAGGCCCTCGACCTGGCCGACGACTCGTTCATCGCCGTCTTCTCCTGCTACGAGCACCCCGAGGCGGGCCCGCCCAGGAAGCTGGTCCTCGCGTCGAAGGATCCGGACGGCGAGCAGCGGTTCGAGGTCCCGCTCGCCCACCACGGGATCGTCGCGTTCTCGGTCGCCTCGAACCGGCTGCTCCGGCACCGGATCGTCCTGGACGCGCCCGGCACGACGGCGGACAACCGGTGGCTGGGGTTCACCTTCCGCACGTCGAAGACGCCCGTCCGGTTCCGCGACGGACACGCCCGCCTGCCCGGCGGTGCCCGCCTCACCGCGGCCGACGACGAGCAGCGGAGCGCGTTCTACCGGCTGCGGCGCCTGGAGAACGAGACGACGGACTTCGTCTACCCGCCGCTCACGTACACGGTCAGCGGGAGCGATCTGCTGCCGCCCGCCTGACACCGGCCCGGGCGCCGTCCTGCCATCCTGGTGCCATGGACACCGAAGAGCCCGCGCCGCTCCCGCTGCTCGTCGTGGACGGCGCCAATGTCGTGGGCTCCGTCCCGGACGGCTGGTGGCGCGACCGGCGCGGGGCCGCCGAGCGGCTGCGGGACCGGCTGGCCGCGCACGGCGGACCGGCCGAGGGGCCGTACCCGGGGCCGTACGAGATCGTGCTCGTGGTCGAGGGGCGGGCCCGTGGTGTCGCGTCCGTGCCGGGCGTGCGCGTGGCCGAGGCGACCGGCAGCGGCGACGACCTCATCGCCGCGCTCGCCGACGGGGCCCGCGGCCGGCCGTGTCTGGTGATCACGTCCGACCGCGAGCTGCGCCGCCGGGTGGAGGAGACGGGCGCCCGCTGCGCGGGACCGCGCAGCCTCCCCGGGGCGACCGGCCGGAGCCGCTAGGGCCCGTCCGGCGATGGGCGTCGGATCAGGCCGGGCGGCCCGGACCCGACGGGAATTGTCGGACAGGCCCCGGGGCGGCCGGTCGCGGGGCGCGGATCAGTGGCGCTCGGCCAGGTCCCGCTCGGCGGGCAGCCGCGCCGCGTCGGAGGTCGCCGCGCCGGACGCGGTGCGGGCGGACGCCGCGGCCGCCGGCTTCGGGCCGCAGAAGGCCGCTTCCAGGGTGCCGCCGAGCGCCGTGTTCGCGGCGCCGTGGTTGGAGGTGTTGGCGACCGCCGAGAGGCTGCGGCGGCCGTCGCGGGTCGAGAAGGCGTACGTGTAGAAGCCCTGCACGGTGCCGGTGTGGCCGTACACCTGGGCGCCGCAGGACAGGTCGTACCGGCGCAGGCCCAGCCCGTAGAAGCGGGTGCCGGTGGTGTCCGTCGGGGTGACGGTCGTCATGGCCTCCAGCGTCTCCGGGGAGAGCAGCCGGCCGCGCATCAGCGCGCTGGTGAAGGTGTTCAGGTCGGCGGGGCTGGAGATGACGGCGCCCGCGGACTGCGCCCAGGAGACGGTCTGTTCGGTGGAGTCCACCAGCGGTTCGCCGGCCGCGTCGGGGTGCAGGTAGCCGCGCACCGGCAGGCCCTTGATGCGGGTGTCGGGGTGGACGTAGGAGGTGTCGCGCAGCTTGAGCGGCTTGAAGATCCGGCGCTCGTAGGCGCGCTCCACCGGCCGGCCGGTGAGCTTCTCGATGAGCATGCCGACGACCACGAAGTTCGCGTTGGAGTAGCGGTACGCCACGCCGGGCTCGGTGGTGCGCGGCTCGCTCAGCGAGAGGTCGACCAGTTCCTGGTACGTGAAGACCCGGTTCCGCACGGCCTCGAAGCCCGGCACGGTGTCGGCGAACATCGCGTTGGTGTAGTCGGCGAGGCCGCTGCGGTGGGTGAGCAGGTGCCGGACGGTGATGCGGTCGTCGGGCAGCAGTCCGGGGAGGTAGCGGTTGACCGGCTGGTCGAGCTCCAGCCGTCCCTCGTCCACCAGTTGCAGCAGCACCACGGCGGAGAACGTCTTGCTGACGCTGCCGATCCGGAAGCGGGCGTGGATGTCCATGGGCGCGCCCGTGGCGCGGTCGCGGACGCCGGCGGTCAGGCTCTCGACCCCGTCGGGTCCGGTGAAGCGGGCCATCGCGCCCGGAGCGCCGTTGGCCATCGCCGAGTTCAGGGCGGCGACGATGCCGTCCACGTCCGGCGCGGGGGCCTCGGCGACGGCCGGCGCGGCGGACGCGGACGCGGGGGCGGGGGCGGGGGAGGCGGTCGTGGCGGGGGCCAGTCCGGCCGCGAGGGCGGCGACGAGGGTGACGGCGGCGCCGGCGGTCAGGCGTCGGTGGGACGTCAGGGGCACGGTGAATCCTCGGCTGCTCACGTGGTGTTCGACGCGGCCCACGCCATCCGTGGCCGCGGGGCCGGGGCCACGCGTCGTCGGTGCCGACCGTGTTCCCCCGCCCATCGATCATGAGGGGCCACGGCGCCGAAAGGTTCCAGGCGCGCCCTGCCGGATCGCGCCGCCCGCCGTGGCGGACGGCGCGATCCGCCCCCGCCCTCGGGCGGGGGCGGGCCGTCAGAAGGCCGGTCGCCCGGCCGGGAGGCCCTGCGGCGCCGGCACCGGCAGCCGGGCCGCCTCCGCCGCCTCCCGCGGCGTGGCCCGGCAGGTGGTGTCGCCCGCGGGCAGCCGGCCCGTCGTCAGGTACGCGGTGGCGGTCGCCTCGGCGCAGGACCCGGAGCCGTACACGCCGTGGCCCTCCCCGCCGAGGACGGTGACCATGCGGGCGCCCTTCATGACCCGGCGCAGGCCCTGGCCGCTGACCAGCGGCGTCTGGGAGTCCCACTCGTTCTGCAGGATCAGCGCGCCGACCCCGTTGCCGATCCGGGTGGCGGGCTCGGAGCCGGGCTGCCAGAAGGCGCACGGCTTGATGTGGGACGCGACGTCGCCGTAGAGCGGGTACGCGGCCCCGTCGCGGACCGCGTCACGGCGGTACCGCTCCGGGTCGCGCGGCCAGGCGCGGGTGTCGGCGCAGACGACGGACCAGAAGGCGGCGTCCATGTTGTCGGCCGGGACCTCGGGACCCGCCGGGCCCTCGGAGCCGGCGCGGACCTCGGGCGCCGCGAAGGCCCCGGCGACCGTGCGCGCGAAGGACGGCGGGACGGGCCGGGGCGGCGTGGCCCGCCGCGACGGGGCGACCGTCGGGGCGCCGCCCTCGGCCGCCTCCTTGAGCCGGACGACGGACTCGGCGGCGGGCCGGGGGGAGAAGAAGGCGGCGCGGGCGGCGATCCTGATGTCGTCGCCGGTCAGTCGCAGGCCGTCGATCTCGATCGGGGTGCGGTCCGCCCGGGCGACCAGGCCCCAGAAGGTCGCGCGGACCTCGTCCGGGGTGGCGCCGAGCCCGTACGCGGCGTGCCGGGCCGCCGTCCAGTCGGCCCAGCGGTCGAAGGCGGGTTCCGCGCCCTCCGCCCACACCTGGATCATCCCGCGCCAGATCCGCGCCGGGTCGACGGCGCTGTCGAGGACGAAACGGTCGGCGCGACGGGGGAACAACTGGGTGTACACGGCGCCGAGATAGGTGCCGTAGGAGTAGCCGAGGTACGAGATCCTCCGCTCGCCGAGCACGGCGCGGACGAGGTCCATGTCCCGGGCGGTGTTGCGGGTGGTGAGGTGGGGCAGGACGGCCCCGTTCGCCGTCCGGCACTTCTCCGCGACGGTCCGCGCCCAGCGCACGTCCGCGGCGAACGACGCCGGCCTGTACGGGCGCTGCCAGTTCAGCTCGTCGTCGGTGAGGCCGCAGCCGACCGGGGAGCTCCGGCCGACGCCGCGCGGGTCGAAGCCGATGAGGTCGAACCGCCGCGGCACGTCCTCCGGGAGCTCCGACCGCAGGTACAGGGGCATGTCCAGCCCCTGGCCGCCGGGCCCGCCGGGGTTGATGAGCAGGACGCCGTGCCGGTCCCGGGGGCTGGTGGCCCTGATCCGGGAGATCGCGAGGTCGAGCCTCCGGCCGGCCGGACGGCCGTAGTCGAGGGGGACCTCGATGGTGGCGCACTCGAACTCGGCGGGCCCCTGCGGGTCGCAGGGCGCCCAGCGCGGCCGCTGCCGGGTGTACTCCGCTAACGCGGCGGAACCGGAGGGCGCGGCGGCGGGTGCGGTGGGGGCAGGCTCCGGCGGGGCGGCGAGGGCGGGCGTGAACGCGGGCAGGAGGGCCGCGACGGCGGTGGCCGCCACGACGGCGGCCCACCTGCCGCGGGTGCGGCTGTGGGCGCGGCTTCGGTTCCGGTCTCGGCTTCGCACAGGGCGTCAGTTCCTTCGGGGTGCGGGGTGATCGGTCCGCAGCACCCTCGCGCACGGCGCCCCGGACGGGAATCCCGCTCAGGTCCGGACCATGTACGTCCCGAGGAGGAGACGCCGCCGGAAGAATGGTCCCCGGGACGGTTTGACCGGGCCGCCGGCGGTGAGGCGAAGCCCATGGAGAACTCGCTGTTGCTGATGATCGCCCTGGGCGGCTCGGCACTGGCCGCGTACGCCGTCGTGCGGGCGGCGGACCTGGCGACCCGGCGCGCGGACGCCCGGCGCCCCGGGACGCCCCTGTGGGCGCTGCTGCGCCGGTGTCGTACGCCCCTGTTCGTCGTCCTCTTCACGGCCCTGTTCGGCTGGGCGGTGCGCGCCACCGGCTGGACCCCGGCGCGGGACCACGCCGGGCTCGTCGACCGGATCCGGGTGCTGTGCCTGATCGGCAGCGGGGCCTGGCTGACGGTCCGCTTCGCCTCCGCGCTGGTCGAGTCCTCGTACGCGCGCTACGCCGGGCGCACGCACGACCGGGCCCGGGTGCGCCGGGTGCGGACCCAGGTCACCCTGATCACCCGGGTCGTGTCGGTCGGCGTCGGGGTGATCGCCTGCGCGGTGGCCCTCGTGACCTTCCCGTCGTTCCGCGCGCTCGGCACCTCGCTGCTCGCCTCCGCCGGCATCATCGGCATCGTGGCGGGCGTGGCGGCGCAGTCGACCCTCGGCAACCTCTTCGCCGGCTTCCAGATCGCCTTCGGCGACATGGTCCGCATCGGCGACACCGTCGTCGTGGACGGCGAGTGGGGTCTCGTCGAGGAGATCACCCTGACCTTCCTCACCGTGCGCACCTGGGACGAGCGGCGGGTCACGCTGCCCGTCTCCTACTTCACCTCGCGTCCCTTCGAGAACTGGTCCCGGGGCGGCGCCGAGATGACGGGCACGGTGTTCCTCCACTGCGACCACGCCACGCCGGTGCCGCTCCTGCGGGACCACCTGCGCGGCTTCCTCGACGACTGCCCCGGCTGGGACCGGCGCGGCTGGGACCTCTCGGTGACGGACACCTCCCCGACCGGCATCACCGTCCGCGCCCTGGTCACGGCCAAGGACCCCGACGAACTGTGGACCGTCCGCTGCGCGGTCCGCGAGGAACTGGTCCGCTGGCTGACCGAGAAGCACCCTGCGGCGCTGCCGAAGGTCGTCACCGCCCCGCCCCCGAACCCGCCCGGCGCGCCGGTGCCGCGCCCCGGCGGCGGGCCGTCCGGCGGCTGATCTCCCGTCCGGCGGCGGCATGGGGCAGGCTGGGGGGATGAGCGACCTGCACGGCGCCGCCGTCGTCCTGCGCCCCTCCGTCCCCGGGGACGTCCCCGCCCTGGCCGCCGTCCGGGCCACGCCCGAGGTGCGGGCCCGCTGGCGCGGCGGGGACGACCTGGTCGAGGAGGTCGCCGCCGACCTGGAGGACCCCGACACCCGCTGTCTGACGGTCCGGCACCACGGCCGGATCGTCGGCATGATCCAGTGGTACGCGGAGGACGAGCCGGACTACCGGCACGCCGGCATCGACCTGTTCCTCGACCCGTCGGTGCACGGCCGGGGCCTGGGCACGGACGCCGTCCGCACCCTCGCCCGCCATCTCGTCGACGACCACGGCTTCCACCGGCTGGTCATCGATCCGGCCGCCGACAACGCGGCGGCGATCCGCTGCTACGAGAAGGCCGGCTTCCGCCCCGTCGGGGTGATGCGCCAGTACGAGCGCGGCGCGGACGGCACCTGGCACGACGGCCTGCTGATGGACCTGCTGGCGTCGGAGCTGGTGCGCTGAGCGGCGCTCACCGCGTTCAGTCGCCGCCGCAGCCGCCGCACCCTCCGCCGCAGCCGCCACCGTCGCCCCCGGCGCCGCCGGAGCCGCCGCTTCCGCCGCTGCCCCCTCCGCCGCCGCTGTCCCCGAAGGCGCTGATGAGGGCCCAGACGACGACCACGATGACCACGAGTCCCAGGAAGTCCGCCACGGTGTCCCCTCCCCCGCCGTCCCGCGACGGCTCACGGCGGGTATACCCGTTCCGTCGCACACCCGAGCGCACGCGGGGGCCCGGACCCCGGTGGACTCGGGGCGCGCGTCCCACGCGGCTCGGCCGCACCACGGGGGGCCGGCGGTCCGTCGCCGCCCGGCCGTCCCGCGCGGATCAGCCGCGGCCGAGGATCCCCCGGTCGTAGCCGGCGGCGACGGCCGCCGCCCGGTCCTTGACGGCGAGTTTGGCGTAGATGTGGGTGAGGTGGGTCTTCACCGTGGCCTCGCTGATGAAGAGTTCGGCGGCGATCTCGCGGTTGGAGGTGCCCCGGGCGACCAGGACGAGGATCTCCCGCTCGCGGGCAGAGAGGGTGTCGTCGACCGGCTCGGCGGGCCGGCGCACGGCGCTGACGAGACGGGTGGCGACGGCCGGGGAGAGGACGGTGCGCCCCTCGGCGGCGGCCCGGACGGCGGCGAACAGCTCCTCGCGGGGCGCGTCCTTGAGGAGGTAGCCGGTCGCGCCCGCCTCGATGGCGGTGAGGGTGTCGGTGTCCGTGTCGTACGTGGTGAGCACCAGGACCCGGGCCCGGGCGCCGTGCCGCGCGAGGGCGGCGATGGCGTCGACGCCGCCGCCCGCCGGCATCCGCAGGTCCATGAGGACGACGTCCGGGTCGAGACGGAGGGCCAGCTCGACGGCCTCGACGCCGCCGGACGCCTCGCCGAGGACCCGGAACCCGGGGTCGGCGTCGAACATGCCGCGCAGGCCGTCCCGTACGACGGGGTGGTCGTCGACGACGAGCAGGGTGATCTCAGTCATGGCGGGCCAACGGTACGCGAACGGAGACGGCGGTGCCCTCCCCCGCCGCCGACTCGATCCCGACCTCCCCGGCGAGGCGTTCGGCGCGGGCCCGCATGCCGTCCAGGCCGAAGCCGCCGTGGGAGCCGCGGGCGGACGGGGCCGACGGGTCGAAGCCCCGTCCGTCGTCACGGATGTCGAGGACGACCTCGTCGCCCATGTACGAGAGCGTGATGCCGGCGCGGGTGGCCCCGGAGTGGCGCTCGGCGTTGGCCAGCGCCTCCTGGGCGATGCGGAGCAGGGTGGCGGCGACCTCCTCGTGGAGCGGGTGCGGGGTGCCGGTGGCCGTGAACCGCCCGCTGATGCCGGTGCGTTCGGCCCACGCGTCGACGGTCTTGCCGAGCGCCTCGGGCAGGGTGTCGTGCTCCAGGGCGACCGGACTGAGGTCCTGCACGGAGCGGCGGGCCTCGCCGAGGCTGTGCCGGGCGAGGGCGGCGGCCCGCTGGTGGTGGACGCGGGCCTGGCCGGGGGCGGCGGTGTCGGCGGCCTGGAGCTGGGCGATGATGCCGGTGAGCCCCTGGGCGAGGGTGTCGTGGATCTCCGCGGCGAGCCGGCGGCGTTCGTCCGCGACGCCGGCCTCCCGCGCCTGGAGGACGAGCTGCGCCTGGAGGGTGGCGTTCTCGGCGAGCGCCTGCTCCAGACGGGCGTTGGTCCGGGCCAGCTGGGCGATGGTCGCGGAGCGTTCGGCGGCCTTCTCGGCCTCCTTGGCGTCGAGGTGCGCGAGGCCGACGGCGAGGCTCGCGTTGAGCAGGAACAGTCCGCCGAAGGCGACCCAGTTCAGCGCGCTCGCCGGCGGCAGCCCGCCGGACTGGGAACCGGCCATGGTGAGCGCGACGGCGAGGAGTCCGGCCCGGACGAACACCGGTCGCGGCGGCAGGAGTTGGACGGCGTCGAAGTAGCCGACGCAGGCGAAGACGGCGAAGAAGGGGTTGAGCCAGGTCAGGGCGAAGGCGAGCGCCGTCCGCAGCGCGAAGTAGGCGGCGGAGCCGGGGCCGGGCGCGCCCGGGACGAGCACGACCGCGCGGCCTCCGTCCACCGCCTCCGGCGGGGACGCGGGCGGCCGGCGCGTGTGCCAGCCCAGCTGGAGGGCGAGGACGGCGGCGACCAGGCCGCCCGCGGCCACCGTCTCCGGACCGCTCATCAGCTCGCTCGCGGTGGCGCCCGCGAGGACCGTGGCGATGCCGAGGAGCACGTACGGCCCCCAGCGGAAGAACTGCGACCAGCGTTCCTCGAGCGTCGTCGCCGTCCCCTCGGACACCTCCACCGACGCCTCCCCCTCCACCGTCACCGCCCCTCCATACGTCACTCCCAGCGGAAGCGCCGGACCGCCACCGCCGTCAGCACGACCGCCCAGAAGACCATCACCGCGACCGCGACCGCGCTCGGCCAGCCGCCGCGCGCCGCCTCGTCGAGGGCCCGCGAGGCGGCCCCGTAGGGCGCGAACTCGACGATCCGGCGCAGCGTATCCGGCATCGCCTGGACCGGCACCCAGACGCCGGCCGTGAACATGGTCGGGAAGAAGACCGCCGTCCCGACCGCGGTGGCGACCTTCTGGGTGCGGGACAGCGCGCAGACGGCCGCGCCGAGGGCCAGGGCGCCGCCGGTGGCGAGCAGCAGCGCGGCCGCGTACCCGAGGAGGTTGCCGGGGAGCGCGACGCCGAACGCGGCCCGGCCGACCACGATCACCAGCAGGGCGGAGACCAGCGCGGCGCCGGCGTGCAGCACGAGCTGGGCGGTGAGCAGCGCGGCCGGACGGACGGGGGTGGCGGACATCCGGCGCAGGATGCCGCGCTCGCGGTAGCCGGCGAGGACCGGCGGCATGGCCTGGAGGCCGGCCATGATCAGGGCGAAGAGCACGGCGACGGGGACGTACAGGTCGATCACCCGGCGGCCGCCGAGGTCGGGGGACGCCTCCCGCATGGACGGGACGAGCCCGAGGATCACCAGGAGGACGGTCGGCGAGACCATCACCCAGAACAGGGCGGCCGGTTCGCGGGCGAAGAGGCGTGCCTCGGTCCTGAGGACCGCGCGGGTGGCGGAGACCGGTGCGGTGGTGCTGGCCATGGGGCTGCTCCTGTCGGGGGAGGCGGGTGGCCGGACGTGGGGCGGCGGGGGCGGGGTGGCCCGCGGGCGCCGGGGCGTGCGGGCGGTGGCGTTCAGGAGGTGAGGTCGAGGTAGGCGTCGTCGAGGGTGGTGTCGGTGATGCGCAGTCCGCGGGCGGTGACCGCGCGGCGGGCGAGCAGCGACACGAAGGCGTCGACGGTCGCGTCGGTGCCGGTCACGACGGTCCGGCCGTCGCGGGCGACGACGTCGGCGGCGCCGGGCAGGGCCCGCAGTTCGGCGGTTTCCAGGGGGCTGTCGGCGGCGAAGGAGATCACCCGGGCGGTGGCGGTGCGGCCGATGAGACCGGCCGGGGTGTCGAGGGCCGTGACCCGGCCGCGGTCGATCACGGCGATCCGGTCGCAGAGGCGCTGGGCCTCCTCCATGACGTGGGTGACGAGGAGGACGGTGACGCCGTCGGCCCGGATGGACTCGACGAGGTCCCAGGTGTCCCGGCGGGCCCGGGGGTCGAGCCCGGTGGTGAGTTCGTCGAGGACGACGGCGCGGGGGTCGCCGATCAGCGCGAGGGCGATGAACAGCCGCTGCTTCTGCCCCCCGGACAGCTTCCCGAACCGCACGCCCAGGTGGGCTTCGAGACCGAGTCGGGCGGCCAGCGCGTGCCGGTCGGCCGGCCGCTCGTAGAAGGAGGCGTACAGCTCCAGCGCCTCCCCCACGGTGAGCTTCGCCTGGAGTTCGCTCTGCTGGAGCTGGACCCCGAGCAGCCGGGTGACCCGGTCGTGCTCGGCGACGGGGTCCAGCCCCGCCACCCGCACCACACCGGAGTCGGCGGTCCGGAGTCCGGCCACGCATTCGACGGTGGTGGTCTTGCCGGCGCCGTTGGGCCCGAGGATCCCGAAGATCTCCCCCTCGTCCACGGAGAAGGAGACGCCGTCGACGGCCTTCCGCTCCCCGTACGCCTTGCGCAGGTCCCGCACTTCGATCATCGGCATGCCCCCACGATCGCCCCCGCGGCTCCCCTCCCGGCATCCCCCGTCCCGCTCGACCTGCCGTCAACCGATCGGACGATACGGGTACGACGTCCGGCTGCGGCGAGTCCGGCGCGGGGGGGGGCGGGAGGCGGGGTCCGGGCACGGAGGTCGGGGGCTTGGGGTCGGCCCGCGTCGCCGGGGGTCAGGCCGACGGGGTGGGTCCCGCCTCCGCCACGGACAAGGTGTCCACCATCCGGTTCAGCTTGTTGCGGGCGCGCGTCGCGTGCGCGCGCGGCAGCCTGATCTCGGCGAGGGCCCGGGCCGAGCCGGTGACCACGTACGCCAGGGCCAGGACGGGCGTGCTGCCGAGGGTGGCGGCGATCCTGGCCAGCGCCCCGGGGGTGTCCCGCAGCGTGACGACCATCGTGCACGTGTCGGCGGGGGACGCGTCGGGGAGCGTCGTACCGGGGCGGGGGGAGCCGGCGTCTGCCATGAGGTGTTCCTGTCCAGGTCTGTCGGCCGGGTGGGCCGTGGTGTCAGGGGTTCCGGGAAACGAAAAGACCCCTCGTGGAATCACGAGAGGTCGGCGTGCGGGCGGTGGAGCGGGCCGGGAGGGATCGCCTCCGGGTCAGCTCGGTGCCGGCACGCGGGCGCGAATAATGAGCCGCCGCTGCATGCCGCGAGTCTCCCACGGATCACCATTCCCCGGACAAGTCGTCTCGCTCACCGGACACCTCCCGCGGCGGCGAGCCCGCGCGCGGACGCGCCCGACCCGTCACGGCGGTTCAGGCCGGCGCACCGCGGTTCAGTGGACGAGCGGCCGATCGGCATCGCCCGAACCACACGAACGACCGTACGTTTCAGGCGAGTTCACTGAACCGACCACACCCCCGCGACCGGCCCCGGTAAACCGGCCCTTCGTGCTTGACACGGATCCGACCACGGGTGCCTCATGGTGCGCACACCCCGGCCATGCGGACCCGCGGCTCGGTCGCCGCACTCTGACAACGTTGTCCACGTTCCGGAGTTCCGCGCGAACGGGGCTCGTTCCCCCCTTCCCCTTCCCTGTACGAGGAGAGGCATGACCAAGTCATCGCGCAGGACGTGGCGCACGGCCGCCGGCAGCGCTCTCGCCGGCGTCGCCGGGCTGCTGCTTCCCGTCTTCGGCGCCGCCGGAGCCGCCCAGGCCGCCGACGGCGGCATCCACGTCAGCAACGGACGCGTCCACGAGGCCAACGGCAACGAGTTCGTGATGCGCGGGGTGAACCACGCGCACGCCTGGTACCCCGGCGAGACCGACGCCATCGCCGACATCGCCGCCAAGGGCGCCAACACCGTCCGCGTCGTCCTCTCCAGCGGCGACCGCTGGACGGAGACCAGCGCCTCGGACGTGTCGTCGATCATCGACGACTGCAAGGCGAACAAGGTCATCTGCGTCCTGGAGGTGCACGACACCACCGGCTACGGCGAGGACGGCGCCGCCGCCACCCTCGACCAGGCGGCCGACTACTGGGTGGGCGTCAAGAGCGCCCTCCAGGGCCAGGAGGACCACGTCGTCGTCAACATCGGCAACGAGCCCTTCGGCAACAGCGGTTACACCGCCTGGACCGGCGCCACCAAGAGCGCGATCGGCAGGCTGCGGAACGCCGGCATCGAGAACGCGCTCATGGTCGACGCCCCCAACTGGGGCCAGGACTGGTCGCACACCATGCGCGACAACGCCGCCTCGGTCTTCGCCGCCGACCCGCGCCGCAACACGATCTTCTCGATCCACATGTACGGGGTGTACGACACCGCCGCCGAGGTCCAGGACTACCTGAACCACTTCGTGGACAACGGACTGCCCGTCGTCGTAGGCGAGTTCGGTGACAACCACAGCGACGGCAACCCCGACGAGAACGCCATCATGGCCACCGCCCGCTCGCTCCGCGTCGGCTACCTCGGCTGGTCCTGGAGCGGCAACGGCAGCGGCGTCGAGTACCTCGACATGGTCGACGGCTTCGACCCGGGCTCCCTGACCGCCTGGGGCGACCGCCTCTTCAACGGCGCCGACGGCATCTCCGCCACCTCGAAGCGGGCGACCGTCTTCGGCGGCGACGGTGGCGGCGGCACCGGCGGCACGGCGCCCAACGGCTACCCGTACTGCGCGCACGGCAGCGCCTCCGACCCCGACGGCGACGGCTGGGGCTGGGAGGACAACCGCTCCTGCGTCGTCCGCGGCAGCGCCGCCGACACCGGCTCCGGCTCCGGCTCCGGCGGTACGGCGCCCAACGGCTACCCGTACTGCGCGCACGGCAGCGCCTCCGACCCCGACGGCGACGGCTGGGGCTGGGAGGACAACCGCTCCTGCGTCGTCCGCGGCAGCGCCGCCGACCGCTGAGCACCGGGGTGCCCTCCCCCTCCCGTCCGCGGGAGGGGGAGGGCATCTCCCTTTCCCGCCCGGGGGGCGCGTGGCCGACGCCCCGTCCGGGCCGTGCGCGGCGGCTCCCCGGGGCCGCCCCTCGCCCCGTCGGGCCAGGCCGGCGGCGGCCGGTCTCCTGGGCGGTAGGGTCGGGGCATCGAGGTTCAGGATGGAGCTGGGGTGGCAGTGAAGCGGCCGACGATGGCGGACATCGCGCGTCGGGCGGGCGTGTCGAAGGTGGCGGTCTCGTACGCGCTCAACGACCAGCCCGGAGTGTCGGAGGCCACCCGCGCCTCGATCAAGAACATCGCCGAGGAGCTGGGCTGGCGGCCGAACAGCGCGGCCCGGGCGCTGACCGGGGGCCGGGCGCAGGCGGTCGGGCTGGTCGTGCGGCGGCCGGCGCGGACGCTCGGCGTGGAGCCGTTCTTCATGGAGTTCATCAGCGGCGTGGAGACCGTGCTCGCCGAGCGTTCGTACGCGCTGATGCTCCAGATGGTCGCGGACCAGGCGCAGGAGGTCGAGGTCTGCCGGCGCTGGTGGGGCGAGCGGCGCGTCGACGGCGTCTTCCTCATGGACCTGCAGACGGACGACGCGAGGGTCGAGGCCCTGCGCGACACCGGCCTGCCCGCGGTGGCGATCGGCCCTCCCGAGGTGGCCGGGGGCCTGCCGGCGATCTGGTCCGACGACGGCGAGAGCGTCCACGAGATCGTGCGGTACCTGGCGGCGCTGGGGCACCGGCGGATCGCGCGGGTGGCGGGCCCGGCCGCGTTCGCGCACACGGCGGTCCGCGACGCCGCGCTCGCGGAGGCGTGCCGGGAGGCCGGGATCCCCGAGGCGACGGTGGTGCACACCGACTACACCGGCGACGCGGGCGCGCGGGCCGCGCGGGCGCTGCTGATCGCTCCCGCCCGGCCGACGGCGCTCGTCTTCGACAACGACATCATGGCGGTGGCCGCGCTGTCGGTGGCGCAGGAGCTGGGGCTGTCGATCCCCGCCGACGTGTCGGTCGTGGCCTGGGACGAGTCGCCGCTGACGCAGGTCGTCCGCCCGATGCTGTCGGCCGTCACCCGCGACATCCCGGGGTACGGCGCCACCGCCGCGACCGCGCTGCTCGCCCTGATCGGCGGGGAGGACGTCGGCGACGTCCGCGAGGGCTACGCGCACTTCGTGCCCCGGGGCAGCACGGCTCCCCCGCCGCCGGACCCCGCACCGCGCTGACGCGGCCGGCCCGTCCACGGACGCACGGCGCGGGGCCGGGCCGTCGCTCGTACGGCCCGGCCCCGCGTCGTGTCCCCCCTACTTGGTGGCTCCCTGGGCGAAGCCGTTGTAGATCCACCGCTGGAGCAGCAGGAAGACGATCAGCGTCGGGACGATGACGAGGATCGCGCCGGCCGAGATGGCCTCCCAGTGGGCTCCGAAGGGGCCCTTGAAGCGGAAGAGCGCGGTGGAGATCGTGCCCAGGTCCTCGGAGTGCATGTAGAGGAAGGGGATGTAGAAGTCGTTGTAGGTGGTGATCCCCTTGATGATGACGACGGTGGCGACGGCGGGCTTGAGCAGCGGGAAGATGATCTTCCGGTAGATCGTGAAGGCGTTGGCCCCGTCGAGCCGGGCCGCCTCGTCGAGGGAGACCGGGATGCCGCGGATGAACTGCAGGAAGATGTAGACCGAGACGATGTCGGTGCCCATGTAGAGCAGGATCGGCGCCCAGCGGGTGTCGATCAGGCCGAAGCCGTTGATCACCTGGAAGGTCGCCACCTGGGTGGTGACACTGGGCACGAGCGTGGCGACGAGGAAGCCGGCCATGACGAGCTTCTTGCCGCGGAAGTCGAAGCGGTCGACGGCGTAGGCGGTCATCGAGCCGATGACCACCGTGCCGCCGATCGAGAAGACCAGGATGAAGGCGGTGTTCCCGAAGGCCGTCAGCATCTTGCCGTCGTGGAACGCCGTGACGTAGTTGTCGACGTTGAACCAGTTCCCCGGCAGGGAGAGCGCGCTGCCGTCGCCGACCTCCTCCGAGGTCTTGAGCGAGGTCAGGAAGACGACCACCAGCGGGATCAGGACGACCGCGGACGCCACGAGCAGCGACAGGTAGGCCAGTGCGTTCCCCACGGGCAGCCGGCGGCGGGTGGCGCGGGGCCCCTTCACAGTGGCGGTGGTGAGGTCGGGGGAGGTCATACGAGGTCCACCTTGTCGTCGGGCACGAGCCGGCGCTGGATCCAGGTGACCAGCAGGATGATCAGGAGCAGCACCACGGCCGCGGCCGAGGCCAGGCCGGTCTTGTTGAACTGGAACGCGAGCTTGACCGTCTGGATGACGAAGGTCTGGGTGCCGGTCGCGCCGCCGGTCATGATGTAGGGGATCTCGAAGACCGACAGCGAGCCGGAGATCGCCAGGATGACGCTCAGGCTGATCACCGGTTTGATGCTGGGCGCGATGATGTGCCGGAACTGCTTCCACTTCCCCGCCCCGTCCAGCTCCGCCGCCTCGTACAGCTCGCCCGGGATGGACTGGATCGCGCCGAGGAAGAGGACGAAGTTCAGTCCGGTGAAGCGCCAGACGGAGACGCCGGCGAGGGAGACGTTCGCGGAGGTCGGGTCGCCCAGCCAGGGGTGGTCGGTGGACACGCCCAGCCAGGCGAGCACCGAGTCGAGGGTGCCGCCGTCCTGGAAGAAGTACAGGAACACGAAGCCGATCGCGACGCCGTTGATCAGGTAGGGGAAGAACAGGATCCCCTTGAAGAAGTTCCGGAACCGCAGGTTGAAGCTGAGGATCACCGCGAAGTACAGCGCGACCACGATCTGCACCACGGACGCCGCGAGGTAGTAGCCGCTGACGAAGAACACCCGGAAGAGCTCGGGCCGGGTGAAGATCCGGACGTAGTTGTCGAACCCCACGTTCTCGCGGCGCGGGCTCACGCCGTCCCAGTCGGTGAAGCTGTACGAGATCATGCTCGCGACCGGCACGTAGGTGAACGTGATCAGCAGGGCGAGCGGGACCGCCAGGAAGAGCCAGGGCGTGATCCGCCGCAGCGGGGCGTCGCGCCAGGACCGGGCCCGTGCGGTGGTGGGGCCGCGTCGGCGCCCCGGTGGACGCGGACGGCCGTGGCCCGTTCCTGTCTTCTCGTCCGTGCTGGATCGCCCTGTCATGGCGGGGCCCTCGGGTGCGGTGTCGGTGGTCTGGGTCATGTCGGCCTTTCGTGTCCGCCGGTGCGGAAGGTCCAGGGGGCCCCGGCCGGTGTCGTACGGCCGGGGCCCACTCCGCCGGTGTCAGCTGCCGGCGGTCTTCGCCGCCTCGTCCCACCTCTTGTCCAGGTCGGCGAAGAAGTCGTCCAGGCTGCCCTTCGCGACCCCGCGGGCCGTGTCGATCAGCTTCTGGCGGTAGTCCTGCTTGTTCAGGCCGATCTCGGCCGCCTCGTCGATGTCATTGACCGCCGCGGTCTTCGCCTCGGAGCGGTCGAAGAAGGTGACATCGTTGTCAACGAAGTCCTTGAGAGTGGCGGGCATGGGGGCGGACTTGACCGCGGACACGACGCCCTCCTTCTCCGCGAAGCCGGACTTCTCGGTGAACCAGTCCACCCAGGCACGCGCGGCCGGCTTGTTGTGCGAGTGGACGCTGACGGCCTGCTGGTAGTCGGAGACCAGGGCCGCGCAGTGCTTGCCGTCCTTCTGGACCGGGAAGGGCATGAAGCCGATGTCGTCCGCCGAGCCGCCGGCCCGCTTCGCCGCGTCCTGCATCTGCGTGATCGACCAGGAGCCCAGCATCATCGTGGCGATCCTGCCCTCGCCGAGGAGCGCCTTGGACGTCTCCCAGTTGGTGGTGGTCGGGTCCTTCTCCGACAGGCCCCGCTTCACGATCTCGTACAGCAGCCCGTCGGTGGCGTTCAGCTCGCTCCCCGGCTTCCACGGCGAGACCGCGCCCGCGAGGGCGTTGCCCGCCTGGGCGTCGCAGCCGACGACACCGAGGTTGTTGGTCCACTGGACCAGCGGCCAGCCGTCCTTGAAGTTGGTGTAGTACGGAGTGGCGCCGGTCTTCTCCTTGACCGCCTCCAGGCCGGCCAGGAACTCCTCCGTCGTCTTCGGCCAGGCGGTGACGCCCGCCCGCTCCCACAGCCTCTTGTTGTAGACGAAGCCGTTGGCGGTGCCGAACTGGGCGATGCCGTAGACCTTCCCGTCCACCTCGGTCTTGTCGCTGAAGCGGTACTTCGACAGTTCGGCGGTGGTGCCGAGGGGGGCGAAGAACGTGGGGTAGTCGTTCTTGGCCACGGCACCGGGGATGAAGAGCACGTCACCGTACTCGCGGGTGTTCATGCGGATCTTCACCTCGCCCTCGTAGTCGGTGATGCCGTCGAACGTGACCTTGACCTTCGGGTAGGTCTTGTTGAACTCGGCCGCGTACCTCCGGAGGGTCCCGTTCTGCACCAGGTCGGTGCGCTGGGTCAGGACCTTGATCTCGCCGGACACCTCCTTCGGGTCCGCCGGAGGAGCGGCCACCTCCCCGGTGGCACCGCCGCCCCCGCCGCCGCACGCCGACAGCGCGAGCATCACGCCGGCCAGCACAGCGCCCGAGAGCGCGGTCGTCTTCTTGTTCCCCATGGCCCAACTCCTTCAAAGTCACGGCTCAGGTCATCGGTGGGATGACGGCACTATGTCAGCCAGTCGTGAACCGGTAAAGTGCTGATTTCCCGCGTGATGCTTAATCGTTACCGGGACGGGCTGCCGTTCCCCTTCCCGGGCCCCGCAGATGCCCTGTTCCCCGCACCGCGTGAGACTTGGCTTCACCGGTTCATGGACAGTTAAGTAAAGAGGGGGCTAACTTGTCGGCCCGTACCCGCATCCCGCCCACCGCCAGGCGATTGGAGCCGCACATCATGAAGGACGTCACCCAGCTGCACGAAGGGTGGAGCCTGCGCCACGAGGGCGCACTTCTCCCGGCGCAGGTGCCCGGCTGTGTCCACACCGATCTGCTCGCCGCCGGGGTGATACCGGACCCGTTCCTCGGGCTGAACGAGACCGGGACCGCCTGGGTCGGGCGCCGGGCGTGGTCGTACGTGAGGGAACTCGACGCCGATGACGCCGGTCACGCCGCCGGCGGCGGCCACGAGCGCTCCGAGCTGGTCTTCGAGGGTCTGGACACCGCCGCGGAGGTCTTCGTCGGCGGGGAGTCGCTCGGTACGACGCGGAACATGCACCGCGTCCACCGCTTCGACGTCACGGGCCGGTCGGGGCCGTTGGAGGTGCGCTTCGACTCCGCGTACGACGAGGCCGAGCGGGTCCGGGCGCTCACCGGCGACCGGCCCAACGTCTATCCCGAACCGTTCCAGTACATCCGCAAGATGGCCTGCTCCTTCGGCTGGGACTGGGGGCCCACCGTGGTCACCGCCGGCATGTGGCGCCCGGTGCGGATCGAGCGCTGGTCGGTCGCCCGGCTCGCCGAGGTCCGCCCGCTGGTCACCGTCGACGGCACCACCGGACGGGTCGACCTCCGGATCAGGACCACCCGCACCGAGAGCGGCGCGGGCCGCCCGCTGATGATCCGCGCGACGGTGGCCGGCGCCGCCGCCGAGACGGTCTTCGAGGACGGGGAGACCGCACTGCGCCTGGAGGTGCCCGAGCCGGAGCCGTGGTGGCCGCGCGGGTACGGTTCCCAGCCGCTGTACGCCCTCGACGTCGAGCTCCTGGACGAGGACGGCACGCCGCTCGACTCCTGGTCGCGGCGGATCGGCTTCCGTACCGTCACCGTCGACCGCTCCGAGGACGCCCACGGCACCGGCTTCACCTTCGTCGTCAACGGCGTGCGGATCTTCGCCCGCGGCGTCAACTGGATCCCCGACGACGTCCTGCCCTCCCGGGTCACGCCCGAGCGCTACCGCGCCCGCCTCACCCAGGCCGCCGACGCCAACGTCGACCTGGTCAGGATCTGGGGCGGCGGGATCTACGAGGACGACGCCTTCTACGACGTCTGCGACGAGCTGGGCCTCATGGTCTGGCAGGACTTCCTCTTCGCCTGCGCCGCCTACCCCGAGGAGCAGCCGCTGCGCGGAGAGGTGGAGGCCGAGGCGCGCGACAACGTTGTCCGCCTGATGCCGCACGCCAGCCTTGTGCTCTGGAACGGCAACAACGAGAACCTGTGGGGCTTCCGCGACTGGGACTGGGAGGAGCCGCTCGCCGGCGACTCCTGGGGCGAGGGCTACTACCTCGGGATCCTCCCCCGGATCGTCGCCGAACTCGACCCCACCCGCCCCTACACCGCCGGCAGCCCCTGGTCCGGCTCCTGGGACCACCACCCCAACGACCCCCGGCACGGCACCCACCACTCGTGGGAGGTCTGGAACCGGCAGGACTACGCCGAATACCGCGCCGACGTGCCCCGCTTCTGCGCCGAGTTCGGCTGGCAGGCCCCGCCCGCGATCAGCACCCTGCGGCGCGCCCTGCCCGGCGAGGACCTCGCCCCCGACTCCCCCGGGATGCTGCACCACCAGAAGGCCGAGGACGGCAACGGCAAGCTGAACCGCGGCATCGAGCGCCACTTCGGCCTCCCCGACGGCGACTTCGACCGCTGGCACTACCTCGCCCAGGTCGTCCAGGCCCGCGCCGTCGCCGCCGGCATCGAACACTGGCGCTCCCACTGGCCGGTCTGCGCCGGCACCGTCGTCTGGCAGCTCAACGACTGCTGGCCGGTGAGCAGTTGGGCGGCCATCGACGGCGACGGACACCTCAAGCCCCTCTACCACGAACTGCGCCGCGTCTACGCCGACCGCCTCCTCGGCCTCGTCCCCGCGGAGGAGGGCCCGGTGCTGGCCCTCGACAACCAGTCCGGCACGACCTGGCGCACCACCGTCACCCTGCGCCGCGTCGCCGCCGACGGCACCGTGCTGAAGGAGGCCGCGCTGGAGCTGGAGGCGGCGGCCCGGACGGTGGTGCGGATGGTCGTCCCGGCGTCCCTCCTGCCGGCGGCCGACTCCGGCAAGGAACTGCTTGTCGCCGATGCGGACGGCCTCCGGTCGGTCCACCTGCCGGTGTGCGAGAAGGAGTTCGCGTACCCGGCGGCCGCGTACGACGTCCGGGTCGAACCGTCCGGCGACGGCGACTCGGTCGTGACCGTCACCGCCCGCACCCTCGTACGGGACCTGCTGCTCCAGGCGGACCGGCTGGCCCCGGGCGCCCGCGCCGACCGCGGCCTGGTCACCCTCCTGCCGGGCGAGGAGGTCCGGATCGCGGTGCGCGGCTGGGCGGGCGGCGACCCGGAGGACGTACGGGCGGCCCTGTTCAGCGTGGGAGCGGCGTGAGCGCCCCAGCCTCGCGCGTCCCCGGCCGGCGGGTCACGATCAACGACGTGGCCGCGCTGGCCGGGGTGTCCAAGGGGGCGGTGTCCCTCGCCTTCAACAACCGTCCGGGGGTGTCACCCACGACCCGGGAGCGCATCTTCGCGGCGGCCGGGGAACTCGGCTGGAGCCCGAACCAGACCGCGCGCAACCTCTCCGGCCGGCGGGCCGGCATCGTCGGCCTGGCGATCTGCCGGCCCGCCCGCCTCCTCGGCCTCGAACCCTTCTACATGGAGTTCATCTCCGGCATCGAGGACGTCCTCGCCGAACGCTCCTGCTCCCTCCTCCTCCGGCTCGTCCGCGACCTGGACGAGGAGACCGCCCTCTACCAGGAGTGGTGGCGCGGCAGGACCGTCGGCGGGGCGATCCTGGTCGACTTCCACCGGGACGACCCGCGGATCCCGCCCCTGAGGGCCCTCGGCATGCCCGTGGTGGCCGTCGGACACCCGTCGCTGACCGGCGGGTTCCCCTCGGTGTGGACGGACGACGCCTCGGCGGCCGCGGAGGCGGTGCGCTACCTGGCGGCGCTCGGACACCGGCGCATCGCCCGCGTCGGCGGTCCCTCCGGCCTCGGCCACAGCGGCATCCGCGCCGCCGCCTTCGAGGCGACCATGGCCGAACTGGGCCTGGACGGAGGCCGGCAGGTGGCGACCGGCTTCGTCGGGGAGGAGGGCGCCCGGGCCACCCGCGGCCTCCTCATGTCCCCGGACCGTCCGACGGCCATCGTGTACGACAACGACATCATGGCCGTGGCCGGGGCGGCCGTGGCGGCGGAGATGGGCCTCTCGGTCCCCGACGACCTCTCCCTGCTGGCCTGGGACGACTCCCAGCTGTGCCGCCTGACCCACCCACCGCTGTCGGCGATGAGCCACGACGTCCACCACTTCGGCGAGGAGGTCGCCCGAACCCTCTTCGACGTGATCGAGGGCACCCGCACCGGCACCCACCAGGTCCCCACCCCGTCCCTGACCCCACGGGGGTCGACGGGGCCGCCGGGGTCGCCGGGGCGGGTGTAGGCGGGGTCGGGGGACGGGGTTGGGGGGCCTCCCCGCAGGGGGCCTCCCCGCAGGGGCTTCCCGCAGGGGCTTCCCGCAGGGGCTTTCCGCAGGGGCTTTCCGCAGGGGCTTTCCGCAGAGGGCTTTCCGCAGGGTAGGCGGCGCCCTGATCCATTGCGTCCGTCGGGTGCGGCACGTGGGTCAGCCCTTGGCGGGGCCCCGCCGACCCGGGACGGAGCCCGGCCGGCTCACAGGCCGAAGGCGCCGCCTTCGACGAGGATGAGGAGGCCGACGGCGATGAGGACCAGGGGCAGCAGGATGTGGCCCCAGCGGGCGAGGGCCCGGGCGACGACGGGGCGGGTGGCGAAGAACCGTCCGGCGAAGCACCACACCGCGACCAGGACGAGGAACACCACCGCGTAGACGGCCATCCCGCCGGCGCCGGCGGTGGCGAAGACGGGTACGTAGACGCCGATGTTGTCGCCGCCGTTGGCGAAGGTGACCGCTGCGACCTCCAGCGGGCCGGGGCCGCCGTCCTCGGTCCGCGCCTCCTCGTCTTCGGGACCGCCGTCGCGGTGGTCCTTCCATGCCTGCCAGGCGGCCTTGAGGCCGAGCGCGAGGGGCAGCAGGCCGAGGTAGGGAAGGACCGAGGCGGGCAGGAAGGTGGCCCCGAAGGCGGCGGCCACCGCCACGGCCAGGATCGCGGCGAAGCCCAGGTACTGGCCCAGGACGACGCGCCGTGCGGAGCCCGGGTCCCCGGCGCCCTGGGAGAAGAACAGCGCCAGGATCAGGATGTCGTCGATGTTGGTGACGGCGAACAGCCCTGCGGCCTGCCCGATGATGCCCAGGTCCACGAGTAGGCGCCCTCTGGTGCGGTACGGATGATCCCGGCGACGCTACCGCGCACCCGCACCTCCCGCACGGGGCCCTCGCCCCGCGCTGCCGCCGCGTCGGTGGACGCCGACCCCCGGGAGCTGCGACGGATGCCGTCGGTGGCGAGGTCGGGGCGCTCGACGCCACGGAGAACGAAGTCCCTGTTGAGGAGGTGGACTTGGCGCCCTTACCCGGCGCGGAAGCCATCGGACCCTGCTCGGCATCCTGCACGGTGACGGACACCGAGGCGGGCGGGCCCACGCGTGGCGGTCGGACCTGCGCCGGGTCCCACTGCCCGGAGATCCGCTGCGGCTCGATTCCGGGTGGTGGGGATTAACCGAAGGAACGGTTCAGGACGCCGTCTTGACGGATCAACGCATTCTCCTGCGGATTCCTGAAAGCCGAGTTGAGGGTAGAGGGCGTGCCGATCGATAACAAGGGTTCAAACATAACCGGTTAAGTTATCGGCGGACTGCACTCCCCCTCTTCACCCCTCACGCTCCCCCCGTCACCCGAGACGCTCGGCGGTGCCCGTCGTGGCCCGGAAGGCCGTCCCGGCGCCTTCCACTCCGACCCCGGCGCCCGCGGGCACGTACACGGCCTGGCCGGGACGGATGGCGAGGGACTTCCCGGAGGAGGCGAGGGTCAGGGCCCCCGCGGTGCACAGGAGGATCTGCGGGGCGTCCAGCGTCGCGCGCCACGGGGGCACCCCGGCCCGGAGGACGTACCGCGACAGGCGGAAGTCGTCCACCGGTGCCGGATACACCTCCTCGCCCGCCTCCTCCCTGGGAGCCAGGACCCGGGCCGGCGGAGCGTCGAAACGGACGACCCTCGTCAGCTCCTCCACGTCGACGTGCTTGGAGGTCAACCCGCACCGCAGGACATTGTCGGAACTCGCCATGACCTCCACGCCGAGCCCGGAGAGGTACGCGTGCGGAACTCCGGCGCCGAGGAACAGCGCCTCCCCGGGGTTCAGTTCGACGTACCGGAGCATCAGGGCGGACAGCAGCCCGGCGTCGCCCGGATGAGCCTGCGCCATGCGGTCGTAGGCGACGACGCGCGCCTCGGCCGCCCCCTTCGCCGCCACCGCCAACGCGCGGACGACGGCGTCGAGCAGCCCCTCAGGCGGCCGGAGGAAGGCCCGGAACACCTCCGCGAGGGCCTGCCGCTCGGGCCCGGCCCGCAGGCTCTCGACGTACGGCCGCAGAGCGGGCACGTCCAGGGAGTCGAGCAGGTCGGCGGTGCCCGCCGCACCCCGAAAGCCGCACAGCCCCCGGAACGGCGTGAGGGCGACGATCATCTCCGGTTTGTGCTGGTCGTCGCGGTAGTTCCGGTGGGCCGCGTCCAGGGGCACACCCAGCGCGTTCTCCCGGGCGAAGCCGGCCTGCGCCTGGGCGAGGTCGGGATGCACCTGGAGGGAGAGCGGCGCCTCGGCCGCCAGAAGCTTGAGCAGGAACGGAAGTCGAGCCCCGAACCTGCGCGCGGTGACGGCCCCGAGCTCCCTCTCCGGATCCTCGGCGATGACCCGGTCCAGCGGCGCCAGGACGCCACCTCTCGAAATCCGGGAAGGCGCCGCCGGATGGGCGCCCATCCACAGCTCCGCCTGGGGGCTGCCGGTGGGCGGCACACCCAGGAGTTCCGGCAACAGGGTGCGGGAGCCCCAGTCGTAGGACTGGACTGTGGTGCGGAGGAGGTCCATGTTCGCTTCCCGGAGTGTGTGCGACGAAGGGGAGGGGCGGGCGGTGGCGGTCCTGGAGGCTCACGCGTCGTGCGCCTTCGGGTACGAGGAAGGCCCCCGCCCATGTCTGGCGGAGGAGGGACGTCAGGGGCGGGCGGCGAACAACGGCTTCGCCGCGGATCCGGCGCGGGTCGGACGAAAAAGGCCGGGCACGTGGAGGGGGCTCCAGCCGGCGTCCGCCGAAGGGCGGACGGCAGGCACGTGGGGACGCCTCCGCCGCGGATCCGGCTCAGGCCGGACGTGCCGGGTCGGACACGAGGGGAAGCCCCCGCCGACATCCAGGCGAAGGCCTGACACCGGAGGCGGGCACGGCGGGACGGCTCCGCCCCGGGCCCGACGCGTCAGGGGCGGACACAAGGCGAGGCTCCCGCCGACTGCCCGTCGGAGCCCGAGGACGGCAGAGGCCGGCACGAGGACCTCCCCCGCCCGGACCCGCCGGAAGAACGGACGCACGGACGGGTACGAGAGGAGGCTCCACCCGCACCCACCGCAGGACGGACGCCCGGACGGGCACGGGAAGAGCCCCCGCACCCGAGCGAAGCCCGACGTGACGTCTCGGGTTCGGGCACGAGGAACGTGTCGCGCTCGCGTCCGGCGGACAGCGGACGTCAGGTGGTGGCCGCCCGTCCCCTCGCACCCGTCCCCTCGCGGATCAGCCCGGAGGCGGCGGCGCCGGCGGCGGCCGCGCCGATCAGCCCCGCGTCGAGGGCCAGCGCGGCGGGCACGACCGGGACGCCACGGGTGAAGTCGAGGACGGCGTACGACTCCAGATGGCGCCGCAGCGGCGCGAACAGCGTCTCGCCGGCCTGGGAGACGCCGCCTCCGACCACGACCAGGTCGAGTTCGACGAGCGCGGCGGTCGCCGCGATGGCGGCGGCCAGGGCGCGACCGGCCCGGTCGAACGCGGCGAGCGCCCTCGGGTCACCGGCACGGGCGGACAGCTCGACCTCGCGAGCCGTGGCGGGCAGGCCGGCCGGAGGCGCCCACCCGGATTCCAGGGCGTGGGCCGCGATCGCCGTGCCGCTGGCGTAGCGCTCGACGCAGCCCAGGGCGCCGCAGGGGCACAGGGGGCCGTTCTGGTCGACGGTGATGTGCCCGATGTGGCCGGCGTTCCCGGTCGTTCCGGCGTGCACGGAGCCGCCCAGGACCAGGCCGCCCCCGACCCCGGTCGAGACGACCATGCACAGGACGTTCGCCACGCCCTTCGCCGCGCCGATCCAGTGTTCCGCCGCCGCCATCGCGACCGCGTCGCCGACGAGCACCGGCTCGACGCCCACCGGGACGGCGGGATGGCTCCGCACCCGATCGACCAGGGGGAACGAACGCCAGGCCGGGATGTTCACGGGGCTCACCGTGCCGGCGAAGGTGTGGACGGGCCCGGCGCTCCCGATCCCCAGGCAGGACAGCGAGGCCCACTCGGGACGGGCGGCCAGCTCGTCCACGACCGAGGTGACCGCCGCCATCATCACCTCGGCGGACTCCCGCGCGGGCGTGGGCCGCTGCGCCCGCGCCACCACGCGCCCCTCGGCGTCGACCAGCGCCCCGGCGATCTTCGTACCACCGATGTCCAGCGCTCCGTACACCATCCACCCAGCCTCTCCAGAACTTCCGAACCGTGCGGGACACCACTCTGCCGAGCGATGACAACGTTGTCCAGCGATGAACGGACCCGGTTAAGCCCCAGCCGGCGACAGGTCGGCTCCTTCGGACACCCGTTCCGTCCCGGCATCGAGGGGCGTGCCCCTGGGTGCGCGCCCCTCGACGGCGCCCCGTCCGCCCCGTCCGCTCCTTCGCGCCGGGCCCTGAGCGGGTGACATCGGCCCCTCCTGGGCCCGGCCGGCCTCCGGGGTGCCCGTACCGTCCTGCCCTCGGCCCCTTGAAGGAGACGCAGATGACGACCTGTCCGCCGCGCGTACGGTTCGCGCTCGCCGGGGCCCTCGTGCTCGCCGCGTCCGCGACCACTGCCGCCATCGTCCTCCAGGACGGCGACGTCACCGTCTCGGCCGTCTGCGTGCCGATCACGGACACCGATCGGGACAAGGCCGGCATCGCCGACCACGTGGCCGTGGTGACCGCAGGGGAGCGGTCCGGGCCCACCCGGGGCGGTGACGGCGAGCTGCGGGTCACCGTACGGGTCGAGGTCGAGGAGGTGCTGAAGGGCTCCCTGCCCGAGACCCTGCCCATCGACCAGACCCCAGGGGACGCGGCGCGCCCCGAGGTCGAGCAGCAGCCGCTCGTCCCCGGGCACCGGTACGTCCTCGGCGTTCCCGACGCGCATGCCGAGGACGGCTCGGTGGCCCCGGGTCGCTGGGCGTTCTTCGCCACCGGTGCCGACGGTGCGCGGCTCGACGCCGCGCGGAAGCGCTGGAAGGACGCCATCGCCCACCAGAACCCCCGGCGCGTTCATCCCGGCTGCGACGACACCGTGCACACGCCGTAGCCGGAGCGCGTCCGCCTCCCTCCTCGGCGACCGCGCCCCCTGCCTGCCCCCTCGACGCCCGTCGCCCCGGGCGGGGTCAGAACCAGCTCTGGTACGGAAGGCTGTTGCACGCCCAGGTGCGGAAGCCCAGGGAGCTGTCGTCGATGCAGCGCGAGGTGTGCTGGTTCTTGAAGCGGACGGTGCCGTCGTTCCAGACCGTGATCCACCAGCTCTGCTCCTGGCCGGCGTTGCAGACCGCGGTGCGGAAGCCGCTGTCGGTGTCCTCGATGCAGCGGCCGGTGTTGATGTTCCTCAACTCGCGCGTCCCGTCGCCCCAGACGCGCACGTTCCACAGCTGCGGATTCGAGCCGTTGCAGCTCCAGGTGCGGAAGCCGTTGGTGGTGTCGTCCATGCACCGGTTCGTGGACTGGTTCCGGAAGGACTGGACGGCGTCGTACGTCCCGGCCGGGCCGGCGGAGCCGGAGGTGGCGGCCAGGGCGCCGGTCGCCGGGGTGAGGGAGGCGAGGGCAAGGGCCCCGCCGAGCAGAAGCGTTGTCGCGGCGCGCATGTGATCCGTCGTCTCCTTCGCGTCCGTGCGTGTCCGTGGGTGTGCGCAGGCCGTCCGCACGTGTCCGTGGGACTGGCTGGGACACAAGCTAGGAGCCGAGGGAGGGGGCGGGGCACCCGGAACCATCCGGAGTGACAGCGGGCCCGGGTGGGGTGGTCGTGCTCGGTCGCCGCGTTCCGTTCTCCCTCCGCGGGGGACCCTTCCCGGCCGGGAGACGCCGCCGGCCCCGACGTGTCCGTACGTGTGCCGCCCTTGAGCACCACGACGGGAACACGGCGGTGCCCGCCGGGAAGGAGTCCCGGCGGGCACCGTCCGCAGGTCGGTGGGGATCACCTCCCGGGAGAGGAGCTCCTCGAACCAGTCGAACCGCTCCCCCGGCGGCAACGCCTTCGACGACACCCGCGCCCACATCCACGCCCCCAGTCCCTCGTGCTCCGGTCGGCCTCCTGGCCGATCGGCCGCCTCTGCGATGTGCGGCCACCACCCCGGTCACGGCTTGGTTCGCACCGGCGCGCCGCACGCGCCCGCCTCCCCCGGTGGCTCGGCCCCCGGCCACCCGGCACCGAGGAAGCGAGGCCCGCGCACTCCGACGTCACCAGGGCACGGTGCCCGCGTCGTCGAAGAACCCGCCGGTCGGGCCGTCGTCGGGGAGGGTGGCCAGCCTGATGGCGATCGCCGCGCCCTGTCCGGGGGTGCGCACGCCGCGGAAGCCGTTGAGGTCGGTCGCGACGTAGCCGGGGCAGCCCGCGTTGATCAGGACCTTCGTGCCGCTCAGTTCGCGGGCGTACTGGAGGGTGACGGCGTTCAGGAACGTCTTCGAGGGCGCGTACGCCACCGCCACCGGGCCCGCCGTCCGCTCGGCGTCAGGGGCCGACTGCCGGGCGAGGGAGCCGACGCTGCTGGACATGTTCACGATCCTCGGCGCGGCGGAGCGCCTCAGCAGCGGCAGCATCGCGTTGGTGACGCGGATGACGCCGATCACGTTGGTCTCCACGACCGCGCGGACCGTGGCGGGGTCGGTGAGAGTGGGCTCCTGAGGCATGTCGCCCGCGACGGCGGCGTTGTTGACGAGGACGTCGAGGCGCCCGGCCCGCTCCTCGACCAGGCGGGCGGCGGCGGCCACGCTCGCGTCGTCGGTCACGTCCAGCGGTACGCCGAACGCGTCGACGCCGGCGGCCCGCAGCTTCTCCACCGCGTCCTCCCGGCGCCGGGCGTCGCGGGCGCCGACGCCGACGCTCCAGCCGAGGGCGCCCAGGCCCGCGGCGATCTCGTGGCCGATCCCCTTGTTCGCGCCGGTGACCAGCGCGATCGTTCGTTCCGTCATGCGGATCATGCTGCCGCCGGACGCCGCCGGGCGTCCAAGACCGGTTGGGTGGGCGCCGATACCTCTGGGGTATCGATCCGGAGTAGCGTGGCCGGATGGAGACCCGGGAACTGCGCTACTTCGTCGCCGTCGCCGAGGAGTTGCACTTCGGGCGGGCCGCGCAGCGCCTCGGGATCGCGCAGCCGCCGCTGTCGCGGGCGATCCGTCAGCTCGAACGCCGCCTCGGGGCCACGCTGTTGGACCGGAGCGGCCGCGTCGTCGCGCTGACCGCGGCCGGCTCGGTGCTGCTGGCCGAGGGCCCGGCGGCCCTGGACGCGGTCGACGCCGCCGAGCGCCGTACCCGCCGCGCCGCCCTTGCCGCGGCCGGCCGACCCGGCGTCGTCCTGGTCACCAAGGCCGGCGCGTCCAGCGACCTGCTGGCGCGGCTCCTCGACGCGTACGCCGCCGAACCCGGCGCGGTCCCCGTCGACGTCATCCTGTGCGGCCCGGCCGAGCAGGCGCGGCTCCTGCGCGAGGGCCGGGCCGATGTGGCGCTGCTGCACCGGCCGTTCGACTCGACGGCCGGGCTGCACACCGAGGAGCTCGGCACGGAGGGCCAGGTGGCGGTCCTGCCCGCCGGCCATCCGCTCACCGCCCGGGCCCACGTGTCGATGGCCGACCTCGCCGGGCTGCCGGGCCTGCCCCTGCCCCGCTGGCCCGACCCCGACGGCACCTACCCGCCCGGCCCCGGGCCGCGGGTCCGCGACCACGCGCAGTTGCTGCAGCTCGTGGCGCTCGGCCGGGCCTGCGCGGTCTCCCCGGCCTCCTCCCGGACCCGCCTGCACGGCGACCTGGCCGCCGTGCCCGTGCTGGACGCGCCGCCCGTCACCACCGTGATCGCCTGGCCCCCGCACAGCCGGTCCCGAGCCGTCGCCGACCTCGTCCGCACGGCGACCCGACTCCCGTAGATCCGCCGCGCCGGGTTCCCGTAGGTCTGCCGCACCGGGGGTGACGTGGATGCCGGGCCCTACGCCGTTCTCGATGCTCGAAGTCACCAAAGGCCCCATGGCCCGTCGGCGCGTACCGCTCCACCGTTGCGCTCCCCCGCCCTGGGCGCACTCCCGTGAACGCCCGTCCGACCCGTCGCGAGACGACCGGATACAGTGCGCGAGACAGCGGCCCGGTCGGGGAGGCAAGCGTGACCGACACCAGCGACACCCATCCCGTCGAGGACCCAGCGGACGCGCGGCGGCAGAGCCGGCTGCAGCGCCTGATGCGTTACGTCCCCCTGATCGCCCCGGTCCTCCTGTTCGCCGTGCCCTGCTGGGTGCTCCTGTACGGCGGCCAGAACTGGCCGCTGCCCGCCACCCTGCTCGGCACCGCCCTGTTCGTCCTCGGGCTCGTCGGGATGCCGTTCGCGATGGCGCGCGGCCACGGACGGCGTCAGCAGGACCGGGCGGCGATCATCGGCGACACCCTGCTGGGCGCGAGCTGGGTCCTGTTCACCTGGTCCGTCCTGCTCGGCGTCGTCCTGCGGCTCGTCCTGACGGCGGCCGGCGTCGGCGAGAGCCAGGACCGGGCCCGGATCGTCGCCTGGGCCGTCCTCGGCGTCACCGCCGTGCTGCTCGGCTGGGGGTACGCCGAGGCGCGCCGCGTGCCCCGCGTGCGCCGGGTCGAGGTGCGACTCCCACGGCTGGGTCCCGGCCTGGACGGCTTCCGCGTCGTCCTCGTCACCGACACCCACTACGGCCCGCTGGACCGAGCCCGCTGGTCGGCACGGGTGTGCGAGACGGTGAACGCCTTGGAGGCCGATCTGGTCTGCCACACCGGTGACATCGCGGACGGCACGGCCGAACGCCGCCGCGCCCAGGCCGCACCGCTCGGTACCGTGCGGGCGACCCGGGCCCGGGTGTACGTCACCGGCAACCACGAGTACTACAGCGAGGCCCAGGGCTGGGTCGACCTGATGGACGAGCTGGGCTGGCAGCCGCTCCGCAACCGCCACCTGCTGCTCGAAAACGGAGGCGACACCCTCGTGGTCGCCGGCGTGGACGACGTCACCGCCGAGTCCTCCGGTCTCGCGGGCCACCGCGCCCACCTCGCCGGAGCCCTGAACGGCACCGACCCCGACCTGCCCGTGCTGCTCCTGGCGCACCAGCCCAAGTTCGTCGATCAGGCGGCGGCCGCCGGCATCGACCTCCAGCTCTCCGGCCACACCCACGGCGGCCAGATCTGGCCCTTCCACCACCTGGTCCGCATCGACCAGCCCGCCCTCGCCGGCCTGAGCCGCCACGGCGTGCGCACCCTGCTCTACACCAGCCGCGGCACCGGTTTCTGGGGCCCGCCGTTCCGCGTCTTCGCCCCCAGCGAGATCACCCTGCTCGTCCTCCGCTCCCCGCAGCCGCCCACCTGCCCGTAGCGCGGAACGGGCCGGACCGTCCGACGGGACGGAGCGGGCCGTAGGACCCGCGCCCCGGAGAGAGCGGAGGAGCCGGTGCCCGCCGCCGCGGCACCGACGCCCTACGAAGGCTCCCTCCGGGACGGGCGGTCCGTCACGCGCACCCCGCGGTCCTCGCCCGACGTCACCGGTCGCCGGCCAGGTCGAGATCGTGCTCGGGTGTCTCGGCCAAGGGCTGCGCCGGCTCCGGGCGGCGCCACGGGTGGGCGAGGGGCCGGGACACCCCCTGCCACCAGGCGTCCACGGGGAGCTTCCCCGCGGGTTCGAACGGCTGGCCGGGGCGGGGCAGCGCCACCGCCTGGCCGGCCGCCGCCGCGGCGTCGCGCGTCCACTCGCCGGGCTCCGCCCACGGGTGCGGGGCGAGGTTGAAGGTGCCCCAGTGGATCGGCAGCAGCACGCCGGCCGGGCCGCCGCCCTGGAGGTCGAGGTGGGCGCGGACGCCCTCCTCGGGGGTCATGTGGATGTCGGGCCAAAAGCCGTTCTTGATTCTTGGAGTCAACAGAAGCCCAAAAGCCCGCCACTCCGCGTCTTCACCCCTAGCGAGATCACCCTGCTCGCCCCCGGTACGTGCCGGGGACGCAGTCACTTCCAGGATTCGCTGGGGATCCCATCCGCGTCCAGTCCATGGGGCCACCGCGCCTCGAGCTCCAGGCGGAAGAGCCATGAGCGGCCGGTGTCTGCTACCTCGCGGTAGAGCGCTTCCACGTCCTGCGAGTTCCCCTGTGCTTCCTGGCGCGAAATGAGGACGCGCAGAGCCTCGGCACTCCCGGCGTCGGCTGCCGCACGGTACAGCTCAGCGGCTTCGCTGTGCCGGCCCGCCTTCTCGCACAATGCCGCATGGTCCATCAAGGCGTAGCTGTCACCGGCTTCTGCGGCCTTGCGGTACATCGACACAGCACGCTTCTCGTCGCCGTTCCACTCTCGCCACCGAGCCAGGGCACGCAGACCGTCAGGTGAGCCAACGACTTCGGTGGCCCGCCGAGAGACGGCCTCTGCACCAGCTCGGTCCCCGGTCTCGTCCAGCCACCGCGCAAGATCACGCAGGGCGTAGGGGTATCCGGCGTCGGCAGCCTGGCGGAAAAGGATCTCGGCGCTTGCGACGTCCCCCGCTTTCGCCCTCAACACCGCCAAGTTGCACAAGGTTTGGGGGCGGCCGGCTGCGGCACTTTGTCGTGCCAGTTCCTCTGCGCTCAGGTGGTTGCCCGACCGTTCCTGCAAGAGGACCAGGACCCACAGGGCGTCGGCGTCCCCAGCATCTACGGCTAGCCGGAGGAGATCTTCGGCGCCCTTCGTGTCCCCGGCCCGCAACCGCAACACTGCCTGGCTGCACGGGGATACAGGGCGGCCCTCTTCGACGGCCTGTTGAGCAGGCACCGTGTTCGGGTGGGAACCGTCGGCTCGCTGATCGTCGTCGGCGCCGGCCTGGGCGAGGGCCTCGGCACTCGCCGATTCGTCCAAGTCCGCCCGCTGCTCATCCAGTAGGCGCGGCGCATCCACGTATCCGGCGTCGGCAAGTTGTTGCACCAGGGCGTCGGCGTTCGCACTCTCCCCATTCCTCTCGCGCTGTTCCACCATCAACCACAGTGCCCCGGGATGGCCAGCTTCGGCGAGCTGTCGCGCGAGGGCCTCGGCTCCTGTCCGGTCGCCTGCTTTGTCCCGCCGCTTTGCCAGCAAGCGCAGAGGTTTGGGATACCCGGCTTCCGCGGCCCGGCGTGCCAGAGTCACGGCGACCTGATGCTGTCCCGCTTCCTCTTTTAGGAGCGCCAGAACCCCCAAAGACCTGATGTGCCCTGCATCGGCAGCCTGCTGAAAGAGTTGCTCGGCGCCTGACGCATCCCCGGACTTGCTTCGGGCGATTCCGGATGCGAAGAGAACGTCCGAGGCGTCGTTGGTATTTTCCTCTTCGGGAAGCTCGCTGTTGTCGCCGCGTATTTCAGAAACGGGAGACTCGGAATTGATGGCGCGTTGATGCAAGTGATGGCCCCATTCGAGTCGGTATCGGTCTTTTGCGGCCTTGGACAGGCTCATCAAGTCATCGGTGCGGGAAATGTGAGTGTGGGCCGCATTCCAAAACGAGGCAGGCGGGCACAAGCGGTGTCGAGTCTTCAGGCCGTGCTGTTCAAGGTAGTCAGCGAGGCGTAAGGCCTGCCCAGCTTCCTCCTCTACAGGCAGAGTGCGTCGGCTGCCGGGCGGACGACTCTTCGGGCGGGACGCCGCAGGGCGCAGTGGCGCATGCTTGCCGTGAACCGGCTCCGCGAGTTCAGAGAACGCCTGTTGTTCCCAGCCAGCCAGTTGTTGAATCGAGTCGTAATCGTCGTCGCTGAGATAGTCGATCGCGGCGTCGGTCAGGAACTTCTGCGGCAAGTGGAGGCCGACGCCAAGGCGACGGGCGTCCATAGCTGCCTCCAGCACGGCCTTGGCACCGGGGCTTGCGGTCCGATAGCGATGGAGGAGTTCCGGGGCGCCGGCAAGGTCCTGGGCCACCCGCCCACTGTTGCGTGATCGGGTGAGCGAGTCGGCCAGCAGAGAATCCCCTGCCTCCGCAAGTTTACTCGCGTCCTTGAGCGCCTTTTCGTCGAAGGAGTCCGGGACCGTGACCAGTCGGCCGGCGAGAATCTCCCGCACTTGACTGTGCGGGTCCGGCGATCCGGGGGCTTGCGGAGCCGTGTACCGGCGCGCGTGCTCCGGCCACAGTGTTCCCAGTACGAGAAC
Source organism: Streptomyces hydrogenans (assembly GCF_014656075.1). GTDB lineage: Bacteria > Actinomycetota > Actinomycetes > Streptomycetales > Streptomycetaceae > Streptomyces > Streptomyces hydrogenans. Next base: position 36,480 of record NZ_BNBS01000072.1, read on the forward strand.
CGGCCCGCGCTCGGGGGTGGTGAGCAGCGCGTGGACGGCGGCCGCAATCGGCTCGCCCTGGGTGGGGTCGCCAAGATAATGCTGGGCCTCGTTCAGCCACACGACCGTCCTCGGCCCCACCTGGGCAAGCGCATCACGCGCAGCTTCCGCCCGCGTCGGGTTGAACGGATGCCACAGCTGCCACTCCTTCGCCGCCAGGGGCTGCACAGCCTCCCAACACGCTCGGGTCTTGCCCGTCGAGGACGCGCCGACGAGCACCATCATCCGGCTGTGGCCGTTCATGGCCGCGTTGACGGCGCCTGCCAACATCCGGTCGTGGGCACGAGAGACGTAGCCGGAGAGCGCGGGCACGTGGCGGTCATCCGTTTCGGGACCGGCCGGGTGGACTTCAAGGTCGTGCGGATTCCAGTCCCGGATCGGTTTGCCCAGCGCATGGCCCGGCTCCTGAGGCTCACGCGTTTCCCCGGCAGCCGTGCGGCGCAGGTCCAACAGCTCGGTTAGCGGCAGATCCAGGGCCAGGGCGAGAGCCGCGACTGTGTCGGCCGAGGGCACCGGTGCGTTGGCGTTGAATGCTTGCTGGACCGTAGTGCGTCCCAGCCCTGTCCGGGCCGCAAGCTGAACCTTCGTCAGGCGAGCGCGCGCCAAGCCATTGGCCAGACGCCTGCGCATCTCGGCGAGCGCGGCATCGCGCTCTCGACTTCTGTCCCCCACCCGCCGTGTCCCTTCGCCCCGCTTGTTCGACATTGTTCATCATCCACCGCCTGAACCACGGCGAACATCTCCTCCGCGACCTTCGGACACGTCAATGCCCCTCCGTTCTCCGGGAGCTGCGCTCATGTCCAGCCTTTTCGTCGTGCTGCTCGTCACCGCACTGGTCCTTATCCTTGCCCTGCTGACTGCTGTCGGCGCGGGCAAACTCGCCCGTCTTGATGGCGCCTCGTACCCTGCTGCTTTGACCCGGGCCGCCGTTGCCTTCGCCGGCACGCTGACGCTCGCGGCCGCAATCACCGCAGCGCTGTCCGTGGTGCTGTGAAACCCGGCCGCCGCCGTGTGCCGTCGGTCTTCACGGTCGACGGCCACCCCTACGCGGCCCGGATGCGGACCGGCGTCGACCCCATTTCAAACCCGCTGGACCCTGCGCTGAGAACTGCCCTGAACGCCTTCGACATCACCTTCGACGGCCGGCTCTCCGCAGCCCGTCAGTAACCCCAACCACCCTCGTTACACCGTTCGATTGACAGACCCGCTCCGGGCCCAACGGAACCGGGCGTCCGCTGATTTGGCTGTCCCCGCTCGTCGAGTCCGGGTCGTACGGGACAATCGCCCGGCGGGCACGGCGCCCGGGCAGGCACGACGCACGGGCGGGACGATGCAAGAGGTACGGGAACTGCTGGCCGAGTACGGCCAGGTCCACAGCGACGAGCTGCCGGAGGCGGACCGCCACCGGCTCCTGGTCGACGTGGTGGCGGCGCTGATCCGGCGTACCGATCCCGATGCGACGCTCGTCTACCGCTCGCCCTACGAGCCGGCCGTGTTCTTCGAGCTCGACGGACGCGACTACGCGATCACGGTAACGACCGCAGTGGGAGAGGAGGCAGCGACCGCGGCCCGCGTCGCGGTGACCGCCCGAGAGCGAGAACTCGGGGCGGGAGTGCGATGGGTCCTGATTTGCGCGAGGGCCGCAGGCCAGGAGATCGGAGCCGAGGTCAGCGCCGTCCTGCGGACGCAGGGCGTCCTCCTGGACCGGAACCATCTCGAGGCCGCCGTCTGCGACCTCGCCCCGCTCACCGCCTTGATCCGCTCGGCCTTCCGGCCGCCACGGCCACCGCACACCCCGCTGCACGAGCTCCTGCTGCACGAGCCCGCAGAGCCTGCCCCCGTGCTGGCCCTGGCGGCCCGCCCGTCCGGAACGTCGAGCGTGCCGTCCCGGACGCCGGAGGGGATCGACCTCTGCGTCGTCCTGACCGGCGAGTACTGGCCGGTGCGCCCGTCCGGGATGGCCTGGGAGTCCGCCGAGCGCGCGCTGATCACCACCGAGGTGGGTGTCGCGGAAGTGGACCTGCAGCGGGGCGGGACCAGATGGCGGCTGCCCCTGCCCGGCGTCCACGGCGATGCGGCGGTGCCGGCGGACGGCTCGGTGTGGGTGCTGTGCGGGCCGGCCGTGGTGAGATGGCGCGACGGCGAGCTGCGGGCGGTCGGCGGCGGATTCGAGGCGAACGCCAGCCTGCTGCTCGGCCCCGACTCCAGCGTGTGGGTCCTGTCCGGGTCCGGAGCGACGCTCGGCACCCGAACCGGCTCGACCCTGGCGCTCACGCGGCTCGACGAGCAGGTGGGCGACCAGCAGCGCTTCGCCCTCGACTTCGACGCGGCGGTCCGCTCGGCCGCCTGGCTCGGCGAGCGTCGCTTCCTCCTCGCCGCCGGCGGACACAGCGCCGTCGTCGACCTCGCCGTCAGCACCAGCGCCGGAACACGTGAGGACTGGATGCTCACTCCGGTGTCCTACCCGGGACATCTCGCGCGCAGCGGCGGCGACACCGTGCTGGCGGCAGGACGGGCTGGCTCCGGCGTCGGCGTGGAACTGCACGCCCTCGACACGGCCGGCCGCACCAGCGACCCGGTCGCCGAGGTACAGCTCGGCGACGTCCTCGGGCTCGTTCAGAACCCGGCAGGCGGCCCCGCGTACCTGCTGGGGGTGCGGGCGACGAACGACACCGACGCCGTCCACCCCGTACTGGTAAAGGTCACCGGTCACGCGGCCGCCGCCTCGTCGGCTGGCCCGGACCCCGAGCCGCCGTCCGCCGACGCCTACGCCGAGGTGCGCCGCCTGGCCGCCGGCGTCAGGAGCGACTACGCGCTGGAGAAGTTCCCGCTGCCGGACGGCAACGGCGGCATGGGCATCGTCCACGAGGCCGTGCACAAGGCGACCCGGACCGTTGTCGCCTTCAAGAAGCCCCGTTCGCTGCGCGAGAACCTGACCGCGCGGATGCTACGCGAGATCGAGGTGGCGCAGAAGCTCGGCACCAACCGCCACGTGATGCCGGTCCTCGACTTCAGCCCACGCGCCGAGTGGTTCGTCATGCCGATGGCCCAGAACACCGCCGAACGCCTGCAGCCTGAGCTGCAGCGCGACCCGACCGCCCTGCGGGCCCTGGTCGACGCGGTCGCCTCCGCCCTGGCCGACGCCCACCACATGGACTACCTGCACCGCGACATCAAGCCCGCCAACATCCTGTTCCTCGACGACCGCTGGGTCCTCGGAGACTGGGGCATCGTGCGCCGTCCCCGCGGACAGACCACCAACCCCAACCGCACCGGCACCAAGATCGGAACCATCGAGTTCGGCGCCCCCGAGCTGTCTGTCGACCCGCACAATGCCTCGCCCGCCAGCGACATCTACAGCCTGGGCAAGGTCATCGGCTGGCTGCTCACCGGCCTTACCCCGGAGGTGAACGTGCCGCTGCTGCCCCCCGGGCCCTGGCGAGGTGTCGTCCGCAGGTGCACCTACCGCGACCCGCGACAGCGGCCGCAGACGATCGCCGACTTCCTCGACCTGGTCGAGCAGGAGACCACACCGCAGATCGGCCTGCCCGTCGCACGGGCCCACCAACTTCTGGCGGCCGCCCAGGACGGGGACACCGACGCCGCCCGCCGGCTGCTGGCCCTGGTCGCCGACCACAACGGCGACTACGAGCTCTACCTGGACGTCCTGCCCGGCCTGGACATGGAGACGATTGCCCCGCTCCTGCTGGACCACCCCGAGCAGACCCGCACCCTGGTGGAGGCAATGACCGGGCACGTCCAGGGCGACGGAACCGGCTGGCCGCACTACAACGAATGCAAGCGGGCCATCGCCTGGCTTCGCGGCGTCGCCCGCCGCGCCGCCGAGGACCAGCAGTGGGACCTCTTGGAAGAGGCCGCCCGTGGCATGTGCACCTGGGACGAGGCCTCCAACGAGTTCGACCAGCAGATCGAGAACCGCAAATGGCTGCGCAGACTGCGCGGCCAAGCCGCCCGGATCGTCGCCGGCGTACTGCGAGACCACCCCGACAGCGCCCGCTCGTACTACGAACTCGCGGGCGAACGCGCCGTGGACATGGCCATCCGCAACGCCGTCAACCAGGCGATTGGCTACTGACCACACCCCCACGCGGCCGGACCCTCACCCTGACCATCGCCGCTTGCCTGTACACACTGATCGGTCTGACCGGCCCCGCACTGCTCAACGGCCTCCTGCGGCAACTGCTGCGCGAGAAGGAGGGCCGGAACGGCGAGCCTTCGGCGTGTGTGATCGACGCGCAGAGCGTCAAGACCTCCACCAGCGTTCCGGCCTCGAGCCAGGGCATCGATGCCGGCAAGAAGATCGTCGGTCGGAAGCGGAGCATCGTCACTGACACGCTCGGACTCCTCCTCGCCGTACTGGTCACCGCGGCAGGCGTGCAGGACTCGGTGGCCGGCACCACGCTGCTCGACCAGGTCGCCGCCGACCACCCCCGGGTCCGCAAGGTGTGGGTCGACGGCGGCTACCGACAGCACCTCGTCGAGCATGCCGCCACCCTCGGCATCAACATGGAGATCACCACCCGCAAGCCCGGGACCAGGGGTTTCACTCCGATCCCGAAGCGGTGGACGGTGAAAAGGACCTACGGCTGGCTCATGCTCCACCGGCGCCTGGCCCGCGACTACGAAACCCTGCCCACCCGCTCCGAAGCCATGATCCACCTCGCGATGACCGGCCTCACGGCCCGCCGCCTCACCAGCGAGAACACCATCTCCTGGCGCGACCCGAAGAACACCACAGAACACCCCATCAAGGGATGAAAAATCGGGCGAAAACGACCTCTACCAAAGGCGTTGGACGTGTCGGTGGGTGATGAGGCAGGTGGCGAGGCCGAGGAAGGCTTCGTGGATGTCGTCGCGTCGTTCCCAGCGAACGCGCAGACGCCGGAAGCCACGACCGCAGGGGCCTCCAAGCCCGGAGAGAGCGCTGTCGGCCCCTGAAGGCTTGCGACCTCACGCCCATGGGACGGGCTCGGTCTCACCGACCCACCTGTTGGTCCTGGAGAGGTCCTGGTAGGAGCCGCGATAGCCGATCGAGCGGAGCACCAACAGCGCGAGGTAGTGGCGGGTCAGGAGCCAGGCGTCGGTGACCAGTCCTTTGACCCCGTAGACGGGCTCTTGTGTCTCCTTGGGATGCACAAGAGGGTCTGATGCAGCGTTGGGTGACAGGTTTAGTCACGCGGCCTGTAGGGCCGGTGTGGTCATGACGGTCTCGTATTCGACGGGGGTCAGCCGGCCGAGGGCGGCTTGTCTGCGGCGTCGGTGGTAGGTCCGTTCGATCCAGGTCACGATCGCGATCCGCAGTTCCTCGCGGGTGGACCAGGTGCGTCGGTCGAGGACGTTCTTCTGCAGCAGGCTGAAGAAGGACTCCATGGCCGCGTTGTCGCCGGCCGCCCCGACTCTTCCTATGGAGCCGACCATCTGGTGGCGGCCGAGGGCCCGGACGAGTTTCCGGGAGCGAAATTGCGATCCTCTGT
>NZ_BNBS01000073.1 GCF_014656075.1 Streptomyces hydrogenans
CGCGGCGGTTCCCTCGGCGGCGAGCCGTTCGAAGCGGAAGAGGTCGACGTCCTCGCGGGTGGCGCCGAGGCGGTAGCCGCCGCCCTCGGCGGAGGGGACCCGGTCCCGTCCGAGCGCCTTCCGGAGCCGTCCGGCCAGGGCCTGGAGCGCGGCGACGGCGTCGGCGGGCGGCTCGTCGCCGTGCCAGACCTCGTCGACGAGCGCGGCCACGGGCAGCGCCCGGCCGGGCCGGAGGGCGAGGGCGGTGAGCAGGGCGCGGACGCGCGGGCCGCCGACGGGCAGCTCGCTGCCGTCGGCGGTCAGCACTCGGGTCGGTCCCAGGAGGCAGTAACGCACTCCCCCATTCTCCGTGAGGGTCCGTCGCCCGCCGCGCGCCGGGGGAACCCGGGGGCGGGGCGGTACGTTCTCCCGCACACAGCCCGCGCGACCCGTGCGGGGCACGCCCCCGGGGGAGCCCGTGATGAGTTCGGCCGCCGTCCGCCGCCAGGAGCGCCGGATCAGCCCCGTCTTCCTGGCGGTGCTCGCCGTCATGGCGGTCACCGGATGGGCGGTGTGGACGGACTTCGCCGCCCTGCCCGGGGTGGCGGTCTTCCTCTTCGTCACCTCGGCGTGGATCGTCTCGCTCTGTCTGCACGAGTACGCGCACGCCCGCACGGCCCTGCACGGCGGGGACATCACGGTGGGTGCCAAGGGCTATCTGACCCTGAACCCCTTCGCGTACACCCACGCCGTCCTGAGCGTGGTCCTGCCGGTGCTGTTCGTGATCATGGGCGGGATCGGTCTGCCCGGCGGGGCCGTCTTCATCGAGCAGGGCCGGATCAAGGGCCGCTGGAAGCACAGCCTGGTCTCGGCGGCGGGCCCGCTGGCGAACGTACTGTTCGCGGTGGTGTGCACGGCCCCGTTCTGGCTGGGCATGCTCGACGGGGTGCCGGCGGCGTTCCGGTACGCGCTGGCGTTCCTGGCGTTCCTCCAGGTGACGGCCGCGCTGCTGAACCTGCTGCCGGTGCCGGGGCTCGACGGCTACGGCATCGTGGAGCCCTGGCTGTCGTACCGGGTGAAGCGGCAGATCGAGCCGTACGCGCCGTACGGCTTCTTCGTCGTGATCGCGCTGCTCTTCGTGCCGGTCGTGAACGGCGCCTTCTTCGACGCGGTCGACGCCCTGATGCGGTCGCTGGGGGTCGACGACCTGACCCGCTACTGCGGCTCCGAGCTGTTCCGCTTCTGGGAGGGGACGCCGGAGTACTGCCCGATCTAGCCCCCCGGCGGCGGCCCCTAGACCCCGGCGGTCTCGGCCCGCTCGGCCCTGGCGCGGCGGACGTAGTACCAGGCCATGTTGGAGGAGAGGCCGGCGAGGAGGACCCAGACGACGCCGATGAAGCTGCCGTTCACGAAGGAGATCACGGCGGCGGCGACGGCCAGGGCGCAGACCACGAGGGCGTAGAGGGCGAGACGGGGCATGGGGGTCGGCTCCTGTCGGGTACGGCTGACGGTGCCCGACCAGTGTCCCCCATGCCCCGAAGCGTCCGTTCTCCGGCTCCGCCCCGGGGCGGGAGGACCGCTCAGATGTCGGTGACGCGCAGGCCCGCGTGGGCCTTGTAGCGGCGGTTCACCGAGATCAGGTTGGCGACCAGCGACTCGACCTGGTGGGCGTTGCGCAGCCGGCCGGCGAAGACGCCGCGCATGCCGGGGATGCGGCCGGCCAGTGCCTGCACGATCTCGACGTCGGCGCGCTCCTCGCCGAGGACCATGACGTCGGTGTCGATCTCGGCGATCGAGGTGTCCTTGAGGAGGACGGCGGAGAGGTGGTGGAAGGCGGCGGCGACCCGGGAGTCGGGGAGCAGCGCGGCGGCCTGCTCGGCGGCGGAGCCCTCCTCGGGCTTGAGGGCGTAGGCGCCCTTCTTGTCGAAGCCGAGCGGGTTGACGCAGTCCACGACGAGCTTGCCGGCGAGTTCCCCGCGCAGCGACTCCAGGGTCTTGGCGTGGCCGTCCCAGGGCACGGCGACGATGACGACGTCGCTGCGGCGGGCGCACTCGGCGTTGTCGGCGCCCTCGACGCCGTGGCCGATCTCGGCGGCGACGGCCTCGGCGCGGTCGGCGGCGCGGGAGCCGATGATCACCTGCTGGCCGGCGGCGGCGAGGCGGTAGGCGAGGCCGCGGCCCTGGTCGCCGGTGCCGCCGAGGACGCCGACGACGAGCCCGGAGACGTCGGGGAGGTCCCAGGGGTCCTTGGCGGGGCGGGGGGAAGTCGAGGAAGTCATGGGCCGACCCTACCGAGCGGTCCGGGCCCCGTTCGGGTGGATCGGGGACAACGGGCCGCGCGCGGGCGTCCGCTGGGGCAGGATGCGGCGCCATGGATGCCGTACGGGTCGCGTTGCTGCGGGAAGTGCTCGCCGGGACGGAGTGGCCGGCGGCCTCCCGTCGCTTCGCCGGGACGCTGCGGGCGTCGGTGGTGCCGCGGCGGGGCGGGCTGCTGCTGGTGGGCACGGAGGCGTACGAGCCCTGGCACCTGGCGGCGCACCTGGTGGACGAGGCTGCCTGGTCGGGGCTGCCGGAGCTGGCTCCGACGCTGGTGCGGCACCGGGCGCGGCCGGGGGACCCGGCGCACCTGGCGGTGGGTCCGGAGCGCCTGGAGGCGGCGGGCCGGGGGGCGACGCTGCTGGTGGTGGCGCCGGAGCGGCCGGAGGAGGGGCTGCTCCAGCGGGTGCACGACGCGCGGCGGGCGGGCGCGACGGTCCTCTCGCTGGACGGCGGCGACCCGGAGGTGCGGGGGCTCGCGCACGAGGCGCTGAGCGTCGCGGAGGGGGCGGAGGTGGACCTGGACACGGTGCAGCACCTGGTGGGCGCGGCGGCGGGCGAGAACAGCCTGCCCGCGCCGCGGGGCCGCCGCCTGCGCGACCGGCTCTCCCTGCTGGCCGACCGTCTGACGTCGCCGCCGCCGGCGCGCTGGTGAGGGCGGGGCCGGGGGGCACCGGAATTCGGTTGCCCGGGGCGACCGGCGGACGGAACATGGCTCCTCGTGTCCTCCCCCGCGCCCTCCACGCTCCGCGCCCGGCTCGCCGCCGTGCTTCCCGACACCGCCCCGTGGCGGTCCTCCCGTGACTTCCGCCTGCTGTGGGGTCAGGGGCTCGTCACCTACTTCGCCAGTGCCATGGCGATGGTGGCGCTGCCGCTCCAGATCAAGGAGCTGACCGACTCGCCGCTCGCGGTGGGCGCGATGGGCGCGGTGGAGCTGGTGCCGCTGGTGGTGTTCGGGCTGTACGGCGGGGCGCTGGCGGACGCGGTGGACCGGCGGCGGGTGATCGTCGCGACGGAGGCGGGGCTCGGGCTGCTGGCGCTGCTGCTGCTCGGCAACGCGCTGCTGGACGAGCCGCTGCTGTGGCCGCTGTACGTGGTCGCGGCGGGGGTGTCGGCGCTGGCCGGACTCCAGCGGCCGGCGCTGGACTCGCTGCTGGCCCGGATCGTGCCGCACGAGCAGCAGACGGCGGCGGCCGCCCTGAACTCGCTGCGGTGGCAGCTGGGGGCGATCGCGGGACCGTCGCTGGCGGGCGTGGTGGTGGCCTACGCGGGCCACGCGCCGGCGTACGCGGTGACGCTGGCCGGGTTCGCGGCGTCGGTGCTGATGTGCCGCCGGCTCTCGCCCGCGCCGCCCGCGCACGACGCGGAGAAGCCCTCGCTGCGGTCGATCGCGGAGGGCGCGCGGTACGCCTGGTCGCGGCCGGTGCTGCTGGGCACGTACGCGATCGACCTGGCGGCGATGGTCTTCGCCTTCCCGAACGCGGTCTTCCCGTTCCTCGCGGACGAGCTGGACGCGCCGTGGTCGCTGGGCCTGATGTACGCGGCCGGCTCGGTCGGCTCCCTGGTGCTGGGGCTGACCAGCGGCTGGACGTCGAAGGTGCGGCGGCACGGGCTGCTGGTGGCGGGCGGCGCGGCGGGCTGGGGGCTGGCGATCGCGGGCGCGGGCTGGTTCGGGAACGTGTGGCTGGTGCTGCTGTGCCTGGCCTTCGCGGGCGCCGGCGACATGCTGAGCGGGCTGGGCCGCTCGACGATCTGGAACCAGACGATCCCGGAGGAGCTGCGGGGTCGGCTTGCGGGCATCGAGGTGCTGTCGTACAGCGTGGGCCCGCAGCTCGGGCAGGTGCGGGCGGGCGTGATGGCGGGCTGGACCGGGACCCGTACCGCCGTGTGGGCGGGCGGGGTGGCGTGCGTGGCGTCCGTGGGCCTGCTGTGCCTGGCGCTGCCGAAGCTGCTGCGGTACGACTCCGCCACCGACGAGGACGCGCTGCGCCGCAAGGCCCAGCAGGAGACGGCGGCGGCCGGGGCCGGGTGATCCGGCTCCCGGCCGCCCGCCGTCAGCCCTGGTCCTCGTCCGGCCTCGGCTGGTCGTGCCAGCGGGGGTCGGTCTCCCACTCCAGGTTGCGCTCGCGGGCGGTCTCCATGGCGTGGGAGGCCTCCTCACGGGTGGCGTAGGGGCCGAATCGGTTCTTCGCCGGGCATTCGGGCCCTTCCTCGACCTTCTTGTGTTCCAGGCAGTAGTACCACTCGCCCGGCTTTCCGGCCGTGCGCTTCTTGAACAGGGCCATGGTCGTCGGCTCCTTCCCTCGGGACCATGCTGCCCCAGACGCGGTCGTTAGACTCGCTGGCATGTCTGGCCAGTCGCTTCTCGTACCGGGGGAGCTCTCCCCCGCCCGCTCCGTACCCGGCTCGATCCGCCGCCCCGAGTACGTCGGAAAGCCCGCTCCCACCCCCTACACAGGGCCGGAGGTGCAGGACTCCGACACCGTCGAACGGATGCGGATCGCCGGCCGCATCGCCGCGCAGGCGATGGAGGAGGCCGCCAAGCACATCGCCCCGGGCGTCACCACCGACGAGCTCGACCGGGTCGCGCACGAGTTCATGTGCGACCACGGCGCCTACCCCTCGACGCTGGGCTACCGGGGCTTCCCCAAGTCGCTGTGCGCCTCGGTCAACGAGGTCATCTGCCACGGCATCCCCGACTCCACGGTGCTGCGCGACGGCGACATCGTGAACCTGGACGTCACGGCGTACATCGGCGGGGTGCACGGCGACAACAACGCCACCTACCTGTGCGGCGACGTCGACGAGGAGTCGCGCCTGCTGGTGGAGCGGACCCGGGAGTCGCTGAACCGCGCGATCAAGGCCGTGAAGCCGGGCCGGCAGATCAACATCATCGGCCGGGTCATCGAGTCGTACGCCAAGCGCTTCGGCTACGGCGTGGTGCGGGACTTCACCGGGCACGGCATCAACACGTCGTTCCACTCCGGCCTGATCGTGCCGCACTACGACTCGCCCCACCACACCACCGTCATCCAGCCCGGCATGACCTTCACGATCGAGCCGATGCTGACCCTCGGCACCCACGAGTACGACATGTGGGACGACGGCTGGACCGTGGTGACCAAGGACCGCAAGCGGACCGCCCAGTTCGAGCACACCCTGGTGGTGACCGAGACGGGGGCGGAGATCCTGACGTTGCCCTGAGCCCCCTTCGGGGTACAGCCTTTACCGACAGGTCGTCGGGAACCAGTTGACTTAGGTAAGCCTAACTTGGCACCATCAGGTCACTGGTTCCCGCCCCATCGGTCCCGGAGGCACGCCTTGGACACCCCCTTCTCCACCCTGATCCGCACGGCCTCGCACGAGCAGCACACCGAGGCGGAGACCTCGTCCTTCATGGGCGACCTCCTCGGCGGACGCCTGGGTGTGGACGCCTACGCCCGCTACACGGAGCAGCTCTGGTTCGTGTACCGGGCCCTGGAGGAGGGTGCGGAGGCGCTGCGGGAGGACCCGGTCGCCGGGCCGTTCATACAGCCCGAGCTCTTCCGCACGGCCGCCCTGGAGGCCGACCTGGCCCATCTGCGCGGGCCCGGCTGGCGCGCCGGGGCCTCGGCGCTGCCCGCCACGGAGGCGTACGCGGCGCGGGTCGCCGAGTGCGCCCGCAGCTGGCCCGCGGGCTACGTCGCCCACCACTACACCCGCTACCTGGGCGACCTGTCGGGCGGTCAGATCATCCGCGACAAGGCCGAGCGGACCTGGGGCTTCGAGCGCAAGGGCGACGGCGTGCGGTTCTACGTCTTCGACGCGATCGGCAATCCGGCGGCCTTCAAGCGGGCCTACCGCGAACTCCTCGACGGGGTGAACGCGGACGACCTGGAGAAGCAGCGGATCGTCGACGAGTGCAAGCGGGCCTTCGCCTTCAACACCGGCGTCTTCCGCGAGCTGGGCGGCGAGTTCCCGCTCAGCGCGTGACCGGGCCCCTCACCGGGTGAGGGTGCCCTCCAGGCGGACCCGTCCGCCCAACTCCACGATGCCGTCAGGGCCGGGGGCGGTGAGCAGCTGCGACCCCCGGCCCTGCGTGATGTTCAGGGCCCGGCCCAGCAGGTCGGTGAGGAGCAGGGCCGCCGCGCCGGTGGCCTCGTCCTCGTCGACGCCGTCGCCGCGGCCGGGGAAGGCGCGCGCCCGGATCCGTCCGGCGGCCTCCTCCTCCCACGCCCAGGCGTAGATCCACTCCCCCGGCTCGGGCACCTCCAGGGCGTCCACCTCGGCGGCGGAGCCGTACTGGCGCAGGGTGCGCGGCGGGGCCCACTCGGCGCGGGCCTCGATCCAGGTGAACTCGCCGTCGCCGCGCACCCACACCTCTCCGGCGGGCGGGCGGACGACCTCCAGGTCGAGCAGCCAGGCGGTGCCGACGAGCGGGTGCCCGGCGAAGGGCAGCCGCAGGCCCGGGGTGTAGATGTCGACGATCCCGCGCTCGGGGTCGTCGACGAACACGGTCTCGCTGAAGCCGAGCTCCTTGGCGAGCGCCTGCCGGGACGACTCGTCGGGGTGGGTGCGTCCGTCGCGGACGACGCCGAGGGCGTTGCCGTGGCGGCCGTCGCCCGCGCAGAAGACCCGCAGGACGTCGATCTCGGTGCCGGTCACCCCAGTCGTGTTCATGGCGGAATTGAACCATCCGAGCGCAGGCGGCAGGGCCGCACCTCGATTTCCGGGGTGCGGCCCTGCCGTTTTTTCGGGTGGCGGCCGGTCAGGCCTCGGTGCCGTCGGTGGTGCGGCGGCGGGCGGCGACGACGACGGCCCCGCCCGCGGCGACGACGAGCGCGGCGGCGCCGGCCAGCAGGCCGGTCGGGGTGGAGGAGCCGGTGGCGGCGAGCGTTCCGGAGTCTCCGACGGTCCCGGCACCGCCGACCGTGCCCGCGCCGCCGACCGTGCCGGCGCCGGTGGTGCCGGAGCCGGTGGAGCCGGTCGAGCCCGCGGTGCCGGTCGAGCCGGTGGTCGCGGAGGGGAGGGTGGCGTCCTCGTCGAGGGCGAGGGAGACGGTCACCGGGTCGAGGGCGAGGCCCGCGTCGTAGTACGAGGCTCCGCCGGGGGCGGCGAACAGGGCGGCGCCGTCGGCGGTCAGCTTCGCGGGCAGCGCGGCGAGGGTGACGACGTCCTTCTTCGGGGTCCAGTCGGCCTTGGTGAGGTCGAGCTCGGCGAAGCGCACGTCCCGGCGGGTGCCGGAGGCGGTGGTGACGTCGGCGGTGAGGGTGCCCGTGGTGCCGCTCGCGGTGAGCTTCAGGCCGCCGATCCGCAAGTCGATGCCGTGCGCGGCGCAGACGAAGTCGACCCGGCCGGTGAAGGCGGCGGTGAGGGTGCGGGCGTCCGCGTCGAGGGCGGCCTCGTCGACCCGGAAGGCGTACCCGGAGCCGGACGCGACCGCTCCGGCGGCCGGGGTGACGGTGCCGTCGCAGCGCTCGGCGACGTACACCCGCCAGCGCTCCAGGACGCCCCAGGTGAGCCGCCCGGCGACGACGCCGGGGTCCTCGGCGGGCGTGGTGGCAGTCGCCGTCGGGCTCGGGGCGGTGGTGGTCGGCGCCGGCGTGGTGGGGGCGGTGGTGGTGGGGGCCGTCGTCGGGGCCGTCGTCGGCGGGGTGGTCGGGGGTGTGGTGGGCGGGGTGGTGGGGGGCGTGGTCGGCGGGGTGGTCGGGGGCGTGGTGGGCGGCGTGGTGGGGGCGGCGCCCTGCTTCACGGTGAGGGTGGCGGCGTCGAGGGCGTCGCCCGCCTTGTAGAAGCCGGCGAAGGCCGCGGCGCCGTCCTCGGTGAGCTTCGCGGGTATGTCCTTGAAGACCATCGCGCCGCCGGCGCCCTGGCCGGGGCGGACGCCGCTCATGTCGAGCGCGGCGAAGGAGACGTCGTCGCGGGTGGTGAAGGTGCCGTCCTTCTCCTTGGTGACGACGTCGGCGGTGATCTCGCCGGTGGGCGCGGCCGAACCGGCGGTCTTCAGGCGGACGTCGGAGATCCGGATGTCGAGGACGCCCTCGTGTGCCTCGAAGTGGACGCCGCCCTTGAAGGCGGTGGCGGTGCCGTGGCCGCTCGTGTCGTAGGTGCCGGTGCCGTCGACGAAGGTGAAGACGCCGTTGCCGGCGGCCTGCGTGGCGCCGCCCTCGACCGTCGTCCTCCCCTTGGAGAAGGGCTGCGCGAGGTAGGAGCGGAAGGACTGCTTGATGCCCCAGTCCAGGGTGCCCTCCACGAGGGGGATCGGCGGGGCGGCGGTGTCGGCGGCGGCCGCGGGGAGCGCGAGGGTGAGGGCGCCGGCCCCCAGGGCGGCGGCCGTGGTGACGGCGGCGGCCAGGAGGGCGGGGCGGCGCGTGCGGGTGGGCATGTCGGGTGTCTCCTCGGCGGGAACGGGGGGTTCGGGGGGCTTCGGGGGGGGTTCTTCGGGGTGTACGAGGGTGTGGCGGGCCGCCGCGCGGGCGTCAGGCACGGCCCGTACGGGAGGCGAGGGGGGGGTGGGTCAGTCGGTGGGCGTCGCCCCGGTGCGGCGGCGGAGGAGGAGGGCGTACGCGACGACGGCGGCGGCCAGGAGGCCCGCGCCGATCCCGGCGTAGACGACGGCGGGGGTGCCGGAGTCCGTGGAGGCGGCGGCGGTCACGGGTGCGGCGGAGGCCGACGGCTTCGCGGACGGCGTGGCGGCGGGCGGGTCCGTGGGGGCGCTGCCGAGGTCGGGCAGGGCGGGGAGCGCGGCGGCCGGGTCGACGGAGACGGCGAGGGAGACCGGGTCCATCGCGGTGCCGGCCCTGTACATCCCGCCGAAGGCGCGGGCGCCGCCCTCGGTGAGCTCGGCGGGGGCCTCGGTGACGGCCGCGAGGCCGTTCACCGGGGCGAGGCGGCCGGCGGCGAAGGTGACGAGGGGGACGGCCCGTTCGGTTTTCCCGGCGCTGGTGACGTCGGCGGCGAGGGTGCCGGTGCCGCCGGTCACGGTGACGGTGACCCGGGCGAGGGTGAGGTCGAGGTGGCTGCCGGTGAAGCGGACGCTGCCGGCGAAGGCGGCGTCGAGGGTGCCCGCGGCGGGGTCGTAGCGGCCGGTGCCGGAGGGGAAGCGGAAGAGGGCCCCGCCGTCCTGGGCTCCGTCGGCGAGGGTCCACTTCCCCTGGGCGATGGCGCCGGTGACGTACTCGCGGAAGGTGCGGCGGACGCCCCAGTCGACGGCGGCGGTGCGGAAGGCTCCGGCGGTCGCCTTCGGCTTCGGGGTCGTCGTCGGGGTGGTGCTCGGGGTCGCCGCCGGTGCGGTCGTCGGGGAGGCGGCGGGGGCCGCCGCCTCGACGTCGACCGTGAGGCTGACCGGGTCGAGCGCGGTGCCGGCCGGGTAGTAGCCGGCGAAGGCGCCGGCGCCCTGGGCGGTGAGGGTGACGGGGACGTTCGCGAGGGAGACGGGACCTGCCCCGCCGCGCATGTCGACGCCGCCGAGGCCGAGCGTGGCGAGCGGGACCTGGGAGCTGACGGTGGTCCGGCCGCTGCCCTTGGCCTTGCTCGCCATGTCGGCGTAGAGGGTTCCGGCGCCGCCCTGGATCCGGATCCGTGGGCGGCTGATGGTGAGGTCGAGTTCGTTCGTGCCGTCGGCCTTGCGGTGTCCGGTGAAGTGGACGCCGCCGGAGAAGGCGGCTTCGAAGGCGCCGGTGACGGGGTCGTACGAGCCCCGCGCGGAGTGGAAGCGGTACTGGGAGCCGACCGTGGCGGCGCCGCCGGTGAGGCTCCAGCCGCCGTGCGCGACGGGCCCGGTGACGTAGCTCTGGAAGGAGGACTTGATGCCCCAGTCCAGCCGTCCGCCCTGCACCGGGCGGCTCTCCGCGTGGGCGGCGGCGGCCGGGACGAGGGCGGCGAGCAGCGCCGCGAACAGGGTCACGGCGAGTGCGCGGCAGGGTCTGGACAGCAGCATGGAGCACCCCTCCGAGGGGCTAGCAGGTGAGGTAAGGCTAACCTAAGCTACATCCCGTCCCGGCCGGAACCCTCCTCCCGAGAACCGACCCGGCCGGGCGACGAACTCCCCCCAGCGGAACGACAGGACGGTGCCCGGTGCGCAGAACTCGCCTCGCGGGAGCGCTGACAGCAGTAATCGCCCTCGCCCTCACGGCGACCGGGTGCGGCGGCGGGAACACCCCGGCCGCCCCCTCCGCGGCGGCGCACCCGGCGGCCGCCCCCGACCGGGTCGAACCGCTCCCCTCCCCCGGCTCCCCCCGACTGCCCGTCACCGTCGCCTCCGCCGACGGCCGGCGGGTGACCGTCGACTCGGCCGAGCGGATCGTGCCGCTCAGCGGCTCGCTCAGCGAGATCGTCTTCACCCTCGGCCTCGGCGACCGGGTCGTGGCCCGGGACGTCACCGCCACCTTCGAACAGGCCGCGGAACTGCCGGTGGTGACCCGCGCCCACGACGTCTCCGCCGAGAGCGTCCTCTCCCTCAGGCCGACCCTCGTCCTCGCCGAGTCCACCACCGGACCCGCCGAGGCCGTCGCCCAGATCCGCGACGCGGGCGTCCCGCTCGTCGTCGTCCCGGCCGCCGAGGACCTCGACGACGTCGGCACCCGCATCGACGACGTGGCCGCCGCGCTCGGCGTCCCCGCCTCCGGCACCGCCCTGCGCGAGCGGACCGCCGAACGGCTCGACGCCGTACGGGAGAAGATCCCCGCCCACGCCGACCGGCCGCGCGTCGCCTTCCTCTACGTGCGCGGCTCCGCCGCCGTCTACCTCCTCGGCGGCGCCGGGTCCGGGGCGAGCTCCCTCCTGGAGGCGGCCGGCGCGGTCGACGCGGGCAAGGAGTCCGGACTGGAGAAGGACTTCACCCCGATCACCAGCGAGGCCCTCGCCGCCGCCGCGCCGGACGCGATCCTCGTCATGTCCAAGGGCCTGGAGTCCGTCGGCGGGATCGACGGACTCGTGAAGATCCCGGGCGTCGCCGAGACCCCGGCCGGCGCCGCGCGCCGGGTGGTCTCCGTCGACGACGGCGTCCTCCTCAACTACGGGCCGCGCACCGACCGCGTGCTCGCCTCGCTCGTGGACCAGCTGTACGGGGAGGGGAAGTGACGGCCGTACGGGAACGCCCGGTGCTCCCCGCGGCGCTGGCGGCGGCCCCGCCGCCGCCCCGCCACGGCCGCGCCGCGCTGCTCACCGGCGGGCTGCTCGCCGCGCTGCTGCTGCTCGCCCTGCTGTCCGCGGGCGTCGGCGCGTACGACATCCCGCTCGGCGACGTCCTCGCCTCCGTCCAGCACCGCACCGGCCTCGGCGGGCACGCGCTGGACCGGACCGCCGAGAGCGTGCTGTGGAACATCCGGCTGCCCCGGGTGGTCCTCGCCCTCCTCGTCGGCGCCTCCCTCGGCTGCGCCGGCGCGCTGATGCAGGGCGTCTTCGGCAACCCGCTCGCCGAACCCGGCGTCATCGGCGTCTCCTCCGGCGCGGCCGTCGGCGCGGTCGGCGCGATCGTGCTCGGCGCGGGCTTCCTCGGCACCTGGACGGTCACCGTCTTCGCCTTCGCGGGCGGCCTGGTCACGGTGGTGGCGGTGTACGCGATGTCCCGCTCGGGCGGCCGGACGGAGGTCGTCACGCTGATCCTCACCGGCATCGCGGTGACCGCCTTCGCGGGCGCGCTCATCGGGCTCTTCATCTTCTTCGCGGACAACGCGCAGATCAGCCAGATCACCTTCTGGCAGCTCGGTTCGCTGGCGCAGGCCACCTGGCCGAAGGTGCTCGCGGTGCTGCCGTGCGCCCTGCTCGGCCTGGCCGTCGCCCCGCTGTACGCCCGCCGGCTCGACCTGCTCGCGCTCGGCGAGGGGCCGGCCCGGCACCTGGGCGTGGAGGTGGAGCGGCTGCGGATCGCGCTGATCCTGGTGGTGGCGCTGCTCACGGCGGCGGCGGTCGCGGTCTCCGGCATCGTCACCTTCGTGGGCCTGGTCGTCCCGCACGTGCTGCGGATGGCGAACGGGCCCGGGCACCGCTTCCTGATCCCCGGCAGCGCGCTCGGCGGCGCGGTCGCGCTCACCGCGGGCGACCTGGCGGCCCGCACCCTCGCGGCCCCCGCCGAACTCCCCCTGGGCGTCCTCACCGCCCTCATCGGCAGCCCGTTCTTCTTCTGGCTGCTCAGAAGGACCCGTCGGAAGCAGGGTGGTTGGGCGTGAAGGGCGTGACCGGCGTGTTCAGGAGGCGTACCCGGGAGCTGCCGGCGACGGCGGAGCGCGGCGCGGTCGTGGCGGCGGCGGACGGGGTGCGGGTGGTGCGGGGCCGCCGGGCCGTCCTCGACGGGGCCGGGATCGAGGTGCGCGCCGGCGAGGTGCTGGCCCTGGTGGGCCCGAACGGCGCCGGGAAGTCGACGCTGCTGTCCGTGCTCGCCGGGGACCTCGCGCCCGCGGCGGGGACGGTACGGATCGGGGGACGGGCCGCCGGCGACTGGAGCGCGCCCGAACTGGCGCTGCGCCGGGCCGTGCTGCCGCAGACCGCCGAGCTGTCCTTCCCCTTCCCGGTCGCGGAGGTGGTCCGGATGGGCCGGGCGCCGTGGGCGGGGACGGAGCGGGAGGCCCAGGACGAGGCGGCGGTGGCGGAGGCGATGGCCGCGACCGAGGTGGCGGAGTTCGCCGCGCGCCCCTTCTCCGCGCTCTCCGGCGGGGAGCGGGCCCGGGTGGCGCTGGCCCGTGTGCTGGCCCAGCGGGCCGGGCTGCTGCTGCTCGACGAGCCGACGGCCGCGCTCGACCTGCGCCACCAGGAACTGGTGCTGCGGGTCTGCCGGGAGCGGGCGGCGGCCGGGGACGCGGTGGTGGTCGTGCTGCACGACCTGGGGCTCGCGGCGGCGCACGCGGACCGGGTGGGGGTCGTCCACGGGGGCGGGGTGGCGGCCGACGGGCCGCCCGCCGGGGTGTTCGGCGAGGAGCTGCTGAGCCGGGTCTACCGGCAGCCGGTGGAGGTCTTCCCGCACCCGCGGACGGGCGTCCCGCAGGTCGTTCCCCGGCGGGACGCGGAGGCGGTGCAGAGCGGGGCAAACCACCCTGCTTGACCGGTGCTTGACCCGGGGATGGGGCGGTCATGGCGCACCTGTGACCGCGCTGTGTCCGATCCGCCGGACGTGAGAGTCACATCACTGGACGGGCGGGTTTGACTGAGGTAAGCCTCGGTTAAGTTAGGTCCGCCTCAGTGGCACACCCGTCCCGTCCCCCCGTCCTGGAGCCTTCATGCGAGCCGTCCGCACCACCGCCGTCACCGCCCTGGCGGGCGCCGCCGTCCTGGCCGCCGTCACCGGATGCACCGCGAAGAGCGACGCCAAGGCGGAGGGCGACGGCGTCACCGTCACCGCCAAGGACGACTCCTGCGAGGTGTCGAAGAAGGAGTTCCCGGCCGGCCACGTCACCCTGAACGTGGAGAACCGCGGCTCCAAGATCACCGAGGTCTACGTCCTCTACCCGGACGACCGGATCGTCACCGAGCGCGAGAACATCGGCCCCGGCACCAAGGCCACGCTCACCGCCGAGATCAAGGCCGGCTCGTACGCGATCGTCTGCAAGCCCGGCATGACCGGCGCCGGCATCCGCCAGGCCGTCACCCTCACCGGCGGCGACGCCGCCGCCCCGAAGCGCTCCGCCGAGATGGACGCCGCCGTCGCCGCCTACCGCCAGTACGTCCAGGCCCAGGCCGAGGAGACGCTGCCGAAGGTGAAGGTCTTCACCGACGCCGTCCGCGCCGGCGACCTGGAGGCCGCGAAGAAGGCCTACGCCCCCTCCCGCATCGGCTGGGAGCGCACCGAGCCGGTCGCCGAGTCCTTCGGCGACATCGACCCGAAGGTCGACGTCCGCGAGGACGGCCTGGAGGAGGGCCAGGACCCGGCGAAGGACTGGACCGGCTGGCACCGCCTGGAGAAGGCGCTCTGGCAGGACAAGAAGATCACCGCCCGCGAGAAGCAGCTCGCCGACCTCCTCGACAAGGACCTCGCGGACTGGGTGAAGCGCGTCGGCACCGCCGAGATCACCCCCACCTCGATGGCCAACGGCGCCAAGGAGCTCCTCGACGAGGTCGCCACCGGCAAGGTCACCGGCGAGGAGGAGCGCTACTCCCACACCGACCTGGTCGACTTCAAGGCCAACGTCGAGGGCGCGCAGAAGTCCTTCGACCTGCTCCGGCCGGTCGCCACCAAGAACGACGCCGCGCTCGTCGCCGAACTCGACAAGCAGTTCGCCGCGCTGAACACGCTGCTCGACAAGTACCGCGCCGACAAGGCCGGTTACGACTTCACCTCCTACGACAAGGTCGGCGACCCGGCGCGCAAGGAACTGTCGGACGGCGTCAACGCGCTGGCCGAGCCGCTCTCCAAGCTCGCCGCGGCGGTCGTCAAGTGACGCCCGAACCGACCCCCGGGGGCGGCCCCGCCCGCCGCACCGTCCTCGCCGGCGGCGGCGGCCTCGCCCTCGGTGCCGCCGTGGCCGGCGGCGCCGCGGCGCTGACCCGCGACGGGGACGCCACCGCGCCCGTCGCGGACAGCGGTGCCGCCGTGCCCTTCCACGGGCCGCACCAGGCCGGCATCGCCACCGCCGTCCAGGACCGGCTGCACTTCGCCGCCTTCGACGTCACCACCGACGACCGCGAGAAGCTGGAGAAGCTCCTGCGGGAGTGGACCCGGGCCGCCGAGCGGATGACCGCGGGACGCGAGGTCGGCGAGGGCGCCTACGGCGGCCTCCCGGAGGCGCCGCCGGACGACACCGGTGAGGCCCTCGGCCTCAAGCCGTCCCGCCTCACCCTCACCATCGGCTTCGGCCCCTCGCTCTTCGACGGGCGCTTCGGGCTGAAGGACAAGCGGCCCGGGGCCCTGGTGGAGCTGCCCAGGTTCCCGGGCGACAACCTCGATCCGGCGCGCAGCGGCGGCGACCTGTGCGTGCAGGCGTGCGCCGACGACCCCCAGGTCGCGGTGCACGCCATCCGCAACCTCGCCCGGATCGGCTTCGGCACGGTCGCGGTCCGCTGGTCCCAGCTGGGCTTCGGCAAGACGTCCTCGACCACCCCGGACGCGCAGACCCCGCGCAACCTCTTCGGCTTCAAGGACGGCACCCGCAACGTCGCCGGCACCGACACCGCCGCCCTCGACCGGCACGTCTGGGTCGGCGCGAAGGAGGCCACCGGCGGCGGCGCCTGGATGGCAGGCGGCTCCTACCTGGTCGCCCGCCGGATCCGGATGAACGTCGAGACCTGGGACCGCACCCCGCTCGCCGAGCAGGAGGACATCTTCGGCCGGGACAAGAAGGAGGGCGCGCCCGTCGGGAAGGCGAAGGAGCACGACGAGCCGTTCCTCAAGGCGATGAAGCCGGACTCGCACGTCCGGCTCGCCCACCCGGACGCCAACGGCGGGGCGCACCTGCTGCGCCGCGGCTACTCCTTCACCGACGGCACGGACGGCCTCGGCCGGCTCGACGCGGGCCTGTTCTTCCTCGCCTACCAGCGGGACGTCCGGTCCGGCTTCGTCCCGGTGCAGACCGCGCTGGCCAAGGCGGACGCGCTCAACGAGTACATCCAGCACGTCGGTTCGGCGGTCTTCGCCGTCCCGCCGGGCGTCCGCGACGCGGACGACTGGTGGGGCCGCGGCCTTTTCTCGTAACCCTGGGAGGTATCCGCCGTGTTCGGCAACTATCTGATCGGCCTGCGCGAGGGGCTGGAGGCCAGCCTCGTCGTCTGCATCCTCATCGCCTATCTGGTGAAGACCGGCCGGCGGGACGCGCTGAAGCCGATCTGGGCCGGCATCGGCGTGGCCGTCGGCATCGCGCTCGCCTTCGGCGCCGGCCTGGAGTTCGGCTCCCAGGAGCTGACCTTCGAGGCGCAGGAGCTGCTCGGCGGCTCGCTGTCCATCCTCGCCGTGGTCCTGGTGACCTGGATGGTCTTCTGGATGAAGAAGACCGCCCGGCACCTGCGGGCGGAGCTGCACGGCAAGCTGGACGCGGCCCTGGCCATGGGCACCGGCGCGCTGGTCGCCACCGCCTTCCTGGCGGTGGGCCGGGAGGGCCTGGAGACCGCGCTCTTCGTGTGGGCGTCGGTACGGGCCTCCTCCGACGGCAGCCACGCGCCGCTGCTCGGCGTGGTCCTGGGCCTGCTGACGGCGGTGCTGCTGGGCTGGCTGTTCTACCGGGGCGCGCTGCGGATCAACCTGGCGAAGTTCTTCACCTGGACCGGCGGGATGCTGGTCGTGGTCGCGGCGGGCGTCCTCGCGTACGGCGTGCACGACCTCCAGGAGGCGCGCTTCCTCGGCGGGCTCGCCGACAAGGCGTTCGACATCTCGGCGACGGTCCCGCCGGACAGCTGGTACGGCACGCTCCTCAAGGGCGTGTTCAACTTCCAGCCCGACCCGACGGTCCTTCAGGTCACGGTGTGGGCGCTGTATCTGATCCCGACGCTCGCGCTCTTCCTCGCCCCGATAGGGTCGGGTCCGTCCGTGCGCGTGGAGAAGCAGAAGGCGACCGATGAGAAGGCTGAGGCTGGAGCGGCAGACCCGGCGGTCTGAGAGGCCCCGTCGCGGCGGGGCCCCGGCGGCCCTCGCCGCGGCGACCGTCGTGGCGCTGACGGCGAGCGGCTGTGTGACCGTCCACGGTGAGACCGCGGTCGTGCCGGGGGCTACGCCCGACGAGGCGTCGGCGGCGCTGGCCGCCTTCGTCACCGCGTTCAACCGGGCCGACAAGGCCAACGACCCGACGCTCGACGCCGCTCAGGTGACCGGCCCACTGGGGGCGATCAACCAGGCCGGCCTCAAGTCGAAGTCGGTGACCCAGCCGGGGGGAAACCCGAAGCACCAGCCGCTGGAGCTGCGCGACGCCCGCTTCCTGGTCCCCGCGAAGGCGGGCTGGCCGCGCTGGTTCGTCGCGGACGCCGACGCCAGCCGCGACGACGGCACCCCGCAGGCGGGGAACCGCTGGCTCGTCGCCTTCCTCAAGGACGGCCCGGACCGGCCGTGGAAGGCGGCCCACCTGGCGATCGTCGGCCCGGACGCGATGCCCGAGTTCGCCGAGGAGCGGGGCGACGAGGTGCCGCTCCCGGCCGCCTCGAAGGCGACGGCGATCGCGCCGGAGGAGCTGAGCGAGCGGTACGCCGACTATCTCAAGGACGGCGGTACGGGCTCCTTCGCGGCGGGCGCGCACACCAGCCAGTGGCGCGAGAAGCGGGCCCGCACGGCCCAGCGGCCGGGCCTGGCGACCCAGTGGATCGACCGGCCCGCCGACACGGGCGACTTCGCGCCGCTGGCGCTGGCGACGAAGGACGGCGGGGCGCTGGTCTTCTTCGCCAGCCGCCACTACGAGCGCCAGACGACCGCCAAGGGCTACCGCCCGAAGGTGGGCCCGGAGCTCAAGGCCCTGATGAAGGGCGAGGTCGTGAACACGGTGACCAAGGAGTGGATGTCGAGCCAGGTCGTCCTGGTGAAGCCCGCCGGCACGGAGAAGGACGCGGTCACCTTCGCCGGACGCCTCCAGGGCGTCGTCTCCGTCGAGGGCTCCTGACCCCGCCCCCGGCCGGGGGCGGCGCTCAGCGGGTGAGCGGCCAGGCGACGGCGTGGGCGGCGTGCTCGTCGCCCTCGGCCGCGCGCTCGGCGGCGTGCCGGGCGCAGGCGTCGGTGAGGGTCTCCAGGAGGTTCAGCGGGTCGGGCAGCGCGTGCTCGGGGCCGCGGACCCAGCCGACGACCGGGTGGCCGGCCTCGTCACCGGGGAGCCGGGCGGGCGGCACGAGGACGTAGCTGCCGCGGCAGTGCCAGCGCAGGCCGGGATGCTCGTCCATGGTCTCGGGATGGCAGTCGAGCTCGCAGGGCCACCACTCGTCCTCGTCCTCGGGGGTGCCCCGGGTGGCGGTGAAGAAGAGCATCCGGCCGCCGTCGCCGGTGCTGTCCGCGGACTCGGCGACCGGTCCCACCTCGACGCCCTCGGCGAGGAGCCGTTCGAGGGCGGAGCGGCCGGCGGCCAGCGGCACGTCGAGGACGTCGTGGACCATGCCGGTGGCGGTGATGAAGTTGGCCTCGGGCTCGTTGCGCGCCCAGCGCTCGATCTGGGCGCGGTCGGTGGTCGACTGGGTCTGCCAGGCGAAGGAGACCGGGTGCCGGGCGGGGGTCGGACAGCCGATCCGCTCACAGGAACAGCTGTAGCCGACGGGATAGGCGGCGGGGGCCAGGGGCAGTCCGGCGGCGGCGACGGCCAGGAGCAGCGTCTCGCGGGTGTTCCCGTCGTCGGCCGCGGTGCGTTTCGGGCGCCTGCGCAGCCACTGTGCGAGTTTGCTCTCCGTGCCGCGGTAGCGGCCGATGCCGTCGCCCATCTATCCCCTCACAGCTCATGCTCGCCCGTTCGGCTCTGCCCATGGTCCCACCATCCTGCTCCCCGGGTGACCGGAGTGGGGAACCGGGGGCCGGTGACGACGCTCACGCTCGTCACGGGCGGGGCGTGAGACCGCGCAGGGCGTGCTCGACGAGGGCGTCGGCGTAGGCGTGGTCGAGGGGTCCGGTGCGGTGGAGCCAGCGGTGGTGGAGCGGGCCGACGAGGAGTTCGGTGGCGAGCCGGGGGTCGACGGCCGGATCGGCCTGGCCTGCGGCCTGGGCGGCCTCGATGCGGCGGCCGAAGACCTGGAGCTGGGGTTCGAGGAGGGCGGCGGTGAAGCGGGCGCCGAGCTCGGGGTCGGTGGAGCCCTCGGCGGCGAGCGCGCGGGTGGGGGCGTCGTAGAGCGGGTTGTTGAGTTCGTCGACGGTGGCGCGCAGGACGAGCCGGAGGTCGGCGGCGAGGTCGCCGGTGTCGGGCAGCTCGGTCTGTCCCCCGGTGGCGCCGGCCTCCTCGGCGGCGCGGGCGGCGAGGTCGAGGAAGGCGTCGAGGAGGACGGCGGCCTTGGAGGGCCACCAGCGGTAGATGGTCTGCTTGCCGACGCCGGCGCGGGCGGCGATGCCCTCGACGGTGGTCTTCGCGTAGCCGGTCTCGGAGACGAGGGCGAGGGCGGCGTCGAAGATGGCGCGGCGGGAGCGCTCGCTGCGGCGGGAGGCGTCGGGGGCCTTGGGCTCGGGCATGGCGCCGAATCTACCATCGGGCGAGACGGGTCGTCTCGTCAGTGGGCGTCCGGAAGTCGATCGGGTGTGCGCAGGACGAACCACCCGAACGGTCCACTGCGCGCGGGCCCGCGAGAGCGGACCATGGCTCCACCGATCCACGGCCCGCCCCGGCGGGCCACCGTCCGTGAGGAGGCCCGATTGCGCTCCACTCCGCGCGAGTCCTCGCCCCGCCGCTACCTGATGTGCCCACCCGCGCACTTCACGGTGACGTACTCCATCAACCCGTGGATGGACCCGACGAAACCCGTCGACCTGCCGCTCGCCCTCGCCCAGTGGGAGGACCTCCGCGACCGCTATCTGGCCCTCGGGCACACCGTCGAACTCCTCGACCCCGACCCGGCACTGCCGGACATGGTCTTCGCGGCCAACGGCGCGACCGTCGTCGGCGGCCGGGTGCTCGGCGCCCGTTTCGCCCACCCGGAGCGGACCGCCGAGGCCGACGCGCACCTCGCGTGGTTCCGCCGCAACGGCTGGGCCGAGGAGGACCTGGGGCTCCCGCTGCACGTCAACGAGGGCGAGGGCGACTTCGCCGTGACCGCCTCCTGGATCCTGGCCGGCACCGGCTTCCGCTCCAGCCCGCTGTCGCACGGCGAGGCCCAGGAGTTCTTCGGCCGGCCCGTGATCGGCCTGGAGCTGGTGGACCCGCGCTACTACCACCTGGACACGGCGCTGTCCGTCCTCGACGAGGCGGCCGACGAGGTCATGTACTTCCCCGGCGCCTTCTCCCCCGGCAGCAGGGCCGTCCTCGCCCGGCTCTTCCCCGACGCCCTCCTGGCGACCGAGGAGGACGCGGCGGCCCTCGGGCTCAACGCGGTCAGCGACGGCCGCCACGTGCTGCTCCCGCAGACGGCGACGGGCCTCTTCGGCCCGCTGCGGGACCGCGGCTTCGAGCCGCTCGGCATGGACCTCGGCGAACTCCTCAAGGGCGGCGGCAGCGTGAAGTGCTGCACCCAGGAGCTGCGGCCCTAGGCCCTAGTCCTGGCCGGCGGGCGGCCAGGAGTCGCCCCACTCGGCGTCGCGGGCCCGCTTGTACAGGGGTCCGTGGCGCTTGGTGACGGTCTCGCGGCCGAGTCCCTCCGGGGCGCAGAGGTCGAGCAGGACGAGGCCCTTGCGGATCTGCGGCCTGCGGACGACGCGGCCGGGCGCCGGGCGCACGGGGAAGCGGGTGGCGGCGACGTACGCGTACTTCTCGTCCTCGTAGGGCAGCGAGCCGCCCTTGACCTTCCGGTGCAGCGAGGAGCGGCTGACCCGCGCCGAGAAGTGGCACCAGTCGGTGCCGGGCTCGATCGGGCAGGCGCCGCTGTGCGGGCAGGGCGCGGCGACGGTGAGGCCGGCGTCGATCAGCACGGACCGGGCGGCGATGATCCGCTCGTAGCCGTCGGGGGTGCCGGGCTCGACGACGACGACGGCGCCGCGCGCGGCGCGGGCGGCCTCCGCGACGAGCGCGGTCCGGTCGCCCTCGGTCAGCTCCTTGAGCACGTACGACACGGTGACCAGGTCGGTCTCGTCGAGCCGCAGCGCGGTGCCGATCCGCTCGCGCCGCCACGCGGCGTCCAGGACCCCGTCGGCCAGCTCCCGGCCGAGCGCGAGCGCGGGCTCGGCCCAGTCGAGGACGGTGCTGCGCGGCCCGCCCTCCCACACGTCGGCGACGGCCCAGCTCGCGGCCCCGGTCCCGCCGCCGACGTCCGTGTGGGTGCCGGGCGTCCACTCCGGGGCGGCCGCCCACAGCGCCTCCAGGGCGCCCCGGGCGGCCTCGAAGGTGGCGGGCATCCGGTAGGCGGCGTACGCGGCCACGTCCGACCGGTCCCGCAGCACGGGCGCGTCGGTCGGGGTCGTCCCCCGGTAGTGCGCGATCAGCCGGTCCACGGCCTTCGTGGTCTGCGAGGGCGGCAGCCCGTCCAGCAGCCCGGCGAGGGCGGCGCGCAGGGACTCGGCGGAGGCGGAGGAGACGTTCACCGACCCAGTCTAGGCGCCGGCGTCGGTCGTCCCGGCCGGGGCGACCGGGCGGCCGTGCACCGTGCTCCAGGCCGACATCGCCAGGTCCCACTGGTCGCCGGTGAGTTCGGTGAGGGAGGCGGGGAAGAGTCCGTCCTCCTCCTTGGCGATGTGCTCGTGGAGCTCGTCGACGGCGCGGACGAAGGCGGTCCGCTGGGCGGGGTCGTCCAGGTCGAGGGCGGTGAGGAAGGCGTCGAGTTCGCGGTGCTCGGCGACGAGCGCGGAGACGTACCCCGCGTACTCCTCGTTCTCGGCCATGACCCGGAAGAGGCCCGCCTCCTCGCCGGCCCAGTGGCCGCGCAGCCGCACCGCCATCTCTCCGGCGAGGGCCGCGGCCCTCGCGCGGTCGCCCGCGTCGAGCGCGCGGACCGCGTCGCCGCCGAGGTCGGTGACGGCCTCGTGCTCGGCGATGAACTCCTTGATCAGCGGGATGTCGCGGCAACCGCAGTAGTGGCACATCCCGGGATCGTCACATCAGGGCGCGGTCCTCTCCCGGGCGACGCGCCACGGGCGGCACAGCAGCAGGAAGCAGGCGAGGGCGGCGGCGGCGCAGGAGACCTGGACGACGGCCATGGGGACGGCGGTCCGCTCGCCCGCGATGCCGACGAGCGGCGAGGCCACCGCGCCGATGAGGAAGGAGGAGGTGCCGAGCAGCGCGGAGGCGGAGCCGGCCGCGTGCGGGGTGCGCATGAGGGCCTGCGCGTTGGTGTTCGGCATCGCCAGGCCCATCGCGGACATCAGGACGAAGAGGCCGGCGGCGATCGGGACCAGTCCGACCTCGCCGAAGACGCCCGTGGTCATCAGGAGCAGCGCCGTCGAGGCGAGGAGGATCACGGAGAGGCCCACGCCGAGGGCCTTGTCGAGGCTGACCCGTCCGACGAGCAGCTTGCCGTTGACCTGGCCGACGGCGACGAGCCCGACGGAGTTGAGGCCGAAGAGGAGGCTGAAGGTCTG
Source organism: Streptomyces hydrogenans (assembly GCF_014656075.1). Lineage (GTDB taxonomy): Bacteria > Actinomycetota > Actinomycetes > Streptomycetales > Streptomycetaceae > Streptomyces > Streptomyces hydrogenans. The sequence goes on from NZ_BNBS01000073.1 coordinate 22,310, forward strand.
CGGGGAGGCGCCGTAGATCTCCTGGACGACGAACGGGGACGCCGAGATGTAGGCGAAGAGGGCCGCGAAGGCGAGGCCGCCGGCCAGCATGTAGCCGGTGAAGACGCGGTCTGCGAGCAGTCCGCGCATGGTCCGCAGGGCCTGGCCGACGCCGCCCTCCTGGCGCCGCTCCGGGGGCAGCGTCTCGTGCAGGAAGCGCCACACGACGAGGGTGAGGAGGACGCCGATGACGGCGAGGACGTGGAAGACGCCCCGCCAGTCGGTGATCCGCAGGATCTGTCCGCCGATGAGCGGCGCGATGATCGGCGCCACGCCGGAGATCAGCATGAGGGTGGAGAAGAAGCGGGCCATCTCGACGCCGTCGTAGAGGTCGCGGACGACGGCCCGGGCGATGACGATGCCGGCGGCGCCGGCCAGGCCCTGGAGGAGCCGGAAGGCGATGAGGAGCTCGGCGCTGGGGGCGAAGGCGCAGACGGCGGTGGCGAGGACGTAGACGACCATGCCGACGAGGAGGGGCCGGCGGCGGCCCCACTTGTCGCTCATGGGGCCGACGACGAGCTGGCCGAGGGCCATGCCGGCGAGGCAGGCGGTGAGGGTGAGCTGGACGGTGGCCGCGGGGGCGGTGAGCGAGCGGGTGACGTCCGGCAGCGCCGGCAGGTACATGTCCATGGACAGCGGCGGGAGGGCCGTGAGTCCGCCGAGGACGAGGGTGACGAGCAGTCCGGCCCGCCGGGCGGCCGGGACGGAAACGGCGCCGGGGGCGACCGACGGCGGTCCGGCTATGTGTCCTTGTGTTGTTTTCTGGCCGCTTTCCGGCATCGACTGCTCCGTTTCGTTGAAACCTTGCCTATGCTCTCAGCTCGGCGGGGCGGATCGAGACCCTTGGGGTGGACAGACATGAACGACGTGGTGCGGTGGGGCGTTCTCGCGACCGGCGGCATAGCCGAGCGGTTCGCGACGGATCTGGCGGAGCTGGACGGCGCCGAGGTGGTGGCGGTGGCGTCCCGCACCGAGGCGTCGGCGCGGGCCTTCGCCGACCGGTTCGGGATCGACCGGGCCTACGGCGACTGGGACGGCCTCTTCGCCGACCCGGACGTCGACGTGGTCTACGTCGCCACCCCGCACCACGCCCACCGGGAGGCGGCCGGCCGCGCCCTGGAGGCGGGGAAGCCGGTCCTCTGCGAGAAGGCGTTCACCCTGAACGCCCGGGAGGCCGAGGAGCTGGTCGGCCTCGCCCGGGACCGCGGCCTCTTCCTCATGGAGGCCATGTGGATGTACTGCAACCCGCTGGTCCGCACGCTCGCCGCGCTGGTCCGGGACGGGGCGATCGGAGAGGTGCGGACCGTCCAGGCGGACTTCGGCCTGGCCGGACCCTTCGGCCCCGACCACCGGCTGCGGGACCCCGCGGTCGGCGGCGGGGCGCTGCTCGACCTGGGCGTGTACCCGGTGGCCTTCGCGCAGCTGCTGCTCGGCGAGCCGGACTCGGTGCAGGCGCACGCGCGGATCTCCCCGGAGGGCGTCGACCTGAACACGGGCATGCTCCTCGGCTGGGACTCGGGCGCCTCCGCGCTGCTGTCCTGCTCGCTGGAGGCCGACACCCCGCTGACCGCCTCGGTGACGGGCACGAAGGGCCGGATCGACGTGCCCCGGGGCTTCTTCTTCCCCGAGCGGTTCACGCTGGTGCGCGAGGGCGCCGAGCCCGAGGAGTTCACCAACACCGACGACCCGCACTCGATGCGGCACGAGGCCGCCGAGGTGATGCGCTGCCTGCGGGCCGGCGCGACCGAGTCGGCGGTGGTCCCGCTCGACGGCACGCTCGCGGTGATGCGGACGCTCGACGCGGTGCGGGACCGCGTCGGCGTCCGCTACCCCCAGGAGGCCGCGCTCACGCGGGCGTGAGCCCCGGGTTCCCGGCCTCCGTCACGAAGGAGCCGGCGGTGGCGACCGGGGCGCCCGGCGTCGTCACGTACGGGACCGTACGGAAGTCGGCGCGGGCGCTCTCCTCGCCGAAGGCCACCGTGACGTAGCCGCGCCGCCCGTTGAAGAACCGCAGGTGCGGGTTGGCCTGCAGGAGCTTGTCGTAGTTCGACGGGCGGTCGGCGCCGTCCTTGCCGCTGGCGATCGAGGTGGCGACGATCTCGGTGCCGAGGGTGCGGGAGGCCGGGTCGCGGAAGTCGGCCTTGAGGTCGAAGCCGTAGCCGACGTGCACGTCCCCGGTGAGGACCATCAGGTTCTCCACCCCGGCGGACTCGGCACCCGCCAGGATCCGCTGCCGCGAGGCCGGGTAGCCGTCCCAGGAGTCCATCGACAGCTTGAAGTCGGCGGTGGAGCGGTCCCGGCGCTCGGCGAGGACGACCTGCTGCGGCAGGACGTTCCAGCGGGCGTCGGAGGCGCGCCAGCCGTCGAGGAGCCACCGCTCCTGGGCGGCGCCCGTCATCGTGCGGGCCGGGTCCTCGGACAGCGGCCCCGGCACCTGCCAGCCGTCGCCGTACGCCTGGTCGGAGCGGTACTGGCGGGTGTCGAGGACGTCGAACTGCGCGAGCCGCCCGAAGCGCAGCCGCCGGTACAGCCGCATGTCCGGGCCCTCGGGGCGCTGGGGCGCGCGCAGCGGCTGGTGCTCCCAGTAGGCGCGGTAGGCGGCGGCGCGGCGGAGCAGGAACTCCTCGGGCGGGACGCCGTTCTCGGGGGTGCCGCCCGCGTAGTTGTTCTCGGTCTCGTGGTCGTCCCAGGTGACGACGAAGGGGTGCGCGGCGTGCGCGGCCCGCAGGTCGGGGTCCGACTTGTAGAGGCCGTAGCGCAGCCGGTAGTCCTCCAGGGTGACCGTCTCGCGGTTGAAGACGGCCGGGAGGGTGCGGTCGGTGTAGGCGCGGGCGCCGCCGGTGGCGTTGACGGCGTACTCGTACAGGTAGTCGCCGAGGTGCAGGACGACGTCGAGGTCCTCGTCGGCGAGGTGGCGGTAGGCCGTGAAGTACCCGTCGTGGTACGCCTGGCAGGACACCGCGCCGATCCGCAGCTCCGCCGGGCGGGCCCAGGGGGCGGGGGCGGTGCGGGTGCGGCCGACGGGGCTGGTCCAGTCGCCCGCGCGGAAGCGGTAGTAGAACTCCCGCCCCGGCTCCAGGTGCTCGACCTCGACGTGCACCGTGTGGCTGAACTCCGGGTGGGCGGTGGCGCGTCCGCGCCGCACGGTCCGGGCGAAGCGCTCGTCGCGGGCCAGCTCCCAGTGGACGGAGACGCGCTCGGCGGGCAGGCCGCCGCCCGGCTCGAAGGGGCGGGGGGCGAGCCGGGTCCACAGCAGGACCGATCCGGGCAGCGGGTCGCCGGAGGCGACGCCCAGGGTGAACGGGTCCTCGGTGATCCGGCGCCCGTCCAGCTCCGCCGCGGCGGCCGCGCCGGCGGCGGGCAGCTGGGTGGCGAAGGCGAGCGCGGCGGCGGCGCCGGCCGTGGTGAGGAACCGGCGGCGGCCGAAGTGGCGTGCGGCGGCGCGGAATTCGTCGCTGTGCTGCGATATGGGCGTCATGTGCCCCTCCCCTGACGGTTGGTGTCCGTCGGTATTCGAGGGGGCGGGGGCGACATCGCCTTGTCGAGGACAGGTCATCCACGTGTCGGACGGATGAGTTCATGGGGCACGCGTCTGGCGTACGCTCCCGGCCGGGGGCGACACGTAGCTGGAAGGCTGGTTCGGCATGGGCGTCGCAGTGGTGACGGGAGCGGGTTCGGGCATCGGCCGGAGCGTGGCACGGGCCCTCGCGGAGGCGGGCTGGTCGGTGGCCCTCGCGGGCCGGCGGCTCGCACCCCTGGAAGAGACGGCGGAGGGCCTGGCGGACGCCCGTACCCTCCTCGCCCCGACGGACGTGACCTCACCCGCGGAGGTGACGGCCCTCTTCGACGCGGTCCGCGCGCGCTTCGGCCGCGTCGACCTGCTCTTCAACAACGCCGGTACGTTCGCGGGCGGCGGCACCCCGGTCGAGGAGCTGTCCTACGACACCTGGCGCGCGGTCGTCGACGTCAACCTCACCGGCGCCTTCCTCTGCGCCCAGGCCGCCTTCCGCGCCATGAAGGAGCAGGACCCCCAGGGCGGCCGCATCATCAACAACGGCTCGATCTCCGCCCATGTGCCGCGCCCGCACTCGATCGCGTACACGGCGACCAAGCACGCGATGACGGGCCTGACGAAGTCCCTGTCGCTGGACGGGCGTCCGTACCGCGTCGCCTGCGGCCAGATCGACATCGGCAACGCGGCCACGGACATGACGGCCCGCATGCAGTCCGGCATCCTCCAGGCCAACGGCGACCTGGCGCCCGAGCCGGTGATGGCCGCGGCGGACGTGGCCGCGACCGTCGTCCACATGGCGGCCCTGCCCCTGGAGGCGAACGTGCAGTTCGCGACGGTGATGGCGACGACGATGCCGTACATCGGGCGGGGTTGAGGCGGGGGGAGCGGCCGAGGGGCGGGGGCTGAGGGAGGCCGCCGAGGGGACGGGGGCTGAGGCGGACGGGCCGGCGCCCCCGCCGACGGGACCGCTTCCCGGCGGACGTGGCGACTCCCCACCTGCGGGGCCGTTTCCCGGCGGACGTGGCGGCTCCCCCACCGACGGGACCGCTTCCCGGCGGACGGATCGACTCCCCCGCCGACGGGCCGCCACGTCCCCCGTCCGCGGTGTCAGGGAGCGGCGCGGGTCCGGGGGGTCACTCCGCGGCGGCCTGTCCCGTCTCGAAGCGGGTGACCTTCCCGTCCTCCACGGTGAACCGCCAGTCCGTCCGCATGGCCCCCCACGTGTCGTTGCTGTAGGTGGCGACGAGGACGAGGCCGCCGTCGTCCTCGCTCTCCACCACCATCCGCCCGTGCGACGCGAACACCTCCCGCTCGGTCCACTCCCGCAGGTCCCGCTCGGACCCGTCGTCGGACATGGTCGCCCCGGGGGCGAGGAGGCCGAAGAAGGCGTCGCGGTCGTTGGCGTTCAGCGCGGTGACGAAGGCGCGCACGGTGGGCTCGCTGAGCCGGTCCACAGGAAGGGTCATGGCCCAGCCGTACCCGGCGGCCGCCCCCGCGCCCCGCTCCGGCGCCGGGGATGGGCCAGTCGGGCGAGCCCCGCGACAGCCTCCGGCGGCCGGGCGTCCACCCCGGGCAGTATCGGGGGCACCAGGCCCCCTTCCCCGCTGGAGGAGCGATGTCGGAGCACGACCGGATCGTCAAGCTGTACGCGAAGGGGGCCCCGGTCGGGGTCCACGAGGGGAGGCTGGTCGGCTTCCCGGTCGACGAGCACCGCAGCGCCGAGTGGGCGCTCGGCGAGGCGGACGGCGGCGGCTACCGCCTCACGGTCAAGGGCACCGAGGACACCGTCACCGCCCCCGGCACCGACCGCGCCCAGGCCCTGGTCCGCCCGGACGCCACCCCCGCCTCGGTCTGGCGCCTGCACCGCGTCACGCCCGACGGCATCACGCCCGTGCGCTCCCTCGCCACCCTCACCACCGGCACGTACGTCATCACCCAGAACGGCCTCGCCCTCGGCCGCGACCTCTTCGAGGACCGCTCCCCGGACCCGAAGCCGGTCGTCATCCGCACGGACGACCGCGAGCCGCACTGGACGGTGGAGGTGCTGATCTGAGGGGAGGGCCGGTCAGGGCGGGGAGGCCGCCGCGCCCCGGGGATCGCCCATGAAGCCGTCGCAGGCCATGACGGAGTAGTGGACGAGCGTCACCGTGTAGGGGCCCCGGAGCGCCTCCGGGGCCAGGTCCTCGTACCGCTGCGGCATCTCGGCGCGCGACGCGGTCCTCAGGACGTCGGGCCAGCGGAAGGTCCAGGTGTCCTGGCCGCGGGGGACGGTGAGCGAGACGATCCCCGCGTCGCCCGGCAGCTTCAGGTGGACGACGGGCTGCTGGAGGTCGCCGACCTGCGCGCGGTCGACGGTGATCCTGACGACGGCCCGGGTGGGATAGCCGTGCCGGTACGCCCCTTCGGACACCGAGATGCCGAAGCCCGGGGAGCTGGCGTCCACGCCCACCCCCTCGTCCATCACGCAGCGCCGGATGTCCGGGCTGTAGGAGAGGGAGTCGATCAGGTTCGCGTTGTACTGGTTCGCCTCCCACGGGCGCCCCGGCCGGGCGTCGTCCGGCGACGGGGAGGTCCACGCCCCCGGCGCGGCGGACGCCCGCGGCCCGGGGACCGGTCCGGCCATCGCGTCCAGCGTGGGCGAGAGCGCCACCCCGGCGGCGGCTCCGGCGACCAGCAGGAGGACGGCGGAGGCGCCGAGGACGATCCGGTTCCCGGTGCGGTCGGGGCGCGCCGGGGCGGCGGCCTCCACGCTCTCTCCGCCCTTCGCCGCCCTGCGCAGCAGGGTCCGGGGGGACCGGCGGAAGGCGGCGGCGGTCTCCTTGTGCCCGTAGGACCGCAGGGTGGTCAGGTGGGCGAGGACGTCGCTCAGGGCGGGCCGCTCCTGCGGGTCCTTCCGCATGCAGGCGGCGATGAGCTCCCGCAGTTCCTCGGGCACGTCCGCGAGCCGGGGTTCCTCGTGGACCACGTGGTACTGGGCGGTGACGGGCGTGGAGGCCCGGAAGGCGTGGTCGCCGGAGGCGGCGAAGGTCAGGACGGCGCCGAGGGCGAAGACGTCGGAGGCGGCGCTGACCGGCAGGCCCTGCACCTGTTCGGGCGAGAAGTACCCGGGCGTGCCGAGGACGGCGCCGGACTGGGTGGCGTGGCTGAAGTCGGTGGCGTAGGCGAGCCCGAAGTCGATGATCTTGGGTCCGCCGTCGGTGAGCAGCACGTTCGCCGGCTTCAGGTCCCGGTGGACGAGGCCGGCCCGGTGGATGGAGGCCAGCCCGAAGGAGAGCCCGAGCCCCATCTCGACCGCCTCGGCGCGCGCCAGCGGCCCGTGCCGCCGCACGTGGTCGCGGAGCGAGAGCCCCTCCACGTACTCGGTGGCGAGCCAGGGCTCACGCGCCCGCGTGTCGAACCCGACCACCCGCACGGTGTACGGGCTCCGCACCGAACTGGCCGCCGCGGCCTCCCGGGTGAACCGCCGCCGGAAGCCGTCCTCCTGCGCGTACTCGCTCCTGATCGTCTTGACGGCGACGTGCCCGTCCCGCCCGTCCTGGGTGGCGAGGTAGACGTTCCCCATCCCCCCGCTCCCGAGCCGCGCGACCAACCGGAACGACCCGATCTCCGTCGGATCGCCCTCCCCCAGATCCCACACGTCCCCCACCCTCCTCCGGCGCACGCAGACGATAGCGCCCCACGGCCAACGTCGGCGCGGGGCGGGCGGGTTGCGGGAGGGAGAGGGTCCTCCAGTGGCTGCTTCGGCGGCCAAGCGACACGACGTCCCCGCCCGGGTCGGCCGGACGAGGCCATCGTGGCTCACGAGATCAGGCGGTCCCCTCGATGCGTTCGAAGATGTCCGCGTCCGTCTCCCGCTGCCAGGCCGGCAGGTCGGACCAGTCGGCGACATATCCGGGCTTCGGGTCTTCGAAGTGCCTGAACATCTGGGCGGTCCAGCAGATCGCGACGAACCGGCCCTTCTGCTCGCGGGTGAGCCGGGCCGCGTATCCGCCGCTGATCTCGATGAAGTCGCGTACCTGCCCGTACACGGCGGCGGCGGCTTCACGCTCCCACGCGGGCGTCTCGTCCCACGGCGTGACATAGCCGGGCTTCGGCTCGCCGGGATAGTGCCTGTTCACACCGTCGATCCACGCCTCGCGGAAGATCCGGCCGTCATTCATGCGCGTGTCCCTCTCGTCATGCGGTGCGCGGAAGCGCCGCGATTCGGTGATCAAGAGTCGAGACTCGGTCATCGGACATGAGCGGGGCAATACGCCCCCGAAGCCCGTCCAGTTTCTTGCCGATGAATCCCGAATGCGACCGGTCGGCCAGTCCGAGTGCTTGCTCCGCGTAGTGCACGACCTGGTCGATGTCCCGCCTGTACGCCCCGAGCACGGCGAGGTCGCTCAGAACAGCAGCGCGTCGACGCAGGGACAAAGGCTGGGCAAGGGCTGCGGTGAGCGCTTCCTCGGCGAGATCAGGGCGGCCCAGTTGGAGGTAACAGGCTCCTCTCTCCTCGGAAAGGCGGGAGCCGTCGAAACGGAGCCAGCCTCCGTTGTGGGAGTGAGCGCCATCGAGGGCGTGCACCTTCTCGGCTTCGTCCAGCGCCCGGTTGCACGCGTCGAGCTCGCCCACAGCCGCGTACGCCTGAGCCTGGACGGCCGCGACCCAGTGACGGGTGGAGAGAGTGTCGTCGCCCCTCCGAGCGATGCGGAACGCCGCATCGAGCAGGGGTTGGGCGGCGTGCGCGCGGCGCGCGTACAGCTCGACGTATGCATGGCGGGTCATGGCACAGGCCCACAGGTCGTGGTCACCACCGGTGTAGGCCGCGTTGGCGGCCAGTGTGTAGCACTGGGCGGCGTCGGTGTACCGGTTGGCGTCGAAGAACAGCTCACCGACGAGCTGGTAGAGGTCTGCCGCCATCCGGCACAGTCGGGACCGCTCCGCAGCAGTGCGGGGCTCGGTCAGTCCTTTCGCCAGTACGTCGAGCTGCGCGCGCACCGCGGGGAAGACGACCTGCTTGGAGTCCGACAGCGCGTAGACCTGCCAGAGGCTGCGGTGGAGGGCCTCCCCGGTATCCGAGCGTGTCGACGCAGCCCGCCCTCGGGCGGCTTCACAGGGATCGGGAAGAGCCACCAGCGCGCCCGTGACGGCGAGCAGACCCAGGACTTCGCGGCGCTTCATGTCGTCATCATCACCATGGAGGAGGGATGGGGCAGCGGAGAGCCCGGCGGTCTCGGCCGGCTGCTCGTCGGAGAGAAGGGCTTCCAGCTCGGGGAGGGTCACTCCCAACAGCGCTGCGAGCTTCGGCCGTTGGTGGGGACGCGGGGTGGCGCGACCGCTTTCCCAACGAACCACGGTGGACGCGGCCACCGAAAGCGCTTCTGCGCATTCCTCCTGAGAGTAACCCCGGGCCGCGCGCCGTTCCGCGAATCGCTTACGCCTCGACGTCATAGGTCTCCCCTCACGAGAACCCTTTCACGCGCTCATGCCCGCCACGCGCCAACGCCTGTAAAACGCCTGGATATTGCGCATGGCTCGCTCTGGGAGAAGGTAACGGATCGTCGTTCACTGGTCACACACCGTCCGGAGGTCGAAGGATCCTCCGAACAGCTCTCCACGAAGAGGAGCGACCACGTGACACCTTTCGGACCGCCCCGCAGGAACCCTGGCGCCAGTGGCCGTACGTACACGCCGCCGGAGCCCCGACCGGGTGCGCCGAGCCGGGCTCTGCGGGTACGGGCGGCCGGCGGCTGGGAGAGGTTCATGCGCCGCGTCGAGTTCCGGAAGGAGCCGGAGGAGTGAACCCGGTCGGTTCCGACGGCTACGAGCATCACCCGCTCCTGGACACGCGTGTCCGTGACATCGCCTCGCGTGGGGTGGGTGTGCTCGTCGCCGTCACCCACGAGCTCCACAGCCACGGCACGATCCGCATCGCACACATCCGGCCCGCGTCCGGAGTCGAGTGGACGACCGCGGCCGACAACATCCAGGCCGCTCGCCTCTGAGTCGCGGCCCGCAGATCGCCGTCCACGCGCCCCGCGCAGGCGGTTTCCCGCACCACCCCCTTCAGCCCAAGGAGTCTCATGACCACCTCTGTCGCACTCCTCTCCCCCACGCGGCCGTGGGGTGCGGGCCGACTCGCGCCCTACCCGACGGTCATCCGCCGACCCCACTCCACGGTCGCCATCGACCCCACGACACAGCTCGGAGTGTTCCGAGACGGTGCCGGGCAGGTGATCGAGATGGGCAAGCACGGCACCAGCTCCGGCACCGAGACCTCCACGACGACGAACGCGGACTCCCGGAACGACCAGGGTCACGACCAGGACAGCAACCAGGACTGATGACCATGAGCGAGGAGAGGCCGGTTCTGGTGGCCACCGAGGCGGACGACATCACCGCCGACATGGTGATCGCCGAACTCAACCGGCGCGATGTGCCGGTGGTCCGGTTCAACCCCGCCGACATCGGCGAAAGCCTCACGGTCTCGGCTAGGTTCGGTACCTGCCCGGCCCCGGTGGTCGGGCAGGTGCGCACCCCGTCGAGAACCGCTGATGTGACCCGGGTCCGGTCGGTGTACTGGCGCCGCCCGGAATGGCCCACGTTTCCCCACCTGTCCGCTGATGACTCCCGGTTCGCGGCGGCGCAGGTCCGCTACGGACTCGGTGGCACCCTCTACGCCCTGGGCGCCCCGCTCTGGGTCAACCACCCCCTGCGCGTTGCCGCGGCCGACTACAAACCCGCGCAGCTCGTTCTCGCCCAGCAACTCGGCTTCACCATCCCTCCCACCCTTGTCACCAACGACCCGTACGAGGCGCGCGAGTTCGTCCAGGCTCAGAGGCAGGCGATCTTCAAGACGCTGCGATGGACCCCCTACACGCGTGAGGGCGTACCGGTGACGGGGTGGGCTGCCCCCGTCACCCCAGAGGAGATCGACGACAGCGTTCGGGTCACGCCCCACCTGTTCCAGGCCCGCGTGGACAAGGTCGCCGACGTCCGCGTACTGCTCGTAGGTCGGCATACGTTCGCCGTGCGCATCGACTCCGACCTCCTGGACTGGCGCAAGGACTACAGCGCCCTGGCCTACACCGTGGAGCACCTGCCCGACCGGGTGGACCAGGCACTGCACGCCTACCTGGACCGGCTGGACCTGATGTCGGGAAGCTTCGACCTCGCGGTCGACCGCGCCGGGGACTACTGGTGGCTGGAACTGAATCCCAACGGACAGTGGGGGTGGCTGGAGACCGAGACCGGCCTCCCGATGTCCGCCGCCTTCGCCGACCTGCTCGTACGAGGAGACCACCGATGACCGACCCCGCATACGAGCGACGCCGCATGGCGACCGTCCTCGTGAACAAAGGCGTCCTGAGGTCCCCCTGGCTGCGTGCGGCCGTCGAGACCGTCTCCCGCGAGCGGTTCCTCCACCCGGGAGTGTTCCTGAACGAGGGGCGGACCTGGCGGCCCGTCACCGCCGCGGACACGGATCCGGACGATTGGCTGAAGATCGCATACAGCGTCGACACCCTCACCACCCAGCTCGACGGCCACCTCACCGCCGACCAGGCCGGCGAACCCGTCGTGGGCGTGCCCACGTCCTCCTCGACCGACCCGGCCACCGTCGTCGGCATGATCGAGACCCTGGACCTCGCGAGGGGCCACCGAGTCCTGGAGATCGGCACAGGCACCGGCTACTCCACAGCCCTGATGTGCCACTATCTCGGCGAGGACAACGTCACCACGGTCGAGGTGGACACACAGGTGGCCACCCGAGCCGATGTCGCTCTCGAAGTCGCCGGCTTCTCGACGTGGACGGTGACGGGCGACGGCCTCCTCGGCCACCCGTGCCGGGCACCGTACGACCGGGTCATCGCCACCTGCGCGGTCCACCGCATCCCGTACGCGTGGATCAGGCAGACGAGACCCGGAGGCGTCGTCCTCGGCACGGTCGGCTCGTGGCCGTGGGGAACCGGCCTCGCGAGACTGGCCGTCGGCGATGACGGCACCGCCGAAGGCCCGATCGTCGGGCGTTCCTCCTTCATGCAGGCGCGGGCCCAAGCAGTGGCCCCCGTGGCCGGCGATCTCTCCGCCCGGACCGCGTACGCGGACAGTGAGCGGCCCGCTCTGATGTCCCCTACGGTCCTTGAGGAATGGATGCCCGCCTTCCTGGCACAGCTGGCCGCGCCCGGCGCTCAGTTCGTCCGCGCGATGGACGGTGACGGGTCGCCCATGCTGTACCTGTTCGATCCGGATAAGGAGTCGTTCGCCGAGTTCCTCGCCGACGGCGAGAGCTGGACCGTTCGCCAGGGCGGCCCGGTGGCCCTGTGGGACGACGTGGAGCGTTCTCTCGTCGCCTGGCAGGACGCCGGGGCACCGGGGATCGACTCCGTACGGCTCCGTGTGACGCCCGCGTCCCACCGGTACTGGATCGACCAGGTCCCCTCCCTGCGCTGGGAACACCGGATCACCTGAACCACTACGCTCCGGCCATGGACGACGAACCGCTCTCCCAGTGGGCCGAGCGTCGCGACGCGAGGATCGGGCAGCTTCGCGCCGTGCCCCTCGTGACCGGCGACGGCCCGAGGGCTTCGCATCTGAACCCCGATGCGCCCCGTGCGATCCAGCGGTGGAACGGCCATCTGTGGGAGGCGTACGGCTTCGCGGCGAACCTCGCGGAAGCACGGCGCATCCTGTTTCCCCACGCCGAGGCTGCCGCCACTCCTGAGGCGTCACCGAGGCTCGGTCCCGGGACCGGCAGACATCGGAAACCTCCGGCTCCCTGACGCAATGCCCACGATTCCACGAGAAAAGGCCCCTGACCTGCGATATCGCAGGTCAGAAGCCTGAGGGGCAGACGAGTCGGGCTGTACGCCGGGTTCTGTTCCCCGGGACCTCGCGGTCGTCGGGGTGACGGCCATCCATCTAGGGCCGGCGTTGCCACCGGCCTCGTGCGGTCTACCCGCGAACTCGGGCGAGCAGCCCTCGAACATTCGCGCAGGGACACCGGGGTGTCCCCTCTTGACCTTGCTCCGGGTGGGGTTTACCTAGCCGCCTGAGTCACCTCAGGCGCTGGTGGTCTCTTACACCACCGTTTCACCCTTACCGCGGGCCGAGGCCCACGGCGGTCTGTTTTCTGTGGCACTGTCCCGCGGGTCACCCCGGGTGGCCGTTAGCCATCACCCTGCTCTGTGGAGCCCGGACGTTCCTCGGGGAGATCCGAGGATCTCCACGCGGCCGCCCGCCCGGCTCGTCTGCCGTGCCGACCATGCTACCTGGCGGGACGGAGCCGGGTGGACGGCGCTTGACCTTGCCGCGACGTCAGGGTTTCTACTGAGGGCATGCGCATCGGCGAGATCGCCGCGCTCGTCGGGGTCACGCCCCGCGCGGTGCGGCACTACCACCATCTGGGGCTGCTGCCCGAGCCCGCCCGGCTGGCCAACGGCTACCGGGAGTACGGCATCCGGGACGCGGTGCTGCTCGCCCGGGTGCGGCGGCTGACCGAGCTGGGACTCGGCCTCGACGAGGTGCGGGACGTGCTCGCCGAGGACGCGGGGCGGGAGCTCGTGGAGGTGCTGGAGGAGCTGGACGCCGACCTCGCCCGGCAGGAGGCGGTCGTCCGGGAGCGGCGGGCGCGGCTGGCGGGGCTGCTCGACGCGGCGCGGGACGGGCGGCTCATCGCCGAGGGGCCCGTGTCGCCGGAGCTGGCCGCGCTGCTCGCGGGGGTCGGCGAGCTGCCGGACTCGCCGATGGCCGTGAAGGACCGGGAGATCCTCACCCTGCTCGACACGGTCGTGCCGGCCGATGAGCGGGCGCGGCTGATGGGACTGATGCACGAGGTGTCCGCGAGTGCCGGGCAGGTGTACGGACTCCTCGACGCGCTCGTCGACGCCCCGGTGGACGATCCCCGGGTCGAGGAGGCCGCGCGGGCGCTCGCCGGGGCGCTGCCGGACGGGATCGGCGGCTTCGAGCTGCCGGCCGAGGGGGCGGGCGGGCTCGCCGACGTGTTCTTCGCGGAGCTGGCGCCCGCCCAGGCGGCCGTCGTGCGCCGCGCGCTGGTGCTGGTGTCGGAGCGGATCGACGGAAGGGGCGGACGTGACGGGCGTGACCGGGACTGAGCGGGGGCCGGTGCTGCGGGTGCTGCGGGCGGTCGCCTACGCGGCGCTCCCCGCCGAGCTGGTGCTCCTCACACTGCTGCTCGGCGGGGTGCGGATCCCCGGGGGCGTGTGGGTCGGCGCGGAGCTGGTGACGGCCGGGCTGCTCGCCGCCGAGGCGGTCGTGTGGGTGCGGCTGCGGCGGCGGGGGCTCTCGCGGCGGGAGGCGCTGGCGGAGCTCGTACCGGAGCGGGTGCTGCGGCTGATCGGGCACGAGCTGCGGCTGATGGCGAGCCTCGGGCGGTGGGTCGCGCGGCGGCCGCACGGGACCGGGGGCGCGGCGGGCGTGTTCCCGCACGCGCGGGACCAGGCCGCCCTCATGTACGGCTTCGCGTTCGTCTGTCTCGTCGAGACCGTCGGGATGTCGTGGCTGCTGGCCGGCTGGCCGGTCGTGCACGCGGTCGTGCTGGTCCTCGACGTGTACACGGTGCTGTTCGTCCTCGGGCTGCACGCGGCCGCCGTGACCCGGCCGCACGTGCTCGCCGACGGGCGGCTGCGGGTCCGTCAGGCCGCCCACGTCGACGTGGCCGTGCCGCTGGAGCGGATCGCCGCCGTCCGCCGCGAGAACCGCTTCACCCACGAGAAGGCCGACGGCGAGCTGAACCTGGCCGTCGGCTCGCAGACCTCCGTCACCCTGGAGCTGAGCGGGCCCGTGGACGTCGTGGGGCTGCTCGGGCGGGTCCGGCCGGTGACCACGGTCCGGCTGCACGCCGACGACCCGAAGGCGCTGTACGAGGCCGTCCGGGACGCCGTCGCCGTCACGCGGGCGCGAACAGCACCTTCGCCCGGCCAGGATCCGCTTCCGACAGCCTGACCCGCAGCCACTCCCCCAGCGGCAGCGCGGAGGTGCCGCCCTCGACCCGGGCGACGACCGCCGGGGTGTCGAGGTGGACGGTGCCGACGGACGGCTCGCGCTCCTTGACGTCGATCACGTACGCGTCGAAGAGCTCGCCGACCCGGCCGCTGAGCAGCGCCGCCTCCACGATGTCGACGCTCTCCCGCTCCACGGTGTTGGCCCGGCGCGAGCCCGCCGCCATGGTGTCGGGCAGGCCGGGCAGTGCGGCCCGCACCCACTCGGGCGGCTCGGTCCCGGCGACCGCCGCCACGCACAGCTCGGAGGCGTACCGGTCGACGAGGCGGCGCAGCGGGGCGGTGCAGTGGGTGTACTCGTCGGCGACGGCCGCGTGGACGGCGGGGTCGGGCAGCCGGCCGTCGGTGAAGACGGTGTAGCCGGCGCCGCGCAGCAGGGTGGTGCACTCCTGGAGGAAGGCGGCCTGGCGGGGGTCGGTGGGGTCGGCGTGCCGGACCACCTCCGCGTACGGCACGTGGTGCGGCCAGGCGACGCCGAGGGCCTCGGCGGAGCGGCGCAGCCGGGCGACGGCCCCGTCGGGGGCGGTCGGCAGGGTGCGCAGGATGCCGGTGCCCGCGGCGGTCATGAGGTCGGCGGCGGCCATGCCGGTGAGCAGGGAGATCTGCGCGTTCCAGCTCTCGGCGGGGACGGGGGCCCGGTAGGCGAGGGTGTAGGTGTGGTCCCCGGGGACCTCGACGACCTCCTGCTCGGGGACGTCCAGGGAGATGCCGCCGCGCTCGACCTCCCGCTCCTCGCGGAGCCGGCCGATGTCGCGGAGCAGGGCGAGGGGTTCCTCGGCGGTGCCGGAGTCGATGACCTTCTGGACGCTCGCGTAGTCGAGCTTGGCGCGGCTGCGGACCAGGGCGCGGCGCAGGTCGGTGGCGACCCTGCGGCCCTCGGAGTCGAGGTCGATCCGCCAGAGGAGGGCCGGGCGGGGCTCGCCGGGCAGCAGGCTGGCGGCGCCCTCGGAGAGGACCGGCGGGTGGAGAGGGACCTTGCCGTCGGGGAAGTAGAGGGTGAGGACTCGCCGGTGGGCCTCGGCGTCGAGCGCCCCGCCGGGCGTGACGAAGGCGGCGACGTCGGCGATGGCGTAGTGCACGCGGTAGCCGCCGTCGGCCCGCCGGGCCAGGTGCATGGCCTGGTCGAGGTCGGTGGAGGTGGGCGGGTCGATGGTGAGGAACGGCAGGTCGGTGGCGTCGTACGCGGGCAGGCGCGGGTTCTTCGCGGCCGCCTCGGCCTCGGCGAGCACGGCGGGCGGAAAGCCCTCGGGCACCGCGAGCTCGGTCCTCAGTGCGCGCAGGGCGGCCCGCAGCGGAGCCTCGGCTGCGCCGGTCACGTGAATGTGGCGGCGGGGCATGGAACCGAGCGTAGGGCGGGCGGCGGGGGGCGGCACGTCGTGGGCCGGCGCCCGGCGGGGCGGGACCCCGGCCCGGACCTCGTACGCTGGCATCCGGGGCCGCATCCCCCTTCCCGGTCCGTATGAAGGAGAACCACCGTGCTCGTGCTGCTGCCGCCCTCCGAAGGCAAGGCGTCCTCCGGGCGCGGGGCGCCGCTCAAGCCGGAGTCGCTGTCGCTGCCGGGGCTCGCGGAGGCGCGGGCCGCGGTGCTGGACGAGCTGGTCGAGCTGTGCGCCGCCGACGAGGAGAAGGCGCGCGAGGTGCTGGGCCTGAGCGAGGGACTGCGCGGCGAGGTCGCGAAGAACGTCGAGCTGCGCACGGCGGGCGCCCGGCCGGCCGGGGAGGTCTACACCGGCGTGCTGTACGACGCGCTGGGCCTGGCCACGCTGGACGCGGCGGCCCGGAAGCGCGCGGGGTCCTCGCTGCTGGTCTTCTCGGGGCTCTGGGGCGCGGTGCGGGTGACGGACCGGATCCCGTCGTACCGCTGCTCGATGGGGGTGAAGCTGCCGGGGCTCGGCGCCCTGGGCGCCCACTGGCGGGGCGCGATGGCCTCCGTGCTGCCGGAGGCGGCCGGCGACGGGCTGGTGCTCGACCTGCGCTCGGCGGCGTACGCGACGGCGTGGAAGCCCAGGGGCGAGACGGCGGCGCGGACCGCGACGGTACGGGTGCTGCACGCGCCGACCCGGAAGGTGGTCAGCCACTTCAACAAGGCGACCAAGGGCCGGATCGTCCGCAGCCTGCTGGAGGCGGACGCGGCTCCGGGCACGCCGGCGGAGCTGGTGGAGGCGCTGCGGGACCTCGGGTACGTCGTGGAGACGGGCGCGAGGGCGGGGGCCCTGGACGTGCTGGTGGACGAGATCCACTGACCATTCGTTGCACGGTGCGCAACGGTCGTTGCGTGGACTGGTGGTGCCGGTCAGGATGAGGTCATGTCCCGCACCCCCGGTCCCTTCGCGCTCGCCCCGCACGCTCCCGTCGTCCCCGTCGTGGTGGTCGAGGACGCCGCCGACGCCGTGCCGCTGGCACGGGCCCTGGTGGCCGGCGGGCTGCCGCTGATCGAGATCACCCTGCGCACCCCCGCCGCGCTCGACGCGGTGCGGGCGGTCGCGGCCGAGGTGCCGGAGGCGGTGGTCGGCGCGGGGACGGTGGTCTCCGCGGCCGGTGTCGCGGACGCGGTGCGGGCCGGGGCGCGGTTCCTGGTGAGCCCCGGGTGCTCGGGGCGGCTGCTCGGGGCGCTGCGGGAGTCGGGCGTGCCGTTCCTGCCGGGCGTCTCGACCGCCTCCGAGGTGCTGGCCCTCCTGGAGGAGGGCGTCACGGAGCTGAAGTTCTTCCCGGCGGAGGCGGCGGGCGGCGTCCCGTACCTGAGGTCGCTGGCGGGCCCGCTGCCGCAGGCCCGTTTCTGCCCGACCGGCGGCGTCTCGGCCGCCTCCGCCCCCGCCTACCTCGCCCTGCCGAACGTGGCCTGCGTCGGCGGCACGTGGATGCTGCCGCCGGACGCGCTGGCCGCCCGCGACTGGGGCCGGGTGGAGGCCCTGGCGCGGGAGGCGGCGGGGCTGCGGGCGCCTACGGCCGGGGTGTCGGACCGGTGAAGCGGATGCCGAGGTGGTCGGTCACCGGGCGGTAGCCGAGGCGCCGGTAGAGGGCGTTGCTGGTGGGGTTGGCGAGGTCGGTGAAGAGCAGGACGTGGGCGGCGCCCGCGTCGAGCGCGGCCCGGCCGACGGCGTCGGTGACACCGGCGGCATAGCCGTGGCCCCGGTCCGCGGGCGGGGTGTACACGAGGTGGACGCGGGCCTGGCCCCCGACGGTGCGGGAGACGGCGGCCATCGACACCGGGCGGCCGTCGGGCGTCTCCCAGAGGTGGAGGCGGGCCTCGGTGACGCGCGCGGTGAGGAAGCCGGTGTAGTCGTCCTCGGGCTCCTCGCCGATGGCACGGGCGAAGCCGGTGGTCCAGTCGCGCAGGAGCGGGAGGTCCGCCGCGGTGGCGAGGCGGGCGCGGCCGTGCGGCACCGGGTCCGGCGGGACCGGCTCGCCGAGCCGGAAGAGCCGCGTGCGGGCGAGGACCGTCCCGGTGCGGCCGGCGGCCTCCCGGTACGCCTCCACCGCGGCCGTCTCGCCGCGCAGTTCCCTCGGCGGGGTGCCGTCCGGCAGGACCAGCGCGCGGGCCGCCGCCTCGGTGGTCACCCCGAGGGACGGGAGCCCGGGGCGCGGGACGGCGACGACGCCGGTGACCCGGCCGTCCGGCTCCGTCCACCAGCCGAGCCGCGGGGACGACTCCATCAGCGTCAGCACGGCGGTGTTCCGGACCGGGTCGGCGGCGAGGTGCGGCCCGGCGGCGGCGCGGAGGACGGCGGGGTCGGAGGTGAAGTGCCAGCTCATGGCTGGATGGTGGGCCACCCGACGGGCCGCCCGCCACCCTTTTGAGGGCCGCGCGGTCCCAGCCGGTCCGGGCGGTTCTTCCCGGCCCTCGCGGTCCTGCCCGGCCCTCGCGGTCCTGCCCGGTCCGCGCGGTTCTTCCCGGCCTCGCGCTTTCCCGGCCCTCGCGGTCAGCGCCGGAGGTGCGAGGTGTCGTTGAGGAGGCGTACGGAGGCGTTGCCGTCGGCGTAGTAGGCGACGGCGGAGAGCGAGGCGGCGGACAGCTCCATCTTGAACAGCGACTCCGGCGGGGCGCCGAGCGCCAGTCTGACCAGGGTCTTGATGGGCGTGACGTGGCTGACGAGGAGGACCGTGCGGCCCGCGTGGGCGGCGGTCAGCCGGTCGCGGGCGGCGGCGACGCGGCGGGCCACGGCGGTGAAGCTCTCGCCCCCGCCGGTGGGGGCCGCCTTCGCGGAGGCCAGCCAGGCGTCCATGTCCTCCGGGTACCGCTCCCTGACCTCGCCGAAGGTCAGGCCCTCCCAGGCGCCGAAGTCGGTCTCGCGCAGCCCCGGTTCGATCACCACGTCGAGCCCGAGGCGGGCGGCGACGGTCTCGGCGGTCTGGCGGCAGCGGGTGAGCGGGGAGCTGACGATGTGCCGGATCGTGCCCCGCGCGGCGAGCGCGTCGGCGACGGCGGCGGCCTGGCGGTGGCCGGCCTCGGACAGCTCCGGGTCGCTCCCGCCGCTGCCCGAGAAGCGCTTCTCGGGAGTGAGCGCGGTCTCTCCGTGCCGGAGCAGCACGAACGTGGCCGGGGCGGCCATGTCAGGTGCGGGGCGGGCGGGTGCGGAGCCTGCGGGTGCGGGCGCCGTGGATGCGGGCGCGGCGGCGGACGGGTCCTGGGGGCCGGTGTCCGGCACCGTGGGCACAGCGGTGGCAGCGGTGGCAGCGACCGGATCGGCGGCGGGCGCACCCGTCCCCGCCGGCGCGGCGCCCGTGCCCGCCAGGG
>NZ_BNBS01000074.1 GCF_014656075.1 Streptomyces hydrogenans
CCGCCCTCGCCCGGCTGCGGGCCGCCACCGGCGGCCGGGCCCCGGTCCTCCCCGCCGGCCTCCCGACCGCGATGTTCGGCCGGGCCGTCGAGCGGCGGCTCCCGGCCGGGGCGCCCGGCCCGAGCGTCGGCCTGGCCGGCCCCGGCCTGCCCGGGACGGACGCCGGCATCGTCCTCGTCCCCGCCGACCGACGGACCGGAGAGCCCTGGCGGCCGCCCGGGGACGCGATCGCCGTCCCGCTCCCCGCCCCCGTCTGGGCCTACCTGACGGGACCCGGGGAGACCTCTCCGACGCCGGTGTCCGGAACCCTGCCGGCCCAGGTCGTCCGCGACGACTACCCCCACCCGGAACGCCCGGGGCACCCCTTCCCGCCCGACCACCGCACGCTCCGCAGGACCCTCGCCCGCATGCCCGAGGTCCGCCGCCCCTGGCTACGCGCCCTCTACGACCGGCTCTGACCGGCCCCGTCCAGCACCACCACGTCCTCCGCGCGGAAGGCCACCGCCACCTCCGCGCCCTCCTCCGGCACCTCGCGCGGCGCGCACTCCGCCTCCAGCGGCGGCCCGTCCGCCGGACGCAGCACGACCGTCACGTGGTGGCCGCGGAAGGTGCGGGACTCCACCCGGCAGGCCAGCCCCCCGCCCGCGGCGCCCACCCGGACCCCCGCCGGACGGACCAGCAGCGTCCGCTCCCCCTGGGCGGAGCCCTCCGGGACCGGGATCCGGCCCCACGCCGTCTCCGCCACCGCCCCGGACACCGTCGCCGGGACGACGTTCTCGAACCCCAGGAAGCGGGCCACGAACTCCGAACCCGGCCGCTGCCACACCTCCACCGGCGTGCCCGACCGCACGATCCGTCCGTCCCGCATCACCACCACCCGGTCCGCGAGCGCGAACGCCTCCCCCTGGTCGTGGGTGACCGCCAGGACCGTCGTCCCGAGCCGCCCGAACAGTGCCCGCAGCTCCACCACGAGCCGCTCCCGCAGCCCCCGGTCCAGCTGCCCCAGCGGCTCGTCCAGCATCAGCAGCCGGGGCCGCGGCGCCAGCGCCCTCGCCAGCGCCACCCGCTGCTGCTCGCCGCCGGACAGCGAGGCGACCGCGCGCCGGCCCGCGCCCGGCAGCCCGACCAGGTCCAGCAGCTCCTCGACCCGCCCGGCCCGCTCGTCCTTCGGCACGCCGTGCATCCGCGGCCCGAAGGCCACGTTCCCGGCGACGTCCCTCTGCGGGAAGAGCTGGTGGTCCTGGAACATCAGGCCCACCCCGCGCCGGTGCACCGGCACCCCCGCCTGGTCCGCGCCCGCGAGCAGCACCCGGCCCGCGTCCAGCGCCTGGAGCCCGGCGACCGCCCGCAGCAGCGTCGACTTGCCGGACCCGCTCGGGCCCAGCACACAGACGATCTCGTGCTCGGCGACCGCCAGGTCCACCGCGTCGAGGACCGCCCGCGCCCCGAACCGTACGGTCGCTCCCTCAAGGGTCAGCATCAGAACTCCCCGGTGGTCCGGTCGGTCCGCAGCCGTTCGAGCAGCAGCAGGGACACCGCGCACACCACCATCAGAATCGTCGACAGGGCCATCGCCTGCCCGTAGTTGAGCTCGCCCGGCCGGCCCAGCAGCCGCGCCACCGCGACCGGCAGCGTCGGGTTGTCGGGCCGGGCGATGAAGACGGTCGCGCCGAACTCGCCGAGCGACACCGCGAAGGCGAACCCGGCCGCGATCAGCAGCGCCCGCCGCACCAGCGGCAGGTCCACCTCCCGCCAGGCCCGCCACGGCGACGCGCCGAGCACCGCCGCCGCCTCCCGCAGCCGCTGGTCCACCGCCCGCAGCACCGGCAGCATCGTCCGCACCACGAAGGGCACGCCGACCAGCGCCTGCGCGAGCGGCACCAGGATCCAGCTGGCCCGCAGGTCGAACGGCGGCTCGTCCAGCGTGATCAGGAACCCGAAGCCGACCGTCACGGCCGACACCCCGAGCGGCAGCATCAGCAGCGCGTCGAAGCCCCGCACCAGGCGTCCGGCCCGCCTCGTGAGCGCCGCCGCCGCGAGCCCGCCGATCACCACCGCGATGGCCGTGGCCGCGACCGCGTACCGCAGCGAGTTCCCGACCGCCTCCAGCGGCGGCACCAGGAACGTCCCGGCCTCGTCCAGCGAACCCAGCGCCCGGTAGTAGCGGAGCCCGTACCCCTCCGGCGTGGCGAAGGAACGCTCCACCAGCACCCCGAGCGGCAGCAGGATCAGCACCGCCACCGAGGCCAGCACCCCGCCGAGCAGCGCCCACTGCCCGACGCCGCGCGGCCGGCGTGCGGTCAGCTCCGGCGGGACGAGCCGCAGCGCCGTCTCCCGCCGCCGCACCGTCCGGGCGTGCACGGCCAGGATCGCGCCGACCGCCACGAACTGCGTCAGCGTGAGCACGGCCGCCGTCCGCAGGTCGAGCAGCCGGGCCGTCTGCCGGTAGATCTCCGCCTCCAGCGTCGTGTACGCGTCCCCGCCGAGGATCTGCACGACGCCGAACGACGTGAACGTGAAGAGGAAGACCATCAGCGCCGCTGCCGACACCGCCGGCACCAGCGCCGGCAGCGTCACCGCCCGCCACGCCGTCCACCGGGAGGCGCCGAGCACCCGGGCCGCCTCCTCCTGGCGCGGATCGAGCTGCGCCCACAGCCCGCCGACGGTCCGGACGACGACCGCGTAGTTGAAGAAGACGTGCGCGAGGAGGATCGCCCCCACACCGGTGTCGAGCCGCAGCCCCCACAGCTCGTCGGTGAACCCGCCCCGGCCCAGCAGGGCCAGGAACGCGGTGCCGACCAGCACCGTGGGCAGCACGAACGGCACGGTCACCACCGCCCGCAGCACGCCCTTGCCGGGGAAGGCGAAGCGGGCGAAGACGTACGCGCCCGGCAGCGCCACCACCAGCGTCAGCCCGGTGGAGGCGGCCGCCTGCCAGACGGTGAAGCCGAGCACGTCGAGGATGTCGGAACGGCCCAGGGTCCGCCCGATCGCGCCGAGGTCCCAGGCGCCGTCGGGCCGCAGCCCGCGCTCGACGATCGACACGACGGGCCAGGCGAAGAAGACGGCGAAGAACGCGACGGGCAGGACCATCAGCCCCAGCCGCGCCGCGCTCCCCCCGCGGCCGGACCTCACTTGAGGAGCGACGACCACTGCTGGATCCACGCCTCGCGCTTCTCGGCGATCTTCTCCGGCTCCATCGTCTCCGGCTTCTCGACGACCACGCCGTGCTTCGTGAACAGCTCCGGCAGGGTCGCGTCCTTCGCCACCGGGTTCACGAACATCTGGAGCGGCATGTCGTCCTGGAACTTCTTCGAGATCAGGAAGTCGATCAGCGCCTTGCCGCCCTCGGGGTTCTTCGCCCCGCTCAGCAGACCGGCGAACTCGATCTGCCGGAAGCAGGTGCCGGTGGACACCCCGGTGGGGGCCTCCTTCGGCTGCGGCTCGGCGTACAGCACCTCGACCGGCGGGCTGGAGGCGTAGGAGACGACCAGCGGGCGGTCGCCCTTGGCCTCCTTGCCGCCGGCCGAGCCGGAGAACTCCTGGTTGTAGGCGAGCTCCCAGCTGTCGACGGTCTTCACGCCGTTCGCCTTCAGCTTCGACCAGTAGTCCTGCCAGCCCGCGTCGCCGTACTTCGCGACGGTGCCGAGGAGGAAGCCGAGGCCCGGGGAGGACCGCTCGGGGTTCTCCACCACGAGGAGGTCCTTGTACTCCGGCTTCGCCAGGTCGTCGAAGGACTGCGGCGGCGCCAGCTTCTTGTCGGCGAAGTACTTCTTGTCGTAGTTGACGCAGATGTCGCCGGTGTCGATCGGGGTGACCCGCTTGTCGAGCTTGAAGCCGGCCGGGATCCGGTCCGCGCCCTTCGCCTCGTACGTCTCGAAGATGCCGTTCTCGACCGCGCGGGAGAGGAGGGTGTTGTCGACGCCGAAGAAGACGTCGCCCTGCGGGGAGCCCTTGGTCAGGATCTCCTTGTTGACGGCCTCGCCGGCGTCGCCGGCCTTGAGGACCTTGACCGTGAAACCGGTCTGCTTCGTGAACTCGGCCAGCACCTCCTTGGAGGCGTTGAAGGAGTCGTGGCTCACGAGGGTCACGGTCTTCGGCGCGGGCGACCCGGACTTGCCCGCGGCGTCCCGGACGTCCTCCGTGGAGCAGGCGGCGAGGCTCGTGACGCCGAGCGCCGCGGCGAGCGCGACGGCGGCGGCCTTCTTGGTGTGCATGTGGTTGTCCTCCTGGGTGGGACCAGAAGGAGACGCGGCCCCGCCCACCCGGAGGTGGGCAGGGCGCAACAGCTCGAGTTACGACCGAACTTCCTACCCAGAATGACCTGGGCGAGGTTCAGAGGGTCTGCGGTCTACGGTTACCGCACTCTCAGCGCTGTGGCGCTCCCCTGTCGGAATATGCAGGTGTGTTCGAGCACAGGGTACAAGGTCAGCGTTCGGAGGCCGCGAGCTGTCCACAGGCGCCGTCGATCTCCTGGCCGCGGGTGTCGCGGACGGTGACCGGCACGCCGTGCCGGGCGATCGCGTCGACGAACGCCTTCTCGTCCTCCGGGCGGGAGGCGGTCCACTTCGAGCCCGGCGTCGGGTTCAGCGGGATGAGGTTGACGTGCACGCGCTTGCCCTTGAGCAGCTTGCCGAGCAGGTCACCGCGCCACGCCTGGTCGTTGATGTCCCGGATGAGGGCGTACTCGATGGAGATCCGGCGGCCGGACTTCTCCGCGTACTCCCAGGCGGCGTCCAGCACCTCCCGCACCTTCCAGCGGGTGTTCACCGGCACCAGGGTGTCGCGCAGCTCGTCGTCGGGGGCGTGCAGCGAGACGGCGAGCCGGCACTTGAAGCCCTCGTCGGCGAAGCGCAGCATCGCCGGGACGAGCCCGACCGTGGAGACGGTGATCCCGCGCTGCGACAGGCCGAGGCCGTCGGGCTCGGGGTCGGTGAGCCGGCGGATGGCGCCGACGACCCGCTTGTAGTTGGCGAGCGGCTCGCCCATGCCCATGAAGACGATGTTCGACAGCCGCGCGGGCCCGCCGGGCACCTCGCCGTCACGCAGCGCGCGCATGCCGTCGACGATCTGGTGCACGATCTCGGCGGTCGACAGGTTCCGGTCGAGACCGGCCTGGCCGGTCGCGCAGAACGGGCAGTTCATGCCGCAGCCGGCCTGCGAGGAGATGCACATCGTCACCCGGTCCGGGTAGCGCATCAGCACCGACTCGACGAGCGTTCCGTCGTGCAGCCGCCACAGGGTCTTGCGGGTGGTGTCCTCGTCGCACGAGATGTGCCGGACCACCGACATCAGGTCGGGCAGCAGCTCCCCGGCCAGCTTCTCCCGCGAGGCGGCCGGGATGTCCGTCCACTCGGCGGGGTCGTGCGCGTACCGCGCGAAGTAGTGCGTCGACAGCTGCTTGGCGCGGAAGGGCTTCTCGCCGATCGCGGCGACGGCCTCCTTCCGCTCGGCGGGCGAGAGGTCGGCGAGGTGCCGCGGCGGCTTCTTGGCTCCGCGCGGGGCGACGAAAGTGAGTTCTCCGGGCAGCGGACGGGCCACGGCGGCGTCTCTCCTCAAACAGGCACGAGGTCTGGCACCCGCGCGGCGGCGGAAGCACGGCAACACGGTGCCGAAGCCAGGAGACCTCACTGGACCGTCCCCGCGGTGGCGAGGACGACGAAAGGGCCCGGAACACACGTCCCGAGCCCTTCCAGAGTACCCGCTGCCCGTCAACCCGTTCCGACGAGCGGCGCGGGCGACCGCCCGCTCAGCCCGTGCCCACGAACAGTGCCAGCAGCAGCCACACCACCGGCGCGGTCGGCAGGAGCGAGTCCAGCCGGTCCATGATGCCGCCGTGGCCGGGGAGGAGCGTGCCCATGTCCTTGATGCCCAGGTCCCGCTTGATCATCGACTCGCCGAGGTCGCCGAGCGTCGCGCTCGCCGCCACCGCCAGGCCGAGGATCAGGCCCTGCCACCAGGTCCCGTCGTCGATCAGGAACTGCATGCACAGCGCGCCGGCCGCCATCGCGAAGGCCACCGCGCCGAACAGTCCCTCGCGGGTCTTGCCGGGGCTGATCCGCGGCGCCAGCTTGTGCTTGCCGAAGCGCCAGCCCACCGCGTACGCCCCGGTGTCGCTGACCACGGTGAGCAGCAGGAAGGTCAGCACCCGCCACGGCCCGTCGTCGGCGGTGAGCAGCATCGCCACGAACGTCGCCAGGAACGGCACGTAGAACGCGGCGAAGACGCCCGCCGTGACGTCCTTCAGGTACCCCTCGGGGGGTTCCGTCATCCGCCAGACGAGCACCGCGAGCGCCGTCAGGGCCATCGCGACCCAGGCGCCCTCGGGGCCCCGCACGTACCCGGCGACGACCATCGCCGCGCCGCCGACGGCGAGCGGCACCAGCGGCGCCTTGATCGCCTTGCGCTCCTGGAGCCGGGAGGTCAGCTCCCACAGGCCGACGACCACGGCCACCGCCACCACGCCGACGAACGCCGGCTTCCAGATGAACAGCGACGCGATGATCACGGCCCCGAGACCGACGCCGACCCCTATGGCCGCGCCCAGGTCCCGGCCCGCGCTCTTCTTCTGCCGCGGCGCGGGGGCCGCGGACGGCGGAGGAGGCGGGACGGGGCTGGGCATGGGCTCCTGCGGGTGCTCGTGCGGGGTCTCGTCACGGAACAGGGGACCGCCCGGGTGGGCGGCCCCCCGTCCGTGTCCGTCCTGGAATCCGCCGGCGGGTACGTCGGGCACGATGGGCATGGGGCGAGTCTGCGCCGCCCGGTGCCGATCGTGGGCGGGACCCGCCGGGGCAGGCCCCTGGTCGGGTCCGCCGAGACCTGAACCGGCCGCCGGCGCCCCCCAGGATGAGTCGTTCATCAGACCTCGAGGAGCTCGGCTTCCTTGTGCTTCAGCAGCTCGTCCACCTGCGCGACGTACTTCGCGGTGGTGTCGTCGAGCTCCTTCTCCGCGCGGCGGCCCTCGTCCTCACCGACCTCGCCGTCCTTGACGAACTTGTCGATGGTCTCCTTGGCCTTGCGCCGCACGGAGCGGATCGAGATCTTGGAGTCCTCGGCCTTGCCCTTGGCGACCTTGATGTAGTCCCGGCGACGCTCCTCGGTCAGCTCCGGGAAGGTCACTCGGATGATGTTGCCGTCGTTGCTCGGGTTGACGCCGAGGTCCGAGTCGCGGATGGCCTGCTCGATGTTGCGCAGCGCGCTCTTGTCGAACGGGGTCACCACGGCCATGCGCGGCTCCGGCACCGAGAACGACGCCAGCTGGTTGATGGGCGTGAGGGCGCCGTAGTAGTCGGCCACGATCTTGTTGAACATCGCCGGGTGCGCACGGCCGGTGCGGATCGCGGCGAAGTCCTCCTTGGCGACCACGACCGCCTTCTCCATCTTCTCCTCGGCCTCGAGGAGGGTCTCTTCGATCACCACATGCTCCTGCGTGTCGTCGCGTTGTGTCGGTTGAGAGCGGGCCTCAGGCCCGGGTGCCCTGGTCGCTCACGAGCGTGCCGATCTTCTCACCCGTGACGGCGCGCGCGATATTGCCCTCGGCGAGCAGTTCGAAGACGAGGATCGGGAGCTTGTTGTCGCGGCACAGGGTGATGGCGGTGGCGTCGGCGACCTTGAGGTCACGCGTGATGACCTCGCTGTACTCCAGGGCGTCGAACTTGACCGCGCCGGGGTTGGTCCGCGGGTCGGAGTCGTAGACACCGTCCACGCCGTTCTTGCCCATGAGGAGGGCCTCGGCGTCGATCTCCAGCGCGCGCTGGGCGGCGGTGGTGTCCGTGGAGAAGTACGGCATGCCCATGCCCGCACCGAAGATGACCACGCGGCCCTTCTCCAGGTGGCGCACGGCCCGCAGCGGGATGTACGGCTCGGCGACCTGGCCCATGGTGATGGCGGTCTGGACGCGCGAGTCGATGCCCTCCTTCTCCAGGAAGTCCTGGAGGGCGAGGCAGTTCATCACGGTGCCGAGCATGCCCATGTAGTCGGAGCGGGCCCGGTCCATGCCGCGCTGCTGGAGTTCGGCACCGCGGAAGAAGTTGCCGCCGCCGATCACGATCGCGATCTGAGCGCCGTCGCGGACCACGGCCGCGATCTCACGCGCGATGGCGTGCACGACGTCCGGGTCGACACCGAGACCGGTACCGCCGGAGAAGGCTTCCCCGGACAGCTTCAGCATGTAGCGGCCGAGCTTCTTGCCGCTGTTGTCGTCGTGGCCCTGTTCGGCGCCCTGATTCATGGAGATCTCCTCGTACACATACGAAGAAGGCCATTGCCTTGGGTCCTCGTGGGTTTCCCGTACGGCAATGGCCTCCTCGTCACATCTGCGGTCGTCCCGCCCGGGGCGGGACGACTGTCTCAGACCCTACCCGGGTCCGGTGTCCGTCGCGTGTGGCGAACGGACTCAGATGCCGACCTTGATGCGGGTGAAGCGCTTCAGGGTGACACCGGCCTCGTTGAGGACCTGCTGGACAGACTTCTTGTTGTCCAGGGCGTACGGCTGGCCGAGCAGCGTGGCGTCCTTGAAGAAGCCGTTGACGCGACCCTCGACGATCTTGGCGATCGCGGCCTCGGGCTTGCCCTCGGCGCGGGTGGTCTCCTCGGCGATGCGACGCTCGGACTCGACGACCTCGGCCGGGATCTCCTCACGGGTGAGGTACTTCGGCGCGAAGGCGGCGATGTGCTGCGCGACGCCCTTGGCGACCTCGGCGTTCTCCTTGTCGAGCTCGACGAGGACACCGATCTGCGGCGGGAGGTCCGGCATGGTGCGGTGCATGTACGCGGAGACGTAGCCGTCGGCGTAGGCAGCGAAGCGGTCCAGGACGATCTTCTCGCCGAGGTTGGCGTTGGCCTCGTCCACGAAGGCCTGCACGGTCTTGCCGGCCTCGATCTCGGAGGCGAGCAGGGCCTCGATGTCGGCCGGCTTGGTGGCGGCGACGTGCGCGGCGAGGGCGTTGGCGACGGCGAGGAACTTGTCACCCTTGGCGACGAAGTCCGTCTCGCACTTCAGCTCGACGAGGACGCCGGAGGTGTTGTCGTCGGCGATGAGGGAGACCACGGCGCCGTTCTCGGCGGAGCGGCCCTCGCGCTTGGCGACACCCTTCTGGCCCTTGATGCGCAGGGCCTCGACGGCCTTGTCGACGTTGCCGTCGGCCTCTTCGAGGGCCTTCTTGCAGTCCATCATGCCGGCGCCGGTGAGCTCACGGAGCTTCTTGACGTCAGCGGCGGTGTAGTTCGCCATGAGTCTGTTTCTCTCTCGAAGTCAGAAAGATCTACGAAGATCTACGGCGGGACGGCGGGGGCTTCTTGGGCCCCCGCCGTCACCTCCGTGGTGTTCCGGAGTGCGGAAGGGTCAGGCCTGCTCGGCCGGAGCCTCGGCCTCGGCGGCCTCGACCTCGGCGGCCGGGGTCTCGACCTGGGCCTCGGCCTCGACGGCCTTCTCGGTCTCGGCGGAGGACTGGACCTCGGCGGCCTCGTCCTTCTTCTCGCCCTCGAGCAGGTCGCGCTCCCACTCGGCGAGCGGCTCGCCGGCGGCCTTCTCGCCCGGCTTCGAGTCGCCGGTCGCGGCGCCGGAACGGGCGATGAGGCCCTCGGCGACGGCGTCGGCGATCACGCGGGTGAGCAGGGTGACGGAGCGGATCGCGTCGTCGTTGCCCGGGATCTTGTAGTCGACCTCGTCGGGGTCACAGTTGGTGTCGAGGATCGCGACGACCGGGATGTTGAGCTTGCGAGCCTCGCCGACGGCGATGTGCTCCTTCTTGGTGTCGACGATCCAGACGGCGCTCGGCACCTTCTGCATCTCGCGGATACCACCGAGGGTCTTCTCCAGCTTGGCCTTCTCGCGCGAGAGGACCAGGAGCTCCTTCTTGGTGAGACCCGACGCCGCGACGTCCTCGAAGTCGATCTGCTCGAGCTCCTTGAGGCGCTGCAGACGCTTGTAGACGGTCGAGAAGTTGGTGAGCATGCCGCCCAGCCAGCGCTGGTTCACGTAGGGCATGCCGACGCGCGTCGCCTGCTCGGCGATGGCCTCCTGGGCCTGCTTCTTCGTACCGACGAACATCACGGAGCCACCGTGGGCGACGGTCTCCTTGACGAACTCGAAGGCGCGGTCGATGTACGACAGCGACTGGAGCAGGTCGATGATGTAGATGCCGTTGCGCTCGGTGAAGATGAAGCGCTTCATCTTCGGGTTCCAGCGACGGGTCTGGTGACCGAAGTGGACGCCGCTCTCCAGCAGCTCCCGCATCGTGACGACGGCCATGGCCGTATCTCCTTGGGTTTCTCGGTTGTGTTCCTGACGCCCCGGCGCGCCGTGCCACGAAGGACCGAAAGGCGCTGCCACCGCGCTCTGAGAGACGAGTGGCGGGGCGTGCGAAGTCGACCCGGTGACCCGGGTCGCCATAGGAAGTGTACGGGACCCCGGGAGCGGCGGGTGACGGCACTGTCCACAGGCCGCCGCTCGTCCACAGAAATCGGCCTTCCCCACCGGTGGCCTCCCCGCCCGGGGAGGCTCTCCCCATGCAGCTCACCACCGTGATCCTCGCCCTCGCCCTGCTCTGGCCCGTGGCCCCGCCCCCGCCCCCGCCCCCGCCCCCGCCCGAGATCCTCCGCGGCTGGCGCCCACCACCGGGCCCCTACGCCGCCGGCCACCGCGGCATCGACCTCGCCGCACCCCCCGGCACCCCCGTCCTGGCCCCCGCCGACGGAACGGTCACCTTCGCCGGCCCCGTCGGCGGCCGCGGCGTCGTCACCCTCACCCTCACGGGTACCGGCACTCCCCCGCTCCGCACCACCTTCTCCCCCGTCACCCCCCTCACCCCCCGAGGCACCCACGTCTCCGCCGGAACCCCGATCGCCACACTCACCCCCGGCACCCACTGCCCCACGAGCTGCCTCCACTGGGGCCTGCTCCGCGGCAAGGACTACCTGAACCCCCTCCTCCTGACACCCCGACCACACTCCCGGCTGCTCCCGGTCGACGGGTAGCGGGGGGGGAGCGGGGTGGCCTGGGGCATGGGGCCTGAGGCCTGAGGCATGGGGCGCGGGGGGGGGGAGGGAGGGGGTGGGGGGCGGGGGGGGAGGGAGGGCCCCCTGGTTCAGGAGGTGGGGCCGGTGACGCCGTGGAGGGCCATGGAGACCGCCGCGTCGGCGACGACGGTCGGGTCCTCGGCGGCGCCGAGTTCGATGCGGCGGACGGCGGCGTCGACGACGCCCTGGAGGAGCATGGCGCCGAGGCGGGGCTCGGGGACGCCGAGGTCGGCGAGGGCTTCGACGACCATGGCGACGAGGCCGCCGTGGGCGGCGCGGATCTTCTCGCGGGCGCCGTCGTCGAGCTCGCCGGCCGAGATGGCGACGACGGCGCGGTGGCGGCGGTCGCCGACCAGGTCCAGCTGGGTGCGGACGTAGGCGGCGACCTTGGCGTCGGGGGTGTCGGCGTCGGCCATCGCGAGTTCGACCTCGGCGGCCCAGACGGGGAAGTCGACCGCGCACAGTTCCTCGACGACGGCGGCGCGGGAGCGGAAGTACTCGTACACCGACGAGCGGGCGAGGCCGGTGCGCTCGGCGAGCGCGGGGAAGGTCAGCGCCTCCGTCCCGCCCTCGGACAGCAGGGAACGCGCGGCGTCCAGGAGGGCGCCGCGCTGCATGGTCCGGTGCTCGGCCACGGAGGCCGCTCGAATCCTGGGCACGGCTCCACTGTACGACCGGCGGGGGCGGGTCAGCGCCCTACATCGGCCAGCTTGGCGCGGAGCTGCAGGACGGACTTGGTGTGGATCTGGCTGACGCGGCTCTCGGTGACGCCGAGGACGTTGCCGATCTCGGCGAGGGTCAGGCCCTCGTAGTAGTAGAGCGTGACGACGGTCTTCTCGCGCTCGGGGAGGGTGTTGATGGCGCGGGCGAGCAGTCGGCGCAGTTCGCGGTCCTCGGCGACCTCGACGGGGTTGTCGGCGGCCGTGTCCTCCAGGGTGTCCATGAGCGAGAGCCGGTCGCCGCCCTCGCCGCCGACGTGCAGGAGCTCTTCCAGGGCGACGACGTTGGCCAGGGACAACTGGCTGAAGACCGCGTGCAGTTCCTCCAGCTGGATGCCGAGTTCGGCGGCGACCTCGCTCTCGCTGGGGGTGCGGCGGAGCTGGGCTTCGAGGGTGGCGTAGGCGCGCTCGACGTTGCGGGCCTTCTGGCGCACGGAGCGGGGGATCCAGTCGAGGGCGCGGAGTTCGTCGATCATCGCGCCGCGGATGCGGGTGATGGCGTAGGTCTCGAACTTGATGGCGCGCTCGACGTCGAACTTCTCGATGGCGTCGATGAGGCCGAACACCCCGGAGGAGACGAAGTCCGCCTGTTCGACGTTGGACGGCAGGCCGACGCTGACGCGTCCGGCGACGTACTTGACGAGGGGCGAGTAGTGCAGGATCAGCTGCTCCCGCAGGCGCTCGTCGCCGGAGGACTTGTACGAGCGCCACAGCTCGTCGAGCGAGGTCGGCGCGGCCGGCCGCACGGTGCCCCGGGCTGCGGGGGGCACCGCAGCGCGGTCAGACCCGGAGGTGTGCTGGGGCATGCGTTGCCTTGAGCCGTTCTGCTGTCGGGTGTGTCGGTCTGGGTGTCCTGTGGGGAATCCTGGTGAGCGTAGCGTGAGTGCGGTGTCGCGGTGAGCGAACGGGAGCGGATCGCGTCGGTCCCGGGGGACGCGGTCGGCCACATCTTCGAACCGGGGTCGTGGCGCGTGTCGGCCCCGCCGGTGCGGCCGAGAGAACTCGGTTGTTCATCGGCTTCACCTTTTCACCCGAATGCGCCAGGTCAAGGACCGCCTCGCCGCGCGTTCGACCCCGGCTTGCCGGTGTTCGTCAACCTCCATCCGTCGCCGTCCCGCTCGGCGTGACCGAGGGCGTGGAGTTCGTACAGCCGGGCGAGGGTGTCGTCGGGGCCGGCCCCGGCGCGGCGGGCGATCTCCGCGGTGGGTGCGGGCGGGTGGACGGGGAGGGCTTCGAGGACCTGGGCGGCGGCGGGGTCGAGGAGGTCCCGGGGCAGGACGGGGCCGCGTCGGGCGGGGGCGAGGTCGCCGATGGCGCCGACGAGTTCGACGACCTCGTCCGCGTCGGTGACGAGGGTGGCGCCGCCGCGCAGCAGCTCGTGGACGCCCGCGGAGAGGGCGCTGGTGACGGGGCCGGGGACGCCCATGGTGTGGCGGCCGAGGCGGAGGGCGGCGCGGGCGGTGACGAGGGAGCCGCTGCGGTGCCGGGCCTCGACGACGACGGTGCCTCGGGTGAGGGCGGCGATGACGCGGTTGCGGAGGATGAAGCGGCTGGGGGTGGGGTGGCTTCCGGGTGGGAGTTCGCCGATGAGGAGTCCTTGGTGGGCGATGCGGTCGAGGAGCGCGGTGTGGCCGCGGGGGTAGGGGGTGTCGACGCCGCTGGCGAGGACGGCGGCGGTGGCTCCGCCGGCGGCGAGGGCGCCGCGGTGGGCGGCGCCGTCGATGCCGTAGGCGGCGCCGGAGACGACGATCCAGCCGTGGCGGCTGAGTCCGGTGGCGAGTTCGGCGGCGGTGTGGGCGCCGTAGGGGGTGCAGGCGCGGGCGCCGACGAGGGCGACGGAGCGCAGGGCCCAGGTGCGCAGGGGGGCGGGGCCGCGGGTCCAGAGGCCGACGGGCCGGGCGTCGCCGAGGTCGTCGAGCTGGGTGGGCCAGTCTGGGTCGCCGGGGACGAGGAAGCGGCCGTCGAGTCGGGTGATGTGGTCGAGGTCGGCCTCGGGTGTGGTGGTGCGGGCGCGGTGGCGCCAGCCGGCGAGGCGGCGGGGGCCGGTGCCGGGGAGTGGGGGTTCGCGGGGGTCGCGCAGGAGGGTGAGGAGCCGGGTGGCGCCGTGGGTGCGGAGGGCGTGGCCGGCTTGTTCGTCGCCGGGTTCGAGGATGCGGGTGAGGGCGGCGCGGGCGAGTCGTTCGGCGTCGGGGGTCGGGGTGGGGGTGGGGTGGTGGTCGGTCACGGTCGGTCTCCGGTGGTGAGGGGGACGCCTCGGGCGATGCCGGTGCGGAGTTCGAGGGCGTGGGCGATGTCGGCGTGGTCGGGGCGGTCGTGTCCGGAGAGGTCGGCGATGGTCCAGGCGACGCGGAGGACGCGGTCGAGGCCGCGGGCGGTGAGGAGTCCTCGTTCGATGTCGCGTTCGGCGTGGGCGAGGGCGCCGGGGGCGGCGAGGTAGCGGGTGCGGAGTTCGTGGCCGGGGATCTCGCTGTTGAGGGTCCAGGGGGTGCCGGTGAGGCGGGCGGTGGTGCGGGCGCGGGCTTCGCGGACGCGGTCGGCGACGGTGGTGGTGGGTTCGCCGCGGCCGCTGCGGCCGAGGAGGTCGTCGCGGGTGACGGGTTCGGCTTCGACGCGGAGGTCGACGCGGTCGAGGAGGGGGCCGGAGAGGCGGGCCTGGTAGCGGCGGACGGCGGAGGGCGGGCAGTCGCAGCCGGCGCCGTGGAGGGTGTGGCGGCCGCAGGGGCAGGGGTTGGCGGCGAGGGTGAGGAGGAAGCGGGCGGGGAGGCGGACGACGCCCGCGGCGCGGGCGATGACGACGTGTCCGGATTCGAGGGGCTGGCGGA
Source organism: Streptomyces hydrogenans (assembly GCF_014656075.1). GTDB lineage: Bacteria > Actinomycetota > Actinomycetes > Streptomycetales > Streptomycetaceae > Streptomyces > Streptomyces hydrogenans. The sequence continues at coordinate 14,561 of NZ_BNBS01000074.1, forward strand.
GGGCGTCGAGGGCTTTGGTCGAGAACTCGGGGGCCTCGTCCATGAAGAGGACGCCCCGGTGGGCGAGGGAGACGGCGCCGGGGCGGGGGATGCCGTTTCCGCCGCCGACGAGGGACTGCATGGTGGCGGAGTGGTGGGGGGCGCAGTAGGGGGCGCGGCGGACGAGGGGTTCGCCGGGCGGGAGGATGCCGGCGACGGAGTGGACGGCGGTGACTTCGAGGGATTCCTGTCGGGTGAGGGGCGGGAGGATGCCGGGGAGGCGTTCGGCGAGCATGGTCTTGCCGGCGCCGGGTGGTCCGGTGAGGAGCAGGTGGTGGCCGCCTGCGGCGGCGATCTCCAGGGCGCGGCGGGCGGTGTGCTGTCCGGCGACGTCGGCGAGGTCGGGGCCTTCACCGGGGTCGGGGGCGAGTCCGGTGCCGATGCCGGCGCCGGGGACGAGGAGGCCGGCGAGCATGGCGTCGGGCCGGCCGTGGTCGGCGGGGTCCTCGTCGGGGACGGGTTCGCCGGTGAGGACGGCGATGAGCTGGCGGAGGGTGTGGACGCCGAGGACGGAGACGCCGGGGACGAGGGAGGCTTCTCCGGCGGTCTGTTCGGGGACGACGACCTGGTGGTAGCCGGCGTCGGCGGCGGCGAGGACGGCGGGGAGGATGCCGCGGACGGGGCGGACGCGTCCGTCGAGGCCGAGTTCGCCGATGAGGACGAGGTCGGCGATGGAGCGGGGGTCGATGCGTTCGGCGGCGCCGAGGACGGCGGCGGCGACGGCGAGGTCGAATCCGCTGCCTGATTTGGGGACGGAGGCGGGGCTGAGTCCGACGGTGAGTTTCTTCTGGGGCCATTCGGCGCCGGAGTTGACGACGGAGGCGCGGACGCGGTCGCGGCTCTCGCTGAGGCTCTTGTCGGGGAGGCCGACGAGGGTGAAGGCGGCGACGCCCGGTTCGAGGTCGGCCTGGACCTCGACGACGACGCCTTCGACGCCGACGAGGGCGACGGAGCAGGTGCGGGCGAATCCCATCTCAGGCCACCCCTCGTGCGTGGGTGAGGACGGGGGCGCCGCGTCGGGGCAGGACAATGCCGATGAGGTCGACGCGGACGCCGCCGGCGGGTGGCGGGGTGCCGGTGTGGTCGAGCCAGCAGGCGGCGAGGTGCAGGAGCCGGGCGGTCTTGTGGGGGGTGACGGCGGCCATGGGGTGTTCGAAGGCGCCGATCCGTCGGGTCTTGACCTCGCAGATGACGAGGGTGTCGCCGTCCCGGGCGACGATGTCGATCTCTCCGGTCCGGCCGTGGCGCCAGTTGCGGGCGAGGATGTGCAGGCCGGTCTCGGTGAGCCGGCGGGCCGCCAGCTCTTCTCCGTACCGTCCGAGTGCTTGGGTCGCGTTCATGAGGACCACCTCCGTCACCGACTGTGACGGAGGTGGTCCTGTGCGTGTGCGGGGCTGTGGACGAGTGGGCGGTCGTGGGAGACCGGCTCACTCACACGGGTGAGAGGAGGGGGTTCAGCTGCCGGGCAGTTCGAGGTCGCTCTTGTTGAGCTCCTCGATGTTGACGTCCTTGAAGGTGAGGACGCGGACCTGCTTGACGAACCTGGCGGGCCGGTACATGTCCCAGACCCAGGCGTCGGCCATGCTGACTTCGAAGAAGACCTCGCCCTGGACCGAGTGCACCTGCATCTCGTAGTCGTTGGTGAGGTAGAAGCGCCGCTCGGTCTCGATCACGTATTTGAACAGCCCGACGACGTCGCGGTACTCCCGGTAGAGCTTCAGCTCCATCTCGGTCTCGTACTTCTCGAGGTCCTCGGCGCTCATGGCATGTTCCCCTTCAGCCGTGCGTCCCCCTATTGTGCGCCAGCCGGGCGCGCCCCTAAACGATTTCCGGGGCGAGAACGACGGGCGTGCTCGGGGGTCCCTCGTCGAGCAGCGTGCGCAGCAGCTCGGCGAGCCTGATGGGGTACACGGTCTCATGGGCCGCCGACAGTTCGGCGGAGGTCCACCATCTCAGGCCGGAGAGACTGCGGGTCTCCAGCGGGGTGAGGGCCTGGGGGCCGGGTACGGGGCCGGTGTGGCGGGTGCGGGCGAGGTAGTACCACTCGTCCTGGTCCCAGCGGCGGCCGGCGAAGGGGAAGGAGCAGTGGCGGCGCCAGAGGACGGGGCCGAGTTCGACGTCGGTGAGGCCGGTCTCCTCGGCGAGTTCGCGCAGGGCGGCCTGGGCGCGGGTCTCGTCGCCCTCCAGTCCGCCGCCGGGGGTGAACCACCAGGTGTCGGTGGGGTCGTCGGGTTCGTGGCCGTGCATGAGCAGGACGCGGTTCTCGGGGTCGAGCAAGATGACCCGCGCTACCTGCCGGACCACGTCGCCGGCCTCGGCTGCGCCGCCCACGTCGCCCTCCGCGGCGGAGCCCGTACCGCCAGGAACGGAGCCCGTACCGCCACCGGCAGCGCCCGTACCCCCAGGAACAGAGCCCGTACCGCCAGGAACCGAGCCCGTAGCGCTCGTCATGCCTTCACCTTCTCCCTCGCGGGCTTGGCGCGCCCGCCCAGGAGCTTGGCGACGGGGCCGTAGGCGGCTCCGGCGAGGATGAGGAAGGCGCCGGCGGCGATGGCGGTGAGCAGGAGGCCGACGGGGCCGGGGGTGGAGACGCCGCCGGGGAGGGCGGCGAAGGCGGCGGGGCGGTCCACGAGTCCGCCGTCGAGCGGCCAGACGACGGAGTCGACGCGAGCGACGACGGTGGAGCGGGGGACGGAGCCCTGGGCGGTGTCCTCGAGGTGGCTGCGGGAGTCGAGGGAGGTGGTGCGGTCGTCGCCGAGGAGGAAGAGGCTGCCCTCGGGGACGGTGGCGCTGAACTCCTCGGGGACGACGCCGCCCGGGCCGCCCGCGCCGGTCCCGAGGTAGGGCTCGTCGAGCGGGGTGCCGTTGACGGTGAGGCGGCCGCCGGTGCCGCAGCAGGCGACAGTGTCGCCGCCGATGCCGACGACGCGTTTGACCATGGTGGCGTCGCCCCACAGGGGGTCCTTGAAGACGACGATGTCGCCGCGTCGGACCTCGTCGCCGTCGATCCGCTGGGCGAGGACCTTGGAGCCGACGGCGAGGGTGGGGGCCATGGAGCCGGTGGGCACGGTGTACGGCTGGTAGAGCAGCGCTCCGGCGACGAAGCCGCCGAGGAAGAGCAGACAGCCGACGGCCACGGCCAGCCCGGACAGTGCGCTGCCGAGCCGGCCGTGGCCGTCACGTTTCTTGGTCGTTCCGCTCATGCGCACCCCAGGGGTCTGTCGACGATCTGGGACGGCACCCTACCCGCGGGAAGCTACTCGGCGGTATGCCGTGTGGCTCGCTTCTTGCGGCGCCAGAGCACGAGCGGGAGTGCTCCGGCGAGTCCGGCCGCGGCCGGGAGGGCGGCGGGGGCGGCGGGGGCGGCGGCCGAGGCCGGGTCGAGGCCGGGCTGGTCGAAGACGTCCGGGACCGGGAGGGTGGCCCAGCGGGTGATCGGCCAGGCGACGACCACGGCGCGGCCGACGACCTGGTCCTCGGCGATGGTACCGCCGCCGGGGAGCTCCTGGTGGAAGCGGGAGTCGAGGGAGTTCTGCCGGTTGTCGCCCATGACCCAGATGCGGTCCTGGGGGACCTTGATCGGGCCGAAGGAGTCCTGGCAGGGGACGGAGCCGGGGTAGAGGTAGGCGGTCTCGTCGAGTTCCTTGCCGTTGAGGACGACCTTGCCGCCCTCCTTGCAGGAGACGGTGTCGCCGCCGACGGCGATGACCCGCTTGATGAGGTCCTTCTCCTCGGCGGACGGCATGAGGCCGATGAAGCTGAGGAACTTCTGGATCGCGTTGGGCTTGGGGGTCTCGGCGGTCTCCAGCCAGCCGCCCGGGTCGTGGAAGACGACGACCTCGCCGCGCTCGGGCTCGGAGCCGAACCAGGGGGTCAGCTTGTCGACGAGGACCCGGTCGCCCTTCTTGAGGGTGTTCATCATCGATTCCGAGGGAATCGAGAACGCCTGCACCAGGAAGGTCTTGATCAGCAGGGCGAGGATCAGGGCGATGCCGATGAGGAGGGGCAGTTCCTTCCAGAAGGAACGCTGCTTCCTCGGCGGTGCGCCGTTCTCGCCGTGTTCGCCGCCGTCGCCGGTGTCGGTACCGGTGTCGTCGGGACCGCCGGTCCCGCCGGTCCGCTCCGGGCGCTCGCCGGACGACGACGTCCCGTCGCCGTTCGTGTTCTCTTCCGTCACGTTCTCACCTCTGGCCCCGTCGGCCCTGTCCTCGGGCCCGTCCTGTCCGGAACGCGCGCCGACGGCCACTTCCCCCACATCCACTCCTCACTCCGTGCAACTGCCCGCCCCGGAACAGGGACAGGCCCGCCACTCCCATAACGAGCAGGAGTTCCGCAGGGGTCGGCGGCCAGGGCATTCCGTTCGCGTTCCGCGAGGACACACTATGCGACATGCCGAGCGCGGTCTCGGAGGTCGTACGTCCGTCCGGCACGGCGGCGAAGGTGTCCCGCTCCTCCAGGCCGCGCCAGTGGCCGAGCGGCCAGGCGATCGCCACGGCGCGGCCCACGACCTGTTCCAGGGCGACGGTGCCCCGGCCCGGCTCGTCCAGGTGGTAGCGGGAGTCGGCGGAGTCGGAGCGGTGGTCGCCGAGGACGAAGATCCGGCCTTCGGGGACCTTCACGTCGAAGGGGATCGTGGACGGCTTGTCGCCGGGGTTGAGGTACGGCTCGTCCAGGGGCACGCCGTTGACGGTGATCCGGCCGTCCTGACCGCAGCAGCGGACGGTGTCGCCGCCGACCGCGACAACCCGCTTGATGAGGTCCCGCTCGTCGGCGGAGGGCATCAGGCCGATGAAGGTCAGCGCCTGCTTGAGCTGCTTGATCCCGATGGGGTCGTCGGCGGCGGGGGCGGTGTCCTGGTGGAGCCAGTTGCCGGGGTCCTTGAAGACCACGACGTCGCCGCGCCGGGGTTCGGAGCCGAACCACGGGGTGAGTTTGTCGACGACCACGCGGTCGCGGATCCGGATCGTCTGCTCCATGGAGCCGGAGGGGATGACGAACGCCTGGACGAGGAAGGTCTTGAGGACGAGCGCGATGAGCACCGCGACGCCGACGAGGATGGGGATCTCGCGGAGCGCGGAGCGCTGCCGGCGCCTCTTGACCTTGCGGGCGAGCCTGCGGCGTTCGGCGCGGCCGGGCGGCGGCGCGTCGGTGCCGCCCGGTTCGCCGCCGGGGCGGCGGCCGCGGCTACCCATGTGCCCTCCCCCGGGGGCCGACCTGGTGTCCGCCGGCCGGTGGCGGCGGTACGGCGTCGTAGGCGTCGCTCTCGCTCACGGTGGTCCAGCGGCCGAAGGGCCAGACGATCCAGTCGGCGCGGCCGACGACCTTGTCGACGGGGACCACGCCGCCGCCGGGGTTGCCCAGGTGGTCGCGGGAGTCGCTGGACTGGCTGCGGTGGTCGCCCATCACCCAGAGGGTGCCCGGGGGGACGACGATGTCGAAGGGCACGTCGGAGGGCCGGTCGCCGGGGGTGAGGTACGGCTCCTGGACGCGGGCGCCGTTGACGGTGAGCCGACCGGTCGCGTCGCAGCAGACGACCCGGTCGCCGCCGACGCCGACGACGCGCTTCACGAAGTCGGTCTCGTCGGGGGCGGCGAGCCCGAGGGCGGCGGCGGTGTCGTGCAGCAGGCCGGTGACGGGGTCGCCGGTGGGCTCCTCCTGGACGAAGGATCCGGTGCCGTCGAAGACGACGACGTCCCCGCGGCGCGGCTCACTGCTGAAACGGTACGCCAGCTTGTTGACCAGGATCCGGTCCCCGACCTGGAGGGTCGGTTCCATGGAGCCGCTGGGGATCAGGAACGGCTGGGCCACGAAGTGGCTGAGGAGGAGCAGGAAGACCACGCAGACGGCGCCGAGCAGGCCCGTCCTGCGCCAGGAGGGGCCGCGCCCGGTGTCGGGGTCCGCCTCGGGTTCGGCGTCGGTCCCGGGTCCCGGGCTGGTGTCCGGGCCCTCGGGTGCCCCGGAAACGCGCACGGAGCGCGACCCGTCGTCCGAGGCGGGATCCGGTTGGGGATCCGCCGGGGAGGAGGGGTCGCGCTCCGTGTGCTGTGCTTCGGTGTCCATCGGGGGGTGAGCCTATCCGGCCCGCCTGTACGAGGAGCGTGAAGCGTCACGCGAGCGGTGAGCCGTGGCTCAGCGGTCGCGCTTCTCCTTGATCTTCGCGGCCTTGCCGCGGAGCTCACGGAGGTAGTAGAGCTTGGCGCGACGGACGTCACCGCGGGTCACGACCTCGATCTTCTCGAAGATCGGGCTGTTCACCGGGAAGGTGCGCTCGACGCCGACGGAGAACGAGACCTTGCGGACGGTGAAGGTCTCGGAGACGCCGGAGCCCTGGCGGCGGATGACGACGCCCTTGAACTGCTGGATACGCGAGCGGTTGCCCTCGATGACGCGCACGTGGACGTTCACGGTGTCGCCGGGACGGAAGGCGGGCAGGTCGGAGCGGAGGGAAGCCGCGTTCACCTGGTCGAGCAGGGAGGCCATGGAGGTCTCTTTCCTCGCCGATGCCACAGGTCATCAGCGGTGACGTACGAATCATGGGAGCGCCGTACGGTCGTTGGCGGGCGGCTCCCCCTGTGGCAGGGGCGCGCGCCGGACGTACGGCAGTCGCCTATTCTTCCACGCCCTCGACCCTGCGCCAAAATCGGCCGCCGGGCTCGGGGGCCCAGCCGAGGATGGAAAGGGTCTCGCGGTCCTTCTTGTCGAAGGCGGCGGGGTCGCAGCGCTCGATGAGGTCGGGCCGGTGGGCGGCGGTGCGGCGGAAGGCCTCGTCGCGGCGCCAGCGGGCGATCTTGCCGTGGTGGCCGCTGACCAGCACGTCGGGGATCGCGTGACCGCGCCACTCGGGGGGCTTGGTGTAGACGGGGCCTTCGAGGAGGTTGGCCATGGCGCCGGGGGCGAAGGAGTCGTCGCGGTGCGACTCGGCGTTGCCGAGGACGCCGGGGAGGAGGCGGGCGACGGCCTCGGTGATCACCAGGACGGCGGCCTCGCCGCCGGCGAGCACGTAGTCGCCGATGGAGACCTCGTAGACGGGCATGCGGGTGGCGTACTCGTCCATGACGCGGCGGTCGATGCCCTCGTAGCGGGCCGGGGTGAAGATCAGCCAGGGTCGCTCGGAGAGTTCGACGGCGAGTTCCTGGGTGAAGGGCCGGCCGCTGGGGGTGGGGACGACGAGGACGGGGCCGTGGGCTCCGGCGTCGTAGCCGTCGGCGAGGGTCTGGTCGAGGGCTTCGCCCCAGGGCCCGGTCTTCATGACCATGCCGGGGCCGCCGCCGTACGGGGTGTCGTCGACGGTGTTGTGCCGGTCGTGCGTCCACTGCCGCAGGTCGTGGACGTGGACGTCGAGCTGGCCGCGCGCGCGTGCCTTGCCGACGAGGGAGACGTTCAGCGGTTCGAGGTACTCGGGGAAGATCGTGACGACGTCGAGCCTCATACCTGGTCGTCCTCTTCGGCGTCGCGGGCGGAGGCGATCTCGGCGCGGTCGTCGATGAGGCCGGGCGGCGGGTCGATGACGGCCCGCTGGTTCTCCAGGTCGATCTCGGTGACGATCTGCTCGACGAAGGGGATCATCAGCTCGGTGCCGTCGGGGCGCTCGACGATGAACAGGTCCTGCGAGGGCAGGTGGGAGATCTCGGTGATCGCGCCGACGAGGGTGCCGTCGGCGAGGACCACGTCGAGGTCGACGAGCTGGTGGTCGTAGTACTCGTCCTCCTCCTCGGGGAGTTCCTCGGGGTCGATCTCGGCGATGAGGAGGGTGTTGCGGAGGGCTTCGGCGGCGTTGCGGTCGCGGACGCCCTCGAAGCGGAGGAGCAGCCGGCCGCTGTGCACCTTGCCGGACTCGATGGTCAGCGGACCGGCGGAGGCCGGGTCGGTGAGCAGGACGGCGCCGGGGCCGAGCCGCAGTTCGGGCTCGTCGGTGCGCACCTCCACGGTGACGTCGCCCTTGATCCCGTGGGCGCGGCCGATCCGCGCGACTACCAACTGCACTGGTGAACTCTTCCTGTCGTACGGCAACGGGCCGGGGTGGGCGGCTGCCCTCCCCGGCCCGTGCCGGTGTCAAACTTTCAGCGGACCTGGTCCACGTCGACGAGGTCGACGCGGATGCCACGGCCGCCGATGGCGCCCACGACGGTGCGCAGCGCACGCGCGGTGCGGCCGTTGCGGCCGATCACCTTGCCGAGGTCGTCGGGGTGGACCCGGACCTCCAGCACGCGGCCGCGACGCAGGTTGCGCGAGGCGACCTGCACGTCGTCGGGGTTGTCGACGATGCCCTTCACGAGGTGCTCGAGAGCCTCCTCGAGCATGATCAGGCCTCGGTGGTGGACTCGGCCTCGGCCTCGTCCGCCTTCGCCTTCTTGGCCTTCGGGGTGATGGCCTCGCCCTTGTCCTCGGCGCCCTCAAGCGCCTTGGCGAACTCGTCGAAGGAAGCGCGCTTCTCTTCCTTGGTCACCGGGGAGAGCAGGGCCTTCTCCGGGGCCGGGAGGCCCTTGTGCTTCTGCCAGTCGCCGGTGAGCTTCAGGATGGCGAGGACGGGCTCGGTCGGCTGGGCGCCGACGGAGAGCCAGTACTGCGCACGCTCGGAGTCGACCTCGATACGCGACGGGTTGTACGTCGGGTGGTAGAGGCCGATCTCCTCGATCGCGCGGCCGTCACGGCGGGTGCGCGAGTCGGCGACGACGATGCGGTAGTGCGGCTGGCGAATCTTGCCGAGGCGCTTGAGCTTGATCTTGACTGCCACTGGAGTGGTGTCTCCTGGTCTTGACGTGGTGGGGCACTTGAGATGCCACGTGGGGTTGCGGTACTCGGGTGCCCGATGGACGCGTCAGCCGGAGGAGAGAGGGGTCCTGTGCGACTGTCGAGTACAGCTGACCATTGTGCCACACCCCGCCAGGTCAACCGGCGGCGCCCACCGTCTCGGGGATCCGGAAGGGCTTGCCGCATCCGCCGCACACGATCGGGGCCTGCGCGAGCACCGAGGGCACCACGCGCACGTTGCGCCCGCAGTCGCAGACGGCCTTGACGCGGACGCCGCCGCCCGAGGAGCCGTGCCGGGCGGCCGGTCCGCGGAAGGAGCGCTTGGTGTCGGAGGCCGTGGCGACCGTGTGCGCCTTGAGGGCGCGCTGGAGCCGCTCGATGGTGGGCCGGTACCGGCGCTTCGCCTCGGGGTTGAGCGTGACCAGGGAGAAGCCGCTGCTGGCGTGCGGCTCCTCGGGATGGTCGAGGCCCATCTCCTCGGCGATCGCGAGGAATCTGCGGTTGTGGTAGCGGCCGGCGCGGGAGGTGTCACGGACACCCCGGGCGGCGGCGATGCCGTGGACTGCCTCGTGGAGCAGTCGCTCGAAGGAGAGCTCGGCGCCGCAGGCGGACGAGGACTCTCCGATCAGGGACTCGGGCGCGGCGAGGTCCGGCAGCTCGGGGTGGTGCCGCTGAATGTCGGCCCACGCCTGCGCCAGCTCTGCGGCGAGGACAGGTGGTGTCGTGCTCACGTCGGGTACAACGAGCCGGATCCCCTCCGGGTTCCATTCCGGGGCAACTCAAATATTTTGCACGTACCCGTCAGTCGGTACCCAGGCGTCCGGAGCTGGTGCACAGCGGCGCATACGCCCCGGCGCGCGGTCATGTCACGCGCGCCGGAGCGGTGTGGGAGGGGACACTACCGGGCCGGTGCCCGAGTTCGGGCACCGGCCCCCTCCTCGACGGACCGGCGCTCGCGCCCCCTGCGCGCCGGGGCTCGCGCGGGGTGGCCCGAACTCGTCCGGAGTCGTCCGGCGCGAGCACTGGACGCCGGGCGCGAAGCGCAGTTCCCTGACTACGGGGGGCTGTCGTCCGGCACGGAATGGGGCCTGATCCATGACACCTACGCTCGTCCCGCACCACCCCGCGCGCGACTGGGCCGAGATCCAGGAACGGATGCTCGTCCCGCTCTACGAGGCGGCCTACGCGCGCCTCGGCGTGGGCCCCGGCACCCGCCTGCTGGGCCTGGACTGCGGCACCGGCCTGGCCCTGCTGATGGCGGCGGCCCGCGGCGCCTCGGTCGCCGGGGCGGAGGGGGACCACGCGCGCGTGGAGCTGGCCAGGACCCGCCTCCCCGACGCCGTGACGGTCACCCCGGACGTGCCGGCGGACGGTTCCTACGACGTGGTCACCGCCTTCCACGCGGCCGACCGCACCTCCTTCGGGCCGGCCGACCTCACCCGGGTGGCCCAATCGGGCGCGGCGGTCGTGCTGGCCGGCTGGGGGCCGCCGGAGCGGTGCGCGACGGAACCGCTGCTGCGGCTCGCGGACCGGCTCGCGGACCGGCGCCCCTCCCCCGGCACCGACCTGGGCGCGCTGGCGGTGCGGGCCGGGCTGCGGCCGGTCGGCGCGGGGCGGGTGGCCTGCCCCTTCGGCTACGCGGACGAGGCCAGCGCGGTGCGCGGGCTGCTGTCCACCGGCGTCTTCGACGCGGCCGTGCGGGCCACCGACCCGGCGCAGGTGGAGAAGGAGATCGAGGAGGCCCTGGCCCCGTACCGGCGCCCCGACGGCACGGTGTGGATGCCGAACGTCTTCCGGTACGTCGTCGCGCGCGTCGCGTAGGAGAACGCGGGAGCCGTACGGCTCCGGCGACTGCCGTACGGACGCGGGCCGGGGCCGTACGGGCGTCCCCGCTCCCCCGGGAGACGTCCGCTCCCCGGCCCGTGCCCACGGGCCCCGGCCCGGGGACACGGCCTCCCGGCCGGCGTCCGTACGGCTCAGGCCGCGCCCTTGCCGCTCGGGCCGCGTCCGTACCCGCTCGGGCCGCGTCCGTACCCGCTCGGGCCGCGTCCGTACCGCTCAGGCGGGCGTCTCCGGGTTGGGGCCGACTCCCGGCTCGGGGGCGTTCGGGTCGGGGCGTTCGATGCCCGCCGCGCGGTAGGCGGCCGCCTCCTCCAGCGTCTCGTTGCTGAGCAGCGCGGCGCTGAGGGCGTCGAGCTTGTCGCGGTGCTCGCGCAGGAGCCGGAGGGCGTCCTCGTAGCACTCGTCGACGATCCGGCGCATCTCGGCGTCGACGGTGTCGAGGGTCGCGGGGGCGGCGGAGAGGCCGTACGCCTGCTGGGCGTCGCTCGGGATGGCGGTGAGCCGGCCGACGGTCTCGCTCATGCCCCAGCGGCCGACCATGCCGCGGGCGATGTTGGTGACCTGTTCGAGGTCGCTCTCGGCGCCGGTGGTGATGACGCCGAAGACGACCTGCTCGGCCGCCATGCCGCCGAGGGCGCCGATGATCCGGCCCCGCAGGTACTCCTCGGTGTAGGCGTACTTGTCGGCGTCGGGTGTGGACAGCGTGACGCCGAGGGCGCGGCCGCGGGGCACGATGGTGATCTTGCGGACGGGGTCGGCGCCGGGCTGGAGCATGCCGAGGAGGGCGTGGCCGCTCTCGTGGTAGGCGGTGCGGCGGCGTTCCTCCTCGGGCATGACGAGCGGGCGCTCGGCGCCGAGCTGGACCTTCTCCAGGGCGTCGGAGAGGTCGGACTGGGTGACGGCCCGCTGCTCGCGCTTGACGGCGAGGAGGGCGGCCTCGTTGGCGAGGTTGGCGAGTTCGGCGCCGGTCATGCCGGGAGTGGTGCGGGCGACCTGCTCCAGGTCGACGTCCTTGGCGAGCGGGATCTGCCGGGTGTGGATCCTGAGGATGGCCTCGCGGCCGCCCCGGTCGGGGGGGTTGACGTGGACGATCCGGTCGAAGCGGCCGGGGCGGGTGAGGGCGGGGTCGAGGACGTCGGCGCGGTTGGTGGCGGCGAGGACGATGACGCCCTCGGAGCCGGTGAAGCCGTCCATCTCGGTGAGGATCTGGTTGAGCGTCTGCTCGCGTTCGTCGTGGCCGCCCATGCCGGAGCCGCCGCCGCGGGCCCGGCCGATGGTGTCGATCTCGTCGATGAAGATGATCGCGGGGGCGACCTTGCGGGCCTCGGCGAAGAGTTCGCGGACCCGGGAGGCGCCGACGCCGACGATCATCTCGATGAACTCGGAGGCGGAGGCGGAGAAGAAGGGCACCCCGGCCTCGCCGGCGACGGCCCGGGCGAGGAGCGTCTTGCCGGTGCCGGGAGGTCCGGCGAGGAGGACGCCGCGGGGCATCTTGGCTCCCATCTCGCGGTAGGCCTGCGGGTTCTTCAGGAAGTCGACGACGTCGTTGAGCTCGCCCTCGACCTCGTCGATGCCGGCGACGTCGGCGAAGGTGGTGCGCTTGCCGCCCTCCACCTCGACGGGTTTGGGCGGCTGCTTGCGGCCCAGCATGCCGCCGGCCCCGCCCATGCCGGCGCTCATCCGGCGGGCGATGAAGACCCAGAGGAGGACGAGGAGCAGCATCGGGGCGAGCGAGAGGAGGAGGTTGGCGAGGAAGGAGCGTTCCTGTACGACGGGCTCGGCGGTGACGGTCACCTTCTGCTTGGTCAGCTGCGCCCACAGGTCGTCGTCGGCGAAGGCGGGCCGCTGGGTCTGGAACTTGGTGTAGTCGCCGTCGCCGTCGGGGACCGGCTGCTTCTCCTTCAGCTGGCCCTGGATGGCGTCGCCCTTGGAGTAGATCTTGGTGACGTTCCCGGCGGCGACCTGTTTGTCGAACTCGGTGTACGAGATCGTCGGCCCGTCGCCGTCGTTGAAGAACGACAGCACGACGTTGGCGATCAGGTACACGATGAGGGCGGTGAGGATGAGGCTGCCCCAGCCCCCCGGCATCCGCTTCTTCGGCGAGGGGGGCGGCGGTGCCCCTTCCGAGCGCCAGGGCTGGTCGGTCCGGTCGCGCGGGGGTACGGGGTTGGCCACTGGGCTCTCCTCGGGGCGGCAGTGGCCTCAGTATCGAAGATCATGACAAATGCGGCACTACGGGTGGGCCGTGCGGACGAGAAAGGGCCCGGGCCGGTTTCGCCGCTGCGAAACCGACCCGGGCCCCTCCGGTCTGCACCCGGTCCGCGCGGGGACGCGCGAGCGGGTGTCAGCCCATGAACTTCTTGAACTCGTCGGGCAGCTCGAAGTCCTGCGGGCCCTGGCCGGCGCCCGGCAGACCGAAGGCGCCGCCCTGCTGGGCCTGCTCCCGCTTCTCCTGGGCGGCCTGCTCGTCGGCCTTCCGCTTCATCGGGTTGCCGCTCTTGCGCTTGCCCTTGGCCTGCTTGACCTGCTTCTTCTGCCGACCGGGACCGCCGCCCATGCCCGGCATCCCGGGCATGCCGGGCAGGCCGCCGCCCTGGGCCATCCGGGACATCATCTTGCGGGCCTCGAAGAACCGCTCGACCAGGCTCTTCACCGCGCTGACCTCGACGCCGGAGCCCTTGGCGATGCGGGCGCGACGGGAGCCGTTGATGATCGTCGGGTCCTGGCGCTCGGCCGGGGTCATCGACTTGATGACGGCGGCGGTGCGGTCCACCTCGCGCTCGTCGATGTTGGCGATCTGCTCCTTCATCTGGCCCATGCCGGGCAGCATGCCGAGGAGCTTGGAGATGGAGCCCATCTTGCGGACCTGCTCCATCTGGGCGAGGAAGTCGTCCAGGGTGAAGTCCTGGCCCTTCTTCGACGCGAGCTTCGAGGCCATCTTGGCGGCCTCTTCCTCGTCGAAGGTCTGCTGGGCCTTCTCGATGAGCGACAGCATGTCGCCCATGCCGAGGATGCGGGACGCCATGCGGTCCGGGTGGAACGCGTCGAAGTCGTCCAGCTTCTCGCCGTTGGAGGCGAACATGATCTGCTTGCCGGTGACGTGCGCGATGGAGAGCGCGGCACCACCGCGGGCGTCGCCGTCGAGCTTGGAGAGCACGACGCCGTCGAAGCCGACGCCGTCGCGGAAGGCCTCGGCGGTGTTGACCGCGTCCTGACCGATCATGGCGTCGACGACGAAGAGGATCTCGTCGGGGCTGACGGCGTCGCGGATGTCCGCGGCCTGCTGCATCAGCTCCTGGTCGATGCCGAGGCGGCCGGCGGTGTCGACGATGACGACGTCGAAGACCTTGGAGCGCGCGTACTCGATCGAGTCCTTGGCGACCTGGACCGGGTCGCCGACGCCGTTGCCCGGCTGCGGGCCGTAGAAGGCGACGCCCGCGCGGTCGGCGACGACCGAGAGCTGGTTGACGGCGTTGGGGCGCTGGAGGTCACAGGCGACGAGCAGCGGCGAGTGCCCCTGACCCTTCAGCCAGAGGCCGAGCTTTCCGGCGAGGGTGGTCTTACCGGCACCCTGGAGACCGGCGAGCATGATCACGGTCGGCGCGGTCTTGGCGAACCGCAGCCGCCGGGTCTCGCCGCCGAGGATCGACACCAGCTCGTCGTTGACGATCTTGATGACCTGCTGGGAGGGGTTCAGCGCCTTGGAGACCTCGGCGCCGAGGGCCCGCTCCTTGACGTTCTTGATGAACGCGCGGACGACGGGCAGGGCGACGTCGGCCTCGAGGAGGGCGATACGGATTTCCCGGGCCGCGCTGTCGATGTCCTGCTCGGAGAGGCGGCCTTTGCCCCGGAGGGACTTGAAAGTCGCGCTGAGGCGGTCGGAAAGCGTATCGAACACGGTGGTCGCGATCCTCGGGTCGGGGCGGATGGTCGCCACCCAGGGTATCCGGAGCCGGGCGGGCCCTGTCCTCTCCGGTCGGATCGGCCGGAGAGGCCCTGCTCACCCCAGCGCCGCCTCCAGCGTCCGGGCCAGGTCGACGGCCTCCTCGTCCGGGAGGAGGGAGCCGTCCGGACGGGTCACGTAGAGGGTGTCGACGGCGTTGGCGCCGAGGGTGGAGACGTGGGCGCTGCGGACGCGTACGGCCGCTCCCTCCAGGGCGCGGCCGATCCGGTGCAGCAGGCCGGGGGCGTCCTGGGCGCGGACCTCCAGGACGGTGGCGAGGCGGGATTCGGCGGGGGCGACGGTGACGCGGGGCGGCGGGGCCTGGACGCCGCGGCGGCGCGGGTAGGCGGCCTCGCGTTCGGCGAGGCGGGCGGGGATGTCGAGGGTGCCGTCGAGGGCGCGCAGCAGGTCGGCACGGAGCCGGTGGCCCTGGGGCAGGGAGCCGTACTCGGCGGCGACCCGCCAGTCGAGGACGAGGACGGAGCCGGGGCCGGGGCCCAGTTCGGCGGGGAGTTCCACGGCGCGCAGGTCGGCGGCGCGGACGGTGAGCCGGTGGAGGGCGAGGACGCCGGCGACGGCGGGCAGCACGCCGGGCTGGTCGGGCAGGGCGATGACGAGTTCGACGCCGACGGGTTCGGGCTCGTCCGGGTCGAGGGGCTGTTCGCCCTGGGTGTGGAGGGCGAGGACGGGTTCGCCGGTGCGCAGGGCCTCGACGGCGAGGCGTTCCTGTTCGGCGCTGGGGGCGGCGGCCTCCGGGTCGGGCAGCGGCTCTCCGGCGAGGACGCCGGTGACGCGTTTGACGAGGTCGGCGACGAGGGAGGCGCGCCAGGCGGACCAGGCGGCGGGTCCGGTGGCCAGGGCGTCGGCCTCGGTGAGGGCGTGGAGGAGTTCGAGGGTGCCGACGGTGCCGACGGCGGCGGCGACGGACTCGACCGTGGCGGGGTCGTCGAGGTCGCGGCGGGTGGCGGTCTCGACGAGGAGCAGGTGGTGGCGGACGACGGTGGCGACGGTGGCGGTGTCGGTGCGGTCGAAGCCGATGCGGGCGGCGAGGTCGCGGGCGATGGTCTCGCCGGCGACGGAGTGGTCGCCGGGCCAGCCCTTGCCGATGTCGTGGAGGAGGGCGGCGACGAGGAGGAGGTCGGGGCGGCCGACGCGGCGGGTGAGGGAGGCGGCGCGGACGGCGGTCTCGACGAGGTGGCGGTCGACGGTCCAGGTGTGGACGGGGTTGCGCTGGGGGCGGTGGCGGACGCGCTCCCAGTCGGGCAGCAGGCGGGTGACGAGTCCCTCGGCCTCCAGGGCCTCCCAGACGGGGACGGCGGGGGCGCCGGCGCCGAGGAGGGTGACGAGGGCCTCGCGGGCCTCGGCGGGCCAGGGCACGGGCAGCGCCTTGGCGGTGGCGGCGAGGCGGCGGACGGCGTGCGGGGAGAGCGGCAGGCCGTGCTGGGCGGCCGCGGCGGCGGCGCGGAGCGGGAGGGCGGGGTCGCGTTCGGGCCGTGCCGAGAGGGCCAGGACGGCCTCGCCGTCCATCTCGACGACGCCCTCGGCGAGCGGGGTGCGCTCGACGGGCTGCTTCCGCTCGCCGGCGCGGCCGCCGAGGAGGGTGCGGAGCCGGGGGCGGGCGGAGCGGGCCTTGAGGACGCGGCCGACCTCGCGCCAGGTGACGTCGGAGGCGTACGTGACGATGCCGGCGGCCTCGTACACCTCGCGGAGCAGGGTGTCGGCGTCGAGGAGGCCGAGTTCGGCGGCGACGGCGTCCTGTTCCTGGAGGGCGAGGCGGTCGGTGGCGCGGCCGGTGGCGAGGTGGAGGGCGTCGCGGGCGTCGAGGAGGCGGCGGCGGGCGGTGTCGAGGCCGTCGCGGGGGGCGTCGGCGAGCCAGGAGGCGGCGACGGCGCGCAGGGCCTGGGCGTCGCGGAGGCCGCCGCGGGCCTCCTTGAGGTCGGGTTCGAGGAGGAAGCGGAGTTCGCCGGCGCGTTCGGCGCGGTCGCGGCAGAGTTCGGCGAGTTCGGGGAGGCGGCGGACGGCCTGGTTGCGCCAGTCGGCGAGGACGGTGGAGCGCAGGGCGGCGGCGAGGGCGGTGTCCCCGGCGAGCGGCCGGGCGTCGAGGAGGCCGAGCTGGACCTTGAGGTCCTCGGCGGCGGTGGCGCGGGCCTGGGCGGGGGTGCGGACCGAGTGGTCGAGGGCGATCCCGAGGTCCCAGACGGGGTACCAGAGGCGGTCGGCGAGGGCGGCGACGGCTTCCTGGGGGGCGCTGCCGTCGTGCAGCAGGAGGAGGTCGAGGTCGCTGCGCGGGGAGAGCTCGGCGCGGCCGTAGCCGCCGACGGCGACGAGGGCGACCCCCTTGGGCGGTGCGGCGGCGGCGAAGAGGGCGGCGAGCCACTCGTCGGTGAGGCGGGCGAGGGCGGTGCGGCGCTCGGGGCCGGACGGCGGCTTCTCCTGGAGGAGCCGCAGCCGGGCCGCCGCGTAGCCTCCCCCGACCTCTCGGCCCCGCTCGACCGGGGGGGAGCCCCACTCCTGGCCTTCGGTCGCGTCCTGCGGTTCGAGGGTGGTCACCGGCGGCTCCTTCTGTGCGGCGGGGGTGCGGAAACGGCCCGGCGGACCGGTGGGGTCCGTCGGGCCGTGCTCCTAGAGGGCGTCCGGTCCGCGCTCGCCCGTGCGGACGCGGACGGCGGTCTCGACCGGGACGCTCCAGACCTTTCCGTCACCGATCTTGCCGGTGCGGGCGGCCTTCACGACGACGTCGATGAGCTGTTCGGCGTCCTCGTCCTCGACCAGCACCTCGATGCGGATCTTGGGGACGAGGTCGACGGTGTACTCGGCTCCGCGGTAGACCTCGGTGTGGCCGCGCTGGCGTCCGTACCCGCTGGCCTCGGTGACGGTGAGGCCGTGGACCCCGAAGGCCTGGAGGGCCTCCTTGATCTCGTCGAGCCGGTGCGGCTTCACGACCGCGGTGATGAGCTTCATGCGTCCACCTTCTTGTTCTCCGTGACAACCGGCGCGGCGACGGCGGTGCTGCGCCCGGAGGCGCCGCCGCCGGCTCCGCTGAAGTCGTAGGCGGTCTCGGCGTGCTCGACCTGGTCGATGCCGGAGACCTCGTCGTCCTCGCTGACCCGCATGCCCATGGTCTTGTCGATGACGAGGGCGAGGATCGCGGAGACGACCAGGGAGTAGGCGAGGACGGCGAAGACGCCGACGGCCTGCTTGCCGAGCTGCTCCAGGCCGCCGCCGTAGAAGAGGCCCTTGGCCTCGGACTGGACGCCGCCGGTGGCGAAGAAGCCGACGAGGAGGGAGCCGATGACACCGCCGACGAGGTGGACGCCGACGACGTCGAGGGAGTCGTCGTAGCCGAACTTGTACTTGAGGCCGACGGCCATGGCGCAGACGAGGCCGGCGACGGCGCCGATGGCGATGGCGCCGAGCGGGGAGCAGGAGCCGCCGGAGGGGGTGATGGCGACGAGGCCGGCGACGGCGCCGGAGGCGGCGCCGAGGGTGGTGAAGGAGCCGTGGCGGAGCTTCTCGTAGGCGAGCCAGGCGAGCATGGCGGCGCCGGTGGCGACCTGGGTGTTGACGAACATCACGGCGCCGACGCCGTCGTCGTTGCCGAGCCACGAGCCGGCGTTGAAGCCGAACCAGCCGAACCAGAGGAGGCCGGCGCCGAGCATGACCAGCGGGAGGCTGTGCGGGCGCATCGGGTCCTTCTTGAAGCCGACGCGCTTGCCGATGACGAGGATGACGCCGAGGGCGGCCGCGCCGGCGTTGATGTGGACGGCCGTGCCGCCGGCGAAGTCGATGACGCCCATCTCGAAGAGCCAGCCGCCGGCGCCCCAGACCCAGTGGGCGACGGGGAAGTAGACGACCGTGACCCAGAGGGTGATGAAGAGGGCCCAGGCGGTGAACTTGACCCGGTCGGCGAGGGCGCCGCTGATCAGGGCGGGGGTGAGGATGGCGAACATCAGCTGGAAGACGGCGAAGACGTACACCGGGATGGTGTAGCCGTCCCAGAGTTCGGTGACGCCGATGCCGCTGAGGCCGAGGTAGTCGGAGGACCAGCCGACGAGGCCGCCGGAGTCGGTGCCGAAGGCGAGGCTGAAGCCGTAGAGCACCCACAGGACCGTGACGATCCCGAGGCTGATGAAGCTCATCATCAGCATGTTGAGGGTGGACTTGACGCGGACCATGCCTCCGTAGAAGAAGGCCAGGGCCGGGGTCATCAGCATGACCAGGGCGGAGCAGATGAGCATGAACCCGGTGTTGGCGGCGGACAGCTCGGGGGCGTCTGCTGCCAGGGTCGTGATGGCTGGTGCCATCGGCGTCTCCTCGTCGTCGGATGCGGCCTGTGCGGGGCGGGGCCGGCGGTGAGCGGCGGCCTGAGGGGTGGCCGGTTATGGGCCAGAGATTCGCGCAGCGCGGTTTCCGACGATGCCGCTCGATGTTTCGGGGCAGTGACGAAGGGAGGGGGCGTGTTACGTGACCGTGAACACCCGGGTCACGGGGAGGTAACGGGCGTACGCTCCCGGCTCGGGCCGCCGGGGGCGGGGCGGGGGCCGGGACGCGGACCGGCCGCGCCGGCGTCCGTGTGACCTGTGCGGCGGGGGAGCCGAGTCGGGCAGTACGGGACGTCCGGCGCGGCCGGGGTCGTGGGGCTCGCGGGAGCCGGCGGGGCGGTCAGACGGCCTCGGCGGACTCGGGCAGGAGCAGGGTGAGCCGGTCGGTGAGGTCGACGACCTCGGCGACGTCGCCGAAGTCGCGGGCGGCGGTGTCGACGGTCTTGCGGAGCCGGTTGTTGACCCGCTCGGAGCGGATCGAGCGGGCGACCCCGAGGGCCTTCTCGGCGAGGACGACGGACTGCTCGGGCTCGCGCTTGAGCAGGTGGACGGTGGCCATGCCGATGAGGTTGAGGGCGTACGACCGCTGGTGGTCGGGGTCCTTCTCGAAGAGCTCGACGGCCCGCTCCATGACGGGCTCGGCCAGCGAGGCGTAGGTCGGGGAGCGGCCGGCGACGTAGGCGAGGTCGCGGTAGGAGTGGGAGTTCTCGCCGTTGAGTTCGGCCTCGGTGAAGAAGCGGATCCAGTCGGGCTCGGGGCCGCCTTCGAAGGTGGCGTCGGCGAAGGTGTCCTCGGCCATCCGGACGGCCCGCTTGCACTTGGAGGGCTGGCCCATGTTGGCGTAGGCGCGGGCCTCCATCGCATACAGCATGGCCTGGGTGCGGGGGGTGGCGCAGTCCCGACTGCCGTACTGGGCGAGGTGGATGAGTTCGAGGGCGTCGTCGGGGCGGCCGAGGTGGATCATCTGCCGGCTCATGGAGGAGAGGATGTACGAGCCCAGCGGCTTGTCGCCGGCCTCCTTGGCGGCGTGCAGGGCGAGGACGAAGTACTTCTGGGCGGTGGGCTGGAGGCCCACGTCGTAGCTCATCCAGCCGGCGAGTTCGGCCAGTTCGGCGGCGACGGTGAACAGGCGCCGGGCGGTGGGGGCCGGCTGGGCCTCCTGGAGGAGGTCGGTGACCTCGTGGAGCTGGCCGACGACGGCCTTGCGGCGCAGCCCGCCGCCGCACTGGGCGTCCCACTTGCGGAACATGGCGGTGGTGGATTCGAGGAGGTCGAGCTCGATCTCGGAGAGCCGGCGCGGGCGGCGGCCGTCGGAGGGGTCGGCGGCGGGTTCGCCGGTGGGGGTGGGCACCAGCCAGCGCTGCATGGGCTCGATGAGGGCGGGTCCGGCGGCGAGCTGGAGCGAGGAGCCGAGGAAGCCGCGCCGGGCGAGCATGAGGTCGCTGCGGGAGAACTCGCTGAGCAGGGAGACGGTCTGCGGTCCGGCCCAGGGCAGGTCGACTCCGGAGACGGAGGGCGTCTGGTGGGCGGTGCGCAGTCCGAGGTCCTCGATGGCGACGACGGAGCCGAAGCGCTCGGAGAACAGCTCGGAGAGGATTCTCGGGATGGGTTCGCGGGGTTGTTCGCCGTCGAGCCAGCGGCGCACCCGGGAGGTGTCGGTGGAGATGTGGTGGGCGCCCATCTGGCGTGCCCTGCGGTTGACCTGGCGGGCGAGTTCGCCCTTGGACCAGCCGCTGCGCACGAACCACGAGCCGAGCCGCTCGTTGGGGCGCTTGCCGGCATTCGTACCGTCTGTGCCGCTGCCGCCCACTGGAACGCCCCCATCCACCTGATTGCCTGTCGTGCGAACCCCTATCAGAATGCCGCGTCCCGCGGCTCCCCGCTCGGTGTTCCGACTCCTTCGAACGGGAAACCGGCTTGCCTCCGGCATACCCACCCGCGCATGCCCCTCCGGGCTCCGGGTACCGAAAGTAATCCTACGATCACCCCTGTCGTGAGGGCGTGACAAGAAACGCCACCATTCGCCACCCCTTCGAATGAACTCGCCGGGCGCTCCACACGATTCACTTGACATGCGACGAACCGGAGTCGGCGGACGGAAGCGCGAAGAGGCGCGCGCCACCGTGCGCACCACCCCACGCACGACCGTGCGCCACCCTGGGCGACGAACCCCGGGCGAGGCGTCACCGTCCGTCACGAGGGTGCTTCGGGTCGTAACCACCGGCGCGTCCGACCCGTTGGAGGGGGCATGGGCTTCACGATCGGCGGCATTCGTGAGATGCGGGCCGGCACACGGCGCCGCGCGCGCACCACCGAGTGCACGGCGGTGGCCGAGTACACCGGACTCTGGGGCTGGGACGTCCAGCCCGGCGCGCGGGCCGTCTCCGGCCAGTGCTCCTGCGGCGACCGGGCCTGCGCGGCCCCGGGCGCGCACCCCCTCTCCTTCGCGTCGCCGGTACCGGCCGGCGCGGGGCTCGACGACGCGACCAAGGCGTGGGCGGAGTACCCCGGGGCGGCGCTGCTGCTGCCGGTGGGCCGCGCCTTCGACGTGATCGACGTGGCCGAGGCGGCGGGCCGGCGGGCGCTGGTCCGGATGGAGCGGATGGGGCTGCCGCTGGGTCCGGTGTGCGCGACGCCGAGCGGCCGGGCGCAGTTCTTCGTGGCGCCGGGCGCGGCGGAGGAGCTGCCGCGGCTGCTGTACCGGATGGGCTGGGACGACGCGGATCTGGACCTGCACTGCCTGGGGCCGGGCAGCCACATCACCGCTCCCCCGTCGAACCTGGGCGGGCTGGGGCCGGTGCGCTGGCTGCGGCCGCCGACGCTGGACACGGCGGGAGCGCCGCCGCAGGCCCGGCTGCTGCTCGGCACGCTGGCGTACATGTGCCATCGGACGCACGGCTGACGGTACGGAGAAGGGCCCCCGCTCGTGAGGAGCGGGGGCCCTTCCGTGTTCCCGGTGTGTCGTCGCGCGGGGTCAGTCGCCGATCAGGGCGTCGACGAAGGCGCCCGGCTCGAAGGGGGCCAGGTCGTCCGGGCCCTCGCCGAGGCCGACGAGCTTGACGGGGACGCCGAGCTCGCGCTGGACGGCGACCACGATGCCGCCCTTGGCGGTGCCGTCGAGCTTGGTCAGGACGATGCCGGTGATGTCGACGACCTCGGCGAAGACGCGGGCCTGGATGAGGCCGTTCTGCCCGGTGGTGGCGTCGAGGACGAGGAGGATCTCGTCGAGCGGCCCGTGCTTCTCGACGACGCGCTTGACCTTGCCGAGCTCGTCCATGAGGCCGGTCTTGGTGTGCAGGCGGCCGGCGGTGTCGATCAGGACGACGTCGGCCTTCTCGGCGATGCCCTCCTTGACCGCGTCGAAGGCGATCGAGGCGGGGTCGCCGCCCTCGGGGCCGCGGACGGTGCGGGCGCCGACCCGGTCGCCCCAGGTCTGGAGCTGGTCGGCGGCGGCGGCGCGGAAGGTGTCGGCGGCGCCGAGGACGACGGACTTGCCGTCGGCCACCAGGACGCGGGCGAGCTTGCCGGTGGTGGTGGTCTTGCCGGTGCCGTTGACGCCGACGACCATGACGACGCCGGGGACGTCCTCGGGGCTCTCGGTGTGGACGGTGCGGTCGTAGTCGCCGAGCAGGGCGACGAGCTCCTCGCGGAGCAGGTCGCGCAGCTCGTCGGGGGTGCGGGTGCCGAGCACCTTGACCCGCTCGCGCAGCCGGTCGACCAGCTCCTGGGTGGGGGCGACGCCGACGTCGGCGGTGAGGAGGGTCTCCTCGATCTCCTCCCAGGTGTCCTCGTCGAGGTGCTCGCGGGAGAGCAGGGTCAGCAGCCCCTTGCCCAGCGAGTTCTGGGAGCGGGCGAGCCGGGCCCGGAGGCGGACGAGGCGTCCGGCGGTGGGCTCGGGCACCTCGATCTCGGGTGCGGGCGGGGCCTCGGCGACGACCGGGTCCTCAAGGGCGGCGGGGGTCTCGACCGCCTCCTCGGCGGTCGGGAGGTCGACCTCCTCGACGGTGCGGCGTGGTTCTTCCCGCGGTGTCTCCGCCTCGTCGCCGACGTGCGGCTCGGCGGGCGGAGCGGTGATGGTCGGCGTGGTGGACGGCGGCTCGGCCGGCGGCAGCTGCTTCTTCTTGCGACCGCTGATCACGAGCCCGCTCGTCACGGCGACCGCGACGACCAGAGCGATGACTACAGCAAGGATGAGTTCCATAACGTCCACCAGTATCGGACACGAGCCGCCCGGTGACACCGTACGCACGCAGCGTGGGTCGCGGGTCGGGGGCCGTCCGGGGCGTTCTCATCTGACGCCCCGTCAGCTATGGTCGCCCCTCGCCGGCAGCCCACCCGCGGAGGGGACCCCATGGCCTTCAGCGTCGTTCGTCTC
The DNA here is from genome assembly GCF_014656075.1 of Streptomyces hydrogenans. Lineage (GTDB taxonomy): Bacteria > Actinomycetota > Actinomycetes > Streptomycetales > Streptomycetaceae > Streptomyces > Streptomyces hydrogenans. The sequence continues at coordinate 37,833 of NZ_BNBS01000074.1, forward strand.
AACCTGGTCGACCCGCGCGCCACCCCCGAGTCCCTCGCGGACCGCTACCGCGCCGCCCTGGAGATGGCGGCCTACGCCGACGGGCACGGGGTGGACACCGTGCAGACCGAGGAGCACCACGGGGTGGAGAACAACTGGCTCCCCTCCCCCTTCGTCTTCGCGGGCGCGGTCTTCGGCGCCACCCGCCGGATCGCGGTCACGGTCTCCGCGATCATCGGCCCGCTGCACGACCCGCTGCGGCTGGCGGAGGACATCGCGGTGCTCGACCTGCTGAGCCGCGGCCGGCTGATGACGGTGGCGGGGATCGGCTACCGGCCGGAGGAGTACGAGGAGCGCGGCGTCGACTGGGGGCGGCGCGGGAAGCTCCAGGACGAGCTCCTGGAGACCCTGCTGGCCGCCTGGACCGGCGAGCCCTTCACCTACCGGGGCCGTACCGTACGGGTCACCCCGCGGCCCTTCACCCGGCCGCACCCGCTGCTGCTGGTCGGCGGCTCGTCGAAGGCGGCGGCGCGGCGGGCGGCCCGGCTGGGGCTGCCCTTCTTCCCGTCGGCGCACCTGCCGGAGCTGGAGGCGTACTACCGGGAGCGGTGCGCGGAGTACGGCACCGACGGCTGGACGATGATGCCGGGGCGGGAGACCCCGCTGCTGCACGTGTCGGAGGACCCGGACCGGACCTGGGCGGAGTACGGGGAGCACTTCCTGCACGAGGCGCGGACCTACGCCTCCTGGCAGTCGAAGGACATCCGCTCGGCGGTGCGGTCGGCGGCGACGAGCGTGGCGGAGCTCCGCGCGGAGGGGGTGTACCGGGTGGTGACGCCCGGGGAGTGCGCGGAGCTCGGCCTGGAGAGCCTGGTGCTGCACCCGCTGTGCGGCGGGATGCCGGTGGAGGAGGGGTGGCGGAGCCTGCGCCTCTTCTGCGACGAGGTGCTGCCCCGCCTCGGGGCGTAGCCGCCGGGGCGGTCAGCCCATCTCCTCCAGCGACTTGCCCTTGGTCTCCTTGACGTACCTGAGCACGAAGGGGATGGAGAGCACGGCGAAGACGGTGTAGATGATGTAGGTGCCGGAGAGGTTCCAGTCCGAGAGGGACGGGAAGCTGGCGGTGATGGCCCAGTTGGCGATCCACTGGGCGGAGGCGGCGACGCCGAGGGCGGCGGCGCGGATCCGGTTGGGGAACATCTCGCCGAGGAAGACCCAGACCACCACGCCCCAGGAGAGGGCGAAGAAGAGCACGAAGACGTGGGCGGCGACGAGGGCGACCACGCCCTGGGTCTCGGGGAGCTTGCCGTCGACGAGGTCGGCGGAGAAGGCCCACGCCTCGAAGGCGAGGGCGATCGCCATGCCGACGGAGCCGACGAGGGCGAGCGGCTTGCGGCCGACCCGGTCGACCAGGACCATCGCGATCACGGTGCCGATGATGTTGATGATCGACGTGGTGAACGAGTAGAAGAACGAGCTCGACGGGTCGATGCCGACGGACTGCCAGAGCGTCGAGGAGTAGTAGAAGGCGACGTTGATGCCGACGAGCTGCTGGAAGACCGAGAGTCCGATGCCGACCCAGACGATGGGCAGCAGGCGGAAGCGGCTGCCGGGGGCGAGCAGGTCCTTGAAGGTGGACTTGTGCTCGCTGCGCATGGCCCGGTCGATCTCGGCGACGCGGTGGTCGAGGTCGACGCCCTTGCCCTCGACCTCGGCGAGGACCTCCTTGGCCCGGTCGGTCTTCCCCACGGAGATGAGGAAGCGGGGGGACTCGGGGATGGCGAAGGAGAGCAGCCCGTAGAGGAGGGCGGGGACGACCATCACGCCGAGCATCCACTGCCACGCCTCCAGGCCGCCGATCTCCCCGCGCTGGTCGCCGTCGGCGAGCTGGAGGATGCCGTAGTTGACGAGCTGGGAGATGGCGATGCCGATGACGATCGCGGCCTGCTGGAAGGAGCCGAGCCTGCCCCGGTAGGCGGCGGGGGCGACCTCGGCGATGTAGGCGGGGCCGATGACGGAGGCCATGCCGATGGCGAAGCCGCCGATGATCCGCCAGAAGGCGAGGTCCCAGAGGGCGAAGGGCAGTGCGGAGCCGACGGCGCTGACGGTGAAGAGGGCGGCCGAGATCTGCATGCAGCGGATGCGGCCGATGCGGTCGGCGATCCGGCCGGCGGTCGCGGCGCCGATGGCGCAGCCGATCAGGGCGATGGCGATGACCTGGGCGAGGGTCGCGGAGCCGATGTCGTAGCGGTCGCGGATGGCTTCGACGGCGCCGTTGATGACGGAGCTGTCGTAGCCGAAGAGGAAGCCGCCCATCGCGGCGGAGGCGGTGATGAAGATGACGTGGCCGAGGTGGTCCGGGTGCGCCGCCCTGCCTTCGGAAGGGGGCGGCGTGGGGGCGTGCGCGGTGTCGGTCACATCGACTCCTCGGTGTGGCGGTCCTTCGGTCCTCTTCCCGGATGTCCGGGAGGCTTCCGGTTACCCAGGATCCCCAGTGGCGCACACCTTCGGTCCCGCCACCACTTCAGCGGAGCCGCTGGCTGATCACCTTCGAGACGCCGTCGCCCTGCATGGAGACCCCGTACAGCGCGTCCGCGACCTCCATCGTCCGCTTCTGGTGGGTGATCACGATGAGCTGTGAGGACTCCTGGAGCTCCCGCATGATCCGGATCAGGCGCTGGAGGTTGGTGTCGTCGAGCGCCGCCTCGACCTCGTCCATGACGTAGAAGGGGCTCGGCCGGGCCTTGAAGATCGAGACCAGCAGGGCCACGGCGGTCAGCGAGCGCTCGCCGCCGGAGAGCAGCGAGAGCCGCTTGACCTTCTTGCCGGGCGGGCGGGCCTCCACGTCGACGCCGGTGGTGAGCATGGAGTCCGGGTCGGTGAGGACCAGCCGGCCCTCGCCGCCGGGGAAGAGGCGGGAGAAGACGCCCTCGAACTCGCGGGCGGTGTCGTGGTACGCCTCCGTGAAGACCTGCTCGACCCGCTGGTCGACCTCCTTCACGACCTGGAGGAGGTCGGCGCGGGTCTTCTTCAGGTCCTCCAGCTGCTCGGAGAGGAAGCGGTGCCGCTCCTCCAGGGCCGCGAACTCCTCCAGGGCGAGCGGGTTGACCTTGCCGAGCTGCTGGAAGGCGCGCTCGGCCGCTTTCAGTCGCTTCTCCTGCTCCGAACGGATGAACGGGCGCGGCTGGTTGCGGGGGTCGTCCGGGTCCTCCGGCAGCGTCTCCCCCTCGGCGGGCGGCGACGGCGGGACGGGCTGGTCGGGGCCGTACTCGGCGGTGAGCGCGCCGGTCTCGACCCCGAACTCCTCCAGGGCCTTCGCCTCCAGCTGCTCGATCCGCAGCCGCTTCTCCGCGCCGAGGACCTCGCCGCGGTGGACGGAGTCGGTGAGCTTGTCGAGCGCGGCCTTGAGTTCGCGGCCCCGGGCGCGGGCGGCGCCGAGGCCCTCCTCGGCGGCGGCCCGGACGGCGGCGGCGGCGGCGGC
>NZ_BNBS01000075.1 GCF_014656075.1 Streptomyces hydrogenans
GAAGGCGCCGGGGGCGCGGAGGGAACGGGCGGCCGGGGGGCCGCCGCGCTCGCCCCCGCCCCCGTCGCCCCGGCCGCCGCCGAGGGCTACCGCGGCATCGGCACCGATCCGCTCACCGACGCCGAGCTGGACCGGGCCAGGACGCTCGCGCTCGGCCCGGCCGACACCGCCGCCCGGCAGGACGTCGACGGGGACCGCGGCCGGCCGCAGCACCTCGGCACCGAACTCGCCGACCCGGTCCCCGGCCGGGAGGGCGACCGCCGCGCCCAGGTCCGCTTCTACGACTACGCGCGCGACGAGCTCGTCACCCGGACCGTCGACCTCGCCACCGGCAAGGTCGTGTCCACCGCGACCAGTCGCGGGGTGCAGCCCTCGGCCCACCCCGAGGAGCTGCGCGCCGCGCTCGACCTCATCCTCGCGAGCCCCCTCGGCAAGGGCGTCGAGGAGGACTTCCGGGACGCCACCGGCACCGAACTGAAGAGCGCCGACCAGCTCTGGTTCAACGGCGACGTCTACCGCGTCCACCGCGAGAGGAACGTCCCCGAGGCGCTCTCCCGCTGCGGCGAACACCGCTGCGTCCGGCTCGTCACCAAGGTCCGCAACGGCGCCTGGATCGACACCCGGAACCTGATCGTCGACCTCTCCGCGAAGAACGTCGTCCGCGTCGGCTGACCACCGCCGCCCGCCGTTGTCGTCACCCGCCCCGTCCGCGGGGCCCGTACGCAAGGAGCACGTCCGCATGACCGACCGGCACCACCGGCGGGCCAGGGGGATCCTCGCCGCCCTCGCCGTCACCGCCTCCCTCGGCACCGCGACCGCGGCCGCCGCGCCCGCCCCGCCGACCCCGCCGACCCCGGGGACCTTCCCCACCACCCGGCCCCACCCGTCCGTCTCGGCCGCCTGCTCGGCCGCGTACCGCATCACCAAGAAGCTCGACGGCGGCGCGTCCTGGGACATGTGCTGGCGCTACAGCACCGACGCCGGCCTGATCCTCGACCGGGTCACCTACCAGCCGCCGGGCGGCGCGCCCGTGCGCGTCCTCACCACCGCCCGGCTCGCCCAGATCCACGTGCCCTACGACGACGGCGGCGCCGAGTACGACGACCTCACCGGCGCCGGCTTCGGCTGGGGCCTGCAGGACCTCAAGCCCGCCGAGTGCCCCGGCGGCACCCTCTCCTCCGTCAAGGTCCCCGAGGTCGGCACGGTCAAGGGCCTGTGCACCACCACCCGCGCCCGCGGCCACGCCTACCGCATGGCCAGCGACAGCGGTTCCGGCGTCTACCAGGCCCAGGCCAAGGACCTGCTCGTCTACACCGTCAACAAGGTCGGCTGGTACGAGTACATCTCCGAGTGGCGCTTCGCCGCCGACGGCACGATCGGCGCCAACGTCGGCGCCACCGGCAGCCTCTCGCCCGTCGACTACAACGCCACCGACGGCCGCGGCTGGCCCATCGGCAAGGAGGCCCGCGGCTACGCCACCAGCCACGCCCACAACGTCTTCTGGAAGCTCGACTTCGGCCTCGACAACGGCAAGGACCGGATCGAGCAGTACGACTCCACCGTCACCGCGCCCGTCGGCGACGGCGGCCCCACGGTGAAGACCAAGCGCACCGCGGTGACCAAGGAGCTCGCCGGCGACGCGAAGAACATGCGCTGGTGGCGGGTGGTCAGCGGCACCGGCAAGAACGCCGACGGCCACGCCCGCAGCTACGAGATCGTCCCCGGTCACACCGACACCCACGCCGGCCGCGGCTTCACCAAGCACGACGTCTACTTCACCCAGTCCCGCGCCTGCGAGCAGTACGCGAGCAACAACATCGGCAACTGCCCGGCCGCCGCCGGTGACAGCGTGGACAAATGGGTCAACGGGGAGACTCTGGCCAAACCGACCGTGTGGGTCAACATCGGGTTCCACCACATCGCCCGGGACGAGGACCAGCAGCCCATGCCCGTCCACTGGCAGGGCTTCCAGCTCGCCCCCAGGGACGTAACCGCTATGAATCCCCTCACTCCGCCCGATCTCGCCTCGCAGAACGGACAGCCGGACAGCCGGAGTTGAGCATTCCGCCGACCGATCCTGCTGCACCGCCTCCCGCTCGCGGAGTACCCTTCCTTGATCTTGTCGGAAGAATCGGTACGAGGGTCCGGAGCAGAAGGCGGTGCGCGGGTGGGCTCGGGAGGTCTTGAGCTGCCCCCAGGTGACGCGGGTCACGAGGGGGGACCGGCCGACCCCGGGGAGGCACCGCCCACGGTGATCCTCCCCACCGGCCAGGCCGCGCCCCCCGGCGCGGTCCCGGTGGCCCGCCCCGTCGAGATCGGCGCCGAGCTCGACTGGGGCGCCGAGGCGTGGGGCGAGGTCCGCACCCGCGCCCAGCGCGCCGGCCGCGCCTACATCTGGCTCAATCTCGTCGAGCAGCGGATGCGGGCCGTCGTCGCGGCCGTCCTCAGACCGGTCTACGAACCCGTCCACGGCGACGAGTGGGTGGTCGCCGCCGCCGGCCCGGCGGGCCAGGAATGGGTCCGCCGGGCCGTCGCCGTCCGCGAGGTCTCCCGCCGCAAGGGCTACCTCCTCGACCCCGCCGACGACAACGTCCTCTCCTTCCTCACCCTTCCCCAGCTCCGCGAGCTGATGGTGCAGCACTGGCCCTGCTTCGAGCCCTACTTCGACGACCGGCGCGAGGTCGAACTCGCCCTCGACGAACTGGAGGTGACCCGCAACGTCGTCTCCCGCAACCGGGCCCTCTCGCCCACCGTCCTCGCCCAGGCCGAACGGGCCTCCGCCCGCATCCTGGAGATCCTCGGCAGCGGCGCCGGCGTCCCCTCCGCCGACCGGCTGCCCGTCGACGCCGTCGAGGACCTCGTCGGCGACCGCTACGCCGACGTCGTCTCCGTCCACCCCGACCGCGTCCGGCTCCAGCGCCAGCTGCCCGCCGAGGACCTCTTCGGCGGCGCCCGCCGCCTCGACGCCACCGGCATAGGCCTGAACCTGCTCGTGCAGAACTTCTCCGGCCGCCGCATGGTCCGCCTCGCCGAGTCCGGCTGCCGGATACGGCTCCTCTTCCTCAACCCCGCCAGCAGCGCCGTCAAGCGCCGCGAGCGGGAGCTCGGCATCCGCAAGGGCGAACTGAGCCGCTCCGTCGAGATGAACATCCTGCACATGCGCCGGGTCCGCTCCAAGCTCCGCGACCCCGACGCCTTCCAGATCCACGTCTTCGACGAGACCCCCCGCTTCACCGCCTACCTCGTCGACGGCGACGGCCCCGACGGGGTCGGCGTCGTCCAGTCCTACCTCCGCAGGGCCCGCGGCATGGAGGCGCCCGTCCTGGTGCTGCGCGGCGGCGGCCGGACCGTCGTCCGCCAGGACGCCCCCGGACGTGACGCGGACCACGGACTCTTCGAGACCTACCGGGAGGAGTTCGAGTCCGTCTGGCTCGACTCCCGCCCCGTCTCCTGAGCCCCGGCCGCGCACCCCGCGGCGGCGTTGTCAGTGGCGCGTGCGAGGGTGGCAGCACCAACGGGGGAGATCACGTAAGGAGGACCCGATGGCCTGGCATGGGGAACCACTGGTCGGCTTCGACCTGGAGACGACGGGGACGGACCCGCTCGAATCCCGCATCGTCACCGCGTCGGTCGTCGGCGTCCACCGCGGCGCGGTCGTCCGGCAGCGGGACTGGCTCGCCGACCCCGGAGTCCACATCCCCGAGCAGGCCGCGGCCATCCACGGCATCAGCAGCGAGCGCGCCGCCGCCGAGGGCCGCCCGGTCCGCGAGGTCGCCGACGAGGTCGCCGAGACCCTGACCGGCTACTGGTCCCAGGGCGTCCCCGTCGTCGCGTACAACGCCTCCTTCGACCTCACCCTGCTCTCCGCCGAACTCCGCCGGCACGGACTGCCCTCGCTCGCCGAGCGGATGGGCGGCACCGGCATCGGGCCCGTCCTCGACCCGTACACCATCGACCGGGCCGTCGACCGCTACCGGCGCGGCAAGCGCACCCTGGAAGCGGTCTGCGGCGAGTACGGCGTGGAGCTCACCAGCGCCCACCAGGCGTCCGCCGACGCCCTCGCCGCCGTCCGCGTCGCCCTCGCGATAGCCGACCGCCACCCGCAGGTGGCCGCCCTCGCCCCGGCCGAACTGCACGAGCGGCAGATCGGCTGGTACCGCGCCTGGGCCGAGAACTTCCAGGACTTCCTGCGCCGCAAGGGCGACCCGGAAGCCGTCGTCGACCCGGTGTGGCCGCTGCGCGGCGACCCGGTGCCGGCCCGCTGACCTGCCGCTCCGGGGCGACCGGGGCCCGGCCGGGGGAGGCCCGCCGGACCGCCCACTGCCCGTCCGGAAAGGTGACATTCTCGGCCCGGCGCGCCCGTGCCGGCCCGCGAACCCTTCCTACGATGCCGGGACCCCCACCAGCACCCGCGAGGCGCCCACGCGCCGGAGTAGGAGCGCGTCCCGTGCAGTTCAACCTCATCGGCCCCTTCGAGCTGGTGACCGGTGACGGCCGGACCCACACGCCGAAGGCCCCGAAGATCTGCCAGATGCTCGCCGTGCTCGCCCTCCAGCCGGGCGAGGCCGTGGCCACCGACACGCTGATCAGAGAGCTGTGGGGCGAGAACGCGCCGGGCAACGCCCCCAAGATCCTCCAGACCCACGTCTACCACGCCCGCCGCATGCTGGACGAGGCGCTGGACACCGCCGACCGCCGGCCGCTCGTCACCCAGGTCCCCGGCTACCGGCTCGACATCGACGGCGACCAGACCGACGTGCACGTCTTCGAACGGCTCGTGCGCCAGGCCCAGCGGGACCTCTCCCAGGGCTTCCCGGAGAACGCCGCCGCCCACCTCGTCGAGGCCAGGAGGCTCTGGCGCGGACCGATGCTGTGCAACGTCCAGGTCGGACCGGTGCTCACCGGCCGGGTGGCCCGCATGGAGGAACTGAGGATCCGCGCGCTCGAACTGTGGGTCGAGTCCGAGATACGCCTCGGCCGCCACCGCGAACTCCTCCCCGAACTGCGGACCCTCGTCAACGACCACCCGCTGCACGAGTGGTTCCACGGCCAGCTCATCTCCGCCCTGCACCGGGCCGGCCGCCGCGGCGAGGCCCTCCAGGCGTACCGGCACCTCTACGCCATCCTCAAGAGCGAACTCGGCCTCGAACCCTCCGCCGAGCTGCGCCGCCTGCAGGCCGAGATCCTGCACGCCACCGACCAGGACGGCACCCGGACCGTCGCCCGCCGGGGCGTGGGGCCGCAGCCGCACGTCACCCCGCTGTGGCCGTCCGCCGCCGCCAGCTGACCCGCCGTCGGCGGGAGGGGCGGCTCAGCCGCTCCGGACCGGGTCCGGCGCCACCTCGCGCAGCCGGCGGCCGAGCGCCCGCACCAGCTCGGGCGGCCGGCGGGCCGACGCCTCGAACGGCCCCTCCTCCAGCACCGCCCGCACCGCGCACTCCAGCAGCAGCGTGACGACCGCCGCCTCCTCGCGCCGGGCCGGCGGCGCCCCGTCCGCGGACGGCGGACCGTCGGGTCCGGCCGGCGCGGCGAGCCCGAAGACGTCCCGCAGCAGTTCCCGGGCCCGGCGCACCGACGCCTCCCGCGCCCCGGAGCCGAACCGCCCCTCGCCGGCGGACGGGCCCGGCAGCGCCCCGGCGAAGCGGCGCAGCCCCGCGTCCGCGTAGGGATCCGGCAGCACCGCGCCGGCCGCGGGCCTGCCGGGCAGCGCGTACGCGCGCGACGCCACCGACCGCGACAGGCCCTCCGTCAGCGCGGCCGCGAAGCTCCGCCCGAGCGCCGTCGCCCCGGCGCCCGTTCCCCGCGCGTCGTCCCCTGTTCCTCCTGGCATTTCCCCGACGCCCCCGCGCATTCGTCCGCCGACGCTTCACCGAACCGCTTTCGGTGAACTCGGGTCCCACGGAACCCGACCGGCGGTCATTCCCCGGTAATCGGAAACCCCGACGCCGCGGGGAAGGCCGATTACTGGCAGGAGACCAGGGTGGGAAGGGTCCGCTGGTATCGTCCGGATCGGATTTCCGCAGGTGTTGCAGACATGAATGGAGTGAATGCGCCGTGACCGATGCCAATTACACACTGGTGACCGACATAGAAAAGCACCAGGAGGCTTTCGGAATAGCGTTCAACTCCGGCGACGCGGACGCGGTCAATGCCATGTACGTCGACAACGCGCTCGGAATGTGGGAGCCCGGGTTTCCGCTGTACGGCGATGCCCGGCGCGATTACGTGGTCGAGTTCCTGAAGAACCGCAAGCCCACCGTCGACGCGACGGTCCGCCAGCAGCTGGTCGTCGGCGACACCGCCCAGCTGGTGGTCGAGTGGCAGATGGCGGCGCTGGACGAGGACGGCCGGCCGGAGCTCCTCAAGGGCGTGGCCATCGACGTCCTGCACCGCGGCGAGGACGGCTACTGGCGCTACGTCGTCGACAACCCGTTCGGCGTCAGCGGCCCCTGGGACGCCGAGGGCGCGGCGCAGGCCTGACCGCGCCTCACGCCGGGGAGCGACCCCCCCCACCACCGATCACACCCGACGCGGCGCACCCGCCGCACGACGTACGGAGTACCCCTGTGTCCACCCTTCCCGCCTCCGGCGCGCCGGTCACCGTCATCGGCCTCGGCCTCATGGGCCAGGCCCTCGCCGGCGCCTTCCTGGCCAAGGGCCACCCGACCACCGTCTGGAACCGGTCCGCCGCCAAGGCCGACGACCTCGTCGCCCGCGGCGCCGTCCTCGCCGACTCGGTCCAGAGCGCGGTCGAGGCGAGCCCGCTCGTCGTCGTCTGCGTCTCCGACTACGACGCCGTGCACCAGCTCCTCGGCCCGGTCGGCGGCTCGCTCGCCGGCCGCACCCTGGTCAACCTGACCACGGCCAGCTCCACCCAGGCCCGCGAGACCGCCGAGTGGGCGCAGAAGCTCGACGCCGCCTACCTCGACGGCGCCATCCTGGCCCTGCCGCACGCGATCGGCACCGAGGAGGCCACCCTCCTCTACGCCGGCCCGCAGGCCACGTTCGAGGAGCACCGCGCCACCCTGGAGGTGCTCGGCGCCGAGGCGACCGTCTACCTGGACGAGGACCACGGCCTGTCGGCCCTCTACGACCTGTCCGTCCTCAGCATCATGTGGGGCGTCCTCAACAGCTTCCTGCACGGCGCCGCGCTGCTCGGCACCGCGAACGTCAAGGCGTCCACCTTCGCGGAGCTCGCCGTCACCGCGATCAACGTGACCGCCGAGTACGCCTCCGCCTACGCCCAGCAGATCGACGCCGGCGAGTACCCGGCCACCGACGCCACCGTCAACGTCCACGTGGGCGGCATGACGCACCTGGTGGAGGAGAGCGAGACCCTCGGCGTCAACGCCGAGCTGCCCCGCTTCTTCCTGGAGCTGGCCAAGCGCGCGGTCGCCGCCGGCGACGCGGAGAACAGCTACGCCTCGCTGATCAAGCAGTTCCGCAAGCCCTCCGCCTGATCCCGAACCGCACACCGGCACCACGAGCCGGGAACCCGTCGCCCACAGCGCCTCGGATTCCCGGCTCCGCCGTGCCTCCACCCGTCCGACACCTGACTCGACATCATTCACGGGGGATCCATGTTCACCGACCGTGGCACGAAGGCCACCTCCCGCTCGGCGATATCCCGCAGAGCCGCGCTGAGGTCCGGCGGCCTCGCCCTCGCCGGCACGGCGCTCGCCACCGGCCTGCCCTCGCTCGCCGAGGCCGCCGAGAGCGCCGACCTCACCGCCCGGACCAGCTACGACAGCATCGTCGTCGGCGCCGGTCTGGCCGGTCTGGTCGCCGCCCGCGAACTGCGGGCCAAGGGCCGCCGCGTCCTCCTCCTGGAGGCCCGCAACCGGATCGGCGGCCGCACCTGGACCGACCGCTTCAACGACTACGAGATCGAGCGCGGCGGCGCCTGGGTCGACCCGCTCCAGCCGCACGTCTGGCGCGAGATATCCCGCTACCGGCTGAACGTCGTCGCCGACGCCGGGCCCGAGCGGGTCCTCATGCCGACCACCACGGGCTTCGCCGAGTCCGACCCGATCACCGCCTACACCCGGCAGGGCGAGCTGTTCACGCCCTTCTTCGACGGCGCGCGGGAGTACTTCCCCCGGCCCTACGCGCCGTTCACCCGCGAGGACCTGATCACCCCGCTCGACGGCTTCTCCCTGCGCGATCGGCTGAACCAGCTGGCCTACGCGCCCGAGGACGAGATCCGGATGACCAGCACCACCGGCCTGTACGGGGCGCCGACCGCACGCGGCTCCCTGCTCCAGCTGGCCCAGTGGTGGGCGCTGGCGGGCTGGAACTACACCGGCTTCTCCGGGATCAACACCTACCGCATGGAGCGCGGCACCGCCGCGCTGGCCGGCGCGATCCTCGCGGACGGCCGCCCCGACCTCAAGCTCAACTCCCCGGTCGCCTCCGTCACCGAGGCCAACGGGCGGGTCACCGTCGTCACCCGGGCCGGCCTCTCGTACTGCGCGCCCGAGGTCGTCATGGCCGTCCCCGTCAACGTCTGGAAGCGGATCACCTTCAGCCCCGGCCTCCCGCAGGCCCACCGGACGGCCACCCAGCAGGGCTACGGCGTCCCCCGGCAGAAGAAGGTCTGGCTCGACCTGGCGACGCCCACCGACCGCTTCCTCGCCGAGGCGCCCGAGGACCACCCCTTCGTCATCATGGGCCGGATGAACGACAACGCCCCCGTTGTCGCCTTCACCGTCGACCCCACCCTGAACCTCGCCAGCCACGCCGCCGTGGAGGCCGCGGTCCGCCGCATCGTCCCCTCGGCGACGCTGCGCTCGTACACCGTCTGCGACTGGCAGGCCGACGAGTTCTCCCTCGGCGGCCCCACCTACCGCAGCCCCGGCCAGCTGACCGCGCTGCACCGGGCGATCGCCCAGCCGCTCGGCAGGATCAAGTTCTGCGGCGACGACCTGGCCCTCGGCTGGACCGGCTACATGGACGGCGCCATCGAGTCCGGCCTCCGGGTCGCCGGCTCGCCGACCCTGGCCCCGCTGCCGGCCGCCGCCCCCGCCACCCACGGCATCGCGGTGCCGCGCGTCGACCGCAGGGTCTACCGCTCGATGATCGGCCTCTGACCACCCGCTCCCACCACCTCACCCCAGGGGTTTTCATGACGACGTCCCAGCGATCCGTCACCGAACCGGTGGACGCGGTCTTCGCCTGGTTCCGCGAGATGCACGAGAAGCACCCGGTCCATCACGACGACACGTACGGATGGCAGCTCTTCCGGCACGCCGACATCACGCGCGTGCTCACCGATCCCACCACCTTCTCCTCGGACACGGTCCGGCTGTACAACGACCCCCAGCCCGACTTCGACCTCTTCCTCATGGGCAACCTGGTCACCAGCGACGCCCCCCACCACAAGAAGCTGCGCCGCGCCATCAGCGGCGCCTTCACCCCGCGCGCCGTGGCCGGACTGGCCGGACGCATCGAGCGGACCATGGCCGAACTGCTCGACGCCGTGTCCGGCAAGGACGGCTTCGACCTCATCGGGGAGGTGGCCTACCCGCTGCCGATCCTGGTCGTCGCCGAGATGCTCGGACTGCCGGCCGAGGACGTCCCGATGTACCGCGGCTGGGGCGACGCCCTGGGCGCGCTGGACGCCGCGACGGTGCCGCCCGAGGTGATGGCCGAGGAGATCGTCCCCGCCCTGCGGGAGATGAACGCCTACATCCTGGAGCACGTGCGCAGGCGCCGGGAGAACCCGGGCGACGACGTGATCACCATGCTCACCCGGGCCACCATCGACGACGCGCCCCTGCGGGACGGCGATCTGATCGGTCTGATCGGACTCACCCTCTTCGCCGGCCACGCCGCCTCGATGGCGCTGCTCGGCAACGCGGTCCTCACCTTCGACCGCCACCCCGAGGCGTTCGCCGCCCTGCGCGCCGACCGCACGCTGCTGCCCAACGCCGTCGAGGAGCTGACCCGGCTCTACCCGCCCTTCGCCCGCCTGGTGCGCGTCACCACCGCGGAGACCGAGCTGTGCGGCCGGAAGATCGGCAAGGGCGAGCTGGTGACGCTCTGGTCGGGGGCGGCCAACCGGGACCCCCGGCGCTTCCCGGACCCGGACCGCTTCGACCTCCACCGGGACACCAGCGGGCACATCGCCTTCGGTCTCGGCGCGCACTTCTGCCTGGGGGCGCCGCTGGCCCGGCTCCAGGCCCGGATCGCGCTCGACGCGCTGTTCGACCGCTTCGAGAGCATCACCGTGGACCACGCCGCCGGCGTCGAGTTCGAGGACCCGATGCAGATCATCTGTCCCCGGCGGCTGCCCGTACGAGTCTCCGGCTGAGCCGGCCGACCGCATCCGAGGAACCCCATGTCCCTGTCATCCAAGCCCTCCGCGTCCGTGACCCCCTCCGCGCCCCCCGCGGAGGGGGAGGCGCCGGCCGGGTGGCGGTCGTGGCACCGTCCGCTCCTGCTGGCGGCGGCGGTGATGGTGCCCGCGGCGGTCGTCTCCGCCGTGGGCCTCCTGGTCGACGACCGCGTCCTGCTCGACGCCCCGATCTGGCTCAAGCCGTTCAAGTTCTCGCTGTCCTTCGCCGCCTTCTGCCTCACCCTGGCGTGGATGGTGTCGTTCGTCCCCCGCCGCCGGCGGCTCGTGTGGTGGGCGGGGACGGTCGTCGGGGCGGGCAGCGTCATCGAGATCGTGATCATCTCGGGCCAGGCGGCGCGCGGCAGGCGCAGTCACTTCAACTACGCCACCCCGCTCGACGAGACGCTCTACAACGTGATGGGGGGCACGGTCATCCTCCTGTGGCTGGCCACCCTCACCCTCGCCGTGCTGCTGGTCCGGGCCCGGCTCGCCGACCGGGCCTCGGCCTGGGCGATGCGCTGCGGCATCGTCCTGGCCCTGGCCGGGACCGCCGTCGGCTTCCTGATGGACCGGCCGGCGCCGGGACAGAAGATGGGCGTCACCGACGTGGTGGGCGCGCACAGCATCGGCGTGCCGGACGGCGGCCCCGGCATGGCCCTGACCGGCTGGTCGACGGCCGGCGGGGACCTGCGGGTGCCGCACTTCTTCGGCATGCACGCGCTCCAGCTCCTGCCGCTGCTGGTGCTGCTGCTCGGGCTGCTGGCCCCGCGCTTCGCGCGGCTCGCCGACGACCGGCTGCGGCTGCGGCTGGTGCTGGTCGCGGCGGGGGCGTACGCGGCGGTGTTCGCGCTGATCCTCTGGCAGGCGCTGCGCGGCCAGGCGCTGCTCGACCCGGACGGGACGACGCTGGCGGCGGCCGGCCTGGTGCTCGCCGCCACCGCGACCGGCGCCCTCGCCGCACTGCGGTCCGGCCCCCGGGAGCCCGCCTCCTGACCCGCCGGTACCGTCCCGGAACGGCCCCGGAGCTCTCATCGAGCTCCGGGGCCGCGGCCGTCGTCGTGGGAAGTCTCAGAAGCCGTCGAAGAAGCCGTACAGCCGGCCGATCCGGCCGTCCGGCGCCACCCAGGCGACGTCGGAGCCGCTGGCCACCGGCGGACGGCCGGGCGGGCCGACCCGCCAGGTGAAGTGCACCGCGTCGTGGTGCGCCAGGACGGTGCCGAAGGTGAAGCTCATGCCCCGGAAGTTCCCCTGCGCCGACGCCAGATAGGCGTCGACGGCCGCGTGGCCGGCGGCGTCCGCCACCGGGTCGGTGTAGGTGCCCTCCGGGGTGAAGACCTCGGCGACCAGGGCCCGCCGGAGCCCCTGGTCCGTCTCGTTCCACATCGCGATGTACTTCTCGACCAGTCCGGTCGCGGCCTTCTTGTCCATATCCGCAGGCTACAACAGGGACAAGGGCCGGGAATCGGCCCTCGTGCGTCTTCGTGGTCCTTCGTCAGGTGTGCCCGGAATTCCCGGGAAAGAATTCGGCCGCCTCCCGGACGATTGTCCGGAAGGCGGCCGAATTCAACGGGTCATTCCGACGCGCGGTCCCCGGCGGAGCCCGCGGGCGGGAAATATCCCGCCCGGACGAAGAAGTCCACGTAGGTGGCGAACAGCGCGCGGTCGACCGGCGGGCAGACCAGACCGGTGTCGGCCAGGGCCCGCTCGGTCTCCGAGACGTCGATCGGCGGGTACGTGGTCGTGCCGGACCCGGCGTTCATGCCCTCGAACGAGTCGAGCAGCGGGACCACCGCGTTCCTCCGGTCCGACCGGACCCGCGCCGACCACGTCTCCCAGTCCAGGGCGGGCAGCTCGTAGCCGAAGGACCGGAGGTGGCCGACGAAGTCGGTGAACGTCTGGTCCTGCCGGTTGTAGAGGTGGAAGGTGCGGTTCGCCGCGTCGGCCCGGCGGGACAGCGTCACGATCGCCCCGCTGACGTAGTCCACCGGGACCATGTGGAGGACGCCGGCCAGGCTCTCCGGCACCGCGCCGGTCTCCAGCAGCCCCTTGAGGCTCAGCCAGACGAAGTCCTTGGTCTGGCAGGCGCCCGTCACCCGGTCGCCGCAGACCACGTCCACGCGGTAGACCGACACCGGCACCCCCCGCTCCCGGGCGAGCCCGATGACCTGCTCGGCCACCCACTTGCTCTGCAGGTAGCCGTTGTGCAGCAGGTGGCCGGGGCCGGTCGGGTCCGTGACGCCCGCCGGGGCGGTGTCGCCGGGACCCGGCGCGGGGAAGACGCCGGTCGTCGAGACGTAGTGCACCGGCACGGTCCGGTGCGCCGCGGCCAGCCGCAGCACCTCCCGGGTCCCGCCGACGTTCCCCGCCGCGAGCGCGGTGTACGGCCGGACCCAGCTGACCGTCGCCCCCGCGTGGTAGACCGCGTCGACCCGCCGGGCGAGCCCGTCGAACTCCTCCTCGGACAGGCCGAGACGGGGCGCGGCGAGGTCGCCGACGACGACGCGGACCCGCTCCGGGTCGATCTCGTCCGCCACCCGGTACCACGCCAGGCCCTCCCACAGCCGGGCGGCCGCCCCCTCCGCGTCGGCGCCCCGCACCAGGCAGTGGACCACCGCGCGGGTCGAGCGCATGAGGTCGCGCAGCAGGAAGGCGCCCAGGAAGCCGGTGGCGCCGGTGAGCAGCACCTCGCCGGGATCGGTGGCGACCGGGATGGTCCGGTCGGTCGCGCGGACGTCCTCGTCGAGGTGGACCTCGGCGGCGAAGTCGACCCCGGCGGGCCCCCCGGAGCCGTCGGCGGTGGCCGCCAGGAGCGTGCCCAGGTGGTCCGCGAGCTCCTGCGGCGTCGGGTGCTCGAAGACCAGCGAGGGCGGCAGCCGGAGCCCGGTGGCCTCCGCGAGCCGGTTGCGCAGCTCGACCGAGGTGAGCGAGTCGAAGCCGATCGCGGAGAACCGCTGCCGCGGGTCGACCGCGCCCGGCGCGGAGTGCCCGAGGACCATCGCGACCTCGTGGCGGAGGAACTCCGCCACCGCCTCGCTCCGGCCCTCCGGCGTCAGCCCCGCCAGCCGCTCCGGCAGCAGCTCCTCGTCGGCCGCGGCGGCCCCGTCGGCGGTGGGGACCAGCCGGCGCAGCAGCAGCGGCGCCCGGGTGGCGTGGGAGCGCAGCGCGCCCAGGTCGAGCGGGGTGACCACCAGCGCGGGCCGGCCGGCCAGCAGGGCCCGGTCCATCAGGGCCGGGCCGGCCCCGTCCGCGATGGTACCGAGCCCGGACCGGGCGATGCGGTCGAGTTCGGTCCGGGTGAGGTGACCGCTCATGCCGTCCTCGTGCGCCCACAGCCCCCACGCCAGCGAGGCCGCCGGCAGGCCGAGTCCGGCCCGGTGGCCGGCGAGGGCGTCGAGGAAGGTGTTGGCCGCCGCGTAGTTGGCCTGGCCGGTGCCGCCGACGACGCCCGCCACGGAGGAGAACAGGACGAAGGCGTCGAGCTCCTGGCCGAGGGTCAGCTCGTGCAGGTGCCAGGCGGCGTGTGCCTTGGGCCGCAGCACGGTGGCGAGCCGGTCCGGGGTGAGGTCCTGGACCAGGCCGTCGTCGAGGACACCGGCGGCGTGCACCACCGCGGTGAGCGGGTGCTCCGCCGGTATGCCGGCCAGGAGCGCGGCGACCTCCGCCCGGTCGGCGAGGTCGCGGGCCTCGATCCGCACCTCGGCGCCGAGCCCGGTGAGCTCCTCGGCCAGCGCGGCGGCGCCGGGCGCCGCGAGCCCGCGGCGGCTGACGAGGAGCAGTCGGGTCACCCCGTGGGCGCGGACCAGGTGGCGGGCGAAGAGGGCGCCGAGCGCCCCGGTCCCGCCGGTGATCAGCACGGTGCCGTCGGGGCGCCACCGGTTGCCGCGCGGCGGCGTGCCGACGCGCGGGAGGGTGGTCAGACCGGGGACGAGCACCCGTCCGGAGCGGACGGCGAGCTGGCTCTGACCGGTCGTCAGGGCGGTGGGCACGGCCGCCGCCGAGCGCGGGTCGTCGTCCACGTCGACCAGCACGATCCGGTCGGGCGCCTCCGACTGGGCCGACCGGAGCAGCCCCCAGGAGGGCGCCGCCACCAGGTCCGTGACGTCCGAGCCGTCCGGCAGGGCCGAGACCGCCCCGCGGGTCAGGACGACCAGCGGGATGCCGGTGGTCCGCTCGTCCGCCAGCCACGCCTGGGCCAGTGCCAGCACCCGCCGCGCGGTCTCCTCGGCCCGCCCCGGTACGTCACCGGTCGGGGCGTCCGTCGGGGAGAGCACGGGCACGAGCAGCGCGTCGTACGGCTCCGGCCCGTCCAGCGCGGCCAGTGCCTCGGCCACCCCGGCGAAGACGCCGCCGGCGGGCTCCGGCAGGCCGGCCGGAGCGGTGCCGTCCAGCGCCGCCAGGACCGGCGGGAGGGCGGTGCCGGGCGCGTCGAGCGCCGTCCAGCCGACCCCGAACACCGCCTCCTCGACCGGCTCCCCGGCCGTCTCCCCGAGCGCCGGCGCGGCCGGTGCCGTGTGCGTCACCCAGTACCGCTCGCGCTGGAAGGGGTACGTCGGCAGGTCCACCGGGCGCGCCCCGGTGCCGGCGAGGAACGCCGTCCAGTCCACCGGCACCCCGGCGGACCAGAGCCCGCCCAGCGCGGTGACCACGTCCCGCGCCTCGTCCGGGCCCTTCCGCACGGACGGCACCGGGGTGATCGAGGCGGCCTCGGCGACCAGGGCCGAGAGCACCCCGGCCGGGCCCAGCTCCAGGGTGACGGCGACGTTCTGTCCGGCGAGGGCGCGGACCGCGTCGTGGAACCGGACCGGCATGCGCACCTGGGCCGTCCAGTACTCCGGCGCGCACAGCTCCTCCGCCGTGACGGGCTTTCCGGTCAGCGTGGACACGATCGGAACGGCCGGTGGGCGGAAGGTGACCTTCCGCAGCACCCGTCCGAACTCCTCCAGCATCGGGTCCATGAGCGGCGAGTGGAAGGCGTGGCCGACCGGCAGCTCCTTGGTGCGGCGGCCCCAGGACCGGACCGTCTCCGCGACCGCGGCGACCGCGGCGCGCTCGCCGGACACCACCGTGGACACCGGGCCGTTGACCGCGGCCAGCGCCGCTCCCGGGTGTTCCCGCAGCAGGCGCTCCAGCTCCTCCTCGGTGGCCTGGAGCGCGGCCATCGCGCCGCCCTCGGGCAGCGCCTGCATCAGCGCGCCCCGGGCGGCGACCACGGCCGCCGCGTCGGACAGCGAGAGCACCCCGGCCACGTGGACGGCGGCGAGTTCGCCGATCGAGTGGCCCACCAGGACGTCCGGGACGACCCCCCACGACTCGAAGAGCCGGAAGAGGGCGACCTCCATCGCGAACAGGGCGGGCTGGGCGCAGCCGGTCCGGCCCAGCGCGGCCTCGTCCTCGATCACCCGCCGCAGCGGCACGTCCAGGTACGGGTCGAGCTCCGCGCACACGGCGTCGAAGGCGGCGGCGTACACCGGGAACTCCCGGTACAGGCCCAGGCCCATGGCGGCCCGCTGGGACCCCTGGCCGGTGAAGAGGAAGCCGAGCCGGCCGCCCTCCGCGGCCGCGGCCGGAGCGGTGCGCGCCCCGTCCCCGGCGAGCCGGCCGAGCGCGTCCCGCAGGGCACCGGCGTCCGCCCCCACGGCCACGGCCCGGTGGGGGAGCGCGGCGCGGGTGGTGGCCAGCGAGAGGGCCAGGTCCGCCGGGGACGGGCCGGCGCCGTCCGCGAGGAGCGGCAGCAGGCCGGGGGCCCGCGCCGCGAAGGCGGCCGGCGAGGAGGCCGACAGCGGCAGCGCCAGGAACGGCGGCACGCCGCCCGCCGACGGCTCCGGCTCGTCGTCCTGTGCGGCCGGCGCCTGCTCGATGATGACGTGCGCGTTGGTGCCGCTGACGCCGAAGGAGGAGACCGCCGCCCGGCGGGGCCGGCCGCCCGTCTCCGGCCACGGCCGGGCCTCGGCGAGGAGTTCGACCGTCCCGTCCGACCAGTCGACGAGCGGGGTCGGCTCGTCGAGGTGCAGGGTCCGCGGCAGTTCGCCGTGGCGGATCGCCTGCACCATCTTGATCACCCCGCCGACGCCGGCCGCGGCCACCGAGTGACCGATGTTCGACTTCAGCGAGCCGAGGTACAGCGGGCGTTCCCTGGTGTGCGCGGCCCCGTACGTGGCAAGCAGCGCCTGGGCCTCGATGGGGTCGCCGAGCCGGGTCCCGGTGCCGTGCGCCTCGACGGCGTCCACGTCGGCGGCGTCGACGCGGGCGCCCGCCAGGGCGGCCCGGATCACCCGCTCCTGGGAGGGTCCGCTCGGCGCGGTCAGGCCGTTGGAGGCGCCGTCGGAGTTGACCGCCGAGCCGCGCAGCACGGCCAGCACGCGGTGGCCGTTGCGGACCGCGTCGCCGAGCCGCTCCAGCAGGAGCAGCCCGGCCCCCTCGGACCAGCTGGTGCCGTCGGCCGCCGCCGCGAAGGACTTGCAGCGCCCGTCGGGGGCGAGCCCGCGCTGCCGCGAGAAGTCGACGAAGCCGCCGGGGGTGCCGGCGACCATCACCCCGCCCGCCAGCGCCAGGGACGACTCGCCGGAGCGCAGCGACTGCGCGGCGAGGTGCAGGGCCACCAGCGACGACGAGCAGGCCGTGTCCACGGTCATCGAGGGGCCCTCGAAGCCGAAGGAGTACGAGAGCCGGCCGGACGCGACGGCGCCCAGCTTCCCGGTGAGGAGGTACCCCTCCAGCTCCCGGGGGCCGTCGAGCCCGAGGTAGGACTGCTCCACGGCGCCGACGAACACGCCCACGCCGGAGCCCTCGACGGAGGCCGGGGCGATCCGCGCGTGCTCGAAGGTCTCCCAGGCGGTCTCCAGGAGGACCCGCTGCTGCGGGTCCATCGCGAGCGCCTCGCGGGGGGAGATCCCGAAGAAGGCCGCGTCGAAGTCGGCCGCCCCGTCGAGGAAGCCGCCCTCGCGGGCGTACGTGGTGCCCGGCACGTCGGGGTCGGGGTCGTACAGCGCCTCGACGTCCCAGCCGCGGTCGGTGGGGAAGCCGGTGACCGCGTCGCGGCCGTCCGCGGCGAGCCGCCACAGGTCGTCGGCGGAGCGGACGCCGCCGGGGTAGCGGCAGGCCATGCCGATGATCGCGATCGGTTCGGACCGGCCGGACTCCAGCTCCGCGATCCGCTGCTTGGCCTTGTGCAGATCGGCGGTGACCCATTTCAGATATTCAGCGAGTTTGTTCTCATCCACCATCGGAAGGTCCACCTGTTCTGGGATCGGGCGGGATCAGTCCCGGCCGCGACCGAGCTCGTTGTCGATGAAGGCGAGGAGTTCGGCGGTCGACGCCGCCTCCAGGGCGTCGGACGCGGGCGGGCCGGCCGGGTCCGACGGGGCCGCGCCGGCCTCCAGCCACCGGGACAGCAGGGTCTGCAGCCGGACGGTGATCGCGTCGCGGTCCGCGCCCGCGGCCGCCTCGCCGTCGGCGAGCGCCTCCTCCAGGCCGTCCAGGGCGACGAGCGCGGCGGGGCGCTCCGACTCCGCCTCCCGCGGGCCGAGCAGGCCGAGCAGGAACGCCGCCAGCTTCGCCGGGGTGGGGTGGTCGAAGACCGAGGTGGCCGGCAGCCGGAGCCCGGTGAGGGCGCTCAGCCGGTTGCGCATCTCGACCGCCGTCAGCGAGTCGAAGCCCAGCTCCCGGAACGGCTGGCCGGGGTCGACCGCCGTCGGGTCGCCCAGTCCGAGGACCGCGGCGACCCGGCCCCGGACCAGGTCCAGGACGAAGTCCGCGCGCTCGGGCCCGGCCATGCCGGCCAGCCGCTCGGCCATCGACGGCTCGCCCCGGCCGGCCGTCGCCCGCTCGCGGGCCGGGACCAGCGCCCGCACCAGCGGGGGCACCCGGTCGAGGTCCCGCAGGACCTCCAGGTCCAGCGGCGCCGCGGCCAGCAGGGCCGGCTCCGCGGCGACGGCCGCGTCGAACAGCTCCGTGCCCTCCGGGACGGACAGCGTGCCGAAGCCGTCGCGGGCGAGGCGGGCGCGGTCGATCGCGCCCAGGCCCGCGTTGATGCCGCCGTCGGCGTCCCACAGGCCCCAGGCCACCGAGGTCGCCGGCAGGCCGCGGTCGCGCCGGTGCAGGGCGAGCCCGTCGAGATAGGCGCTCGCGGCGGCGTAGTTCGCCTGCCCGGGGCCGCCGAGGAGGCCGACGGACGAGGAGAACAGCACGAACGCCGTGAGGTCCGCCTCCTCGGTCAGCTCGTGCAGATGGCGGGCGCCGTCGGCCTTGGGGCGCAGCACCGCGTTCACCTGCTCCTCGGTCAGGTCCGCGACCAGGCCGTTGTCCAGGACGCCGGCCGCGTGCACGACGCCGCGCAGCGGCCGGTCGGCCGGGATGCCGGCGAGCAGCGCGGCCAGCGCGTCCCGGTCGGCGACGTCGCAGGCGGCGAGGGTGACGGTCGCGCCGAGGGCGGTCAGCTCCTCCCGCAGCGCCTCGGCGCCCGCCGCCTCCGGGCCGGAACGGCTCGCGAGCAGCAGCCGGGTGACGCCGTGTCCGGTGACCAGCCGGCGGGCCACGGCGGCGCCGAGCGCCCCGGTGCCGCCGGTGATCAGGACGGTGCCCTCCGGGTCCCAGACCGGCGCCCCGGTCCTCCCGCGCAGGGCGGACGGCCGGATCCGGAGCAGCCGGGGCACCCACAGGTGGCCGTCGCGGACGGCGGCCTGCGGTTCGTCGGCGGCGAGCAGCGCCGCCAGGAGCGCCGCCGGCACCGGCTCGGTGTCCGGTCCCGCGCCGGGGTCGGCGTCCACGAGCAGGACGCGGCCCGGCGCCTCCGCCTGCGCGGAGCGGACGAAGCCCCAGGCCGCGGCGGCGGCCGGGTCGGCGGTCCCGGTTCCGGCCGCGGCGACCGAGCCCCGCGTGACGAGGACCAGCCGGACGCCGGCGAAGCGGTCGTCGGCCAGCCAGTCGCGCAGCAGCCGCGCCGCCCGCAGGACCGGTCCGCGCGCGTCCCCGGCACCCGGACCGCCGCCGTCCAGCGGCACGACGAGGGCGTCGTACGCGCCGCCGGCCGCGAGCGCGTCCGCGAAGGCGCCCAGGTCCTCGTGGACGGGCACGCCGTCCGTCCCGGCGCCGGACGCCGCTCCGAGCCGCGCCCAGGTGGCCGGGGCGTCGGCCGGCCGGACCTCGTCCGGGACCCAGTCGAGCCGGTGGAGGGCTGCGAGCGGGCCCGGCCCGTCGGCGCCGGTGCCCGGTCCGGCCGCGGTGCCGGCCAGCGGCTCCAGCCAGTAGCGCTCGCGCTGGAAGGGGTACGTCGGCAGCTCGACCGGCTCCGCCCCGGACTCGGCGAAGAACGCCGTCCAGTCGACCGGGACGCCCCGGGCGTGCAGCGTGCCGAGGGCGCCGACCAGGGTCTGCGGCTCCGGCTTGTTCCGGCGCAGCGCCGAGATCGCCAGCGTGTCCTCGCGCTCCGCGCCGGCCGCGGCCATGGCGGACAGGACGCCGTCGGGGCCCAGCTCCAGGAGCGTGGTCACGCCCTCCGACTCCAGGGTGCGGACCGCGTCGAGGAAGCGCACGGGGTTGCGGATCTGGTCCACCCAGTACTCGGCGGAGGTCCAGCGGTCGCCGTTCTCGACCTCGCCGGTCACCGTGGACACGATGCCGAACACCGGCCGGTGGAAGGTGAGTTCCCGGGTGATGGAGCGGAACTCGTCGAGCATCGGGTCCATCCGGTGCGAGTGCGAGGCGCGGAGGATCGGCAGGACCTTGACGGACCGGCCGCGCTCCTTCCAGACGGCCGCGACCGCGTGGACGGCGTCCTCGTCGCCCGAGAGCACCACGGCGCGCGGGCCGTTGATGGTGCCGATGACCGCGCGCCCCTCGGCGTCCAGGGTCGCGCGCACCTCCTCCTCGGTGGCCTCGACGGCGACCATGGCGCCGCCCTCCGGCAGCCCGCGCATCAGCCGGCCGCGCGCGGTCACCAGGACGGCGGCGTCGGAGAGCGAAAGGACGCCGCCGAGGTGCGCGGCGATCAGCTCGCCCGTCGAGTGGCCCACCAGGTAGTCGGGGCGCACCCCCCAGGTCTCCAGGAGGCGGAAGAGCGCCACGCCCACGGCGAAGAGCGCGGCGAGGGTGTAGTCGATCTGGTCCAGCTCGTCGCCGGTGGCGATCACCTCCCGCAGCGGCCGGGGCAGGTGCTCGTCCAGCGCGTCGCACACCTCGTCGAAGGCGGCAGCGAACGCCGGGAAGGTGGCGCACAGTTCCCGGGCCATGCCGACGCGCTGGGCGCCGCCGCCGGTGAACATGAAGGCCAGCTTGCCCTCGCCCTTGGCGCCCAGGACGGCTCCGGTGCCCTCCTCCGCGAACGCGCCCAGGCCGGACAGGAGTTCGTCGCGGTCCCCGGCGAGCGTCACGGCCCGGTGCCGCAGCGCCGTGCGGGTCGTGGCGAGCGAGCGGGACAGGTCGGTGAGGTCGAGCTCCGGCCGCTCGGCGAGGAAGGCGCCGAGCCTGCGGGCCTGCGCCCGCAGCGCCTCGGGGGAGCGGGCCGACAGCACGTACGGCAGGACCGGCGCGGGCGGTACGGGGCTCCGCCGCGCGGCGGGCGCCGCGGCCGGCGTCTCCTCCTCGCCCTCCTCGGGGACGGGCAGCGGCGGCTGCTCGACGATCACGTGCGCGTTCGTGCCGCTGAAGCCGAAGGCGGAGACGGCGCCGCGGCGCGGACGGTCGAGGTCCGGCCACTCCCTGGCCTCGGTGAGCAGGGCCAGGGCGCCGGTGTCCCAGTCGACGTGCGGCGTGGCGTCCTCGGCGTGCAGCGTCTTCGGCATCAGACCGTGCCGGATGGCCTGCACCATCTTGATGACGCCGCCGACGCCGGCGGCGGCCTGGGTGTGCCCGATGTTGGACTTGAGGGAGCCCAGCCGCAGCGGCCGGCCCTCCGGCCGGGACCGCCCGTAGGTGGCGAGCAGGGCATTGGCCTCGATGGGGTCGCCGAGCGGGGTGCCCGTGCCGTGCGCCTCGACGACGTCGACGTCGTCGGCCGACAGGCCCGCGTTGGCGAGCGCCTGACGGATCACCCGTTCCTGGGCGGGGCCGTTGGGGGCGCTGAGCCCGTTGCTGGCGCCGTCCTGGTTGACCGCCGAACCCGAGATCACGGCCAGCACCCGGTGGCCGTTGCGGCGGGCGTCGGAGAGCCGCTCCACGAGGAGCAGGCCCGCGCCCTCCGCCCAGCCGGTGCCGTCGGCCGAGGACGCGAAGGACTTGCACCGCCCGTCGGCCGACAGGCCCCGCAGCCGGGAGAACTCGACGAACGCCTGCGGCGTGGACATCACGGTCACCCCGCCGGCCAGGGCGAGGTCGCACTCGCCCCGGCGCAGCGCGGTGGCCGCCAGGTGCAGCGCGACGAGCGAGGAGGAGCAGGCCGTGTCGACGGTGACGGCCGGGCCTTCGAGACCGAAGACGTACGACAGCCGGCCCGAGGCCACGCTGCCCGCGCTGCCGCTGTACAGGTAGCCCTCGAACTCCTCCGGCGGCAGATGGGGACGGGCCCCGTAGTCGTGGTACATCGAACCGACGAACACGCCGGTCCTGCTGCCGCGCACCGAGTCGGCGGGTATGCCGGCCCGTTCGAAGCTCTCCCAGGCCGTCTCCAGGAGCAGCCGCTGCTGCGGGTCGGTGGCCAGCGCCTCGCGCGGCGACATGCCGAAGAACTCCGGGTCGAACCGGTCGGCGTCGTGCAGGAACCCGCCCTGGTCGGTGTAGGACGTGCCCACCCGGTCGGGGTCCGCGTCGTAGAGCCGGTCCAGCGGCCAGCCCCGGTGCTCGGGGAACGGCGTCACCGCGTCCACGCCCCCGGCGACCAGCTGCCACAGGCGCTCCGGCGAGTCGACGCCGCCGGGGTAGCGGCAGGCCATCCCGACGATGGCGATGGGCTCGCGCTCCTTCTCCTCGATCTCGCGCAGCCTCCTGCGGCCCGCGTGCGCCTCGGCGACGGCGCGCTTGAGGTACTGGCGGAGCTGGTTCTCGTCGGTGCTCATGCGCCCTCAGCTCCCCGGATCGCCTCGGGGGAGGTGGCCGCCGACTCCTCTGCACCATGCACGGTCGTCATTTCCTTTCCCGGAGAAAAATTCATGCAGTCCATATTCCTGGGCATTCTCGCCCGACCTCCGCCGTCGGCCAGTAATTACCCGGTCGCCGACCGCGGGAAAGAATCCGGTGACCGTCGGCTTATGTGCCAGTGGGTGACGGATTACGGACCCGTTACGGCCCGCCGATACCGTTCCAGGCACAGTGGACCGTCTCAGGTGGGGATCGGATTGAATATGAGCCCGGAAGCAGAAGAGCGCGACCTCGCCGAGGCGTACCTCGGCGGCCTGCTCGCCTCGCTCGGACTGAGCGTCGAATACGTCAGGGCGGAGAAGGACACGCTCTACCGCCTGGACGAGGAGGGCCGCGAGCGCGCCGTCCTCGACCTCGTCGGCGGCTACGGCTCGACGATCCTCGGGCACAACGCCCCCGAGCTCGTCGGCTACGCGAAGGAGCTCCTCGACCGGGGCGTGCCGGTGCACGCGCAGTTCTCCCGGCACCCCTACGCCAACGACCTCGCCCTGCGGATCGACGCCATCGTCAAGCGCGAGCTGGGCCCCGCCGAGGAGTACGCCGCGATCTTCGCGAACAGCGGCGCCGAGGCCGTCGAGATCGCCATGAAGCACGCCGAGCTCGACCGGATCATGCGGCTGGCCGAGCTGGAGGCGGAGATCGACGCCGCCGCCGAGCGGGCCCTCGCGGCCGCTGCCGGCGGCGCGCCGCTGCTCGCCGACGACACCCTCCGCCGCCTCGCCGCCGAGGCGGGGCTGCCCGAGGGCGCCGGGACCGACGAGGTGGCCGACGGGATCCGGCGGATCAACGCCGCCCGTACGGCCGCCGCCGCCCCCGTCTTCCTCGCCCCCGAGGGCTCCTTCCACGGCAAGCTGGTCGGCAGCGTCCAGCTCACCCACAACGCCGGCTTCCGCACCCCCTTCGGCGCGCTCGCCGCGCAGTGCCGCTTCGTGCCGGTGCACGAGCCGGACGCGGTGGCCAAGGCCGTCGAGGCGGAGCGCCGTACGCTCTTCGCCCTCGCCTCCGACGCCGACGGCGTCCGGGTCGTCGAGCACGAGCTGCCGGTCATCGCAGCCTTCGTCCTCGAACCGGTCCAGGGCGAGGCGGGCATCAGGCCGTTCGACCGCGAGACCGTCCGGCGGATCCAGGACGCCTGCGCCGCGGCGGACTGCCCGGTCATCGTCGACGAGGTGCAGAGCGGCATGGGCCGCACCGGCACCTTCTTCGCCGCCGCCCCGCTGGGCCTGCGCGGCGACTACATCACGCTGGCCAAGAGCCTCGGCGGCGGCCTGGTCAAGGCGGCCCTCACCCTGGTCCGCACCTCCCGCTACCGCAAGGAGTTCGAGCTGGTGCACAGCTCGACCTTCGCCAAGGACGCCTTCTCCACCCTGATCGCCGGCCGCACCGTGGACCTCCTGGAGGCGGACGGCGGCGCGGTCTACCGCAAGGCCGCCGAGCGCGGCGCCCACCTCACGGCCATGCTGCGCGGGCTCCAGGAGGAGTTCCCCGACGTCGTCCGGGAGGTCCGCGGCCGGGGCCTGATGATCGGCCTGGTCTTCCACGACCAGTCCGCGTCCGCCTCCGCCCCGATCGCCGAGCAGTCCCGCGCGGGCCTCCTCGGGTACGCGCTCTCCGGCTACCTGCTGCGCGTCCACGACCTGCGGATCCTCCCGACGGCCAGCGCCACCGACACGCTGCGCCTCGAACCCTCCGTCCACCTCACCGACGCCGAGACCGACCGCCTGGAGGCCGGGCTGCGCGCCCTGCTCACGCTCCTGCGGAACCAGGACGGGGACGCGCTCCTCCCGCCGGCGGCCTGACCGCCCACGGCGGATCCATGGAGCAGTGGGGAATTCCGGGCGCGGGGGAACGCGCCCGGAAACGCATCGCGGTTGTCTGAACTCTCATCAAGGAAAGAGCTCTCACAATGACGACAGGACATGACGGTCACGGGGATGTTCGCGACGATTCCGTCGCGATCGTCGGAATGTCTTGCCGGTTGCCCGAGGCGACCGGGACACATGATTTCTGGGAGCTCCTGAGAGACGGACGCACCGCCGTCACCGAAATACCGGACGACCGGCGGGACGGAATATCGGGCTCGGTCGGCTTCGACGACGGGGCCCGCTTCGGGGCGTTCCTGGACGGGGTCGGCGACTTCGACGCCGCCTTCTTCGGGATCTCCCCGCGCGAGGCCGCGGCCATGGACCCGCAGCAGCGGCTGGTGCTCGAACTCGCCTGGTCCGCCCTGGAGGACGCCGGCATCGTCCCCGCCGCCCTGGCGGGCAGCGCCGCCTCCGTCTTCGTCGGCTCGCTCCGCGACGACTACGCCGGCCTGGTCCTCAGCGGCGGCGACGCCGCGATCACCCCGCACACCAACACCGGCACCCACCGCGGGGTCATCGCCAACCGGGTCTCCTACGCCCTGGACCTGCGCGGCCCGAGCGTCGTGGTCGACACGGCGCAGTCCTCCTCGCTCGTCGCGGTCCACCTGGCCGCCCAGAGCGTCCGCTCGGGCGAGTCGCCCGTCGCCCTCGCCGCCGGCGTCAACCTCAACCTCCTCGCCGAGGGCGCGCTGGGCGCGAAGCGCTTCGGCGGCCTCTCGCCCGACGGCCACAGCTACGTCTTCGACGCCCGCGCCAACGGATACGTCCGGGGCGAGGGCGCCGTCGTGCTGGTCCTCAAGCCGCTGTCGGCCGCCCTCGCCGACGGCGACGACGTCTACGCCGTCATCCGCGGCAGCGCCGTCAACAACGACGGCGCCACCCCCGGCCTGACCGTGCCCAGCGCCCAGGCCCAGGAGCGCGTGATCCGGGCCGCGCTGCGGCGTGCCGACCTCGCCCCCGGCCAGGTGCAGTACGTGGAGCTGCACGGCACCGGCACCCCGGTCGGCGACCCGGTCGAGGCGGCCTCCCTCGGCGCCGTCTTCGCGGACCGCGACGCGGACGGCACCGGCCGCGCCGAGGACCCGCTGCTCGTCGGCTCGGTGAAGACCAACGTCGGCCACCTCGAAGGCGCCGCCGGCATCACCGGCCTGCTCAAGACCGTCCTCGCCATCCGCAACCGCCGCATCCCGGCGAGCCTGAACTTCGAGACCCCCAACCCCGCGATCCCCTTCGACGCCCTCGGGCTCCGCGTCCACACGGCCCTCGCCGACTGGCCGCACCCCGAGCGCCCGCTCGTCGCCGGCGTCTCGTCCTTCGGCATGGGCGGCACCAACGCCCACGTGGTCCTCGCCGAACCGCCGGCCCCCGCCGGCCGCCCGGACCCGGAGCCCGGCGCCGACCGCCGGACCGCCGCCGACGTGCCCGTCTCGGGCCGGACGCCGGCCGCCGTGCGGGCGCACGCCGCGCTGCTGCGGGACGCCGGGATCGACCCGTACGACCTCGCCCACTCCCTGGCGACCACCCGGACGGCGTTCCGGCACCGCGCCGTCGTCCTCGCCTCGGACGCCGAGGAGCTGCGCACCGGCCTCGACGCCCTCGCGTCGGGGACCCCGGCCCCCCACGTGATCACCCGCCCGGAGACGGACCCGGAGACGGAGACCGACCCGGAGACGGACGCGGGCACGGCGGCCGCCGGGTCGCCCGCCCGGGACCTCGACGGCGAAGCCGGACCCGCCCGCCTCGCGGCGGCGTTCGTCCGCGGCGAGGACGTCGACTGGACGGCGCTCCCCACGGAGCCGGGAGCCCGGCGGGTGCGGCTGCCGGGCTACCCCTTCCAGCGCGAGCGGTACTGGACGGGCACCGACCCGGCCCCGCGCGACGGAGACGGGGCCACCGGCGCGGCCGACGACCTGGCCGCCCTCGTCGCGGCGGAGATCGCGGCCGCCCTCGGCGCCGCCGGCCCCGACGCCGTCGAACGGGACACCAACTTCCGGGACCTCGGCTTCTCGTCCCTGATGACCGTCGAACTCATCGAGAGCCTCTCCGCCGCCACCGGCCGGAACCTCTCCAGCGGGCTGCTCTTCGACCACCCGACGCCCCGGGAGCTCATCGCCCACCTCGTCGAGACCGGGACCGGCCCCGCCGCAGGCCGCCGCCGGGCCGCCGGCCGACCGGCCGCCCCGGCCCGGACCGGCGCCGCCGACGAGGACGCCATCGCCATCGTCGGCATGGCCTGCCGCTACCCCGGCGGCATCGCCTCGCCCGAGGACCTGTGGCGGGTCGTCGCCGAACAGCGCGACGTCATCGGCCCGTTCCCGCACGACCGCGGCTGGGCGGCCGGCGAGGGCTACTCCCGGGTCGGCGGCTTCCTCACCGGCGCCGCCGAGTTCGACCCCGCCTTCTTCGGCATCTCGCCCCGCGAGGCGCTCGCCATGGACCCGCAGCAGCGACTGCTGCTCCAGACCTCCTGGGAGGCCCTGGAGCGGGCCGGCATCGACCCGAAGACCCTGCGCGGCAGCCGTACCGGCGTCTTCGTCGGCGGCACCGCCTCCGACTACGGCCCCCGGATGCACGAGGCGGGCGACGAGGTCGCCGGCTACGTCCTCACCGGCACCACGACCAGCGTCCTGTCCGGCCGCATCGCCTACCAGCTCGGCCTCGTCGGCCCCACCCTCACCGTCGACACCGCCTGCTCCTCCTCGCTCGTCGCCCTGCACCTCGCCGTCCGCGCCCTGCGCTCCGGCGAGGCGTCGGCGGCCCTCGCCGGCGGCGTGACCGTCATGGCCACCCCCGGCATGTTCGAGGAGTTCTCCCGCCAGCACGGACTCGCCGCCGACGGACGGTGCAAGCCCTTCTCCGACGCCGCCGACGGCACCGGCTGGGCCGAGGGCGTCGGCATGCTGGTCCTCGAACGCCTCTCCGACGCCCGCGCCAACGGCCACGCCGTGCTCGCCGTGATCCGGGGCAGCGCCGTCAACTCCGACGGCTCCTCCAACGGCCTGACCGCCCCCAGCGGCCTCTCCCAGCAGCGCCTCATCACCACCGCCCTCGCCGACGCCGGACTGACCGGCGCCGACGTGGACCTGCTGGAGGCCCACGGCACCGGCACCTCCCTCGGCGACCCCATCGAGGCCGAGGCCGTCCTCGCCACCTACGGGCAGGACCGCGAGGTCCCGCTCCTCCTCGGCTCGCTCAAGTCCAACATCGGCCACACCCAGGCCGCCGCCGGCGTCGCCGGCGTCATCAAGGTCGTCCAGGCCATGCGCCACGAGGTGCTGCCGCGCAGCCTGCACGCCGAGACGCCCACCCCCCGGGTGGACTGGACGTCCGGCCGGGTCGAGCTGCTCACCGAGGAGCGGGACTGGCCCGAGGCCGGCCGGCCCCGCCGCGCCGCCGTCTCCGCCTTCGGCATCAGCGGCACCAACGCCCACCTCGTCCTCGAACAGGGCGAACGGACCCCCACCGCCCTGGTCTTCACCGGCCAGGGCGCCCAGCGCGCCGGCATGGGCCGCGAACTCCACGCCTCCTCCCCGGTCTTCGCCCGCGTCCTCGACGAGGTGTGCGCCGCCTTCGACCCGCACCTGGACCGGCCGCTCAAGGAGCTGATGTTCGGCGACGACCCGGCGCTGCACCAGACCCGCTACACCCAGCCCGCCCTCTTCGCCCACGAGGTCGCGCTGGCCCGCACCGCCATGGAGCACGGCCTCGTGCCCGACCTGCTCGCCGGGCACTCCATCGGCGAGCTGACGGCCGCGCACCTGGCCGGCGTCCTGAGCCTGCCCGACGCGGCCAAGCTGGTCGCCGCCCGCGGCCGGCTCATGCAGCGGGCCCGCTCCGGCGGCGCGATGATCGCCGTCGAGGCCACCGAGGCCGAGATCACCGCGAGCCTGGTCGACGGCGTCGTGGTCGCCGCCGTCAACGGACCGGTGTCGGTGGTGATCGCCGGCGACGCCGAGGCCGCCGAGACCGTGGCCGCCGGCTGGCGGGAGCGGGGCCGCAGGGTGACCCGGCTGACCGTCAGCCACGCCTTCCACTCCCCGCACATGGACGAGGTCCTCGACGAGTTCCGCGCGATCGCCCGGACCGTCGAACACCGGCCGCCGGTCGTCCCGGTCGTCTCCACGGTCACCGGCCGCCCGCTGCCCGCCGACCCCGACGGCTACGCCGACCACTGGGCCGAGCAGATCCGCGGCACCGTGCGCTTCCACGACGCCGTCCTCGCCCTCCGGGAGGCCGGGGCCGCGCTGTTCGTCGAGGCGGGCCCGTCGGCCGCCCTCACCCCGCTCATCCGCTCCGCGGGCGTCACCCGCGTCGTCCCGCTCGGCCGCTCCACCGGCTCCGAGCCCGACGTCCTGCGCGCCGCCCTCGACCGGATCCACGGCGTCGAGCCGACCCACCCCTTCCTCCGCGACCGGTACTGGCTGCCGCCGCGCCCCGCGCGCGCCGTCTCCGAGCACCCGCTGCTCGACTCCGTCGTCGAACTCGTCGACCGCGACGAGGTCGTCCTCGCCGGCGCCGTCTCGCTCGCCGACCACCCGTGGCTCGCCGGCCACGTCGTCGGCGACACGGTCCTGCTGCCCGGCACCGCCTTCCTGGAGCTCGCCCTCTTCGCCGGCGAGCGGGTCGGCCTGCCCGAGGTCGCGGACCTGACCCTGGAGTCCCCGCTCGCCCTCCCGGCCACCGGCGCCGTCACCGTGCAGGTCACCGTCCGCGAGCGGCAGCTGACCGTCCACTCCCGGCGCGACGGCGAGCGCGAGTGGACCCGGCACGCCTCGGGCCTGCTCCAGGCCCCCGGCCTCGCGCCGGAGCCCCCCGCCGACGACCCGGCCCCGTGGCCGCCGGCCGGCGAGCCGCTCCCGGTGGAGGACGCGTACGAACTCCTCGCCCGCCGCGGCTACGCCTACGCCGGGGCCTTCCGCGGCCTGCGGGCGGTGCACCGGGACGGCGAGACGCTCTACGCCGAGCTCCGGCTCCCGGAGGAGCACCTCGGGGCCGAGGACGGCTTCCTGCTGCACCCGGCTCTGACCGACGCCGTGCTCCACCCCGTCGTCCTCGGCCTGGCCGACGGCGCGGAGGGCACCCGCCTGCCGTTCGTGTGGAGCGGCGTGCGGACCCACCGGGCCGTCGCCGGGGGCACCGAGCTGCGGGCCACGATCACCCCCGTCGGCCCCGACACCTACGAGCTGCTGCTCGCCGACGCGACGGGCGCCCCCGTCGCCACCGTCGACGCGCTGACCCTGCGGGCCACCGCCTCCGGCGGCACCGGCACCGAGCCGCTGTACGAGGTCGCCTGGCGGCCCGCGGCCGGACCCGCGCCCACCGACGGCCCCGACGACGACGCCGCGCCGCCCACGGTCGTCGAGCTCGCCCCGGACGCCGACCCGGCCGTCACCGCCACCCGGGCGCTGGCCGCCGTCCAGGAGTGGGTCACCGGCGAGCACGACCCGACCGAACGGCTCGTCCTCGTCACCCGCGACGCCGTGGCCACCACCCCGGACGCGGCGCTCGCCGACCCGGCCGCCGCCACCGTGTGGGGCCTGGCGCGCACCGCCCAGAGCGAGTACCCCGACCAGATCGTCGTGGTCGACGTCGACCCGGCGGGCGCCCGGGACGTGACCGCCGCCGCCGACGCCGCCGTACGGACCGGAGAGCCGCAGCTCGCCCTGCGCGACGGCGCGTTCCTCGTCCCCCGCCTGGTCAGGACGGCCCCCGCCGACCCGCTCGCGGCCGAGTCCGTGACCGGCACCGCCCTCGGCTGGGACCCGGAGGGCACCGTCCTCGTCACCGGCGGCACCGGCGGCCTCGGCGCGCTGGTCGCCCGCCACCTCCACCACGAGCACGGCCTGCGCAAGCTGCTCCTCGTCAGCCGCCGCGGCCCCGACGCGCCCGGCGCCGCCGAACTCCAGGCGGAACTCGACGGCGCCCGCGTGGTCGCCCTCGACGTGACCGACCGCGCCGCGCTCGCCGCACTCATCGAGGGCCTCCCCGCCGACGCCCCGCTCACCGCCGTCGTCCACACCGCCGGCGTCCTCGACGACGCCACGATCACCGCGCTCACCGGGGAACGCGTCCGCACCGTGATGGGCGTCAAGGCCGACGCCGCACGCCACCTCCACGAGCTGACCGCCCACCTCCCGCTCGACGCCTTCGTCCTCTTCTCCTCCGTCTCCGGCCTCCTCGGCACCGCCGGCCAGGCCAACTACGCGGCCGCCAACGCCTATCTGGACGCCCTCGCCGCGCACCGCCGCGCCCAGGGCCTGCCCGGCACCTCGCTCGCCTGGGGCCTCTGGCAGGAGGGCATGGGCCACTCCCTCGGCGCGGCCGACCTCGACCGCTGGACCCGCTCCGGATTCGCCCCGCTCACCGCCGCCCAGGGCCTCGACCTCTTCGACCGCGCGGTGACCGCGGCGACCGCCCTGCCCGTCCCCGCCGCCCTGCGGCTCTCCGGGATCCCCGCCGCCGCGCCGGTCCCGGCCCTGCTGAGCGGGCTCGTCAGGAGGCGCCGGAAGCAGGCCGCCCCGGCTCCCGCCGGACCGGCCGGCACCGCCCTCACCGAGAAGCAGGCCCGGGACCTGGTCCGCACGCACACCGCCGCCGTCCTCGCCCTGGCCTCCCCGCAGCTGCTCGACCTGTCCAAGGCCTTCCGCGAGCAGGGCTTCGACTCGCTCGCCGCCGTCGACCTGCGCAACCGCCTGGGCGCCGCCACCGGACGCCAGCTGCCCGCCACCCTCGTCTTCGACCACCCCACGCCGGAGGCGCTGGCCCTCTTCCTGGCCGAGTCCTCGGCCCGGGCGGCGGGGGAGGGGCGGCCCGCCGCGCGCCGGCGGACCGGCACCCGCTCCGACGAGCCCATCGCCATCGTCGGCATGGCCTGCCGCTTCCCCGGCGGGGTCCGCTCCGCCGACGACCTGTGGCGGCTCGTGCTCGACGGCCGGGACGCCGTCTCCGAGTTCCCCACCAACCGCGGCTGGGACCTGGACGGGCTCTACCACCCCGACCCGGACCACCCCGCCACCAGCTACACCCGGCACGGCGGCTTCCTCCACGACGCCGACCTCTTCGACGCGCCCTTCTTCGACATGTCGCCGCGCGAGGCCCTCGCCACCGACCCGCAGCAGCGCCTGCTCCTCGAAACGGCCTGGGAGACCTTCGAGGACGCCGGGATCGACCCGACCGGCCTGCGCGGCAGCCGCACCGGCGTCTTCGCCGGCGTCATGTACGACGACTACGCCGCCCGGCTGCCCGCCACCCCCCGCGAGGTGGAGGGCTTCCTCCTGGCCGGCAACACCTCCAGCGTCGTGTCCGGCCGACTGGCGTACGTCTACGGCCTGGAGGGCCCGGCGATCACCGTCGACACCGCCTGCTCCTCCTCGCTCGTCGCCCTGCACCTGGCCGCGAACGCGCTGCGCCAGGGCGAGGTCGACCTCGCCCTCGCCGGCGGCGTCACCGTCATGACGGGACCGAGCACCTTCGTCGAGTTCTCCCGGCAGAAGGGCCTCTCCACCGACGGCCGCTGCAAGTCCTTCTCGGCCGACGCCGACGGCACCGGCTGGTCGGAGGGGGTCGGCCTGCTCCTCGTCGAGCGGCTCTCCGACGCCCGCCGCAACGGCCACAAGGTCCTCGCCGTGCTCCGCGGCTCGGCCGTCAACTCGGACGGCGCCTCCAACGGCCTCACCGCCCCCAACGGCCCCTCGCAGGAACGGGTGATCCGCTCCGCCCTCGCCGACGCCGGCCTGTCCGGCCGCGACGTCGACCTCGTCGAGGCGCACGGCACCGGCACCCGCCTCGGCGACCCGATCGAGGCCCAGGCCCTGCTCGCCACCTACGGCCAGGACCGCGAGGAGCCGGTCCGCCTCGGCTCGCTGAAGTCCAACCTCGGACACGCCCAGGCCGCCGCCGGCGTCGGCGGCGTGATCAAGATGGTCCAGGCGCTGCGCCACGGCGTCCAGCCGCGCACCCTGCACCTCGACGAGCCGTCCCCGCACGTGGACTGGTCGGCCGGCGCGGTCGAGCTGCTCACCGAGCGGCAGGACTGGCCCGAGCTCGACCGGCCCCGCCGCGCCGCCGTCTCCGCCTTCGGCATCAGCGGCACCAACGCCCACGTGATCCTGGAGCAGGCAGAGACCCCCGCGCCCGCCCCGCGCACCCCGGCCGCCGCCCCGGGCGACCCGGCCCCCGCCGCGCCTCCGATCCTGCCGCTGGTGCTCTCCGCCCGCGGCGAGGAGGCCGTGCGGACCCGCGCCCCCGACCTGCGCGCCCTCCTCGACGCCCACCTCGGCCTCGACCCGGCCGACGTGGCCGGCACCCTCGCCACCCGGCGGGCCCGGCTCGACCGGCGGGCCGTCGTCCTCGGCGCCGACCGGGACGCCCTGCTGCGCGGCCTGGACGCCCTCGCCGCGGGCGACTCCACCACGCCCGGAGTGGTGCGCGGCGACGGAACCGGACGCGGCGCGACCGCCTTCCTGTTCACCGGTCAGGGCGCGCAGCGCCTCGGCATGGGACGCGAGCTGTACGAGCGCTCCGCCGTCTACCGGGCGGCGTTCGACGAGGTCTCCGCGGAGCTCGACCCGCTGCTCGACCACCCGCTGGGCGGGGTCGTCTTCGCCGAGCCGGACAGCGCGGACGCCGTGCTCCTCGACCAGACCGCCTACACGCAGGCCGCGCTGTTCGCCGTCGAGGTGGCGCTCCACCGCTTCGCCGAGCACCACGGCCTCACCGCCGACTACCTCCTCGGGCACTCCGTCGGCGAGGTGGCCGCGGCCCACGTGGCCGGGGTCTTCGACCTGCCCGACGCCTGCCGCCTGGTCGTCGCCCGCGGCGCCGCGATGCAGTCGGCCCGCGACGACGGGGCGATGGCCGCCCTGGAGGCCACCGAGGCCGAGGTCCTGGACGCGCTGCCGGCCGGCGCGGAGATCGCCGCCGTCAACGGCCCGCGCTCCGTGGTGGTCTCCGGCGACGAGGCCGCGGTGACCGCGGCGAGCGAGCACTGGGCGGCGCTGGGCCGGCGCACCCGGCGGCTCGTGGTCAGCCACGCCTTCCACTCGGCGCACATGGACGAGGCCCTGGACGGCTTCCGGGCCGCCCTGGACACCGTCACCTTCCACGAGCCCGGCGTCCCGGTCGTCTCCAACGTGACCGGAACCCTGGCCGAGGAGGGGCAGCTCACCTCGCCCGACTACTGGGTCGCCCACGTCCGCCGGGCCGTCCGCTTCTCCGACGGCGTCCGCACCCTGCGCGACCACGGCGTCACCGAGTTCGTCGAGCTCGGCCCGCACGCCGTGCTCACCGCGATGGTCGCCCAGGCCCTCGCCGACGACGACACCCCCACCACCCCCGGCGGCGCCCGGGTGGCGATGCTCCGCTCCGGCCGCGACGACGTGGAGACCGCCTACGCCGCGCTCGCCGCCCTGCACGTGCGGGGCGCGTCGATCGACTGGACGGCGCTGCTCCCGGCGACCCGTCAGGTCCCCCTCCCGCGCTACCCCTTCCAGCACCGCCGCTACTGGCTGGAGGCCCCGTCCTCCGGGCACCCGCTGCTGGGCACGGTGGTGGAACTCGCCGACGGCGCGACGCTGCTGACCGGCGAGACCTCCGCCACCGGCTGGGCCGGCGAGCACCGGATCCGCGGCGAGGCCGTCGTGCCCGGCACGGCGCTGCTGGAGATGGCGCTGTACGCCGGCGAGCTCCTGGACTGCCCGACCGTCGCCGAACTCACCCTCACCGCACCACTGGTGCTGCCCGTCGACGGACCCGCCGCGGTGCAGGTCAGGGTCGAGGCGCCGGACGAGCGCGGAGCCCGTGCCGTCGTCGTCCACGCCCGCCCCGTACCGGGCGACGGCGAGGCCGGGGACGCAGGCGAGGACCGCGGCTGGACCCGGCACGCCCACGGCGTCCTGGTGCCCGGCCGGGCCGCCCCGTCCGCCGCCGCCGCGCCCTCCGGCGCCGAGGTCGACCTGACCGGGGCGTACGAGCGGCTGAGCGGACACGGCTACGACTACGGCCCCGCCTTCCGCAACCTCGTGACGGTCCGCCACGACGGCGACGACCGCTTCGTGGAGGTCGCCCTCCCCGAGCGGCAGCGGGCCGAGGCGAGCCGCTTCGGCCTCCACCCGGCCCTGCTCGACGCCGTCCTGCACGTCCTGCTCCCGGGCGTCGTCGACCCCGCGGCCCCGGCCGTGCTGCCCTTCTCCTGGAGCGGCGTCACCCGCCACGCCACCGGCGCCGCCGCGCTGACCGCCACGGTCACCGTGAGCGGCGGCACGGCACGGCTGACCGCCCACGACGGGAACGGCGACCCCGTCCTGACCGTCGACGAGCTGGCCCTGCTGCCGCTCGGCCAGGGCCAGGTGCCGGCCGGACTGCACACGGTCGTCTGGCGTCCGGCGGCCACCACCGCCCCGCCGGCCGCCGAACCGTCCGTGCGGCACGACCTCACCACGGACCCGGCCGACGACACCGGTCACGCCGACGACACGGACGACACCGCCGGCACCGGCGCGCGGGCGCGCGCCGCCGTCCACTCCGTCCTCGGCCTGGTCCGCCGGGTCCTGGCCGAGGAGGACGAGCGCCGCCACGCCTTCGTGCTCGCCCCCGGCCTCCGGCACGCCGCCGTCCGCGGCCTGCTCCGCAGCGCCCAGGCGGAGAACCCGGGCCGGATCCAGCTCGTCGAGGCCGACGCCACGGCGACCGGGGACCTCCTCGACGCCGCCCTCCGCTCCCCGGAGCCGGAGCTCGCGATCCGGGACGGCGCCCTCCTGCTGCCCCGGCTCGGCCGCCCGGCCGCCGGCGCCGACCCCGTCGTGGACTGGAGCGCGGGCCCGGTGCTGATCACCGGCGCGACCGGGACCCTCGGTGCGCTCCTCGCCCGCCACCTGGTCGTCCGCCACGGCGCCCGGCACCTGGTGCTGGTCAGCCGCCGCGGCGAGAGCGCGCCCGGCGCCGCCGAACTCCGCGCCGAACTGGCCGCACTGGGCGCCGAGGCCGTCCTGGTCGCCGCCGACGTCAGCGACCGCCCGGCCCTGGAGGCGGTCTTCGCCGCCCACCGGCCCGCCGCGGTCGTGCACACGGCCGGCGTGAACGCCGACGCCACCCTGGCCGGCCTCACCGGGGAACAGCTCGACTCCGTCCTGCTGCCGAAGGTCGACGCGGCCTGGCACCTGCACGAACTGGCCGGTGACCGGCCGCTGGTGCTGTACTCCTCCGTCGCCGGCCTGCTCGGCACGGCGGGCCAGGCGAACTACGCCGCGGGCAACACCTTCCTGGACGCCCTCGCCGCCCACCGCCACGCCCTCGGCCTGCCCGCCGCCTCCCTCGCCTGGGGCCTCTGGGCCGAGAGCAGCGGCATCTCCGGCGACCTGACCGAGGTCGACCTCCAGCGCCTGGCCAGGACCGGGCTGCGGCCGCTCGACACCGCGGAGGCGCTCGGCCTCTTCGACGCCGCCGTCGAACGGCTCGGCGGCACCGGCACGCCGGTGTTCGCGCTGACCGGCATCGACCGCCCCGCCCTGCGCGGCAGGACCGGGCTGCCCACGCTCCTGCGCGACCTGGCCGGACCGGCCGCCCCCGCGGCCGGCCGTCCCGCCGGCAACCCCGGACCGGACGCCGACACCGCCCCGGTCCTCGACCGGGCCGGGCTCCAGGACGCCGTCCGCCGCCAGGTGGCCGCCGTCCTCGGATACGCCGACCCCGCCGAGGTCGACGAACGGCGCTCCTTCAGCGAACTCGGCTTCGACTCGCTGACCGCCGTGGAGCTGCGCAACCAGCTCGGCGCCGCGCTCGGACGGCGGCTGTCCGCCACCGTCGTCTTCGACCACCCCACCCCCGACGCGCTCGCCGCGCACCTGTGGACCCTGGCCGAGGCCGACGGCGGGTCCTCGCCCCGCGACGGGGCGGCCCCGGCCGGGCGGCGCCCCGCGACGGACGGGACCGGCGACGACGAGCCGATCGCGATCGTCGGCATGGCCTGCCGCTACCCCGGCGGCGTCGCCTCGCCGCAGGACCTGTGGCGGCTGGTCGCCGAAGGACGCGACGCCACCTCGGACTTCCCCGTCAACCGCGGCTGGCCCGGCGACCTGTACCACCCCGACGCCGACCACCCCGGCACCTCCACCACCCGCCGCGGCGGCTTCCTGCACGACGCCGACCTCTTCGACGCCGAGTTCTTCGGCCTCTCGCCCCGGGAGGCGTCCGCGCTCGACCCGCAGCAGCGCCAGCTCCTGGAGACCACCTGGGAGGCGGTCGAGAACGCCGGCCTGGAGCCGGACTCCCTGCGCGGCACCCGGACCGGCGTCTACGTGGGCGTCATGTACAGCGACTACGGCTCCCGGCCCGGCCTGCCCTCCGACGGCGTGCAGGGCTACCTCTACAGCGGCAGCGCCGGCTCCATCGCCTCCGGCCGCCTCGCCTACACCTTCGGCTTCGAGGGGCCGACCCTCACCGTCGACACCGCCTGCTCGTCCTCGCTCGTCGCCGTGCACCTCGCGGCAGGCGCGCTGCGGAGCGGGGAGTGCGAACTCGCGGTGGCGGGCGGCGCGACGGTGATGTCCACGCCGACGCCGTTCATCGAGTTCTCCCGGCTGCGCGGGCTCTCCGACGACGGCCGCTGCAAGTCGTTCTCGGACGACGCCGACGGCACCGGCTGGGCCGAGGGCGCGGGCATGCTGCTCCTGGAGAAGCTGTCGGACGCCCGCCGCAACGGCCACCGCGTCCTCGCCGTCCTGCGCGGCTCCGCGGTGAACTCCGACGGCGCCTCGAACGGCCTCACCGCGCCCAACGGACCCGCCCAGGAACGGGTGATCCGGGCCGCGCTCGACTCCGCGCGGCTGGCCCCGTCCGACGTCGACCTGGTCGAGGCGCACGGCACCGGCACCCGGCTCGGCGACCCCATCGAGGCCCAGGCGGTCATCGCCACCTACGGCTCCGACCGGGAGCGGCCCGTCCTGATGGGCTCGCTGAAGTCGAACATCGGCCACGCCCAGGCGGCCGCTGGCGTCGGCGGCATCATCAAGGTCGTGCAGGCCCTGCGCCACGAACTCGCCCCGGCCACCCTGCACCTCGGCACCCCGTCCCGGCACGTCGACTGGGCGGACGGCAAGGTCGAACTCCTCGACCGGGCCCGCCCCTGGCCGCGCGGGGAGCGCCCCCGCCGGGCCGGCGTCTCCTCCTTCGGCTTCGGCGGCACCAACGCCCACGTGATCGTCGAGGAGGCGGAGACGGAGGCCGTACCGGCGCCGCTGCCCGCGGCCCCGGCCCCGGAAGCCGCCGACCTCCCGGCGACCGGTCTCCCCGGCGCGCCGGCCCCGCTCCCGTGGGTGCTCTCCGCCCGCGGCGAGCAGGCCCTCGCCGACCAGGCGGAGCGCGTCGCCGCGCTCCGGACGCCGGACGAGGCGTACACCCTGGCGACCCGCTCCGCGCTGCCGTACCGGATCGCCGCGACCAGCGCGGCCGGACTGCGGGACGCCGTCCCGGTGCGGGCGGCCGGCGGCGGGCTCGCCTTCGCCTTCACCGGGCAGGGCGCCCAGCGCGCCGGCATGGGGCGCGAGCTGGCCGCCGCCCACCCCGTCTTCGCCGCCGCCTTCGACGCGGTGTGCGCGGAGTTCGGCGACGCGCTCGGTACGGCCGTCCGGGAGGCGATCGCCACCGGACGGGACCTGGACGAGACCGGCACGGCACAGCCCGCGCTGTTCGCCGTCGAGGTCGCGCTCTTCCGGCTCGTGGAGTCCTGGGGCGTCCGGCCCGACCTGGTGCTCGGACACTCGATCGGCGAACTGGCCGCCGCGCACGTCGCGGGCGTCCTCTCGCTGCCCGACGCCGCCCGTCTGGTCGCCGCCCGCGGCGGTCTGATGCAGGCGCTGCCGCGCGGCGGGGCGATGGTCGCCGTCGAGGCGACCGCCGCCGAGCTGGACGGCCGGGAGCTCCCGGCCGGCGTCACGGTCGCCGCCGTCAACGGCCCGGCCTCGCTGGTCCTCTCCGGCGCGGAGGAGCCCGTCCTGGCCTTCGCCGCCGAGGAGTTCGCCGCCCGGGGCCGGCGCACCAAGCGGCTCACCGTCAGCCACGCCTTCCACTCGCCGCTGATGGAACCGATGCTGGACGACTTCCGGGCGGTCGCCCGGGAGCTCACCTACCACCCGCCGGTGATCCCCGCCCTCTCCACCGTCACCGCCGGCCCCGCCGAGCGGTGGACCGACCCCGAGTACTGGGTCGACCAGGTGCGGGCGACCGTCCGCTTCCACGAGGCACTGCTCACCGCCCGGGACCAGGGCGTCCGCACGGTCCTCGAAGTGGGCCCCGACGCGGTGCTCACCGGCATGATCGCGGCAGCCTTCCCCGCCGAGGAGACCGACAGCCCCGTCGCCGTCCCGCTGCGGCGCGAGGGCCGGCCCGAGCCGGAGACGGTCGCGGAGGCCGTCGGCACCCTGTTCACCCGGGGCGTCGAACCCGACTGGAACGCGGTCCTGCCCGGCGCCCGCCCGGTCGACGTGCCCACCTACGCCTTCCGGCGCAGGCGCTTCTGGCTCACCCCGGTGAGCGGGAGCGACGTGACCGGCGCCGGACTGCGCGCCACCCGCCACCCCCTGCTGGGGGCGGCGGTCGAC
Organism: Streptomyces hydrogenans; assembly: GCF_014656075.1. Lineage (GTDB taxonomy): Bacteria > Actinomycetota > Actinomycetes > Streptomycetales > Streptomycetaceae > Streptomyces > Streptomyces hydrogenans. The sequence continues at coordinate 38,865 of NZ_BNBS01000075.1, forward strand.
CTCGCCACCGGAGCGGACGGCGCCGGAGGCGTCACCGTCTCCACCGGCCGGATCTCCCTGGCCGGCCACCCGTGGCTGGCCGACCACCGGGTGGGCGGCGCCGTGATCGTGCCCGGCACCGCGCTGGTCGAACTGGCCGCCACCGCCGGACCGCTGGAGCGGTTCACCGTCGTGGAGCCCGTGGTCGTCCCGGAGACCGGCGCGCTCGTCCTCCAGCTGACGGTGGACGGGGCCGAGGTCACGCTCCACTCCCGGAGCGACGCCCCGGACGCCGCCGGTCTCCCGTGGACCCGGCACGCCGTCGGCACCCTCGCCGACGACGCCGGGGCGCCCGCCGCCGACGGCCCCTGGCCGCCTGAGCTGACCCCGGTCGACCTCGACGGCCTGTACGAGCGGGTCGCCGAGCACGGCTACGGCTACGGCCCCGCCTTCCAGGGCCTGCGGTCGCTGCACCGCGGCGGCGAGGAACTCTTCGCCGAGGTCGCCGCCGACCAGGACGCCGAGGGCTTCGCCGTCCACCCGGCGCTCCTCGACGCCGCCCTGCACCCGCTGCTCCCCGGCGTCGCCGACGACACCCGGCCGGCCCTGCTGCCCTTCTCCTGGTCGGGAGTCCGCTTCCGGGACGGATCCGGAGCACCGGGCGGCACGGTCCTGCGCGCCCGGATCACCCCCACCGGCCCCGAGTCGGTGCGGCTGGTCGTCAGCGACGCCGACGGCACCGTCCGGGTCGAGGTCGAGGAGCTGGTCCTGCGCCCGTTCACCGGCCTCCCGGCCACCGCCTCGGCCGGCGCGAACCTGCTGTACGCACCGGTCTGGCGGCCCCTCGACGAGGCACCGGCCGGGACGTCCGCGCCGGATCCGGCCCCCGAGGTGACCCAGGTCGACGCCGGTGCGGGCGAGCTGCCCGAGCGCGCCCGGCGGGCCGTCCACCACACCCTCGGCCTGCTGCGGGACCGGCTCGCGGCCGACGCCGCCGGACGGCTCGCCGTCGTGGTCGGCGCCGACCTGGCCCACGCCGGCGTGCGGGGCCTGGTGCTCAGCGCCGCCGCCGAGCACCCCGACCGGTTCCTCCTGGTGGACCGCCCGGACTGGGACGGCACCGGCGACGTCCGGGACGAGGTCGCCGCCGCCCTGGCCCAGGCCCCGGCCGCGCTCGCGGACGAACCACAGGTGCGGTTCGCCGACGGGCGGGCGCTGGTGCCGAGGCTGGTCCGGCACCGTCCGGCCGTCGCGGAGCCGGACGCCCCGGCGAGCGGCACCGCCCCCTGGGCGGAGGGCACCGTCCTGGTCACCGGTGCGAGCGGAGCGCTGGGCACGGCGCTCGTCCGCCACCTGGTGGAACGGCACGGCGCCCGCTCGCTCCTGCTGCTCAGCCGGAGCGGGACGGCCCCGGCCGTCGAGGGCCTGGACGGCGACGTCCGGCTGATCGCCGAGGCGTGCGACGCCACCGACCGCGACGCGCTCGCGGCGGTCGTCGACCGGCACCGCCCCGTCGCCTTCGTGCACGTCGCCGGCACCCTCGCCGACGGCACGCTGGCCGGGCTCACCCCCGACCAGGTCGACACGGTGCTCCGGCCCAAGGTCGACGCGGCCTGGCACCTGCACGAACTGGCGGGCGAGAAGCCGCTGGTGCTGTTCTCGTCGATCGCCGGCCTGCTCGGCACGGCGGGCCAGGCGAACTACGCGGCCGGGAACACCTTCCTGGACGCCCTCGCCGCCCACCGGGCCGCGCTCGGCCTGCCCGCCGTCTCGCTGGCCTGGGGCCTGTGGGAGACCGGCATGGGCGGCGGGCTCGCCGAGGCGGACCTGCGGCGGATCCACGGGCTCGGGCTGCGCGCCCTCGCGGAGCCGGAGGCGCTCGCCGCCTTCGACCTCGCGACCGCGCCGCTCGCCGCCCCGGCGCCCGGCGGGGACACCGCCCCCGTGCTCGCCGTGACCGGCGTCGACCGGGCGGTCCTCGCCGCCGAGCCCCGCCCGCCCGCGGTGCTCCGGGACCTCGCGCCCCGGACC
>NZ_BNBS01000076.1:0-8008 GCF_014656075.1 Streptomyces hydrogenans
TCGGCTGCTGCCCGGCCCGTGCCGAGCGCCCCGCGGCCGCCGGCGCCGACAGCCCCTACGCGTGAGGAGCCACCCCGTGACCCCCGCCCCCGCACCCCTGCTCGACGAACTCCTCGCGCTGGCCCTGGAGGCCGCCCGCCGGGCCGGCGCCCTGCTGCGCGACGGCCGGCCCGAGGACCTCGCCGTCGCCGCCACCAAGACCAGCGCCATCGACGTCGTCACCGAGATGGACATCGCCGCCGAGAAGCTGATCACCGGCTTCCTCGCCGAGCACCGCCCCCAGGACGGGCTCCTCGGCGAGGAGGGCGCGGCCAGCCCCGGCACCAGCGGCGTCCGCTGGATCATCGACCCCCTCGACGGCACCGTGAACTACCTCTACGGCCTGCCGTCCTGGGCGGTCTCCATCGCCGCCGAGCTCGACGGCGAGACCGTCGTCGGCGTCGTCGAGGCCCCGCTGCGCGGCGAGACGTACCAGGCCGTCCTCGGCCGCGGCGCGCACCTGGGCGAGCGCCGGCTCGCGGTCCGCACCGCGCCCCCCTTCGACCAGGCCCTGCTCGGCACCGGCTTCGGCTACGTCCAGACCCGCCGCGCCCGCCAGGCCGAGGTGCTGCGGGAGGTCCTGCCGATGGTCCGGGACATCCGGCGCGGCGGCTCGGCCGCCATCGACCTCTGCGACGTGGCGGCCGGCCGGCTCGACGCGTACTACGAGCGCGGGCTCAACCCCTGGGACCACGCCGCGGGGGCCCTGATCGCCCGCGAGGCGGGCGCGCGCACCGGCGGGCGCCCCGGACAGCCCGAGTCCGGCGAACTGGCCGTAGCGGCCCCCGAGGGGCTTTTCGGGCCCCTCCAGGAGCTGCTCGACCGGCTGGGCGCCTGGCACGACTGAGACCGGCCCCCGACACGGCGGTGCCCCGGAACCGAGGAGGCTCCGGGGCACCGCCGCGGCACTCCCGGGGGAGTGCCGCCGCTCAGGCGCTCTGCGCGCAGACCGTCGCGACCTCCACGCCGTGCTCCGCGGCCAGTCGGTGCAGGTCCTCCAGCTCGGCCTGCTCGACCTCCGCGAGGTACTCGTCGCCGGTCTCGCGGGCCCGCGTGAGGTCCGACTGCGTGGTCCTGATGCGGTGCAGCAGTCCTGCGGTGAACGCGTCCATGCGCCCCTCCTCGTGGGTCCGGCGGCACAGGGGGGTGTGCCGAGGATGGATGGATCACGCTCTGTGTCGCTCCCGGGGGACGGAAGAGCCGTGGGCGTGCCACAGACAGGGTGTGATCGCGGGGTGTGGAAACCTCCTCCCCAACCCTCCTCGCACGGAAACCTCAACTGACGCCCGAACCAGGTGAATTCTTCGTGCCGGCTTCCGGAAGGGCTTCCCGGCGGGCTCCCGGAAGGGCTCGCGCGCCGACTGACGCGCCCGCGCGCGCCCGCCGACCGGGGGAAGTCCCGCGGCGGCCCGGGGAAAGCCCGCGCACCGCCGTCTTACAGCCGGTTTACGCGCGTCCGGGGCAGGATGGACACGCACAGTCAGTGCTCAGAATTGCCCACCGGTCCGCCCGGACCGGAGCGCCGAGGGAAGGAAGAACGACGTGCGCGTACTCGTCGTCGAGGACGAGCAGCTGCTCGCCGATGCGGTGGCCACCGGACTGCGCCGGGAGGCCATGGCCGTCGACGTCGTGTACGACGGCGCCGCCGCCCTGGAGCGCGTCGGGGTCAACGACTACGACGTCGTCGTCCTCGACCGCGACCTGCCCCTGGTCCACGGCGACGACGTCTGCCGCAAGATCGTCGAGCTCGGCATGCCCACCCGGATCCTGATGCTCACCGCCTCCGGCGACGTCAGCGACCGGGTCGAGGGCCTGGAGCTGGGCGCCGACGACTACCTCCCCAAGCCCTTCGCCTTCACCGAGCTCACCGCGCGCGTGCGCGCCCTCGGCCGCCGCACCTCGGTGCCGCTGCCGCCCGTCCTGGAGCGCGCCGGCATCAAGCTCGACCCCAACCGCCGGGAGGTCTTCCGGGACGGCCGGGAGGTCCAGCTGGCCCCCAAGGAGTTCGCCGTCCTGGAGGTGCTGATGCGCTCCGAGGGCGCCGTGGTCTCCGCGGAGCAGCTCCTGGAGAAGGCGTGGGACGAGAACACCGACCCGTTCACCAACGTCGTCCGGGTCACCGTCATGACCCTGCGCCGCAAACTGGGCGAGCCGCCGGTCATCGTCACCGTCCCCGGCTCCGGCTACCGGATCTGAGCCGATGGCCGCGACCCCGGCGCCGCACCCGCAGGCGCCACCGAAGCCCACCTGGGACCCGCGGGACCCGGTCAGGCCGCTGCTCCGGCCGACCATCCGGATACGGCTCACGCTGCTCTACGGCGGCATGTTCCTGATCGCCGGCATCCTGCTGCTGTCGATCATCTACCTCTTCACCGCGCAGGCCCTCGGCGACAGCGCCGCCCAGCTGCCGTTCAGGATCGTCAAGGGCGAGGTCCTGCCCACCACCTCGTGGTGCGTGCTGCCCGACAAGGGCACTGGCGAGCAGTTCAACGAAGCCGTCTCCGTCTGCCTGCACCAGCAGTCCGACCGGGCGCTGGAGGACCTCCTGCGCCGCTCGCTCTTCGCCCTGCTCGGCCTGAGCATCATCGCCTTCGCCTTCGGCTACGCCATGGCGGGCCGGGTGCTCTCGCCGCTCGGCCGGATCACCCGGACCGCCCGCCAGGTGGCCGGCTCCGACCTGGCCCGCCGGATCGAGCTGGACGGCCCGGACGACGAGCTGAAGGAGCTCGCGGACACCTTCGACGAGATGCTGGAGCGCCTGGAGCGCGCCTTCACCGCCCAGCAGCGCTTCGTCGCCAACGCCTCGCACGAGCTGCGCACGCCGCTGGCGATCAACCGCACGCTCCTGGAGGTCCACCTCTCCGACCCCGGGGCGCCGGTGGAGCTCCAGCAGCTCGGCAAGACGCTGCTGGCCACCAACGAGCGCAGCGAGCAGCTGGTCGAGGGCCTGCTGCTGCTCGCCCGCAGCGACAACCAGATCGTCGAGCGCAAACCGGTCGACCTCGCGGAGGTCGCCGAGCGGGCCGTCGACCAGGTGCACGGCGAGGCCGTGACGAAGGGCGTGGAGATCCGCGGCGAGCGGGCCCCGGTCGTCGTCCAGGGCAACGGCGTGCTGCTGGAGCGGATCGCCCTGAACCTGCTCCAGAACGCCGTGCGGTACAACGTCCCGGACGGGGGCTGGGTCGAGGTCGACACCGAGGTCAAGCGCGGCGAGGCGGTGCTCACGGTGTCCAACACGGGCCCGGTGGTCCCCGCGTACGAGATCGACAACCTCTTCGAGCCGTTCCGCAGACTCCGCCAGGAGCGCACCGGCAGCGACAAGGGCGTCGGCCTCGGCCTGTCGATCGCGCGCTCGGTGGCCCGGGCGCACGGCGGACGCATCAGCGCGGAGCCCCGCGAGGGCGGCGGCCTGGTGATGCGTGTCACTCTGCCGATCTGACAGACTGCAGGGGCGAAGCCCGATCTGTTCGCTTTGAGCGGAATTCCGGGACCCCCGCCCTGAGACGCCCGTGTGTGATCGATCACAAGCGTGCGTACCCGAAGGATCGCGCTCAGTGACCGTGAATTCCGCGGGAAAACCCGGAAAAGTCCGGGTTTCCCGGGCGTTGACCGGCGGAAAGTACACGGGGTGGCGCTCCACACGAACGCCCCGAGGACCGTGTACGGTCCGCTTCGCCACTCGTACCCGATCACTCGTGAAGTGCTCGGGACGGGTGTCGATTGAGTAACAGACCTTGATGTGAGGCAAAATCTGCGCCTCAGGTCGGGCACAAGTCCGACCTCTCACGCGTTACGTGCGCTGAGACACCGCAACCACCCAGAGGGGGAGAGCGACATGGCAACGGATTACGACACCCCACGCAAGACCGACGACGACGTCGACTCGGACAGCCTCGAGGAGCTCAAGGCTCGTCGGAACGACAAGTCGACCTCGACGGTCGACGTCGATGAGTTCGAGGCCGCCGAGGGCCTGGAACTCCCGGGCGCCGATCTCTCGAACGAAGAGCTCGCCGTCCGGGTCCTGCCCAAGCAGGCCGACGAGTTCACCTGCATGAGCTGCTTCCTCGTGCACCACCGCAGCCAGCTGGCGCGCGAGAAGAACGGCCAGCCGATCTGCCGCGACTGCGACTGAGTTAGGCGCGGCCGTGGCAGGCGACACACCGTCCCGGAAGCGGCGTCTGAGGCTTCCCGTGAAGCCCCGGACGTACAAGGGCGGCACAGGCCCGTCGGAGGGCGCCCTGGAGGCTCCCGACGTCGAGCAGGCCGCCCCCCTGCCCTCCCTCGGCGTGGCGGACGACGAGCGGGGCCCCACGGCCTCGCTCGAAGCTGCCGCCCCGGGTCGGGGCGAGGCACCGCTCCCCGCGGAGCGGGACCCCGAAGGCTCCTCGGACCCCGAGGCGCCCGAGGGCCGTGACGACAGCCGTCACGGCAGGCTGGACGCCGTCAGGCGGCTGGCCAACCCGGCACGCGCACAACTCGACCGCATCAGGATCGACGCCGCGCGCATCGACGCCGTCCGCCGCAGCGTGGAAGGCGTCAAGCAGGGCGTGAAGCGGAGCGGCGACGGAGCCAAGGCAGGCATCGGCTATCTCGCCGACCGCCTGATCGACCTGGCCCCGCGCGTCCCCGTCCGCGACCTCGCGACCCTGCGCAAGCAGTTCCCCGGGCTCGGCCCCGAGGAGCTGGCCGACAAACTCGTCTTCGGCGCGGCCAACGCGAGCTCGACCGTCGGCGCGGGCATCGGCGCCGCCGCCATGCTCCCCGTCCCGCCGGCCATGCCGGCCGAGCTGGCCGCGGAGATCACCGGCGTCGCCGCGATCGAGCTCAAGCTCATCGCCGAACTCCACGAGATCTACGGCCTGCGGCCGCCCGGCACCCTGCCCCAGCGCTCGGCCGCCTATCTGACCTCCTGGGCCGAGGAGCGGGGCATCGACCCCACCAAGCCCACGACGATCAACGCGGCCCTCGGCGGGCAGCTCAAGCGCGAACTGCGCCAGCAGATCATGAAGCGCATGGTCCGCAACCTGCCGAACCTCACCCCGTTCATGGTGGGCGCGGCCGTCGGCGCGGTCATGAACCGGCGCGACACCAAGAAACTCGCCGGCCACATCCGCAAGGACCTCAGAGCCCGCCAGGTCTCCTGGGACAGGCTGGTGGAGCTGCCCCCGCTGGAGCAGCCGGAGAACCCCAAGGAGCTGGGCTTCTAGACCGCCCCGGAACCGGACGACCAGACCCCCGTGACGGACGACAGGACCGCCCGTGACGGACGAGCCAGACTCCCGTGACGGACGACAGGACCGCCCTGGGACGACCAGACCGCCCCGGGCCGCCGGAGCGGCTCCGGGACGGACCCCCGCGGGGCCGGAGGGCTCAGCCCTCGCCCCGTACCGCCTCCACGGCGGCCGCCAGACCCTCCGGGTCACGGCTCGACAGGTACAGGTACGGCGTCGGGTCCGCCGGGTCCGTGACCACGATCCGCACCGCCCGCGGCACATAGCTGCGCATCAGCATGAAGGCGCGCGGATCGGCCTTGTGCATGCGCCAGGCGCGCGCCTCCTCCGCGTCCAGCACCTCGACCGCGCCGAGCGCCGACACCGGCACCCGGGCCTCGCCCGCCACCAGCGAACCGGCCACCACGCGGATCCGCGCCGAGCCGTACGAGGACGCCGCCACACCGGCCGCCACGCCCGCCACGATCAGACCGCCCAGCATCGGCACCGTCCCCAGCGGGAAGGTGACGAGACCGCCGGAGACCGCCAGCAGACCCACGATGACCCACCAGGAACCGGGCACGGTCAGCCGCTCGTCGAAACGCGGCGCCGCCGGGGACGCGGAGGGCGACGCGGACGACCCGGGGGAGGAGGCGCCGGACGGTGAGGACGGTGCGGAAGGCTGCATGCGTCCAAGCTTGGCACGGCGCGCCCCGCGCCCGGCCGCGCGGGTAAGGTCTGCGCCTGTGACTGCAACATCTGCCGCCCTCACCCCGCCGGCCGACGCCGTGGCGCCCACCCGCCACCCGGACGCGCCCGCCCCCGGCGAGCCGCTCGGCTCGCACTACGGCCACTGCTTCGGGTGCGGCGACGGACAGCCCCACGGGCTCCACCTGGACGCCCGCGCGGGCGAGGGCGTGACCGTCACCGCCGAGTTCACCGTGACCGCCGACCACCAGGGCGCCCCCGGCCTCGCCCACGGCGGCATCCTCGCCACCGCGCTCGACGAGACCCTCGGCTCCCTGAACTGGCTGCTCCGCGTCATCGCCGTGACCGGCCGCCTGGAGACCGACTTCCGCCGGCCCGTGCCGGTCGGCACCGTCCTGCACCTCCAGGCCGAGGTCACCGCCGTCCACGGCCGCAAGATCTACTCGACCGCCACCGGCCGCATCGGCGGCCCCGACGGCCCCGTCGCCGTCCGCGCCGACGCCATGTTCGTCGAGGTCAAGGTCGAGCACTTCATCGACAACGGCAGGCCGGAGGAGATCCAGGCCGCCATGTCCGATCCCGACCAGGTCCGGCGCGCCCGCGCCTTCGAGGTGAACCCCTGATGCGCCCTCCCGTCGACGTGCTGATCCGCCGGGTGGACCCGGACGTGCCGATCCCGGCCTACGGCCACCCCGGCGACGCCGGCGCCGACCTCGTCACCACCGAGGCCGCCGTGCTGGCTCCCGGCGAGCGCGCGGTGCTGCCCACCGGGGTCTCGATCGCCCTCCCCGACGGCTACGCCGCCTTCGTCCACCCCCGCTCCGGACTGGCCGCCCGCTGCGGAGTCGCGCTCGTGAATGCCCCGGGGACGGTGGATGCCGGGTACCGTGGAGAGATCAAGGTGATCGTGGTCAATCTCGACCCGCGCGAGAGCGTCCGGTTCGAACGGTTCGACCGGATTGCCCAACTGGTCGTCCAGCAGGTCGAGAAGGTGCGCTTCCACGAGGTGGCGGAGCTTCCCGGCTCGGCGCGGGCCGAGGGGGGCTTCGGGTCCACCGGCGGTCATGCCGCCGTGGACGGCACGACGGGTGGGAATCGATACGCTTCGGTCGTATCCGACCGGGAAGGACAGTGACGTGTTCGGACGTCGCAAGAAGAGCGGTGCCGCCGACGAGGCGGGCGAGGTCGAGCAGGTCGTCGACGCCGTGGAGGGTGAGGACGCCGTGGACGCGGCCGACCAGCCGCGCAAGGTGAACCTTCCGCCGGCGCCCCGGCCCGACGGCCCGTGGGACATCTCCGAGGTCGCCAAGCCCGAGGAGGGGCGCGTCGACCTCGGCGGCCTCTACGTGCCCGGTGTCGAGGGCATGGAACTCCGCGTGGAGGTGGCCGGGGACGCGATCGTCGCCGCGACCATCGTGCTGCGCGACAGCGCCGTGCAGCTCCAGGCGTTCGCGGCGCCCAAGAAGGAAGGCATCTGGGGCGAGGTCCGCGAGGAGATCGCCACCGGCATCGTCCAGCAGGGCGGCGCCATCGACGAGGTCGAGGGCCCGCTCGGCTGGGAGCTGCGCGCGCAGGTCCCCGTCCAGCTGCCCGACGGCAACCGCGGCGTGCAGATCGTGCGCTTCGTCGGCGTCGACGGCCCGCGCTGGTTCCTGCGCGGTGTCATCTCCGGCCAGGGCGCGGTCCAGCCCGAGGCGGCCGGTCTGCTGGAGCAGATCGTCCGGGACACCGTGGTCGCCCGCGGCGAGGGTCCGATGGCCCCGCGCGACCCGATCGTCCTCAAGCTGCCCAACGACGCGCAGATGGTGCCGGACGGCGTCCAGCAGGAGGAGCAGGCCGGGTCCCGCTTCTCCGGCGGTATGGGCCAGCTCCAGCGCGGCCCGGAGATCTCCGAGATCCGCTGACGCGCCCCCGAAACCCTTCGGGACATCCGGTCCGATGGGCCGCCGCCCGTACGCACGACGTACGGGCGGCGGCCCATCGGCCTTTTCGGCCTACCGGCCTGACCTCGGCCCCCGGCCTGATTTCGGCCCTCCGGCCCGACACTGGCC
>NZ_BNBS01000076.1:8106-40766 GCF_014656075.1 Streptomyces hydrogenans
CCTTTCGACCTGACCTCGGTCCTCCGGCCCGACACTGGCCTTTCGACCTGACCTCGGTCCTCCGGCCCGACACTGGCCTTTCGACCTGACCTCGGCCTTCCGGCCCGACCCCGGCCCTTGGCCTGACCTCGGCCTTCCGGCCCGACCTCGGTCCTCCGGCCTGACCTCGGCCCTTCGACCTGACCCCGGCCCCCCCCCGGCTTCCCGCAGGACGCACGGCGACCTGCGGCCACGGGCCAGTACGCCCTCCCGGCCGGGCGGCCCGTAGAGAACTCTGAGCGGGCCCCGGGCGGACCCCCACGGCCCTTCCCCGTCCGTAAAACGGGTTCGCCCGTCCGGAGATCGGGGTCTCCTCCGGGGTCCGGACTCTGGTCTCGGCGGCGGTGGCCGACCATACTGGCCAGCGCACGTGTTCGAGGAGGGGGAGCGCAGGGTGAGCGAGAACAGCACGCAGTCCGCGACGGCCGTCGTCGAGGACCCCGCCGGGGGCCCGATGATCCGGGTGGAGGACCTGCGTCGGTCCTTCGGTGAGGGCGAGGCCGCCGTCCACGCCCTCAAGGGCGTCTCCTTCGACATCCCGCGCGGAGAGCTGGTCGCCCTCAAGGGCCGCTCCGGCTCCGGCAAGACCACCCTGCTCAACCTCGTCGGCGGCCTCGACAGCGCCGACGGCGGCCGGATCGTCATCGACGGCACCGACCTCTCCACGCTCGGCGAGGAGGGCCTCCTGGAGCTGCGCCGGGACCGGATCGGCTTCATCTTCCAGTCCTTCGGCCTGCTGCCCATCCTCTCCGCCGCGGAGAACGTCGGCGTCCCGCTGCGCCTGCGCAAGGCGGACCCCGCCGAGCGCGAGGAGCGGGTCGCGCTCCTCCTCGCCCTCGTCGGCCTGGCCGACCACGCCGCCCAGCGCCCCGGCGAGCTCTCCGGCGGCCAGCAGCAGCGCGTCGCGATCGCCCGCGCCCTCGCCAACAAGCCCGCCCTGCTCATCGCCGACGAGCCGACCGGCCAGCTCGACGCCGAGACCGGCCTCGCCGTGATGCAACTGCTCCGGGCCGTGGTCCGCAGCGAGGGCTGCACCGCCCTCGTCGCGACCCACGACCACCAGCTCCTCGGCCTCGCCGACCGGGTCCTCGAACTGCGCGACGGCGAGATCGTCGAAGCCTGAGCCTGAGCCCGAGCCGCCCGCCGACAGGCGGGCGGGCGGCACCGTCGGCTCCGAAGCTCAGACCTCCGGCGGGCCCGCGGGGATCTCCCGGACCTCGATCGGCATGTTCATCGGCACCCCGCGCGGACCCGGCGCCGCCGACACCTCGGCGGCGATCTCCAGGGCCCGCTCCTCGGAGCCGACCTCCACGATCCACCAGCCGGCCAGGAACTCCTTGGTCTCCGCGAAGGGGCCGTCGGTCACCACCGGCGGCGCGCCGTCCGCGCCCGCCCGGACGATCCGCGCCGTCTCCGGCATCGTCAGCCCCTCCGCCTGGAGCAGTTCGCCCGAGGCCGTCAGCTTGCCGTTCGTGGCGATCATGAAGTCGATGTGGGCCCGGACGTCCTCCGGCGCCCACTCGGCCATCGAGGGGACGTCGAGGGTCCGCGAGCTGAACTGCATCAGCAGCATGTACTTCATGAGGTGCTCCTCGTGCGTGTCGCGACGGGCCCCGCGGCCCGCCGTCACCCAGGGGTCGGAGCCGGATCCGCGTTCTCGACACGGCGCGGCCCCCCGGCGCGGGATCCGCGCATCAGAATCACGTCAATACCGCACCGGGGTGTTCCTCCGGGTGCGGAATGTCCGATCGGCCGGACGTATGGTCGGTCCATGGGACGTGGCAAGCTTCGGATCTACCTCGGCGCGGCACCCGGCGTCGGCAAGACCTACGCCATGCTCGCCGAGGCCCACCGCAGGGTGGAGCGCGGCACCGACTGCGTCGTCGGCTTCGTCGAGCACCACGGCCGGCCGCGCACCGAGGTGCTGCTGCACGGCCTGGAGCAGCTGCCCCGGCGCGAGCTGGAGTACCGCGGCGCCGTCTTCACCGAGATGGACGTCGACGCCGTCCTGGCCCGCCGCCCCGCCGTCGCCCTCGTCGACGAACTCGCCCACACCAACGTCCCCGGCTCCCGCAACCCCAAGCGCTGGCAGGACGTGGCCGAACTCCTCGCCGCCGGCATCGACGTCGTCTCGACCGTCAACATCCAGCACCTGGAATCGCTCGGCGACGTCGTCGAGGCGATCACCGGCGTCCGGCAGCGCGAGACCGTCCCCGACGAGATCGTCCGCCGGGCCGACCAGATCGAACTGGTCGACATGTCGCCCGAGGCGCTGCGCCGCCGCATGGCCCACGGCAACATCTACAAGTCGGACAAGGTCGACGCGGCCCTCTCCAACTACTTCCGCCCCGGCAACCTCACGGCCCTGCGCGAGCTGGCCCTCCTCTGGACCGCCGACCGGGTCGACGAGTACCTCCGCCAGTACCGGGGCGAGCACAACATCCGCTCCACCTGGCAGGCCCGCGAGCGGATCGTCGTCGGCCTCACCGGCGGCCCCGAGGGCCGGACCCTGATACGGCGCGCCACCCGGCTGGCCGAGAAGGGCGCCGGCGGCGAGGTCCTGGCGGTCTACATCTCCCGCAGCGACGGCCTCACCTCGGCCTCGCCGAAGGAGCTGACGGTCCAGCGGACCCTCGTCGAGGATCTCGGCGGCACCTTCCACCACGTCGTCGGCGACGACATACCGAACGCCCTGCTGGACTTCGCCCGGGGCGTGAACGCGACCCAGATCGTCCTCGGCTCCAGCCGCCGCCGCTCCTGGCAGTACGTCCTCGGCCCCGGCGTCGGCCAGACCGTCGCCCGCGAGTCGGGCCCCGACCTCGACGTCCACATCGTCACCCACGGCGAGGTCGCCAAGGGCCGCGGCCTCCCGGTCGCCCGCGGGGCCCGGCTCGGCCGCTCGCGGATCATCGGCGGCTGGCTCGTCGGCGTCGCCGCGCCGATCGTGCTCGCCCTGGTCCTCACCCATACCGACGCGGACCTCGGCCTCGCCAACGACATGCTGCTCTTCCTGGCGCTCACCGTCGCGTCCGCGCTGCTCGGCGGCTTCCTGCCGGCGCTCGCCTCGGCCGCCGTCGGCTCGCTGCTGCTCAACTGGTTCTTCACCCCGCCGATCCACCGGATCACCATCGCCGACCCGATGAACATCGTGGCCATCGCGGTCTTCTTCGGCGTCGCCATGGCCGTCGCCTCCGTCGTCGACCTCGCGGCCCGCCGCACCCACCAGGCCGCCCGGCTGCGCGCCGAGTCCGAGGTGCTGTCCTACCTCGCGGGCAGCGTGCTGCGCGGCGAGACCAGCCTCGACGCCCTCCTGGAACGGGTCAGGGAGACCTTCTCGATGGAGTCCGTCGCCCTGCTGGAGCGGGTGGGCGGCGGCGAGCCCTGGACCCAGGCCGCCACCGTCGGCCCGCATCCGGCACCCCGGCCCGAGGACGCCGACGTGGACATGCCGGTCGGCGACCACCTCGCCCTCGCCCTGAGCGGCCGGGTGCTGCCCGCCGAGGACCGCCGGGTGCTCGGCGCCTTCGCCGCCCAGGCCGCCGTCGTCCTCGACCGGCAGCGGCTCGTCGGCGAGGCCGAGGAGGCCCGCAAGCTCGCCGAGGGCAACAAGATCCGCACCTCCCTCCTCGCCGCCGTCAGCCACGACCTGCGCACCCCGCTCGCCGGCATCAAGGCGTCCGTCTCCTCGCTCCGCTCCGACGACGTCGAATGGTCCGAGGAGGACCGCGCCGAACTCCTGGAGGGCATCGAGGCCGGCGCCGACCGCCTCGACCACCTCGTCGGCAACCTCCTCGACATGTCCCGCCTCCAGACCGGCACGGTCACCCCGCTCATCCGCGCCGTCGACCTCGACGAGGTCGTCCCGATGGCCCTCGGCGGGGTGCCGGACGGCAGCGCCGAGGCCGACGTCCCCGAGACCCTGCCCATGGTCGAGGTCGACAAGGGCCTCCTGGAACGGGCCGTCGCCAACATCGTCGAGAACGCCGTCAAGTACAGCCCCGACGGCGTGCCCGTCGCCGTCGCCGCCAGCGCCCTGGGCGACCGCGTCGAGCTGAGGGTGGTGGACCGCGGCCCCGGCGTCCCCGACGACTCCAAGGACGGGATCTTCGAGCCCTTCCAGCGCTTCGGCGACGCCCCGCGCGGCTCCGGCGTCGGCCTCGGCCTCGCCGTCGCCCGCGGCTTCGTGGAGGCCATGGGCGGCACCATCAGCGCCGAGGACACCCCGGGCGGCGGCCTCACCATGGTCCTCACCCTGCGCGCCGCCCCCGGCGGACCCCCGGCGCCCCCGGCCGACCTGCCGGCCCACGCGGTGACCTGACCCCGCGCCCGGCCCCGCCCCGGAGGCCCGTACCCCGTCCCGTACGGCGGCGCCCGCGTCCGTACGCACCGCCCGTCCCCGTACGGCGGCCCCGCACCCGCCCCCGCACCAGCAGCCAGTACCCGTCCCCGTACAGCAGAAGGAAGGCCCCCGACATGACCCGGGTCCTCGTGGTCGACGACGAGCCACAGATCGTCCGCGCCCTGGTGATCAACCTCAAGGCGCGGAAGTACGAGGTCGACTCCGCCCCCGACGGCGCCACCGCCCTCAAGCTCGCCGCCGAGCGCCACCCCGACGTCGTCGTCCTCGACCTCGGCCTGCCCGACCTCGACGGCGTCGACGTCATCAAGGGGCTGCGCGGCTGGACCCGGGTCCCGATCATCGTCCTCTCCGCCCGGCACACCTCCGACGAGAAGGTCGAGGCGCTCGACGCCGGCGCCGACGACTACGTCACCAAGCCCTTCGGCATGGACGAGCTCCTCGCCCGGCTGCGCGCCGCCGTCCGCCGCGCCGAGCCCGTCGGCGGCGCCGAGGACGGCGTCGTCGTGATCGAGACCGACGACTTCACCGTCGACCTCGCCGCCAAGAAGGTGCACCGCGACGGCCGGGACGTCCGGCTCACCCCCACCGAGTGGCACCTCCTGGAGGTGCTCGTCCGCAACGGCGGCCGCCTCGTCAGCCAGAAGCAGCTCCTCCAGGAGGTCTGGGGGCCCTCCTACGGCACCGAGACCAACTACCTGCGGGTCTACATGGCCCAGCTGCGCCGCAAGCTGGAGACCGACCCCTCGCACCCCCGCCACTTCGTCACCGAGCCGGGGATGGGCTACCGCTTCGAACGTTGAGACGGGCCCGCTCCCGTGTCCGCCGCGGCCGGTACGCTTTTGGGTATGAGTGCTGCACCCCGTACCGACAAGCCGGCAGGCCGGTTCCGCCGGATGCTCGACCGGCTCTCCTCCTCGCCGGAGGACCTGGAGTCGGAGGAGCTCCAGGAGGACACGGCGGCCTCGGGCTGCACGCGGATCTCCGACTGTTCCGACCGCCAGATCGTCAAGGTGACTGGTACCTTGCGCACGGTCACGCTGCGCCCCCGGGCCGGTGTGCCCGCCCTGGAGGCCGAACTGTTCGACGGCACCGCGCCGCTGGACGTCGTCTGGCTGGGCCGGCGCTCCATCGTGGGCATCGAGCCCGGCCGCAAGCTGATCGCCTCCGGCCGGATCTCCATGAGCCACGGCCGGCGGGTCCTCTTCAACCCCAAATACGAGCTCCGACCGCTCGGACAGGAGTAGCCGGTGACGTCCGTCGACAAGCCGACCACCGCACCGCCGATCCCGGACCAGGACGCCCGGACCGACAAGGCGGTGACCGAGGCCGCGCTCTTCGAGGCGTTCGGCGGCGTCCGGGGCATGGTCGAGACGGTCCTGCCCGGACTGCTCTTCGTCACGATCTACACGATCAACAAGAACCTCCAGGGCTCGGCCATCGCCGCCCTCGGCGTCTCCCTGCTCCTGGTCGCCGTCCGGCTCATCCGCCGCGACACCGTCAAGCACGCCTTCAGCGGCGTCTTCGGCGTCGCCTTCGGCGTCGTCTTCGCGATGATGACCGGCAACGCCAAGGACTTCTACCTCCCCGGCATGGTGTACACGCTGGGCCTCGCCCTCGCGTACATCGTCACCACCCTCGCCGGCGTCCCGCTGATCGGCCTCATCCTCGGCCCGGTCTTCAAGGAGAACCTCTCCTGGCGGACCCGGAACCCCGGACGGAAGAAGGCCTACGCCAAGGCCAGCTGGGCCTGGGGCCTGATCCTGCTCGCCAAGTGCGCGATCCTCTTCCCGCTCTACTGGTGGGCCGACACCACCCAGCTCGGCTGGGTCCTCGTCGCGCTGAAGATCCCGCCCTTCCTGCTCGCCGTCTACCTCACCTGGGTCTTCCTCGCCAAGGCGCCGCCGCCGATCGACGTCTTCGCCGAGATGGAGGCCGAGGAGAAGGCCGAGGAGGAGCGCAAGGCCGCCGCGGCCCGCGCCACCGGCGGACCGGACGCCTCCTAGGAGCACACCCGGCCGACCGGACGCCTCCGAGGAGCACACCCGGCCGACCGGACGCCCCCGGGCGCGCCGCCGACCCACGCGAAGGGCCCGGGACCTGTGACGGTCCCGGGCCCTTCCGCGTACGGCACGACGCTACTCCGCCGGCTCCCGGCGGACCTGGAGGAGCTCCTCCAGCTGCTCCTCGCGGGCCTGCGCCGCCACGAACAGCAGCTCGTCGCCGGCCTCCAGGGTCTCCTCGGGGCTCGGCGTCAGCACCCGCGAACCGCGGATGATCGTCACCAGCGAGGTGTCCTGCGGCCAGGGGACCTCGCCCACCTGCGTACCCGCCACCGCCGACTCCGGCGGCAGCGTCAGCTCCACGAGGTTGGCGTCGCCGTGGCTGAAGCGGAGCAGCCGGACCAGGTCGCCGACGCTCACCGCCTCCTCCACCAGGGCCGACATCAGACGCGGGGTGGAGACGGCCACGTCCACGCCCCACGCCTCGTTGAACAGCCACTCGTTCTTCGGGTTGTTCACCCGGGCGACCACCCGCGGCACGCCGTACTCGGTCTTCGCGAGCAGCGAGACGACCAGGTTCACCTTGTCGTCGCCGGTGGCCGCGATGACCACGTTGCAGCGCTGGAGCGCCGCCTCGTCCAGCGAGGTGATCTCACAGGCGTCGGCCAGCAGCCACTCCGCCTGCGGCACCCGCTCCACCGAGATGGCGGTCGGCGCCTTGTCGATGAGCAGGACCTCGTGGCCGTTCTCCAGGAGCTCGCCCGCGATGGAACGGCCCACCGCACCCGCGCCCGCAATCGCGACACGCATCAGTGACCGCCCTCCTCGGGGCCCTCGGCGAAGGCCGCCTCGACCTTGGTGATCTCGTCCGTCCGCATCATCACGTGCACCAGATCGCCCTCCTGGAGCACCGTCTGCGAGCTGGGGATGACCGCCTCGCCCAGCCGGGTCAGGAAGGCGACCCGCACACCGGTCTCGTCCTGGAGCCGGCTGATCTTGTGGCCGATCCACGCCGGGGAGGTGTGCACCTCGGCGAGCTGGACGCCGCCGCTCGGGTCGCTCCACAGCGGCTCCGCGCCCGAGGGCAGCAGCCGGCGCAGCATCTGGTCGGCGGTCCAGCGGACCGTCGCCACCGTCGGGATGCCCAGGCGCTGGTAGACCTCGGCACGCCGGGGGTCGTAGATCCGCGCCGCCACGTTCTCGATGCCGAACATCTCGCGCGCCACCCGGGCCGCGATGATGTTGGAGTTGTCGCCGCTGCTCACCGCGGCGAAGGCACCGGCCTCCTCGATCCCCGCCTCGCGCAGGGTGTCCTGGTCGAAGCCCACCCCGGTGACCCGCCGGCCGCCGAAGCCGGAGCCCAGACGGCGGAAAGCCGTCGGGTCCTGGTCCACTACGGCGACCGTGTGGCCCTGCTGCTCCAGGGTCTGCGCGAGAGCGGCTCCCACTCGCCCGCAGCCCATGATGACGATGTGCACGTCCCCTTACCCCGCACTCCTGATCGCCCTGCTGACCTGCGAAAACACCCTGCTCACAACTTTCCTCACCCGATCGGCCCGGGCCGTGGCGGACAACACCCTGCCGGGTTGCCCGGTCCGAGCTTAAGCGGCATCGCTGGCCGGGACCGCATCCGAGGTGATACTCAGGGAGATTCGGTGCCGATCGGGGGTGCCGGTGCGCGTGGCTCTTTTCGAACGCTTACGATCCTCTGCGTGTCCAAACTGACCGACGTGCCCAAACGGATCCTGATCGGGCGGGCCCTGCGCAGCGACAAGCTCGGAGAGACCCTTCTCTCCAAGCGGATCGCCCTCCCCGTCTTCGCCTCCGACCCGCTCTCGTCGGTGGCGTACGCACCGGGCGAGGTCCTCCTCGTCCTCTCCGCCGCCGGTCTGTCGGCCTACCACTTCAGCCCGTGGATCGCGCTGGCCGTCGTCGTCCTGATGTTCACGGTCGTCGCCTCCTACCGCCAGAACGTGCACGCGTACCCGAGCGGCGGCGGCGACTACGAGGTCGCCACCACCAACCTCGGTCCCAGGGCCGGACTCACCGTCGCGAGCGCCCTGCTCGTCGACTACGTCCTCACCGTCGCCGTCTCGATCTCCTCCGGCATCGAGAACCTCGGCTCCGCCATCCCCTTCGTCGTCGAGCACAAGGTGGCCTGTGCCGTCGCCGTGATCGTCCTCCTCACCGTGATGAACCTCCGGGGAGTGAAGGAGTCCGGCAGCCTCTTCGCCGTCCCGACGTACGTCTTCGTCTTCGGCGTCTTCTGCATGATCGCCTGGGGCGCCTGGCGCGGCCTGGTCCTCGACGACACCATGAAGGCGCCCACCGCCGACTTCGAGATCAAGCCGGAGCACCCGGGACTCGCGGGCTTCGCCCTGATCTTCCTGCTGCTGCGCGCCTTCTCCTCCGGCTGTGCCGCCCTCACCGGCGTCGAGGCCATCTCCAACGGCGTCCCCGCCTTCCGCAAGCCGAAGTCGAAGAACGCCGCCACCACCCTCGCGCTCATGGGCGGCCTCGCCGTCACCATGTTCTGCGGCATCATCTTCCTCGCCCAGGCCACCGACGTCCGGATGGCCGAGAAGCCCGCCGAGGACCTGCTGGTGAACGGCGTCCCGGTCGGCGAGGGCTACGTCCAGGACCCGGTCATCTCCCAGGTCGCGGCCGCCGTCTTCGGCGACGGAACGTTCTTCTTCATCCTGCTCGCCGCCGCCACCGCGCTCGTCCTCTTCCTGGCCGCCAACACGGCGTACAACGGCTTCCCGCTCCTCGGCTCGATCCTCGCCCAGGACCGCTACCTGCCGCGCCAGCTGCACACCCGCGGCGACCGGCTCGCCTTCTCCAACGGCATCGTGCTCCTCGCCGGCGCCGCCGCGCTCCTCGTGGTGGTCTACGGCGCCGACTCCACCCGCCTCATCCAGCTGTACATCGTCGGCGTCTTCGTCTCCTTCACGCTCAGCCAGATCGGCATGGTCCGGCACTGGAACCGGCACCTGCGGACCGAGCGGGACCCGGCCAAGCGCCGCCACATGATCCGCTCCCGCGCGATCAACGCCTTCGGCGCCTTCTTCACCGGCCTCGTCCTCGTCGTCGTCCTCGCCACCAAGTTCACCCACGGCGCCTGGGTCGCCCTGCTCGGCATGGTGATCTTCTACGTGACGATGACCGCGATCCGCCGCCACTACGACTCCGTCGCCGCGGAGATCGCCGCCGCCGAGGAGCGCCCCGACGAGTACGTCCGCCCCTCCCGGGTCCGGTCCGTCGTCCTCGTCTCCAAGCTCCACAAGCCCACCCTGCGGGCCCTCGCCTACGCCAAGCTGCTGCACGCCCACGAGCTGGAGGCGCTCACCGTCAACGTCGACCCGGCGGAGACCAAGGCGCTCAAGGAGGAATGGGAGCGGCGCGGCATCAACGTGCCGCTGAAGATCCTCGACTCGCCGTACCGCGAGATCACCCGGCCGGTCATCGAGTACGTGAAGAACCTCCGCAAGGAGAGCCCGCGCGACGCCGTCTCGGTCTACATCCCCGAGTACGTCGTCGGCCACTGGTACGAGCACCTGCTCCACAACCAGTCCGCGCTCCGCCTCAAGGGCCGGCTCCTCTTCACCCCGGGCGTGATGGTCACCTCCGTCCCCTACCAGCTCCAGTCCTCCGAGGCCGCGAAGAAGCGGGCGAGGAAGCGCCAGGAGTGGAACGCGCCGGGCTCGGTCCGCCGCGGCCCCGTCGAGAAGGCCAAGAAGGAACCGACGGCGAAGAGCAACTAGACTGGTGGGCTGCTGTGCGAACAGCGGCCCCCTTTCTTTTCCCCCTTCTGTCACTGGAGCCCCCGATCATGCAGAACACCCCTGTGAAGTCCCTGATCGGGGAGGAGTACGAGGTCGAGGTCGGGCCCGTCGCCCACGGCGGCCACTGCATCGCCCGCACCGAGGAGGGCCGCGTCCTCTTCGTCCGCCACGCGCTGCCGGGCGAGCGCGTCCGGACCCGCGTCACGGAGGGCGACGAGAGCAGCCGCTTCCTGCGCGCCGACGCCGTCGAGATCCTCGACGCCTCCAAGGACCGCATCGAGGCGCCGTGCCCCTTCGCCGGCCCCGGCAAGTGCGGCGGCTGCGACTGGCAGCACGCCAAGCCGGGCGCCCAGCGCCGCCTCAAGGGCGAGGTGATCGCCGAGCAGCTGCAGCGGCTCGCCGGCCTCACCCCGGAGGAGGCCGGCTGGGACGGCACCGTCGTCCCCGCGGAGGGCGACAAGCTCCCGGCGGGCGAGGTCCCCCAGTGGCGCACCCGCGTCCAGTACGCCATCGACACCGAGGGCCGCGCCGGCCTGCGCAAGCACCGCTCGCACGAGGTCGAGGTCGTCGACCACTGCATGATCGCCGCGCCGGGCGTCTCCGAGCTGGGCATCGAATCCCGCACCTGGGAGGGCATGGCCACCGTCGAGGCGATCGCCGCCTCCGGCTCGAACGACCGCCAGGTCATCCTGACCCCCCGCCCCGGCGCCCGCCTCCCGCTCGTCGAGCTCGACAAGCCGGTCTCCGTGATGCGCGTCGACGAGAAGGACGGCGGCGTCCACCGCGTCCACGGCCGCGCCTTCGTCCGCGAGCGCGCCGACGAGCGCACCCACCGCGTCGGCAGCGGCGGCTTCTGGCAGGTCCACCCGAAGGCCGCCGACACCCTCATGAAGGCCGTCATGCAGGGCCTCCTCCCGCGCAAGGGCGACACCGCCCTCGACCTCTACTGCGGCGTCGGCCTCTTCGCCGGCGCCCTCGCGGACCGCGTCGGCGAGGCGGGCGCCGTCCTCGGCATCGAGTCCGGCAAGCGCGCCGTCGAGGACGCCCGCCACAACCTGGCCGTCTTCCCGCGCGTCCGCGTCGAGCAGGGCAAGGTCGAGTCCGTCCTCCCCCGCACCGGCATCACCGAGGTCGACCTCATCGTCCTCGACCCCCCGCGCGCCGGCGCCGGCAAGCAGACCGTCCACCACCTCGCCGGCCTCGGCGCCCGCCGCATCGCCTACGTGGCCTGCGACCCGGCCGCCCTCGCCCGCGACATCTCCTACTTCGCGGAGCGCGGGTACCGGGTACGGACGCTGCGGGCGTTCGACCTGTTTCCGATGACGCACCACGTGGAGTGCGTGGCGATTCTGGAGCCGGTGAAGAAGGACGACTGACCCGGGGTTTCGTGGGGTGAGAGGGCCGTTGGGGCCCGGGCCGCGTGTGCGGTCCGGGCCCCTGTCTTTTTCGGGGGCGCCCTGGGGTGGCGGTGAGGCCGTCGGCCGGGGGGTGGGTTCCGGGGTGGTGGTCAGTGGGGGGTGGTGGGCAGGAGGGTCCAGATCTGGAGGTCCTGGCGGGTGCCGTTGAAGGGGAAGGCTTCTCGCAGGGTGCCTTCGTGTCGCATTCCCAGGCGCTTCGCCACGGCGATGCTGCGGGTGTTCGAGGGGGTTACCCGCCATTCCACGCGGTGCATTTCTCGGGTATTCAGGGCCCAGTCCGCCAGGTGGCGGGCGGTGCGGGTGACGAGGCCCTTTCCCTGGGCTTCGGGGGAGAGCCAGACGCCCATTTCGCAAATTCCTGAAGGCGTGTCGAAGACGCGGAACAGTGCCCCGCCCTCCAGTCTTCCGTCGACTCGGATGCCGAAAATGCGGCCGCCGTCCTGAGCCTGTGAATCGGCGTACCGCTGGAGGAATCGGCGGGCCGAGTCGGCGTCGACGACGGAGTGCGCCCACGGCAGCCACGGCGCGAGATGTGGCCGTACCCGGTCGACGTACGCGGCGAATTCTTCCGCCTGCCACGGCTCCAGCGGGCACAGTCGGGCGGAGTCTGTCAGGTCATGGCCGATGAGTGTCACGGGGGCCTCTCTCGGGTCGGATCCGGCTGCCGGGGCGGGTGGATGAAGGCCCCCCACCTTGCTGGTGAACGGTGCCGACGATAGGTGAACGGCCGGGGACGCGCCCTTCGGGGCTGTCCGGGATGTCCGTTTCACCGGTTCGCACGAACGTGCGCCGCACAGGCGTGCGCTCGTGCTTCGTTGCTCCGTGCTGCTTCCCCGTCACACGATGTCGTGCCGGAAAGCGAATGCGGCCGGAATCTCCTGACGGCCGTCCGAAGAAACGGAGAGAGATGGTTACCGACCGGTTAATCAAGTCCGCCGGGATGGCTTTTTCGGCCATTCTTCTCGCGGCTGCCCCGGCGGCCTCGGGTGAACTTCCCGCGGGGGCCGGTTCCGTCGACGGAACGGCCGACCGGATCGCGGCGGATCACGGCTGGGGCCGGAACGCCGCCGTCGTTCCCGCGTCCACGGGCGGTCGTCTCGTCCTCGCCGGCGGGACCGGTGACCACGGCTGGGGATGAGCCGGTACCGATTCACGCGCAGTTCATTTCGGATTCAGTGGAGAGGCAGGAAATGGCGGCAGTCGGCGTGCACGAGGTCGTGGCGCGATGGGTCGAGCGGGAGCCCGACGCCTGCGCGGTACGCGACCCGGAAGGCGGCCGGGCGCTCTCGTACCGCGAGCTGTGGCGGCGCTCCGGCTGGCTCGCCGCCGAGCTGGCCCGTCGCGGGGTCGGCCGGGGCGACCTCGTCCCGGTCGCGCAGGACCGCTCGGTCGACCTGATCGTCACCTTCCTCGGCATCCTGCGCTGCGGCGCCGCCTACCTCCCCCTCGACGGTCTCGCCCCCACGGGCCGGCTCGCGGACATCGTCGGCGAGTCCGGCTCGCGGGTGATCGTCCGTGCCCCCGGGGCCGGGCGGGCCGCCGGCGACCGCTGGGCCGGTCTGGCGTCCTGGCTGCCCGAGGGCGTCGAGCCGCTCGACCTGCCCGAGCGCGATCCCGGTCTGCCGGTGCCCGGGCCGGCCACCGACCGGGACGACCCGGCGTACGTGAACTTCACCTCGGGGTCGACCGGGCGCCCGAAGGGCGTCGTCGTGCCGCACCGGGCCGTGCTGCGGCTCGCCCTCAACGCGCTGTTCTGCACGGTCGAGGCGGGGGACCGGGTGGCCTGTTCCGCCAACCCGGCCTTCGACGCCACCACCTTCGAGGTGTGGAACGCGCTCTGCGCGGGCGCGACCGTCGTGATCTTCCCCTCCGTGACCGAGCTGGCCATGGACGAGTGGGCCGCGCTGATCGCCGCCGAGCGGATCGACGCCATGTTCCTCACCACCTCGCTCTTCCACACCGTGGCGCGCGAGAGCGCGGACGCCTTCGCCCCGGTGGGCACCGTCGTGGTCGGCGGCGAGCAGCTCGAACTGGGCGCGGTGCGCCGGGTGCTGGCCGCCCGGCCGCCCGGCCGGCTGGTCAACGGCTACGGCCCGACCGAGACGACGACCTTCGCCGCGTACTTCGACTGCACGGACGCGAACCTGGCGGGGCTCGACCGGGTGCCGGTCGGCTTCGCGCTCCAGGAGACCTCCCTGCACCTCCTGGACGCGGAGCTGCGCGAGGTGCCGGCGGGGGAGACCGGTGAGCTGTGCGTGGGAGGGCCGGGTGTCGCCCTCGGGTATCTGGCTCGCCCCGAGCTGACGAAGGAGCGTTTCGTCACCCTGCCCTCGACCGGTGAGCGGATCTACCGCACCGGCGACACCGGCCGACTGCTGCCGAGCGGCGCCGTCGAACTCCTCGGCCGCACCGACCGGCAGGTCAAGCTGCGCGGCTTCCGGATCGAGCTGGAGGAGATCGAGCGCGCCGCCATGGTCTGCGGCCTCGCCGACGCCGCCTTCGTCGAGAAGGCCGGGGAGGGCGCCGCCGCCTCGCTCGTCGGCTTCTTCCTGCCCTCGCCCGAGGCCGCCGCCGGACCGGACCGCGCGGAGCTGCCCGCCGCCCTCGACCGCCGCCTCCGCGAGACCCTGCCGAGCTACATGCTCCCGTCGCGCTGGCTGGTCCTCGACCGGGTCCCGTTCGGCTCGACCGGCAAGGCCGACCGCAGCCGGCTGCTGCGGCTGCTCGACGCGCCCGCCGCATCGGCCGTGCCCGCCGCCACCCCGCCCGCGGACCCCGGCGGTCCCACCCCGTCCGGCGGGCCCGCCGCCCCCTCGGCGGACACCGCTCACGCCTCCGTGCTCGCCGTGCTCCAGGACATCTGGCGGGACGTGCTCAAGGCCGGCGGAGCCGTCGATCCCGACGCCAACTTCATCGACCTCGGCGGCAACTCCATCCTCGCCATGCAGGTCGCCGCGCGGGTGCGGCAGCGCCTCGACGTGCGCGTCGACGCCGGCGCCGTGCTGCTGACCGACAGCCTCGACGAGCTGGCCGCCCACGTGGCCTCGATCCCCCTGGCGGCCGCCCCGTGACCGGAACCCCTCCCGCACCGCTCTCCTTCGCGCAGGAGCGGCTGTGGTTCGCCGACGCCGCCGCGCCCGGCAATCCGACGTACAACGTCCCGCTGTTCTTCCGCGCCCGGGGCCCCCTCGACCCCAAGGCCCTCTCCCTCGCCCTGGAGGCGGTCACCGCGCGGCACGAACCGCTCCGCACCGTCTACCGGCTCGCCGACGGGCACCCGGCGCAGGAGGTGCGCGCGCCCGGGCCGGTGCCCGTCGAGGTCGTCGACCTCACCGGCGCCCCCGACGCCGCCGCCCGCGCCGAGCGGGAGGCGGGGGAGCGCGGCCGGGCACCCTTCGACCTCGCGGCCGGACCGCTGCTGCGCTGCACGCTGTGGCAGGGCCTGCCCGACGGCGACGCCGTCCTGCTCACCGTCCATCACATCGCCGTGGACGGCTGGTCCCTGGCGCCGCTCTTCGACGACCTCGCCCGTGCCTACGGGGCAGCCGCCGCCGGCGATCCGGTGGAGCTGCCCGAACTTCCCACCCGTTACGCCGACTTCGCCGTACTCGAACGCGCCGCCGAGCACGCCCCGGAGGCCGTACGGGCCCTGGAGGAGCGCGTCGCCGAGCTGCGGGCCGTCGCCCCCGGGCTCCGGTTGGCCGGCCGCGCCGACCGTCCCGCCGCCCCGGACGGCGGCCGGACCGGCGCGCAGCTCACCCTCACCGTCCCGCCGCCGGTCCGCACCGGGATCGAGGAGCTCGCCCGCACGCTGCGCGCCACGCCGTACGTGGTGCTCACCGCGGCCGTCCAGGCCGTCCTGCGCCGCTGGTCGGGCCGCGCCGACTTCCTGCTCGGCACGATGACGGCCAACCGGGACCACCCCGGCCTGGAGGAGGCCGTCGGCTTCTTCGTCAACAACGTGCCGCTGCGCTGCCGGGTCGACCCCGCCGGTTCCTTCCGCGCGCTGTGCACGGCCACGCGCAAGGAGGCCTTCCGCTCGCTGTCGTACCAGCGCGTGCCCTTCGACCGGCTCACCGCCGCCGTGGCCGCCGCACACGGGACGGGCCGCCGTCCGCTGGTCGACGTCGGGTTCGTCTACCAGAACTCGCCCGTGCCCCGGGCCGGCCGCACCGGCTGGACCGCGCCCGTCGTCCTCGGCACCGGCACGGCCAAGTTCGACCTGCTGCTGATCCTGGAGGACGGGCCCGAGGGCCTGTCCGTCACCGTCGAGTACGACACCGAGCTGTACGGCCCCGCCACCGCGCGGGCCCTCGCCGAGGGCCTGGCCGCCCTGCTCGACGCGGCGGTCGCGGACCCCGACGCGCCGCTGGCCGCCCTGCCGGAGGCACCGGGCCAGCCGACCACCGACGAGCTGCCGCCCGAGCCCGTCCCGCCGTCCCCCCTCCCGTCCGCCGTCCCTTCGCCCGCCGCGCCGGCCACCGGCTCACCGGCTTCGGCCGGCGTCCCGTCCGGGCCCGCGCTCGTCGGCGCCGAGGCGGAGGCCGCGGACCTCTTCGTGACCGCGCTCGGCGGGCGCGGCGGTCTCGGGCCCGCGCCGGACGCGGGCACGCTCACCGCGGACTCCGACTTCTTCGCCCTCGGCGGCCACTCGCTGCTCGCGGTCACCATGCTGGCCGAGGCCAAGCGCAGGCACGGCGCCGCCGTCTCGCCGCGCGCCTTCCTGCCGCACCCCACGGTCGCCGGCCTCGCCCTCCTCCTCACCGAGGCGCGGGCCGCCGCCCGGGCCGCCGAGGCCGCTCCCGAAGCCGCCGAACCGGTGGCCGCCGCGGACGACGAGGCCTACCCCGCCTCGCCGGTGCAGCAGCGCTTCTGGTTCCTCGACCGGCTGCCGTCGCTGCGCTCCGCCTACCTGATCCCCACGCTCGTCGAGTACGGCGGAGCCGTCGACCCCGACGTCCTGCGCCGGGCCGTGGACCTCGTCCTCGGCCGCCACCCCGCCCTGTCCTCGGTGTTCTGCCTCGACCGGCGCAAGCGGCACGTCTGCTACTACACCAGCTGCGCCCCGGCCCCGGTCACGGTCAGCGACGCGGCGGACTGGCACCCCGACATCCTGCGGAGCCGGCTGTCCCACCTGTGCTGGGCTCCGGTGGACCTCGGCAAGGAGGCGCCCGCCCGCGCCGAGATCCTCACGCTCGGGCCCGACCGGACCGTCCTCGCCCTGGTCGTCCACCACATCGTCGCCGACGGCTGGTCCCGCGACCTGCTGCTCGCCGAGATCGGGACGGCGTACCGCGCCCTGGCCTCCGGCGCCGAGCCGCTGCTCCCGGAGCCGGTGCACCCGGCCCGGCTCGCACCGGCCGACCCCACCACCCCGGCGCGGGAGGCGGAGCGCGCCGCCGCCCTCCTGGACCACCTGCGCGGCGCGCCCAACGACATCGCGCTGCCCCACGACTGGCCGCGCACCGAACTCCAGTCCACCGAAGCGACCCTGCTCACCGCGCGGCTGCCCGCGGGGACCGCCGCACGGCTGCGCGCCGTCGCCGCCGACGTCAACGGCTGCACGCTCTTCATGACCACCGCGGCCCTGCTCGCCGTGGCCCTGGCCCGGCGCGGCGACCAGCGCGACTTCCTCTTCGCCTTCCCGTGGGCCGGCCGTGAGGCCCCGGACGCCACCGAGGCGATCGGGATGTTCGTCAACACCCTGATCCTCCGGATCGACCTGCGCGGCGAACCGACCTGGCGGGAACTCCTCGGCCGGGTCAAGGAGTCCTGTTCCGTCTCCTACCGGCACGCCGACGTGGCCCTCGACGTCCTCGCCAACGAACTGCACAGCGACCGCGACCTCAGCCGGCCCGCCCTCACCCCGGTGTTCCTCAGCGCCCAGAGCGGCGACACCGGACCGGCCGCACCGGCGGACGGGACCACCGCCCGGTTCCTCCCGCTGGAACCGCTGCACCTCAAGTACGAGCTCGAACTCGTCGCCACCGAGGCGGCCGGCGACCGGCTCGACCTCGCCCTGGCCTACGCCGTCCACCTCTTCACCCGGGACACGGCGCAGGCCCTGCTCACCGACGTGGTCGCCGCCGCCGAAGACCTCGCCGCCGACCCCGACTCCCACCCCTTCACCAGGAGTACTCCGTGAACGACACCGTGGCCACCACCCCGACCACCGGGACCGAGCTGCTCGACCAGGTCCGTCAGGCATGGGCCGACGTCCTCGACCTGGACACCGCCGACCAGGTGCCGGACGACGTCAACTTCCTGGAGGCGGGCGGGAGTTCCCTGCTCCTCATCATGCTGTGGGAGGAGCTGGAGCCGCTCACGGAGCGGACGCTGAAGGTATCCGACCTCTTCCAGCACAGCACCGTCAGGGCGCAGGCCGCCCTGCTGGCGGACACCTCCGGCGCCGAGGAGCGGCTCACCGAGCTCGGCGCGCGCAACCGCGGCGGCCTGCTGGGCCGCGCGCGCCGCGACCAGTCCGTCTCCGAGTGAGCGAGGGACCCCGGACCATGAGCAACAGCACCGACATCGCCGTCATCGGCATCGGCCTGCGCTACCCCGACGCCACCACTCCCGAGGAGTTCTGGCGCAACATCGACCGCGGCGTCGTCTCCATGCGGGAGATGTCCCCCGAGCAGCTGAGATCCGCCGGCGTCACCGACGAGATGCTCGCCGACCCGGCCTTCGTCCGCGTCGCCACCTCGCTGCCCGGCGTCGAGGACTTCGCCTCCGACTTCTTCGGCTACCCGCCCCGCGAGGCCGAGACCATCGACCCGCAGCAGCGGATCTTCCTGGAAGCCTGCTGGGAGGCGCTGGAGACCGCCGGCCACCCCGTGCGCAAGGACGGGCCCGTCGTCGGCGTGTTCGCCGGCAGCGCCGCCGGGAACTACTCCGCCGCCCTGCTCGCCGCGAAGGCCCGCGAGTCCGGACTGCGCGCGGCCGTCGACGACCTCGAACTCACCGTCGGCGGACAGGCCGACTTCATGACCTCCCGCGCCGCCTACAAGCTGGGCCTGCGCGGCCCCGCCGTCAGCCTCCAGACCGGCTGCTCCTCCTCGCTGTACGGCGTGCACTACGCCACCCTCAGCCTGCTCTCCGGCGAGTGCGACATCGCCCTGGCCGGCGGCGCGACGGTCCTCGAACCCTTCCGCGGCTACCGCCACCAGCCCGGCGGCGTGCTCTCCGAGGACGGCTACTGCCGCTCCTTCGACGCCGAGTCGACCGGCACCACGTACAGCTCCGGTGTCGGCGTCGTCGCCCTGCGCCGCCTCGACGACGCGCTCGCCGACGGCGACAACGTGCTCGCCGTCATCCGCGGCAGCGCCGTCGGCAACGACGGCGGCGACCGGCTCGGCTTCATCGCTCCCAGCCCGCGCGGCGTCGCCGACGTCGTCGCGGCCGCCCTCGGCACCGCCGGCGTCGGCGCCGACAAGCTCCGCTACGTCGAGGCGCACGGCACCGCCACCCCGGTCGGCGACAACATCGAACTCATCGCCCTCAACCGGGCGTTCCGCGCCACCACCGACAAGACCGCCTACTGCGCGCTCGGTTCGGTCATGTCCAACATCGGGCACACCGGCCCCGCCGCGGGCATCGCCGGCTTCATCAAGGCGGTGCACGTCGCCCGCACCGGCAAGATCCCGCCGCACCCGACCTTCGAGCGGCCCCGCGACCCGGGCATCCTCGACGAGAGCCCCTTCTTCGTCACCACCACCGGCGAGGAGTGCGCCGACGGCGACCGCCACGTCCTGGTGAACTCGATGGGCGTCGGCGGCACCAACGCCGCCGTCGTGCTCGCCGCCCCGCCGCGGCCCGTACGCCCCGCCGCGCCGAGCCGAGCCACCGTACGCCTCGTCCTCTCGGCCCGCACCCGCGCCGAGCTCGACCAGGCCGGCCGCCGGCTGGCCGACGCCCTCGACGAGGGCGGGCTCGACGCCGAGGACGTCGCCCACACCCTGCGCGTGGGCCGCGCCGTCTTCGACGAGCGGCGCGTGGTCACCGCGCCTCGCGAGCGCCTGGCCGCCGCGCTGCGGATGCCCCGGCCGCCGGCCGTGCGCACCGAGCGGGTCACCGGCCGCGGCCCCCTGCTCGTCCTGCCCCCGGCGGACGCCCCGCAGCCGCCGGCCGCTCTCCTCGTCGCCCTCCGCGCCGCCCTCCCCGGCCTCGACGAGCCGCTGACGGCCTCTCAGGAGAACCTGCCCGAGGGCAGGTTCCCGATCCTCGTCGGACACGGCGAGCCCGCGCGCGGCCGCCATGTCGTCACACTGCCGGACCCGGCCGCCCCGCTGGACGAGGACACCCTCGCCGACCTCCTCGACGACGTGGTGACCACCGCGTGGCTGCACGGCGCCGAGGTGAAATGGCAGGTGCTCGCCGGCCGGAACGGCCGCCGCCTGGCGCTGCCCACCTACCCCTTCACCCGCAAGCGCCACTGGGCCCTCGACCGCCTCACCTACGACGGCCCGGTCGCCGCCGCGCCGGCCGCACCCGGCGCCGGCGGGACCTCCACCGTGGGCGAGGGCACCGTCGAGGCCGGGCTGGTCCAGCTGTGGAAGGACCTGTTCGGGCACGAGACCATCGGCCTGGACGACGAGTTCGCCGCGCTCGGCGGCACCTCGCTCCTCTCCGTACAGCTGGTCCTGGAGATCCAGCAGCGCTTCGGCGTCCTGGTCAACATCCACCGGGCCGGCGGCAGCCAGGCCACCGTCCGCCGCCTCACCACCATCGTCGAGGGGCTGCTCAACGGCGCCGGCCTCGGCGACGAGGAGGTCGACCCGGCGGCCGACGGCGACGGCGCGCTCGTCGACGCCGACCTCCAGATCCCCCTGGAGCCGCTGGCCAAGAAGAACGCGCCCGGCAAGGACGTCCTGCTCACCGGCGCCACCGGCTACCTCGGCGCCTTCCTCCTCGACGAGCTGCTGCGCGCCTCCAAGGGCCGCGTCTACTGCGTCGTCCGCGCCGCCGACGAGACCGAGGGCATGGCCCGGCTCAAGGCCACCGCCGCCAAGTTCGGCCTCGCCGAGCCCGACCCGGAGCGCGTCCACGCGGTCCCCGGCGACCTGCGCGACATCGCCGGCGTCTGCGCCACCTATCGCGGCGGCGAGCTCGCCACCCGCGTCGGCCACGTCCTGCACTGCGCCGCCAAGGTCGTCTTCACCGAGCCCTACCGCATGCTGCGCGACGACAACATCCTGCCGCTGGTCGGGCTGCTCAACTGGATGCGCCCGCTCGGCATCCGCGACATCAGCTTCATCTCCACCGTCGCCGCCACCGCGCCCGCCGGCACCGACGGCATGCTGATGGAGACCCGCGAGCAGCCGCTCGACCCGCAGCTCGGCGGCTACGGCGTCAGCAAGTGGGTCGGCGAGCGGATCCTGGAGCGCGCCGACCAGGACGGCATGCGCGTCCGGGTCTTCCGCCCCGGCCTGATCATGGCCTCCAGCAAGACCGGCGCCTGCAACGACAAGGACCTCATCTGGTTCCTGCTCGCCAGCGGCCTGGTCGTCGGCGCCCGCCCGGTCGACGACCGCGGCATGCCGGTCTCCCCGGTCGACGTGCTGGCCCGCGCGGTCGCCGAACTCGCCGTCTCCTCCAAGTCGGTGGGCCGCGCCTACCACCTGGTCGACGAGATCTCGCCGAGCCTGGAGGACCTCTTCGAGGCCCTGGAGGCGGCGGGCCTGCCCACCCGCACCGTGTCGCTCACCGAATGGCAGCGGCTGGTCGCGGAGCGCGCCACGGCCACCGGCAGCAAGGTGCTGTCCGCGACCGCGCTCTACGAGATGGAGGGCCACGAGCTGGACGAGGCCGGCGTGCAGGCCCGCGGCTGGCAGCCGTGGCTGCGCAAGGCCGGGCTGTCCCCGCTGGTCACCGGCGAGCAGCTGCGCGCCGGACTGGCCTTCCTGGCCCACCGCACCGAGGACATCGGCTCGCTCCTCCCGGCCCTGGCGGCCGAGGGCGCGGCGGAGACCGCGGGCGTCACGAGCGAGCGCACCGAGCGCGTCGAGGGGGAGAAGTGAGCGAGAACCCGACGGACACCGGCTCCCGGGACGGCGCCCCGCGGAGCGGACACCGGCTCGCGGTCATCGGCGCGGGCGTCATGGGCACCGGCATCACCACCCTGGCCCTGGGCCGCGGCGTCGACGTCGTCCTCGTGGACGTCTCCGAAGCCGTTCTCGACAAGGCCCGCACCGCGGTCGCCGGCCAGCTGCGCTTCGCCCGGATGATGGGCAAGCTGCCGCGCGAGGGCGCCACCGGCGAACTGGTCACCACCACCCGCCTCGCGGACGTCGCCGGGGCGACCGCCGTCGTCGAGGCCGTCACCGAACTGGCCCCGCTCAAGGCGAAGGTGCTCGCCGAGGTCTCGGCCGTGGTCGCCCCCGGCACCCTGCTGATCTCCAACACCTCGGCCGTCCCGATCGACGAGCAGGCCGACGCGGTGGCCCGCCCGGAGGACCTGGTCGGCATCCACTTCATGAACCCGCCCTACCTGATCCACACCGCGGAGCTGATCCGCGGCCCGCGCAGCGGCGAGGCCGCGGTGGAGGCCGCCCGGGCCCTCCTGGAGGTCCTGGGTCAGCGCGGGGTCGTGGTGGGCGACGGACCCGGCTTCGTGATCAACCGGATCCTCCAGCGCATGATCAACGAGGCCGCCCGGATCGTCGCCGAGGGCGTGGCCGACCCGGCCTCCGTCGACGCCGCCTTCGAGGGCTGCCTCGGCCACACCACCGGCCCGCTCGCCACCGCCGACCTCATCGGCCTCGACAACGTGGTGGATTCCCTGCGCGTCCTGCACGAGCGCACCGGGGACGCGGGCTACGAGCCCTGTGCCCTGCTCCTGGAAAAGGTCGCCGCCGGCGACTTCGGCCGCAAGACCGGCCGCGGATTCTTCGCATACGGAGGAAGCACGTCATGAGCACCCCCACCACCGAGCAGGACACCACCGCCCCCGCGCAGGCCACCCCCACCGGGCAGGACGCGGCCCCGGCCGAGGACACCACCGCCGTCCGCGAGACGCTGACCGCGTTCCTGGAGCAGCGCACGAAGACCGCCGTCGCCGCCGACGTCGACCTCTTCTCCACCGGTCTGGTCACCTCCCTGTTCGCCATGGAGCTGCTGGTGCACGTCGAGCAGTCCTTCGGCGTCCAGGTCGGCGGCTCCGACCTCACGCTCGACAACTTCCGCAGCGTGGACGCGATGACCGCCCTCGTCCTTCGCCTCCGGGGCGGCGGCGATGAATGAGCCGACGCCGGTGAGCACCGCCCGCGCCGAGGCGGAGCAGCTCGCCACCGAGCTGATCGGCGACCGCGCCGACGGCTGGGACCTGGCCGGCGAGCTGCCGCTCGACGTGCTGCGCGAACTCGGCGGCAAGGGCATGCTGTGCGCCCAGGTGCCCGCCGCGTACGGCGGTCTCGGCCTGAGCAGCGCAGAGAACGGCGAGCTCACCGCCCACGTCGGAGCCCTGTGCTCCTCCGTGCGCAGCGTGATGACCTCCCAGGGCATGGCCGCCTGGACGGTCGAGCGGCTCGGCAGCGACGAGCAGAAGGCCGTCCACCTGCGCGAGCTGACCTCCGGCAGGCTCGCCGGGGTCGCCTTCAGCGAGCCCGGCGCCGGCAGCGACCTCGGCGCGATGACGACCACGATCCGCGTCGAGGGCGACACCGTCGTCCTCGACGGCCGCAAGTCCTGGATCACCGTCGCCGCCTACGCCGACCTCCTCGTCGTCTTCGGCCGCCACGGCTCCGGGGCGGGCGCGGTGGTCGTCCCCACGGACACGCCCGGCGTGACCGTGGAGCGGGTCCCCGCCCCCCTGGGCTGCCGGGCCGCCGGACACGCCGACGTCACCTTCGACGACGTCCGGCTGCCCGCCGACCGCCTCCTCGGCGGCGCCGGGCTCCCCGTCGACTGGCTGGTGACCTCCGCGCTCACCTTCGGCCGCGTCTCCGTGGCCTGGGGCTGCGTCGGCATCCTGCGGGCGTGCCTGCGGGCCGCCGCCTCGCACGCCGCGACCCGGCAGCAGTTCGGCGTGCCGCTCGCCGCCCACCAGCTCGTCGCCCGGCACCTGGCCGAGCTGCACGTCGCCCACGAGGCGTCGGCCGGCTGCTGCGAGCGGGCCAGCCGCGGCTGGGACGAGAACAGCCCCGAGCTCGTCGTCTCCGCCGTCACCGCCAAGCACCTCGCCGCCGGGCACGCCGCCCGCGGCGCGGCCGCCGCCGTCCAGGTGCTCGCCTCGGCGGGCGCCCACGACGGCGGCCCGGTGGCCCGCGCCTACCGGGACGCCAAGCTGATGGAGATCATCGAGGGCAGCAACGAGATCAGCCAGCTGCTGCTCGGCAAGCACGCCCTGGGGGTGTGGTCATGAGCCCCGACACCTCCATCGGCATCGGCGCCGTCCACACGGTCCTGCCCACCGTCCGCACCCCGCTGGGGGACCTCCCCGAGTTCTCCGGACTCACCCCGGAGGAAGCCGAGTTCGCCCGCGGCAGCGGCATCGAGACGGTCGGCGTCCTGGAGGACACCACCGCCGGCGACCTCGCCGCCCTGGCCGTCCGCGGCCTGCTCGACCGGCTCGACGCGGCCGGCCCCGGCGCCGCCCGGCCCGACACCCTGATGCTCGTGGGGCCCCGCGCCCCCGACGTCCTGCTCGGCTCGGACGCCTGCCGCGTCCAGGCCGAGGCGAAGCTCGACGGCGCCTTCGCCTTCACCCTCGACGGGCTCGGCTGCACCGGCTCCAGCGCCGCCTGGGCGCTCGGCCGCGACCTGCTGCTCGCCGACCCGTCCCGGCAGAGCGTGCTCATCGCCCACGGCAGCCGCCCGACCGGCCTCGACCGGGTCCGCCACCCGGTCACCGTGATCGGCGACGGGGCCTACGCGATGACCCTGGTCAGGGGCGGCCGGCCGGTCCTGCGGGCGCACCGGCAGGAGACCGACGGCACCTTCCACGACCTGTTCCGGGTCGACTACAAGCAAGTGCCGTACTACGAGTGGCGCGAGGAGTGCGCCTCCGCCGACCGCTACCGCTTCGAGCTGGCCATGAACAGCCGGATGAGGCTCTCCCGGATGGTGGACGAGGTGCTCGCCGACGCGGGCGTCGACAAGGCCGCCGTCACCACGACGCTCATGCAGAACGTCACCGCGAGCGCCTACCAGTTCTACGAGACGCTCCTCGGCCTGCCCATCCATCCGGTCTGCGGCGAACACCTCGCCGCCTACGGCCACCTGGGCGCCATGGACGTGGTGCTCAACCTCGACCGGCTCCTCGCGCGCGGCGAACTCGCCCCGGGCGACCAGGTGCTCGTCCTCAACAACAGCCCGGTCGCGGCCTGGGCCGTGACCCTCTGGGAGGTGTGACATGACCGAGCAGCCCGAGGCCGCCCCGACCGTCAAGTGCCTGGTGTGGGACCTCGACAACACCCTGTGGCAGGGCACCCTGCTGGAGGACGGCGAGGTCGTCCTCGCCGACGAGGTCCGCGAGGTGATCACCACCCTCGACGAGCGCGGCATCCTCCAGGCCGTGGCCAGCAAGAACGACCACGACCACGCCTGGGAGCGGCTGGAGAAGCTGGGCGTCGCCGAGTACTTCGTCCACCCGAGGATCGGCTGGAACCCCAAGTCCGGATCCGTCCGCGACATCGCGGCGGAGCTCAACTTCGCCCTCACCACGATCGCGTTCGTCGACGACCAGCCGGCCGAGCGCGCCGAGGTCGCCCACCACCTCCCCGAGGTGCGCTGCTACCCCGCCGAGGAGGTCCTGGAGCTGCCCGGGCTCCCCGAGTTCAGCCCGGTCACCACCGCCGACTCGCGCCGGCGCCGCGAGATGTACCAGGCCGGATTCCGCCGCGAGGCGGCCCGCCAGGACTTCACCGGCGCGGACGAGGAGTTCCTGCGCACCCTGGACCTCGTCATGACCATCCGGCGGGCCGCCGCCGAGGACCTGGCCCGGGTCGAGGAACTCACCCTCCGCACCAGCCAGATGAATGCCACCGGCGTCCACTACGGCGACGCCGAGCTGCGCGCCCTGATCGCCGACCCCGGCCACGAGGTGCTGGTCATCGCGCTGCGCGACCGCTTCGGCGACCACGGCGCCGTCGGCATCGTGCTTCTCGAACGGCTCCCCGGCGTCTGGCACCTCAAGCTCCTCGCCACCTCCTGCCGGGTCGTCTCCTTCGGCGCGGGCTCCGTCATCCTGCGCTGGCTCACCGACCGGGCCGCCGCGGCGGGCGTCCACCTCGCCGCCGACTTCCGGCGCACCGAGCGCAACCGGATGATGGAGGTCGCCTACCGCTTCGCGGGCTTCACCGGCGACGCCTGCCCCTGCGCCGCCGCGGTCACCGGCCCGGACCGGGACGGCATCGAGCTGCTGCACATCGAGCCCGCACGCCAGGAGCCGCCCACCACCATGCGGCTCGACGCCCCCGACCTGACCGTCCCCGCCGCGGAGGTGTCACGTGGCTGACGCCACCGCCGCTGCGGTGCCCGACACTTTGTACGAGTGGTTCGACCGGGCCGCCGACCGGCACCCGGACGAGCCCGCCGTGGAGGCGGGCGGCACCGCGCTCGCCTACCACGAGCTGCGCCGCGCCGCCGAGCACGTCGCCGCCCGGATCCTGGCGGCGCACGGCTCGGCGCCCCGCCGGATCTCGGTCATGGCGACCCGCTCCGTGGCGATCCTCGCCGCCTATCTGGCGGGCCAGCGGCTCGGCGCGACCGTCACCCCGGTCAACCCGGCCTTCCCGGCGCGGCGCAACCGGATGATCCTGGAGCTGGCGGGCGCCGAGGTGCTGGTCGTGGACGCCGGCGACGCCTCCCAGCTGGACGGCGAGCTGGCCGGGCTCGTCCCCACCGAACTGCGCCTGGACTCCGAGGAGGTGGCCGCCGCCGGACGCGCGACGGCCGCCCCGGCCGCCGGGCTCCCGGCGTACACCACGGGCCCCGACGACGTCGCGTACGTCCTGTTCACCTCGGGCTCCACCGGCCGCCCGAAGGGCGTGCCGATCCGGCACCGCAACCTGAGCCCCTACCTGGCGCACAACATCGCGCGCTACGGCATCGGCCCCGGCTGCCGCACCTCCCACACCTTCGACCTCACCTTCGACCCCTCGGTCTTCGACCTCTTCGTCACCTGGGGCGGCGGCGCCACCCTGGTGGTGCCCGGCCGGGCCGAACTCCTCTCGCCCGTCGACTACATCGTCGACAACGGCGTCACCCACTGGTTCTCGGTGCCGTCCGTGGTCTCCGTCGGCGCCCAGCTCGGCAACCTGCCCGCGGGACGGGCGACCGGCCTGCGGATGAGCGTCTTCATCGGTGAGCAGCTCTCCTACGACCAGGCCAGGGCCTGGCACGCCGTCGCCCCTGCGGCCGCCATCGAGAACGTCTACGGGCCGACCGAACTCACCGTCGCCTGCACCGAGTTCGCCCTGCCCGACGACCCTGCCGAATGGCCCGCCACCTCCAATGACACCGTCCCCGTCGGACCCGTCTACGACTTCCTCGACCACCTGGTGCTCGACGAGTCGGGCCGGCCCGCCGAGGAGGGCGAGCTGGTCGTCCGCGGCTCCCAGCGCTTCGACGGCTACCTGGACCCCGCCGACAACCGCGGCCGCTTCCTCGCGTACGACGAGCACGGCGCCGCCCCGTACGACGGCGAGGGCCCGCTCACCGCGGCGCACTACTACCGCACCGGCGACCGGGTGCGCTGGGAGGCGGGCCGGCTCGTGCACCTCGGCCGGCTCGACAACCAGGTGAAGGTCCGCGGCTACCGCATCGAACTCGGCGAGATCGAGGCCGCGATGCGCCGCCACCCGGACATCGACCAGGCCGTCGTCATCGCGCTCAAGCGCGGTGACGACATCGAACTCGTCGGCTGCCACACCGGCGCCCCCGTCGAACCCCAGCCCCTCGGCCGCTGGCTGCGCAAGCGCGTACCGGTCCACATGGTGCCCCGGCGATTCCGGCACCTGGACACCTTGCCGCTCAACCCCAACGGCAAGATCGACCGGCCGCGCATCGCCGGCGACCTCCAGTCCCCCAACCTCGCCGCGGCCGGACCGGCCGGCGGCAACGGAGGCCACCATGGCGCTACTCGATGACATCGTCCCGCCGCCGGGCATCGTCCGGACCCTGTGTCTGAGCAACTTCGCCAAGACCGCGGGACACGGCGTCCTCATGGCGGTCAGCGTGCTGTTCTTCACCCGCACCGTCGGCATCCCCGCCGAGCAGGTCGGCCTCGCCCTGAGCATCGGCGCCGCCATGGCCATGGCCGCCAGCATCCCGGCCGGCCGGCTCGCCGACGCGGTGGGTCCCCGCAACACCACCGTCGGCTTCCTGCTGCTGCTGGGCGTCTTCGTCGGCGCGTACGCCTTCGTCGAGAGCTTCGCCGCCCTCGTCGTGGTCACCAGCCTCGCCCTGATGGCCGAGTCCTCCACGGACGCCGCCCGCGGAGCCCTCATCGCCGGACTCATCCCGCAGGAGGACCGCGTCCGCGCCTGGTCCTACATGCGCGCCGTCAGCAACCTCGGCGTGACCCTCGGCGCCGCCGCCGGCGCGGTCGCCCTCTGGTTCGACAACCGGCCCGCCTACGTCGGCCTGCTCATCGCGGGCGGCGCGATGTTCGTGATCGCCGGCGTCGCCTACACGACAGTCCCCCCGGTCGCCCCCGTGCCGAAGGAGAGCAAGGGCCCCACCTGGACGGTCCTGCGCGACCTGCCGTACGCGGCCGTCGCCCTGCTCAACTCGGTCCTGGTGATGAACGTCGCCATCCTCACCGTCGCGCTGCCCATCTGGATCACCGGTCACACCGACGCCCCGAAGTGGCTCTACTCCGTGATCCTCATCCTGAACACGATCATGGTCGTGGTCTTCCAGGTGCGGGCCGGCAAGGGCAGCGAGGACGTCCGCGGCGGAGCCCGCGCCCTGCGCCGCTGCGGCGTCCTGCTCGCCGTGTGCTGCGGCCTCTTCGCGCTCGCCGCCGACCGCCCGGTCTGGGTCGCCGTCGCCGCCCTGCTCGCCGGAGCCGTCGTCCACGTCGTCGGCGAGATGCTCTACAGCGCCGGCTCCTGGTCGCTCGCCTTCGGCCTGGCCCCCGACCACGCCCAGGGGCAGTACCAGGGCATGTTCGGCATGTCGACGCAGCTCGGCTCGATGGTCACCCCGGCCCTCGCCACGCTGCTCATCGTGCGGCTCGGATGGCCGGCCTGGATCGTCTTCGCCGCCCTCCTCCTCGCCGCCGGCCTCGCCGCCCCCGCGGTGGCCTCCTGGGCCGAACGCACCCGCAAGCCGGCCCCCGGGACGGGCGCCGAAGCGGCCGTCGCCTCCTGACCGCCGCCCGATCGGAGAACGCACGCCATGGACTTCAGCCTCTTCTACTTCGCCAACGACAGCACCGGCACCACCGACCGGCGCTACGAACTGCTCCTGGAAGGAGCGAAGTTCGCCGACCGCAACGGCTTCAGCGCGGTGTGGACCCCGGAGCGCCACTTCCACCCCTTCGGCGGCCTCTACCCCAACCCGTCGGTGACCGGCGCGGCCATCGCCGCGGTGACCGAGCGCATCGGCATCCGGGCCGGCAGCGTCGTCGCCCCGCTGCACCACCCCCTGCGGATCGCCGAGGAGTGGTCGGTCGTCGACAACCTCTCCGGCGGCCGGGTCGGCCTCTCCTTCGCCTCCGGCTGGCACGCCACCGACTTCGCCCTGCGCCCGGAGAACTACGCGAACCGCCGCGAGATCCTCCTGGAGCAGGTCGAGCAGGTGCGCGCCCTGTGGCGCGGCGAGCGGATCACCGTCACCGACGGGGTCGGCAGCGAGCAGCGGCTCGGGATCTACCCGCCGCCGGTCCAGCCCGAGCTCCCGGTCTGGGTGACCAGCGCCGGCGGCGTCGAGACCTTCCGCAACGCGGGCCGGTCCGGCTCCGGGCTCCTCACCCACCTGCTCGGCCAGGACCTCGACGACCTCGCCCACAAGATCGCCGAATACCGCAAGGCCGTCGTCGAGACCGGCCGCCCCGACGGCTGGACCGGCCACGTCGCCCTCATGGTGCACGCCTTCCTCGGCGAGGACGAGGACGCGGTGCGCGAGACCGTGCGGGCCCCGCTCGGCGACTACCTGCGCAGCTCCCTCGGGCTGCTGCTCGGCTCCCGGCTCGACGGCAAGCGCGTCGACGCCTCCCGCCTCTCGCCCGAGGACGTCGACTTCATCGTGGCCCGCTCCTTCGACCGCTACTTCGACGACGGCGGCCTCCTCGGCACCGTCGACAAGGCGGAACGCATGGTGGAGCGCTTCCGCGCGATCGGCGTGGACGAGATCGCCTGCCTGATCGACTTCGGGCTGCCCACCCCGGACGTCCTGGCGAGCCTGGACCACCTGAACCGGCTGCGCGAGCGCACCTCCCCCGGCGGGGAGGTCCGGCCGTCATGACCGAGCGGACGACACGGGCCCGGACCCGCGGCGGGATCGTCGACTTCGAGGTGGTGTTCCCCTCGTCGGAGGTGGACGTGCGGGAACTGCACGAGTCCTCCGGCGTCCCCGTCGCCGACATCCTCGCCGTCACGCACACCGAGCGGTTCCCGGCCCTC
Organism: Streptomyces hydrogenans; assembly: GCF_014656075.1. Taxonomy (GTDB): domain Bacteria; phylum Actinomycetota; class Actinomycetes; order Streptomycetales; family Streptomycetaceae; genus Streptomyces; species Streptomyces hydrogenans. The sequence goes on from NZ_BNBS01000076.1 coordinate 38,278, forward strand.
GACGAGGACGAGGCCGCCTGGGAGCTGGCCGCGACCGCCGGCCGCACCGTCCTGGAGCGCAACGGGATCGACCCCGACGACATCGGCCTCGTCCTCTACGCGGGCTCGGGCGAATGGGACCTGCCCTTCTGGTCCCCGGCCGCCAAGGTCGCCGACGAGCTGGGCATCACCCACGCCCACTGCTTCGAGGTCGCCAACTTCTGCAACGGCGGCATGACGGCCGTCCGCACCGCCCTGGCCGAACTCGCCCTGGGCGGCGCCCCGTACGCCCTCGTGCTCATCGGCGACCGGCTCAGCCGGCTGGTCGACCACGAGGACCCCGAGTCCAAGGCGCTCTTCAACTTCGGCGACGCGCCCGCCGCCCTCCTCCTCGGCCGCGAGGACTGCCTGCTCGACGTGGTGGCCTCCGCGGCGCGCACCGACCCGTCGTGGGCCGACTACTACTCCGGCGACGTGGAGGACGACCGGGTCCTCATGCGCCGCCGCGGCCGCCGGCAGGGACTGGGCGACGCCTACCTGGAGAACTTCCCGGCCCGCGTCGACGACGTGCTCGGCGCCCTCGGCAGGCGGATCGAGGACGTCGCCTGGTTCCTCGTCAACCAGGGGGACAAGGGCATGCACGAGAAGCTGCTCGCCCGGCTCGGCATCCCGGCCGACAAGAGCGTCTTCAACTACCACCGGTACGGACACATGGGCGGCTCCGACCCGTTCATCGCCCTCCGCGACCTGATCGGCGAGGAGCGCCTCGGCCCCGGGGACCTGGTCCTGGTCGCGGCCAGCGGCATGGGCTTCAGCTGGAGCGTGACGGCGCTGGAGTACCGGGGCCGATGACCGATCCCACGCGCCCGTACGCGGGCTGGAAGGACCTGCGGCGGCTCCTGGCCCCGGTCACCGGGCCGGGCCGTCCCGGCGGGGCGGGCGCCGGCGGCGAGGCGGCCGGCCGGGCGCCCCTCACCCTGCTCCTGGTCCATCACGCCGGAGGATCCGCGGCGGCGTTCGCCCCGCTGGTGCGGCACCTGCCCGCCGACTGGCGCCTGCTCGCCGTCGACCTCCCGGGCCGCCTGATGGCCGTCGGCGAGAGCGGCTGCCGCTCCACCACGGAGGTGGTGGACTGGCTCGCCCCGCTCACCCGGCGCGTGCTCGACGGGCCCTACGGCGTCTTCGGCCACAGCATGGGCGCCCTCGTCGCGTACGAGCTGGCGAGGGAGCTGTCCCGGGACGGCCTGCCGCCCCTCTGGACCGGCCTCTCCGGCGCCCCCGCGCCCGGCCACCGCCCCGACCGCGAGCAGCGCCACCTGTGGTCGCGGGAGCGGCTGACCCGCTTCATGCGGGAACTGGGCGGCACGCCCGAGGAGGTGCTCGCGATCCCCGACGTCGTCACGGCGATGGTCGAGGCCCTGCGCGGGGACCTCGCGGTCGTCGACACGTACGAGGAGCACCCCGGCCCGCCGCTGGGGGCGCCGCTCTCGCTCTTCACCGGCGAGGACGACCCCGTCGCCCACCCCGCGCTCGCCGCGCCCTGGGCCGGCCGCACCACCGCCGGGACCACCCGGCACTCCTGGCCCGGTGGCCACTTCTACCTGTACGAACACACGGCGGCGGTCTGCCGGACCCTCACCCGTGACCTCACCACCGCCCACGACTCCCTCCTGGAGCTCCCCTCATGACACGTCGTCTGTTCACCTCGGAGTCGGTCACCGAGGGCCACCCCGACAAGATCGCCGACCAGATCAGCGACACCGTCCTCGACGCCCTGCTCACCCACGACCCCGCGTCCAGGGTCGCCGTGGAGACCCTGATCACCACCGGCCAGGTGCACGTCGCCGGCGAGGTCTCGACCACCGCCTACGCCCCGATCGCCCAGCTCGTCCGGGACCGGATCCTCCTGATCGGCTACGACTCCTCGGCCAAGGGCTTCGACGGCGCCTCCTGCGGCGTGTCGGTGTCCATCGGCGCGCAGTCCCCGGACATCGCGCAGGGCGTCGACACCGCCTACGAGTCCCGGGTCGGGGGCGCCTCCGGCGAGGGCGCGGGCGACGAACTGGACCAGCAGGGCGCCGGCGACCAGGGCCTGATGTTCGGCTACGCCTGCGACGAGACGCCCGAGCTGATGCCGCTGCCGATCCACCTCGCGCACCGGCTCTCCCGCCGTCTCACCGAGGTCCGCAAGGACGGCACCGTCCCGTACCTGCGCCCGGACGGCAAGACCCAGGTGACCATCGAGTACGACGGCGACCGCCCGGTCCGCCTCGACACGGTCGTCGTCTCCTCGCAGCACGCCGCCGACATCGACCTCGACGGCCTGCTGGCCCCCGACGTCCGCGCGCACGTCGTCGAGCACGTCCTGGCGGCGCTGGCCGAGGACGGCATCAAGCTCGACACCGAGGGCTACCGCCTGCTGGTCAACCCGACCGGGCGCTTCGAGGTCGGCGGTCCGATGGGCGACGCCGGCCTCACCGGCCGCAAGATCATCATCGACACGTACGGCG
>NZ_BNBS01000077.1 GCF_014656075.1 Streptomyces hydrogenans
CGGGTGCCGACCGGGCCCCCGGCCCGGACGCCGCGAGCGCCTCGGCGTCGGTGCCGGACTCCTCGACGGGGCCCGGTACGGGCTCGGCCTCGGCGTCCGGCCCCGGTACGGCGTCCGGCCCCGGTACGGCCTTCGCCCCGGCGTCCGGCCCCGGCACGTCCCCCGCGGCCTCCGCCCCGGAACCCGGCCAGGGCCGCGATGCCGTGCCCGCCGCCTCCGACGACCTCGCCATCGTCGTCCTCTCGCCGAGCGACCCCATGTCGCGCGGCCAGCTCCGCCGGATGGCGCAGCTGGCCCGCGACGAGGGGTTCGACGTCCACTGGCAGGAGGCGCGGGCCGGGCGCGGCGCGCTCGTGCGGACCCTGCGGGAGCTGGGCGGGCCGCTGCGCGCCGCCGAGCGCGTGATCGTCGGCGATCCGTTCTCCCGCTACGTCCAGCTGCTGCTCACCCTCTTCGGGCCCCGGCACGTCACGGTCGTCGACGACGGCACCGCGACGATGGAGTTCGCCGCCCAGCTCGCGGGCGGGGAGCGGCTGGTCCGCTGGCACCGCAAGGGCGACCTCGGGCCGCGCGAGCTGCTGCTCGCCCCGGTCACCTCGCTGGCCCGGCGCCGGCTCGCCCCGGGACCCCACCGGACCGTCGAGATCTTCACCTCGCTGCCGGTCCAGGCCCCGCCCGGCACCGAGGTCACCGAGAACGCCTACGCGTGGACCCGGTCCCGCTTCGGACCGCCCGCGCTCACCGGCGGCGCCGACCTGGTCGGCACCTCGCTCGTCGAGACCGGCGTGGTGGACGCGGAGCACTACCTGCGGGTCGTCGGGCAGCTCGCCCGCACCCACGGCGCCACCCGCTACTTCGCCCACCGCCGCGAGACCCCGGAGAAGCTGCACCGGATCGCGGTCGAGACCGGCCTCCAGGTGGTCCGGCCCGAACTGCCGCTGGAGCTGATCGCCCGGCGCGGCCCGGTCGGCGCCACCATCGTCAGCTTCCCGTCCACCGTCGTGCACACCCTGCCGCTCGCCCTCGCGGGCACCGGGGTGAAGGTCGCGGTCTGCGAGATCGCGCCCGAGTGGCTGAAGGCCACCGCCTCGCCGCGGGCCCAGGGCTTCCTCGCGGGCGTCGTCGGCACGGCGTCCGGGGCGGACCGGCTCACCCCGCGCGGCGGCTCCGCCGCCGACCGTCTCGAATTCGGCTGACGGGGGGAGCGGCCCGACCCCGGTTCGTATACGGCCACCCGGCGTGAAATCGGGTGAGCTTACCCACACGGAGCGTGGCCCATGCACGGCAAACCGAGATTCTTTCCCCTAACGGGCTGAACTTTTGGTGATCAACGGGCAGTTGATCACCGGTTGGGCCTACGCTTCAAAGGGTGAACCAGTTGAAGTCCCGAGAGCCCGGATCCGTCACCCTGCCCGGAACGCTGTCCTCCTCCCTGCGCGGCGAAATGATCGCCTTCCGCAGGGACTTGCACATGCACCCCGAGCTCGGCAACCAGGAGTTCCGCACCACCGCCGCGCTCAAGGCCCGCCTGGAGGCGGCCGGCCTGGCGCCGCGAGTACTCCCGGGCGGCACGGGGCTCATCTGTGACATCGGCACCTGGGACGGCCGGCGGCCCATGCTCGCCGTCCGCGCCGACCTCGACGCCCTGCCCATCCCGGACGCCAAGACCGTCGCGTACCGCTCCACCGTGCCCAACCGCGCGCACGCCTGCGGCCACGACGTGCACACCACCACCGTCCTCGGCGCCGGCCTGGTCCTCGCCGAGATGGAGCGCGAGGGCCGGCTGCCGCGCCCGGTGCGGCTGCTCTTCCAGCCCGCCGAGGAGGTGCTGCCCGGCGGCGCGGCCGACGCGGTCGCGGCCGGCGTCCTCGACGGCGTCGGCCGCATCATCGCCGTCCACTGCGACCCCAAGGTCGACGCCGGGAAGATCGGGCTGCGCGTCGGCCCCATCACCTCCGCCTGCGACCGCCTGGAGGTCACCCTCGACGGCCCCGGCGGCCACACCGCCCGCCCGCACCTCACCACCGACCTGGTGACCGCCGCCGCCCGGATCGCCACCGACGTGCCGGCGGTGCTGGCCCGCCGGGTCGACGCCCGCTCCGGCCTCTCCCTCACCTGGGGCCGGATCGAGGCCGGTCACGCGCCCAACGTCATCCCGCAGCACGCCGAGCTCTCCGGCACCGTCCGCTGCCTCGACCTGCCCGCCTGGCGCGACGCGCCCGACCTGGTGCACGCCGCCGTCGACGAGGTCGCCGCGCTGCACCGCGCCAAGTCCACCGTGAACTACGTCCGCGGCGTCCCCCCGGTCGTCAACGACGCGGCGGTCGTGGAGCTGCTGCGGGACGCCATGACCGCCCGCCGCGGCGCCGACGCGATCGAGGACACCGAGCAGAGCCTCGGCGGCGAGGACTTCTCCTGGTACCTGGAGCACGTGCCCGGCGCGATGGCCCGGCTCGGCGTCCGCACCCCCGGCGACCCGCGCGTCCGCGACCTCCACGCGGGTGACTTCGACGTGGACGAGCGGTCCATCGAGACCGCCGTCGAGCTCTTCACCGCCGCCGCCCTGATCGACGCCGGCGGCGACGAGGGCTGACCCGCTCCCGCCCCCGCGCCGCCCCCGTCCCGTACGGGGGCGGCGCCGTCATCTCGGCTGATGACACGGGGTTGCGCCTTGATCGCGAAGTGTGTACGGGTACTCTGACCCGTGGGTTCGCGTCGATACGGTAACGACTCATGAACGGGTCTTTAACTGACATCTACGCGCGTTACGATCGCCGCAAAGCCAGCGCCGGAAGAGGCGCTTTCGGTCAGTCTTGAAGGGACCCTCCTCTTGCGCCGGATCACCAGGATCGCCACCGTGGGCATCGCCTCCGCGGCGCTCGCGCTCTCCGCCACCGCCTGTGGCAAGTCTTCGAACGACTCGGGCTCCGACTCCGACTCGAAGGCGACCAAGGCCGCCATCGCGTACGACATCGGCGGCCGCGGTGACCAGTCCTTCAACGACGCCGCCTACGCGGGTCTGAAGAAGGCCGAGGACGAGCTCGACGTCAAGGGTGCCGAGGCCGAGCCGTCGTCCGGTGAGGGCGACGCCGACAAGGTGCAGCGCCTCACCTCGCTGGCCCGCGCCGGCAACAACCCGGTCATCGGCGTCGGCTTCGCCTACGCCCCGGCCATCAAGAAGGTCGCCGCGCAGTTCCCGGACACGACCTTCGGCATCATCGACGACACCTCGGTGACCGGCAAGAACATCGCCAACCTCGTCTTCAACGAGGAGCAGGGCTCCTACCTGGCCGGCGTCGCCGCCGCCAAGGCGTCCAAGTCCGGCACGGTCGGCTTCATCGGCGGTGTCGAGGTCCCGCTGATCAAGAAGTTCGAGGCCGGCTACGTCCAGGGCGTCAAGGACACCAACCCCAAGGCGAAGGTGCTCACCCAGTACCTGACCCAGCCGCCGAACTTCGACGGCTTCGCCAAGCCCGACCTCGGCAAGGCCGCCGCCCAGGGCCAGCTCGACAAGGGCGCCGACGTGATCTACGCCGCCGCCGGTCTCGCGGGCTCCGGTGCCATCGAGGCCGCCTCCAAGGCCGGCAAGTGGGCCATCGGCGTCGACTCCGACCAGTACAACCAGGCCGGTCTCGCCGCGTACAAGGACTCGATCCTGACCTCGGTCACCAAGGACGTCTCCGACTCCGTCTTCAACCTGATCAAGTCGGTCAAGGACGGCAAGCCGCAGACCGGTGAGGTCCGCTACGGCCTCGCCACCGACGGTGTCGGCCTGGCCGACTCGAACCCGAAGTACAAGGAGATGACGGACCTCATCGCCGCGGTCAACAAGGCGAAGCAGGACATCATCGACGGCAAGATCACGGTCAAGACCGCCCCGTAAGGCGCGACTCACGACCTAGTTGCCCGCGGGCCCGGCCCCGGTGGGACTCCCACCAGGACCGGGCCCCGGGCCCATTCCCGTACGGGTTTTCACTTTTCGGCAGCGCTACGCGTGTAGATGTCGCACCGGCACGATAACTTCGCCCCGCCCTGCCCTCGCCTCCCACTCCTTTCGGCCAAGGAGAGTGCGTCATCAACGCGTCCAGCCCCCCTGCCGTGGAACTCCACGGCATCACCAAGCGCTTCCCCGGCGTCGTCGCCAACAAGGACATCGCGATCACCGTCCGGAAGGGCACCGTCCATGCCCTGATCGGTGAGAACGGTGCCGGCAAGTCGACCCTCATGAAGATCCTCTACGGCATGCAGAAGCCGGACGAGGGCACCATCGCCATCGACGGGGAGCAGGTCAGCTTCTCCAGCCCCGGTGACGCCATCGCGCGCGGCATCGGCATGGTGCACCAGCACTTCATGCTCGCCGACAACCTCACCGTCCTGGAGAACGTCGTCCTCGGCGGCGAGAAGCTCTACGGCATCGGTGCCAAGGCCCGCAAGAAGATCAAGGAGATCTCCGACGCGTACGGCCTCGGCGTCCGCCCCGACGCCCTCGTCGAGGACCTCGGCGTCGCCGACCGCCAGCGCGTCGAGATCCTGAAGGTCCTCTACCGCGGCGCGCAGATCCTCATCCTCGACGAGCCGACCGCCGTGCTCGTCCCGCAGGAGGTCGACGCGCTCTTCGACAACCTGCGCGAGCTCAAGGCCGAGGGCCTCACCGTCATCTTCATCTCGCACAAGCTGGGCGAGGTCCTGAAGGTCGCCGACGACATCACCGTCATCCGGCGCGGCACCACCGTCGGCACCGCCGACCCGAAGACCGCCACCACCAAGCAGCTCGCCGAGCTGATGGTCGGCAGCGAGCTGCCCTCCCCGGAGACCCGCGAGTCGACCGTCACGGACGTCGCGATGCTGGAGGTCAAGGGGCTCACCCTGCTGGAGAGCGGTTTCACCGGCGCCCCGCTGACCACCGCCGCCCCCGCGGACCCGTCCGCCACCGCGGTCGTGCGCGAGGAGGTCGCGGCCGGCCGCAAGCTGCTCGACGACGTCTCGCTCACCATCCACAAGGGCGAGATCCTCGGCATCGCGGGCGTGGAGGGCAACGGCCAGACCGAGCTGATCGAGGCCCTGATGGGCCTGCGCGCGCCCGACTCCGGCGGCATCAGCCTGGACGGCCAGGACATCTCCGCCCTCCCCGTGCGCAAGCGCCGCGAGGGAGGCATCGGCTACATCCCCGAGGACCGCCACCGCCACGGCCTGCTCCTGGAGGCCCCCCTCTGGGAGAACCGCATCCTCGGCCACGTCACCGAGGCCCCGAACTCCAAGCGCGGCATCCTCGACCCGAAGGCCGCCCGCAAGGACACCGAGCGGATCGTCCGCGAGTACGACGTCCGCACCCCGGGCATCGACGTGACCGCGGCCTCCCTCTCCGGCGGCAACCAGCAGAAGCTGATCGTCGGCCGCGAGATGAGCCACAACCCCAAGTTCCTGATCGCCGCCCACCCCACCCGCGGTGTGGACGTCGGCGCGCAGGCGCAGATCTGGGACGCGATCCGGGAGGCCCGCCGCGAGGGCCTGGCCGTCCTGCTGATCTCGGCCGACCTCGACGAGCTGATCGGCCTCTCCGACACCCTCCGGGTCATGTACCGCGGCAAGCTCGTCGCGGACGCGGATCCCGCCACCATCACGCCCGAGCAGCTGGGCTCCGCCATGACCGGAGCGGCCACCGGCCGCCTGGAAGGCGGCGACGAGCGGCCCGAGCAGTCCGAGCAGTCCGAAGACGGTGACGCCCGATGATGAAGATCGACAAGGACAAGCTGCTCATCGGGGCCGCCGGCCCGGTGCTCGCGCTCGTCTCCTCGTTCGTGCTCACCATGCTGGTGCTGCTCGCCACGGGCCTCGACCCGATCGAGCCGATCCAGCTGATGATCGAGAACGCCGGGTACGCGGACATCCAGGTCCTGATCATCAACCAGACGGGGATCTACTACCTGGCAGCCCTGGCCGTCGCCATCGGCTTCCGGATGAACCTCTTCAACATCGGCGTCGACGGCCAGTACCGCCTCGCCGCGATGATCTCGGCCGTGGTCGGCGCCTCGGTCGAGCTGCCCGGCCCGCTGCACATCCTGCTGATCGTGGTCGTCGCCGCCCTCACCGGTGCGTTCTGGGCCGGCATCGCCGGCATCCTCAAGACCACCCGGGGCGTCTCCGAGGTCGTCTCGACGATCATGCTCAACGCCATCGCGACCTCCCTGATCGCCTGGCTGATCCTGCCGAAGAACCTCGGCGTCCAGCCGGAGGGCTCCAACGACCTCACCACCGGTGAGATCGCCGAGTCCGGCTGGTTCCCCGGCATCGACATGGGCCAGGGCAACGGCGAGATCTACGGCTTCACCTTCGTCGCGCTCGCCCTCGGCGTCGTCTACTGGTTCGCCCTCAACCGCACCCGCTTCGGCTTCGACCTGCGGGCCACCGGCGAGAGCGAGTCCGCGGCCCAGGCCAGCGGCGTCGACGCCAAGCGGATGATCCTCACCTCGATGCTCATCTCCGGCGGTCTGGCGGGCCTCTCCGGCATGCCCACGCTGCTCGGCGACACCCACACGTACAGCCTGTCCTTCCCGGTCGGCGTCGGCTTCACCGCCATCACGATCGCCCTGCTCGGCCGCAACAACCCGGTCGGCATCCTCTTCGCGGCCCTGCTCTTCGCGTTCCTCGACAAGGCGTCCTCGTCGCTGGACGTCGAGGGCTACCCGAAGGAGATCACGCAGATCATGCAGGGCATCATCGTGATCGCCGTGGTCGTCTCCTACGAACTCGTCCGCCGTTACGGCACCCGCCGCCAGCAGCAGAAGGTCGGCGAGGAGCTCGCCGCCGGTGGTGCCATCAAGACCGACAAGGAGGTCTCGGCATGAGCACCGGCACTGTCGCCAAGCCGAGCGCCGCACCCAAGAAGGCCGGGCGCCGCAAGCTGACCTGGCCGTGGATCCTGCTGATCGTCGCGGCCGGCCTCGTCCTCTTCTCGCTGGTCCGCGTCATCTCCGGCGCCGACGACCTGACCTCGGTGGGCCAGGTCTCCGGCGCGCTCCAGCTCGCCATCCCGATCGGCCTCGCCGGTCTCGGCGGCCTCTGGTCCGAGCGCGCGGGCGTGGTCAACATCGGCCTCGAGGGCATGATGGTCCTCGGCACCTGGTTCGGCGCCTGGGCCGGCTACCAGTGGGGCCCCTGGACGGGCGTCGTCGTCGGCCTCCTCGGCGGCGCGATCGGCGGTCTGCTGCACGCGATCATCACGGTCACCTTCAACGTGAACCACATCGTCTCCGGTGTGGCGATCAACATCCTCGCGGTCGGCTTCACCCAGTACCTGTCGAACTTCACGTTCGGCGAGGCCGAGGGCGGCTCCTCCAAGCAGTCCCCGCGCATCGACCCGATCACCGACATCACCGTCCCGGGGCTGTCGGACTGGCTGATGGACCTCCAGCAGAAGCACTGGTTCCTGATCTCGGACATCGCCGGCATCCTCGGCGGCCTGGTCACCAACCTGTCGCTGCTGACGGTCGTCGCGATCCTGCTGGTCCCCGCCACCTGGTGGGTGCTGTGGCGCACGGCCTTCGGCCTGCGGCTGCGCTCCTGCGGTGAGAACCCGGTCGCCGCCGAGTCCCTCGGCGTCAACGTCTACAAGTACAAGTACATCGCCGTCACCATGTCGGGCGCCCTCGCGGGCCTCGGCGGCGCGTTCCTGGCGATCGTCTCCACCGGCATCTACCAGGAGGGCCAGACCGGCGGCCGCGGCTACATCGGTCTCGCCGCGATGATCTTCGGCAACTGGATGCCCGGCGGCATGGCCCTCGGCGCCGGCCTCTTCGGCTTCACCGACAGCCTCAAGATCCGCGGCGGTGCCGAGAACGTCCACGCGCTGCTGCTGCTCGTCGCGATCCTCCTGGTGCTCGCCGCCGCCTGGCAGCTGTACAAGAAGAAGTACGTGCCCGCCGTGATCGCCGCGGTCTTCGCGGTCGGCTTCTTCCTCTGGTACGCGCTCACCGACCAGGTCCCGAGCCAGTTCGTCGACGCCGCCCCGTACATCACCACCCTGCTGGTGCTGGCGCTGTCCGCACAGCGGCTCAGGATGCCGAAGGCGGACGGCCTGCCCTACCGGAAGGGCCAGGGCAAGTGACGACGCCCGCCGCCGAGCCCGACTGGGAGGCCCTGCGGGAGGAGGCCCGGACCGCGATGGGCCGTGCCTACGCCCCGTACTCGGGCTACCCGGTCGGCGCGGCCGCCCTCGTCGACGACGGCCGGACCGTCTCCGGCTGCAACGTCGAGAACGCCTCCTTCGGGCTCGGCCTCTGCGCCGAGTGCGGCCTGGTCTCGCAGCTCCAGGCCACCGGCGGCGGCCGGCTCACCCACTTCGTGTGCGTGGACGGCCGGGGCGAGTCGCTCGTCCCCTGCGGGCGCTGCCGACAGCTCCTGTACGAGTTCGGCGGCCCCGAGCTCGTCCTGGAGACGCCCGCCGGGTTCCTGACCCTGGCCGAGATGCTGCCGCAGGCCTTCGGCCCGGACCACCTCGCCAAGTAGCACCTCGGAGCGGCCCTTCCGGCACCATGGGAGGGGCCGCTCCTCCCGTTCCCCCCTCTATGCGCGTAGAAAGAGGCACCACGACATGGACGTCATCTCCGTCATCCGGACCAAGCGGGACAAGGGCGAGCTGAGCCCGGAGCAGATCGACTGGGTCATCGACGCCTACACCCGCGGCGTGGTCGCGGACGAGCAGATGTCGGCCCTGGCCATGGCGATCCTGCTCAACGGCATGAACCGCGACGAGATCGCCCGCTGGACGGCCGCGATGATCGCCTCCGGCGAGCGCATGAACTTCGACGCGCTCTCCCGCCCCACCGCCGACAAGCACTCCACCGGCGGCGTCGGCGACAAGATCACCCTCCCGCTCGCCCCGCTCGTCGCCGCCTGCGGCGCGGCCGTCCCGCAGCTCTCCGGCCGCGGACTCGGCCACACCGGCGGCACCCTCGACAAGCTGGAGTCCATCCCCGGCTGGCGCGCCCTGCTCTCCAACGAGGAGATGCTGCACGTCCTCGACACCACCGGCGCGGTCATCTGCGCGGCCGGCGACGGCCTGGCCCCCGCGGACAAGAAGCTGTACGCGCTCCGCGACGTCACCGGCACCGTCGAGGCGATCCCGCTCATCGCCTCGTCCATCATGTCCAAGAAGATCGCCGAGGGCACCGGCTCCCTGGTCCTGGACGTCAAGGTCGGCACCGGCGCCTTCATGAAGACCATCGAGGACGCCCGCGAGCTGGCCTCCACCATGGTCGCGCTCGGCACCGACAGCGGCGTGAGGACGGTCGCGCTCCTCACCGACATGTCGACCCCGCTCGGCCTCACCGCGGGCAACGCCCTGGAGGTCCGCGAGTCCGTCGAGGTCCTGGCCGGCGGCGGCCCGCGGGACGTCGTCGACCTGACCGTCGCCCTGGCGGCCGAGATGCTGGCCGCCGCCGGCATCAAGGACGCCGACCCGGCGAAGGCCCTCAAGGACGGCTCCGCGATGGACGTCTGGCGCCGGATGATCGCGGCGCAGGGCGGCGACCCGGACGCGGCCCTCCCCGTCGCCCGCGAGCAGCACGTCGTCACGGCCCCGTCCTCCGGCGTCCTGACCCGCCTCGACGCCTACGACATCGGCATCGCCGCCTGGCGCCTCGGCGCGGGCCGCGCCCGCAAGGAGGACCCGGTGCAGGCCGGCGCGGGCGTCGAGCTCCACGCCAAGCCCGGCGACACGGTCACGGCCGGCCAGCCCCTCCTCACCCTCCACACGGACACCCCGGAGAAGTTCGACTACGCCCTCGGCTCCCTGGAGGGCGCCTGGGACATCGCCCCGGCGGGCACGCCCTTCACGGCGACCCCGATCGTCCTGGACCGCATCGCGTAACGGACGTCCGCACGCGTGAGGGCCCGGCGCACCCGCGCCGGGCCCTCACGCGCCGCCTGGTCAACGGGCCAGCAGCCCCGCCAGCTTCCGCATGTCCTCGAAGACCACGGTGTCCGGGCCCTCCAGCCGGTGCGCGGGGGTCAGCCCTCCCGCGTAGCCGAACGCCCGCATCCCCGCCGCCCGTGCCGCGCGGACGCCGTACGGACTGTCCTCCACCACCGCGCACCGCTCCGGCGGGACGCCCAGCGAGGCCGCGGCGTGCAGGAAGAGGTCCGGGGCGGGCTTGCCCCGGGCGACGTCCCGGGCGCTGAAGACGCGGCCCTCGAAGCGGTCGAGCAGCCCGGTGCGCGTCAGGTTGCGGCGGATCTCGGCGTGGCTGCCGTTGGAGGCGAGGCAGTACGGCACCGCCAGCGCGTCCAGGACCTCCGCGACCCCCTCGACCGCCGTCAGCTCGGCGTCCAGCACCGTCTCGTAGCGGACGCGGTACGGCTCCTGCCAGCCCGGCTCCAGCGGGCGCCCCCGGCGCTCCTCCACGAGGGCCGTCCAGATCTCGTGCGGGGAGCCCACGAAGTGCTCGACCAGCTCCGCCTCGGTGAACTCGGCGCCCAGCTCCGCGAAGACCTCCCGGTCCACCCGGCAGTAGAGCCGTTCGCTGTCCACCAGAACGCCGTCACAGTCGAAGATCACCAGTTCGACAGGGTGAGAAGTCATGATCGCGAGCCTCTCACGCGATGAGTTCCGCCCGTCCCGGCGGTCACCCCCACGTGGACACCAGTCAGCCCTTCGTCATGAGCCTCCCCGCCGGACCGACCCGCGAGGAGGTCGCCCGGCTCTGCGCCGAGCTGGCCGCCGCTCCGCCGGGGGAGGTGCGGTGCCGGGTCGACCCGCACGCGGACGGTCTCGCCGCCGTCGACGCGCTGGCCCGGATCGCGCTCGCCGCCCGCCGCCGCGGCCACCGGCTGCACTTCGACGGAGCAGGACCCGGACTCACGGCCCTGCTCCGCCTCACCGGCCTGGACGAGGTCCTGTGAAGGACTACGCCTCAAGCCGCTCCGGCAGGTCGAAGAGCGGGAACCAGCGCGGGGTGTCCAGGAAGAAGTCCATCCCGGCCACCTTGCCGTCCCGCAGCTCCAGGACGATCAGCGCCCACGGGCTGTAACCGCCCTCCGGGTCCGGGTGGTAGTGCGCGAAGGCCGGCGAGCCGTTGGCGACCGTCGGGACCAGCTTCGAGCCGCGGCACACGTCGCCGACGCCCAGCATCCAGCCGACGATGTCGTCGTGGCCCCGGAGCCACAGGTCGAACGGCGGCATGGTCATGGTCGCGTCCTCGTGGAGGAGCGCGGTGAGGGCCTTCATGTCGTAGCCCTCGAAGGCGGCCACGTACCGCTCCAGGAGCGCCTGCTGCTCCTCGTCGAGCGGGTTCGCCGCGTCGGACTCGGCGGGGGCCTGCTCGGCGATGGTCGCCCGGGCCCGCTGGAGCGCGCTGTTCACCGAGGCGACGGAGGTGTCGAGCAGCTCGGCGACCTCGGCGGCCTTCCAGGCGAGCACCTCGCGCAGGATCAGCACCGCCCGCTGCTTGGGCGCCAGGTGCTGGAGCGCGGCGACGAAGGCGAGCCGCACGGTCTCGCGGCTGAGCGCCGTCTCCGCCGGGTCACCCGCCGTCGGCATCACGCGCCCGTCCGGGATCGGCTCCAGCCAGGTGATCTCCGGCTGCTTGACGAGCTGCGCCTGCGCGACCGGCGTCGGCCCGGAGAGATCCATCGGCCGGGCCCGCTTGTTGCCCGCGTTGAGCGCGTCGAGGCAGACGTTGGTCGCGATCCGGTACAGCCAGGACCGCAGACTGGAGCGCCCCTCGAAGGAGTCCATCGCCTTCCAGGCCCGCACCATCGTGTCCTGCACGGCGTCCTCGGCCTCGAAGGAGGAGCCGAGCATCCGGTAGCAGTAACCGGTCAGCTCGCGCCGGTACTTGTCGAGTTCATCGGTCGTCACCACGGCGGTCTCGCCCATCGCGTCCCCAGTCGCCCCTCACCGGCACCCGTCCGGCACCGGTGGGAGCGAAGCTACCGCAGCGCACCGACAGCCGGGGTCAGGTTCCCGGCTTGCGCCCGTAGACGTAGACGTCGTCGCCGTTGCGCAGGAGGTTCCAGTAGGCCTTGGCGTCGGCGGAGCGCATGTTGACGCAGCCGCCGGAACCGGGCGGGTTCCACATGGACTTGGTGGTGGAGTGGAACGCCTGGCCGCCGTCGAAGAACTGGGAGTACGGCATGGAGACGTTGTAGAGCGTCGACCAGTGGTTGATGTTCCGCCAGTAGATCTTCTTCAGGCCGGTACGGGTCTCGGTGCCGTCCTTGCCGGTGCGCACCGGCACCGGGCCGTACTTGAGGCGCGAGCCGTCCTGGATCCAGCTGAGCTGGCGGGTGAGGTCCACGCAGGCGATCCGGCCCTTGTTGGTCGGACACTTGCGGTCCTTGTTCGGGTTGGTCCCGGCCGCCTTCTGCTGGATCATCGTGTTCATCGTGCGCCAGGTCAGCGGGCCCGCGTAGCCCACGGTCGGCGTGATGCCGTGCTTGCGCTGGAAGGCCTGGATGGCCTGGCAGTCGCCGAGCGACTGCCGCCCGTCGACGGTGCGGCCGAGGAACTTCTCGACCTGCTTCTGGTACGGCCCCGTCGTCACGTTGCACGACGCGGCCTGGGCCGGCGCCGCGCCCAGCACGAGCGCGGCGGGGACGAGGAGCGAGGTGAGCCCGGCGGCTATGCCGGCTCTCTTCCCCGCCCGGCGCGTGAATCCGTTCATGATCGTCAACTCCCCCTTGGGTCCTGTCTCTCAGGACGTGCGGGGGAGTCCGTCAGTTGCACCGCCGCCGAGACCGTGACCGAGCGGTCACACGAGCGTGCTCAGGCCGTCACCGGACGGATCCTGCGGGCCTCGACGCGCGCGCTGTGCGAGCCGTACAGGGTGATCGAGACGACGCCGAGCACCGCCACCAGACCGATCGCGACCGTCCCCGCCCAGCCGCCCGCGTGGAAGGCGATCGCGCCGAGCGTGCCGCCCGCGCTGGAGCCCAGGTAGTACGCGGACTGGTAGAGCGCCGAGGCCTGCGCGCGGCCCGTCCTCGCGGTCCGGCTCACCGAGGAGGACGCCACCGCGTGGCCCGCGAAGAAGCCGGCCGTGATGAGGACCAGGCCCGCGAGGACGGCCGCGAGGGAGTCGGAGAGCGAGAGCAGCAGGCCCGCCGTGGTGGTGGAGACCGCCAGGTAGAGCGCCCCGCGCCGGCCCAGCCGGCCGACCAGCTTCCCGGCCGCCGCCGAGGAGACCGTACCCACCAGGTAGACCAGGAAGATCGAGCCGATCACGCCCTGCGGCAGCGAGAACGGCGCCTCCGCGAGCCGGTAGCCGATGACCGTGTACACGGCGCCGAAGACCGTCATGAACAGCGCGCCGATGCCGTACAGCCGCATGAGCAGCGGGTCCGCGAGGTGACCCCGCACCGTGGCCGCGAGCGCCTTCGGGTTCAGCGTGCCGGGGGTGAAGTGCCGTGCCTTCGGGAGCAGCGCGCGGAAGGCGATCGCGCACAGCAGGGAGGTCAGGCCGACGGCGGCCAGACCGGCCCGCCAGCCCCACATCTGCGCCACCCAGCCGGTGACGATCCGGCCGCTCATGCCGCCGATCGAGTTGCCCGCGACGAAGAGGCCGATGGCGCCGATCAGCGCCCGGGGCCGCACCTCCTCGGCCAGGTACGCCATCGCCGAGGCCGGCAGTCCGGCCAGCGCCGCGCCCTGGAGGGCCCGCAGCGCGATCAGGACCTCCAGATTGGGTGCGAGGGGAACCAGCAGCGCCAGGCCGACGGCGACCGTGAGGGAGGCGGTCATCATCGTGCGCCGGCCGAAGCGCTCGGACAGCGCGCTGAGCGGCAGCACGCACAGGGCGAGCGCGCCGGTCGCGGCGGAGACGGTCCAGGAGGCGGCCGAGGCGGTGGCGCCGAACTCGGCGGAGATCGCCGGGAGGAGGGCCTGGGTGGAGTAGAGGAGGGCGAAGGCGGCGAGACCGGCGGCGAAGAGCGCGAGGCTCATCCGGCGGTGGCCGGGGGCGCCCGGGGCGAGGCGGGTGTCGGCTGCGGTGTCGGCGGACGCGGGGGTGGCGGCGTCCGCCTTGGTACTGGCGGAAGGCATGTCACGAACGTAGGACGCTCCGGTTCATGCGTCCAATGCATGGATCTGCTGTAATCGTTCCCGTGGTGCATGAGTACAGGTCACAGCATCGGCTGTCACCGAACAGTAACGAAGAAGACATGGGGCCGGTGCTCGCGCCGCGGCTCGCGTACTTCGCCGCGGTGGCCCGGCACGAGCACGTGACCAGGGCCGCGGCCGAGCTGGGCGTGCCCCAGTCGACGCTCTCGCGGGCCATGGTGCGGCTGGAGGAGGACCTCGGGGTGGCGCTCTTCGCCCGCCGGGGCCGCACGGTCGCGCTCACCCCGGCCGGCCGCCGCTTCCTGACCGCCGCCGAGCGGGCCCTCGCCGAAGTGGAGCGGGCCGCCGACACCGTACGGGCCGACGCCGACCCCACGGCGGGGCGGGTCGCCTTCGGCTTCCTGCACACCATGGGCTCGGAGACGGTCCCGGCGCTGATCCGGGCCTTCCGGGTCGACCATCCGAAGGTCCGCTTCACCCTCGTCCAGAACTACGGCGAGGCGATGATCGAGCGGCTCCGGGCCGGCGAACTGGACCTCTGTCTGACCTCCCCGGTGCCGGCCGCCCCCGATCTGGTCGGCCGCCGGCTCGACGAGCAGCGGCTCCGGCTGGTCGTCCCCGACGACCACCGGCTGGCCGGCCGCCGCCGCATCCGGCTCGCCGAGGCCGCCGAGGAGACCTTCGTGACCCTCGAACCGGGGTACGGGCTCCGCCGCATCACCGACGACCTGTGCGCGGAGGCCGGTTTCACGCCCCGGATCGCCTTCGAGGGCGAGGAGGCCGAGACGCTGCGCGGCCTGGTCGCGGCCGGGCTCGGCGTGGCGCTGCTCCCGCCGCCCGCCGTGGCCCGTCCGGGCGTCGTCGAGCTGACCGTCACCGCCCCGCGGGCCGTCCGCGAGATCGGCGTCGCCTGGCTGGACGGCCATCCGGACACCGCCCCGGTCGCCGCCTTCAAGAAGTTCCTCCTGAGCCGCCGCGGCCATCTCCTCCCGAAGGAGTCGCAGCCGCCGCGGGAGGACTCAGCGCCGGCCTGAGCGGCTCCGGAAGCCCGCGGCCAGCGGCATCCGCAGGCCGATCGGGGGAGGGGCCGCCATGGCGTCCGTCAGGGGGCGGGTGACCGGGCGGGCGAAGAGGGCGCCGAGGACGAAGTCGGCGGCGAGCGCCCGCACCTCGTCGGCGTACTGGCGCAGCCCGTGCCCGTCCGAGTGGACCTCGAAGCGGCAGGTCTCCCGGTTCGTCTTCTTGGCGCGGGCCGCGTAGCGGAAGGACAGCTCGGGATCGGTCCGGGCGTCGTTGGTGCCGTGCACGATCAGCACCCGGCGTCCGGTGAGTTGGCGTACGGGCTCGGGCTCGGCGGCCACGTCGTCCTCGGGCAGCCAGGGCGCGAGCGCCAGCACCGCGCCGACGGCGGGGTGCCCGGCGGCCCGCAGCGCGGCCCGGGCTCCCATCCCGTGGCCGATCAGGCAGACCGGGACGTCGCCGTAGCGCCGGACGGCCTCGGCGACCGCCCAGGAGGCGTCCGCGGCGAGGTCCGCGTCGGTGCCGTTCCAGCCGCGCCCCCGGTAGCGCACCACCTGGGCGACGAGCCCCTCCGGCCGTCCCGCGCGGGCGAGTTCGCGCCCCAGCGGCAGTGCGGCGGCGTGCGCGCGGGCCGATGCCCGACGGCCCGACACCGGTTCCCCGTCCGGCAGGAGCAGCGCCACGCCGCCCACCGCCGCCGCGGACCGTGAAACCCCGACAGGCCGACCGAGCCGGGGTCTCCGGCCGTCGGCAGTCCCCACGAGTGCGTACTGCGCCATGACAGAACAGTCTCAGAAGCGGAGGTGTACGGCAGTCGTACGCGCGGTCTCTGTTACGTATCGCCGCCCCGGCGAACTCCGGTCCGCTCTACACGCGTTCGAAGCAGTGCACGGTGCCGACGGGGACGAAGCCCCGCCGCCCGTACCAGTGGCGCGGCCAGTCGTCCGCGAGCGCGGTGAGGAAGACGGTGGCGCAGCCGGCGCCGGCCGCCGTGCGCAGCGCCGTGTCCAGGACCACCCCGGCGTGGCCCTGCCGCAGATGGGAGGCGGCCGTCACCAGGTCCTCGATCTGGGCCACCCCCGAAGCCGGGTCCAGGTAGAGATCGCCCCAGGCGGCCACCTCGCCCCACTCGTCGTGGGAGGCGAGGAAGCGGACGTCGGGCGCGCCCCGGAGGCGGGCCGCCCGGCGGTCGACCAGGTCCCGGACCACCTCGTCCCCCGCCTCCGGCAGGAAGCGGCGCCAGCTGTCGGCGACCGGCCCCCGCAGGGACGGCAGGTCCACCTCGCGCGCCCCGCCGAGCTCCGGCACCGGGCCCTCGTGGCGCATGAGGAGGACGGTCGCGCAGGTGTACCCGGCCAGGGCCAGCGGCTCCGCGCAGGCGGCCGCGGTCGGCCCGTCGAGCACGTACACCGCCCGGTGGGGGAGGTGCGCGAGGAGTTCGTCGGCCCGGCCGGGCAGTGCCTCGGGGTCGGTCGGGCCGTCCACGAGGAGGTGGTTGTTGCCGTGGGACAGGGCGTAGGCGTCGTCGAGCGCGGCGAATCCCCCGGGGAAGTCGACGGTCCGGGCGGCCTGCCGGCGGGTGAAGGCGGACACGAAGCCGTGGACGCGCCGGAGTTCGGCGGGGTCGACGGCGAAGGCGGCAGGGTCGGACGGGGTGCTCATGCGGTCAGGGTAGGCAGCCGGGGCCCGGCCGCGCACCCGGGAAAACCCCGTCGCTCCCGGCGTCGACGGGGCGCGTTCTACGCGCGTAGGGGCTAGAGTGCGGCAATGACGAGCCAGACATCCCACGTCCCCACCGCGGACCAGATCCGCCGTGCCCCGAAGGTGCTGCTCCACGACCACCTCGACGGCGGACTGCGCCCCGGCACGATCATCGAACTCGCCCGCGAGCAGGGCTATTCGAGGCTGCCCGAGACGGAACCCGACAAGCTCGGCATCTGGTTCCGCGAGGCCGCCGACTCCGGCTCCCTGGAGCGCTACCTGGAGACCTTCGCGCACACCTGCGCCGTCATGCAGACCCGCGAGGCGCTCTTCCGCGTCGCCGCCGAGTGCGCCGTCGACCTCGCCGAGGACGGCGTCGTCTACGCCGAGGTGCGGTACGCCCCCGAGCAGCACCTGGAGGCCGGGCTGACCCTGGAGGAGGTCGTCGAGGCGGTCAACGAGGGCTTCCGCGAGGGCGAGCGCCGGGCCCGCGAGGCCGGTCACCGGATCAGGGTCGGCGCCCTGCTCACCGCGATGCGGCACGCGGCCCGCGCCCTGGAGATCGCCGAGCTGGCCAACCGCTACCGCGACGACGGCGTCGTGGGCTTCGACATCGCGGGCGCCGAGGCCGGCTACCCGCCCACCCGCCACCTCGACGCCTTCGAGTACCTCAAGCGGGAGAACAACCACTTCACCATCCACGCCGGAGAGGCGTTCGGCCTGCCCTCGATCTGGCAGGCGCTCCAGTGGTGCGGCGCCGACCGGCTCGGCCACGGGGTGCGGATCATCGACGACATCGAGGTGGCCGAGGACGGCTCGGTGCGGCTCGGCCGGCTCGCCGCGTACGTCCGCGACAAGCGGATCCCGCTGGAGATGTGCCCCACCTCGAACCTCCAGACCGGCGCCGCCGCCTCCTACGCGGAGCACCCCATCGGGCTGCTCCGCAAGCTCCACTTCCGCGCGACGGTGAACACCGACAACCGGCTGATGAGCGGCACCAGCATGAGCCGGGAATTCGAGCTGCTGGTCGACGCCTTCGATTACACGCTCGACGATCTCCAGTGGTTCACGGTCAATGCGATGAAATCAGCGTTCATTCCTTTCGATGAACGACTGGCCATGATCAACGACGTGATCAAGCCCGGATATGCCGAACTGAAGTCCGAGTGGCTTTTCCGGCAGACCGCCACGACCAGCGGTTCTTCCGGTCAGACGGACTGAGAAAAGGCGTACGGAGGGGTGCGGAGCCGTCGGGGAGGCGTGACACCCGGCGGCTTTCCGGTGTTTGCGGAGCGGAGGCGGGGCGGTTAGTTTGCGGAGCTGCTCTGCATGTCCGGATTCCCCTGTTCCGGATTTGCTCTCCTGATGTCCCGAAGCTCAGCCCTCAAGCCCAAGGAAGATTTTCAGATGAAGCAGTCCGCTGCCAAGAAGCTCGGTGTCGCCGCCCTCGGCGCCGCTTTCGCCGCTGCCGCCGCCGGCACGGCCTCCGCGGCCCCGCTCCCGGCACCGCTCGACGGCGCCGACGCGCTGGGCTCCGTGACCCAGCTCGCCCCGCTGGGCGACGGCCTCACCGAGCGCCTCGACGGCACCGGCCAGGCCCTCGGCGGCGGCCAGGGCGCCCGCGGCCAGGGCCTCGACCAGGGCGTCAAGACCCTCCCCCAGGCGGCCGGCCAGGCCACCCAGAACCTGCCGACCGACGCCGCCGCCCGCGCCGCCGGCGCCACCCCGCTCGGCGCCGCCACCGGCCTCCTCGGCCGCCTCCCGCTCGGCGCGGGCGGCGTGCCGATCGGCTGACCCCCGCACACGCCGAAGGGGCGCGCACCCGGCACATCCGGGTCCGCGCCCCTTCGGCGTACTCCTCCGGCCCGTTACCAGGCCGCCGCCTTCGTGGCCCGGGACTCGCCCGGCAGCAGCAGCCACAGCGCCGCGTAGAGCAGGACCTGCGGGCCGGGCAGCAGACACGAGGCCAGGAAGATCACACGCATCGTCAGGGCGGAGGTGCCGAAGCGCCGGGCGAGCGCCGCGCACACACCGCCGAGCATCCGGCCGTCGCGGGGGCGGACAAGTGCGGCCATGGTGGGCTCCTTCGTCGGTTCCGGGAGGCCGCTCCTCCGGGCCTCCCGATGACTCTATGGTGCCGCCGCGACCACCCCTGCGACGTCGGTCTACCGGGCGATCGGAACCCTGGGAATCCTCGGGGTACGACCCTGATCCGCCTCGTTCCCGATCACGACACGACCCCGACCCCGGGAACGACCCCGGCCCGGCCGCGGACCGTGCGGGTCCGTCCGCCGGCGCCGCAGCCGCGCCCGCGCCGCCGGCACCACCAGGAGATGGGCGAGCGCCACCCCGAGCGTGTTCAGGAGCACCGAGTCCACGTCCACGACCTGCCCCGGCACCGCCGTCTGGAGCAGCTCCAGGGCCAGCGACACCAGCGCGCCCGCCGCCGTCGTCCGGGCCAGCGACCCCCACCGCGAGGCGTCGAGACGCCCGTCGCACATCGGCAGCAGCACCCCGAGCGGGGCGAGCAGCAGCAGTCCCTCGGCGATCAGCCGGGCCGCCGCGGCGGGCCCCAGCGCCAGATCGGCCCGCAGCCCGGCCAGCGGCACCGTGTTCGGTGCGGTCACCCAGGCCACGTCCCGTGGGAGCAGGCCGATCCAGGCGACGAGCAGCAGATGCGCGATCAGGAGCACGAACCCGATCACGCGGACGACCACGGCGGCGTTCCCGCCCGAACCTTGACGCTGCACGCCCCCCAAGACGCGGACCGCGCCGGAAACGGTTCCGGTTCAGCCCGCCGGCGTCGCCCGGACGGCCGCGGGAGCCGTCGGCGGCGCGGACTCGGGCCGCTCCCGCAGCTCCGTCGTACAGCGGTAGCGCTTCGGCGGATACGCCCCCGGGCCCGCGAGCAGCACCGTGTGCCCGCCCGCGCCCGCCGAGCTCTCCGCGAAGGTGCACACCAGCTGCGACAGCGCCGCCGGCGCCAGGTCCTCCGGCTGCCGGCTCAGCCGCAGCGTGCCCTCCGGATCGCCCGCCCGGCCGCGCGCCACCGACAGCGGAGCCCGTACCGCCGTGGTGAAACCGGCCTGCCGCTCCGCCTCCGACGGCTCCGCGAGCAGCTGCGCGAGGAGCGCCGACGCCGTCCGCACCGGATCGCCGCTCGCCTTGTCCTCCGGCTGCGGCGACCTGCGGTCCACCGGCTCCAGCTGCGAACCGCACACCAGGAACGCCCGCACCGGCACCCCCGGCGCGGGCGCCGACGACTCCGGCACGTTGCACGGCACCCGGGACGGGGCCGCGCCCGCGTCCACCGGCACCGTCGTCGTCCTGATCCCGCAGCCGGAGACCAGCGCGGCGAGCGCCACCGCGGGCAGCACCGCCGCCACCGTACGCAGCCTCACTCGTCCTCTCCCTTGCCCTGCCGGGTGCCGGTGCCCAGGGCGCGGGCGACCGCCGACGCGTCCCGGGGCAGCCGCAGCACGAACACCGCGCCGTCCACCGCGCCGTCCTCGCCCACCGAGTTGTCGGCGGTGATCGTCCCGCCGTGGATCAGCGCGTTCTCCATCGCGATCGACAGGCCGAGGCCCGAGCCGTCGGAGCGGGGCCGCTGCGCGCTCGCCTTGTAGAAGCGGTCGAAGACGTGCGGCAGCACCTCCTCGGGGATGCCGGGACCGTGGTCCCGCACCGCGACGACCAGCTCCTCCTCGTCGTCCGCACCCGGCTCGGTGCGCACCGAGACCCGCACCGGGGAGCCGCCGTGCTTCAGCGCGTTCCCGATCAGGTTCGCCAGGATCACGTCGAGGCGGCGCGGGTCGAGCCGGCACATGACGCCGCGCTCCGCGTCCAGGTCCACCGCGTCCAGCCACGCCCGCGCGTCGATGCACGCGGTGATCTGGTCGGCGATGTCCACGTCGTCCAGGACCAGCCGGGCGGTGCCCGCGTCGAAGCGGGTCACCTCCATCAGGTTCTCCACCAGGTTGTTGAGCCGCCGGGTCTCGCTCACCACCAGCGCCACCGCCGGGGCGATCATCGGGTCCAGCGAGTCCTGCTCGTCCTCCAGGACCTCCGTCACCGCGGTCAGCGCCGTCAGCGGCGTCCGCAGCTCGTGCGACATGTCGGCGACGAACCGCCGGGACGACTCCTCCCGGGCGCTCATGTCCGCGACCTTCTTCTGCAGGTTCTCCGCCGCGCTGTTGAACGTCCGGGACAGATCGGACAGTTCGTCCGCTCCCGTCACCCGCAGCCGGGTGTCCAGCTTGCCCTCGCCCAGCTGCCGGGCCGCCTCGCCCAGCCGCCGCACCGGCCGCAGCACCGTCGACGCCGCGACCTGCGCCATCAGCACCGAACCGATCACCGCGAGCCCGGTCGCGATCCCCAGCGACCACGCCAGCGAGTTGAGGTCCGCCTTCTCCGCCGCCAGCGACTTGAACATGTAACCGGCGGGCCCGCCGCCGTCGATCCGCGTCCCGCCCACCAGGTACGGCGTCCCGCCCCGCTCCGTCCGCTGCCAGAACAGGTGGTACGGATACGGGTTCGCGTCCGTCACCGGGCGCCGGGTGTCCACCGCCTCCCGCAGCGACACCGGCACGTCGGCCAGCGTGAACACGTCCGGGTCCGAGGCGCCCACGATCGGCTTCCCCGCGGCCCGTTCGCCCAGCAGCAGCACCTGGTAGCCGGGGCCGCCGGCCGTCATCTCCTCCGAGGTGCGCCGCAGGTCCTCCTGCGTCGGCCGCAGCGGCAGCGTCGCCGCCCGGTTCTGCATCTCCTGCCGGAAGTCGTTCAGCGCGCTGTCCTGGGTGCGCTTGAGCACCGCCTCGCGGTTCAGCCAGTACGCGATCCCCGACGCCGACACCGCGGCCGTCAGCGCCACCAGCGCGAACACCACGACGAGCCGCAGGCGCAGGCTGGACAGCCGCAGCCGGGCGAACACCCCCCTGTTCCCCTTCGTCACGCAGGGACGTCCAGCCGGTAACCGACGCCCCGCACCGTGCGGATCAGGGTCGGCGAGGACGGCACGTCCTCCACCTTCGCCCGCAGCCGCTGCACGCACGCGTCCACCAGACGCGAGTCGCCCAGGTAGTCGTGCTCCCACACCAGCCGCAGCAACTGCTGCCGGGACAGCGCCTGTCCGGGCCGCCGGCTCAGTTCGAGCAGCAGCCGCAGCTCGGTCGGGGTCAGCTGGAGGTCCAGCCCGTTCTTCGTCACGGTCATCGCGGCCCGGTCGATCACCAGCGAGCCGAAGCTCGCCGAATCCGTCGACTCCCGCTCGCCGCGCCGCAGCACGGCCCGGATCCGGGCGTCGAGCACCCGCCCCTGGACCGGCTTCACCACGTAGTCGTCGGCCCCCGACTCCAGCCCCACGACCACGTCGATGTCGTCGTTGCGCGCGGTGAGCAGGATGATCGGGAGCTGGTCGGTGCGGCGGATCCGCCGGCACACCTCGAACCCGTCGATGCCGGGCAGCATCACGTCCAGCACGACCAGGTCCGGCCGCTGCTCCTTGAGCAGCAGCAGGCCGTCCTCGCCCGACGCGGCGGTGGCCACCCGGTGGCCCTGCCGGGACAGGGAGAGTTCGAGGGCCGTGCGGATGGCGTCGTCGTCCTCGATCAGCAGCAGAAAAGGCACGGACGTCATTCTGGCTCATGAGCCGTCCGAGTTCGACCGCCCGGAGGCGCGCTTCCGTCATCGCCCCTGTGACACGTCTGTGACAGTCGGCGGACAACGCCATGAAGTCCGCCGGGCAAGCTTCTTGGCACACGGACCGAAACACAGACTCCGAACGACGGGGGGCGCGAGATGAACACACTGCACGGCACCACCAACAGCGCAGTTGTCACGCGTCTCCACGACGTGCGGAGCACCGAGAAGTCCGGCGGTGTCGCGAACGGACGGGGGTGCGTTCGTACCGTCGGGCGTCAGCGCAAGGCGCCTTACATGGTCGCCGTCGCTGACGGGGGAGCGGTGTACGGGGAGGCCACGGGGGAGCGTTCCTGTTCGGAGGCCGAGTTCACGGCCTACGTCCAGGAGCGCCGGGCCTCCCTGTACGCCACCGCCTACCACCTGACCGGTGACCGTTTCGAGGCCGAGGACCTGCTCCAGAGCGCGCTGTTCTCCACCTACCGCGCCTGGGAGCGGATCAGCGACAAGGCCGCCGTCGGCGGTTACCTGCGTCGCACCATGACCAATCTGCACATCAGCGCCTGGCGCCGGCGCAAGGTCAACGAGTACCCGACCGAGGAGCTGCCGGAGACGGTCGGCGAGACGGACGCGATGCGCGGCACCGAGCTGCGCGCGGTGCTGTGGCAGGCCCTGGCCCGGCTGCCCGAGCTCCAGCGGACCATGCTGGTGCTGCGCTACTACGAGGGCCGGACCGATCCGGAGATCGCGGAGATCCTGGACATCAGTGTCGGCACGGTGAAGTCGAGCATCTGGCGGTCGCTGCGGCGACTGCGCGAGGACGAGGTGCTGAGCTTCGGCCGTGACGAGGAGGAGTCCTTCGGCGAGCTCGTCGCCTGAGGATCGGGGGAACACGGGGGAACAACGGGGGAGGGCTCCAGGGGGGATCTGGGGCCCACGGGGGAAAAAGCGAAGCGGGTCGTACGAGTCCGGGGGGTCTCGTAGGGCCCGCTTCGCGCGCGTGCGGGGTGTCTCAGCGGCCCGCGGGGGTCCGGTGACGGCCCGCCGCGGCGGCGGCGAGGCGGCCCAGGGCCTCCGGCTTGGCGCACGGGTGGGCGCCCAGGGCGGTCTGGCGGGTGACGATGGCCCGCTCGGCGCGCATCAGGCGCCAGCCGCGGCGCAGCAGCATCGGGACCGACTTGCGGCCCTCCCGCAGGTCGCGCAGGAGCCGGCGGCGGAAGGTGGTGGACGGGCGGCCGCGCAGGCAGAGCGCGTCGGCCAGCACGTCGAGCTCCCGGCAGCGGGTCACGATCTCGGCGGCGAAGATGCCCTCGGCGATGAAGAGCGGGGTCCGCTCGATGTCGAGGCGGTCGCTGCCGGTGCGGGAGCTGGTGGCGATGTCGTACACGGGGACGTCGGTGCGGCCGGTGCGGCACAGCTCGACGATCGCGGCGACGGCGGCGTCCGCGTCCCAGGAACGTGGGGAGTCCCAGTCGATGTCGCTGCTGCCGTCGACGAGCGGGAGCGACGGGTCGCCGCTCTCCTTGTAGAAGTCGTCGAGGCGCAGGACCGGGAGGCCGGTGACGGCGGCGAGGGACGACTTGCCGGAGCCTGAGGGGCCCGCGAGCAGGACGACCCGGGTCGGGATCGGTTGGGAACTCACGGAACACCAGTGTGAGGCATTACCCCGTCCAGGGGACCACCGAGGAGGGCTGTTGGTATCGAGCATCACACCTCCACTACTGTCGGTGGCCGTCCGCTCACCCCTCGGAAGGACCCTCATGGCGCGTCACGCAGAGCCGAAGACCCCCCGCCGCGGCCTCCTGTTCAAGGCCGGTCTCGGTGTCACCGCGGCCGGTGCCGCCGTGCTGGGGGCGTCGGCGGCGGCCCAGGCCGCCCCGGGTGCCGCCGTGCCGCTGCCGGTGGACTCGCTGACCCGCACGGACGCCGGCGCGGCCGGTGCGGGCGCCCTGACCGGCGTCACGCACGGGCTCGGCCCGCTGACCCGGCTCCAGTTGGACCCGCTGGCCAAGACCGGCGTCGACCCGCTCGCCAACGGCATCGGCACCCAGGTCGCCGACTTCAAGCCGGTCGGCACCGACCTCGTCACCGGCCACCTCACCGAGGGCGGGGCGGTGGCCGACCTGCCGGTCGCCGGACCGCTGACGCAGAAGCTGCTGCCGTAGGCGGGCGGATTCAGTCCCTCGCCCGGCGCAGCCAGCCGCGTGCCCCGCGGGGCACGGGCTGCTTCGTCGGGCTGTCCGCGTTCCGGCCGCTGCTGTGGGGCCGCACGTCCTTCAGGCGGGCGGTCCAGGGGGCGTCCGCCGCGATCAGACAGACCAGGAGCGGACCTTCGGGCAGCGGCAGGGTCTCCTTGCGCGCCCCGATCTCGTTGACGGCGGCCCGTCCGCGTTCCGGAAGCGTGGTGGGGTCCGTGTGCCCGGCCAGCCGGTAGAGGTGGACGATGAAGTTGCTGCTGCCCTTGTAGTGGAAGGTGGCGTCCGCCGTCCCCCCGGTGTGGAGCAGGACCTCGGGGCCCCAGCTCTCCAGCCGGTTCTCCGTCAGGCGCCGGGCCTCCGCCAGCGGCAGGATCCGCACCTGCCAGGGGCCGTTCGCCTCCAGCCGCAGGCGCAGCCGCCCGTGCTCGGGGACGAAGGCGATCACCCGGCCCCGGAAGTCCTTCTCCGTGCTGTTGACGAGGTAACGCCCCTTGACGTTGGAGTCGTCGAGCGGCCACAGCCCCGTGTAGTGCTCGCCCTCCACGACCAGCTCGACCATGACGGGGCCGGGCGGGAGGTCCTTCATGGTGATCACGTCGTTGTCCCGGCCGGTGGCGGTGCGCGGCTTGAAGACGGGCCCGCACGCCCAGACCGACGGGTCGGGCTCCGGCACGGGCGGGGCGGTCGCCGCCGGGGGCGCGTCCGCCCGGGCCTGGGCATGGGCCTGCGCCAGGGCCCGGATCTGGTCCTGGGTCATGTTCAGGAGCTGGTCACGGGTGGGGCGCAGGAGCGGAGCCCCCGGCTGGGTCTCCGCCGGGGTCGGGGCCTCCGCCAGGTCCTGTGCCGGGGCCGGCGGGGTGGGGACCGGGATCCGTTCCGGGAGCTCCTGCGGCTCCCCGTCGGGGTCCACCCCGTGGTCCACCGCGAGGCCCGTCAGCCCGTCCACGTACCCCTGGCCGACCGCGCGGAACTTCCAGCCGCCCGAGCGGCGGTACAGCTCCGCGACGACCATCGCCGTCTCGGCGCCCGCGTCGGTGACCTCGTACGCCACGACCGTCGCGCCGTCCGGCCCGAACACCTCCGCCGACAGGCCGCGCGCGTCCCGCAGCGCGCCCTCCTCCGTCGACACGACGACGAGGACGCGGTCGACGCCCTCCTCGACGCCCGCGAGGTCGGCGTCCAGCCACACCGTGCCGTCCTCGCCCTCCGCGAGCCGTACCGCGCCCGACGCGTGCGCCGGAGCGCCGTCGAACACGATGTCGGCGTCCCCCCGGACCCTGCCCCGCTCCGTCACGAGCAGCGCCGCGACGTCCACCCCGCTCCGGACGGCGACGCGCAGCGCGGCCGTCGGGACGAAGGCGTTGTCCCCCTTGATCAATCCCCTCATCATGTCCGGATCTTGCGATCGATCGCGGTCATGCGCAAGGCCCCCGGGTGCGGAATCCGGGGGCCTTGCGGAGGGTGGGGCTAGTACGAGGAGCCGGAGGCGCCCAGCGAGCCCGTGGGGTGCCAGACGGTCTTCGTCTCCAGGAAGGCGGTCATGCGGTCCGTGCCGGGGGACTCGGCGAAGTCCTCGGTGCGGGGGCGCAGGACGCGCTTGAGGTTCTCCGCGGCCGCGATCTCCAGCTCGCGGGCCAGGTCGGCGTCCGCGCCCGTCAGGTCGATCGCGTTGACGTCCAGGTGGGCCGCGAGGTGCGGGCCCATCTCGGCGGCCTTGCCGGAGAGGATGTTGACCACGCCGCCGGGGAGGTCGGAGGTGGCCAGCACCTCGCCCAGGGAGAGCGCGGGGAGCGGGGCCTTCTCGGAGGCGATGACGACGGCCGTGTTGCCCGTCGCGATGACCGGGGCGATCACCGAGACCAGGCCCAGGAAGGACGACTCCTGGGGGGCGAGGACGGTGACGACGCCGGTCGGCTCCGGGGTGGAGAGGTTGAAGAAGGGGCCGGCGACCGGGTTGGCACCGCCGGTGACCTGGGCGATCTTGTCGGTCCAGCCCGCGTACCAGACCCAGCGGTCGATCGCGGCGTCCACCTGGGCCGCCGCCTTCGACTTCGACAGACCCTCGGCGTCCGCGACCTCGCGGACGAACTGGTCCCGGCGGCCCTCCAGCATCTCGGCGACGCGGTAGAGGATCTGGCCGCGCAGGTACGCGGTCGCGCCGGCCCAGCCGCCCTGCGCCTTGCGGGCGGCGACGACCGCGTCACGGGCGTCCTTGCGGGAGGACAGCGGCGCGTTCGCCAGCCAGTTGCCCTTGGAGTCGCTCACCTCGTACACCCGGCCGCTCTCGGAGCGGGGGAACTTGCCCCCGACGTACAGCTTGTAGGTCTTGAAGACGGAGAGTCGGGTCGTGTCAGACATCGAGGTACGCCTCCAGGCCGTGGCGGCCGCCCTCGCGGCCGAAGCCCGACTCCTTGTAGCCGCCGAAGGGCGAGGTCGGGTCGAACTTGTTGAACGTGTTGGCCCAGACGACACCGGCGCGGAGCTTGTTGGCGACCGCGAGGATGCGGGAGCCCTTCTCCGTCCAGATGCCGGCGGAGAGGCCGTACTGGCTGTTGTTGGCCTTGGCGACGGCCTCGTCCGGGGTGCGGAAGGTCAGCACCGACAGGACCGGGCCGAAGACCTCGTCCCGGGCGATGGTGTGCGCCTGGGTGACGTTCGTGAAGAGCGTCGGGGCGAACCAGTAGCCCGCCTCCGGGAGGTCGCAGGCGGCGGTCCAGCGCTCGGCGCCCTCCGCCTCGCCCCGCTCGACCAGCGAGGTGATCCGGGAGAGCTGCTCCTCGGAGTTGATGGCGCCGATGTCGGTGTTCTTGTCGAGCGGGTCGCCGAGGCGGAGCGTCGACAGGCGGCGCTTGAGGCTGTCCAGCAGCTCGTCCTGGATCGACTCCTGGACCAGCAGGCGGGAGCCGGCGCAGCAGACCTGGCCCTGGTTGAAGAAGATGCCGTTGACGATGCCCTCGACGGCCTGGTCGATCGGGGCGTCGTCGAAGACGATGTTGGCGCCCTTGCCGCCCAGCTCCAGGGTGACCTTCTTGTCGGTGCCGGCGACCGTGCGGGCGATCTGCTTGCCGACGGCGGTCGAGCCGGTGAAGGCGACCTTGTTCACGTCCGGGTGCGCGACCAGGGCGGCGCCGGTGTCCCCGTACCCGGGGAGGATGTTGACGACGCCCTTGGGCAGGCCCGCCTGGCGGCAGATGTCCGCGAAGAAGAGGGCGGAGAGCGGGGTGGTCTCGGCCGGCTTCAGGACGACCGTGTTGCCGGTCGCGAGGGCCGGGGCGATCTTCCAGGCCAGCATCAGCAGCGGGAAGTTCCAGGGGATGACCTGGCCGGCGACGCCGAGCGGGCGCGGGTCCGCGCCGTAGCCGGCGTGGTCGAGCTTGTCGGCCCAGCCCGCGTAGTAGAAGAAGTGGGCGGCGACCAGGGGGAGGTCCGCGTCGCGGGTCTCCTTGATCGGCTTGCCGTTGTCCAGGGTCTCCAGGACGGCCAGCTCGCGGCTGCGCTCCTGGATGATCCGGGCGATCCTGAAGAGGTACTTGGCGCGCTCGGAGCCGGGCAGCGCGGACCACTTCTCGAAGGCCCTGCGGGCCGCCTTCACCGCGCGGTCCACGTCCGCCTCGCCCGCCTGGGCGATCTCGGAGAGGACCTCCTCGGTGGAGGGGGAGACGGTCTTGAAGACCTTTCCGTCGGCCGCGTCGGTGAACTCGCCGTCGATGAACAGGCCGTAGTTCGGGGCGATGTCGACGACCGCGCGCGACTCGGGCGCGGGGGCGTACTCGAAGGGGGAGGTCATGTCGATCAGTCCACCGTCACGTAATCGGGGCCGGAGTAGTGGCCGGTCGCCATCTTCTGGCGCTGCATCAGCAGGTCGTTGAGCAGGCTGGAGGCGCCGAAGCGGAACCAGTGGTTGTCCAGCCAGTCCGCGCCCGCCGTCTCGTTGACCAGCACCAGGAACTTGATGGCTTCCTTGGTGTTGCGGATGCCGCCGGCCGGCTTCACGCCGATCTGCACGCCGGTCTGGGCGCGGAAGTCGCGCACCGCCTCCAGCATGAGCAGGGTGTTCGCCGGGGTGGCGTTGACCGCGACCTTGCCGGTCGAGGTCTTGATGAAGTCGGCGCCGGCCATCATGCCGAGCCAGGAGGCGCGGCGGATGTTGTCGTACGTGGACAGCTCGCCGGTCTCGAAGATCACCTTGAGGCGGGCGCGGTCGCCGCACTCGGCCCTGATGGCGGCGATCTGGTCGTACACCTCCAGGTAGCGGCCGGCGAGGAAGGCGCCACGGTCGATGACCATGTCGATCTCGTCCGCGCCGGCGGCGATCGCGTCGGCGGTGTCGGCCAGCTTCACGGGGAGGGCGGCGCGGCCCGCGGGGAAGGCGGTGGCGACCGAGGCGACCTTGACGTCCGAGCCCGCGAGGGCGGCCTTGGCGGTGGCCACCATGTCGGGGTAGACGCAGACGGCGGCGGTCGTCGGGGCCGTGCGGTCGGTCGGGTCGGGGTGGACGGCCTTGGCGGCGAGGGCCCGGACCTTGCCCGGGGTGTCCGCGCCTTCGAGCGTGGTCAGGTCGATCATGGAGATGGCCAGGTCGATGGCGTACGCCTTGGACGTGGTCTTGATCGAGCGGGTGCCGAGGGACGCGGCGCGCGCCTCCAGGCCCACGGCGTCGACGCCGGGCAGCCCGTGGAGGAAGCGGCGCAGCGTGCTCTCGGACGCGGTCACGTCGGCGAAGGCCGCTGCTGCGGATGCGGTGGTGGGCATGGTCACCAGTCGAGCATATCTACGCGCGTAGCGACCTGTACAGGGGAGGGCGTCCGAGGAGGCCCGAGGTCAGGGGCGCGCGGCGGCGTGGTGCCGGGCGGGACAAGGGGGCGCGGGAGGTGTGCGGGGGCGCGGTGACGGCTGTCACACGCCTGTGACGTGGAGCGGACTGCTCCCCCATACAAGATCTTTAGATTCTTTATCAGCAGCCAGCGAGAACTCACCGGCCCTCCCCGATCGAGACATCAGCCAGGCATGCGGCTCTGCTCCGTCCACCACCGAATCTTCTCGGGAGTCGTTATGCGCACCGCCCTTCGCACCGCCCTCGCCACCGCGCTCGTCGCCGGCGTCGCCGCCGCCCCGGTCCTCGCGGCCGGCAGCGCCTTCGCCGCGACCCCGGCGCCGACCGCGACCGCGACCGCCACCGTGCCCGCGAAGACCGCCGCGAAGCCGGCCGCTGCCGCTGCCACCACCGCCCCCGCCACCCAGGCTCCCGCCACCACCGCCCCGGCCGCCGACGCGGCCGACACCGCCCCCGACGCCGACGTCCTGGTCCGCACCGTCGCGCTCGACGGCGGCCTCACGGCGAAGGTCTACAACCGCGGCACCCAGCACCGTTACTTCACCGCCACCGTCCTGCGCGGCACCTCGGTGCTCGGCGAGCTGAAGGCCGGCGGCGGCTACGGCGGCGAGGAGACCAAGGTCTTCGCCGGGTACGCGGTGACCCTGGACGCCGAGGGCGAGGTGACCGCCGTCGAGGCCGGCCCCGAGCACGCCACGCTGGTCCGCACCGACACGCTGCTCAGCGGCACCGTCGCCAAGATCTACAAGCTCCGGGAGGAGAACTGGTTCGCCGAGCTCTTCCGCGGCGGGGACAAGGTCGGCGAGCTCCACGCGGTCACCCGCTCCGTCGCGGGCCAGGACAACGGCGAGTACCTCGTCCTCAACCCGGACGGCAGCATCCACAACTGGATCGGCAACTCCACCGCCGCGAAGCCCGGCCACTACCGCCTGGCGGACGGCACGATCGTGGAGGTCGGCCAGAAGGACGGCCACTACGGCCTCCAGACCGTCGACCCCGCCACCGGCAAGGGCAGCGGCTTCTTCTACCTCGTCGCGGGCGACCGCAAGGTCTACTTCCTCGGCAAGGCCGTCGTCGTCCTGGAGTCGCCCGGCTCCTTCGCCGCCTTCGTCCCGGGCCAGAAGGAGCAGTCCGCGCCGCAGCCGTACGACCTCGCCGGGGGCAAGGCCGCCGACTGCGTCAGCGACATCACGTACGCGATCGGCGCGGGCACCCAGGCCCAGCTGACCATGACCACCAAGGGCCCGAAGGCGAAGCTCGTCACCGCCGGGGACGAGAAGGTCATCGGCGTCCTCGACCGCGAGCACCCCTCGCTGCCCGCGAGCGCCGGCATCGTCGCCCGGATCGACGGCGCCTTCACCGCCACCCCGTCGCTGTACACCAAGGTCGAGGGCGGCACCGCCAAGGGCGTCAGCCACCCCTTCCCCGCGCTCCCGAAGGGCTGCGTCCTGGAGACGGCCCCGGCCGGCCAGACCCAGAGCGGCGGCACGGGCACCGGCACCCAGACGCAGGGCGGCCAGACCTCCGTCGTCCCGCGCGGCGGCGTCGCGGCCGGTGCCGAGCCGACCGCCCAGGAGGGCTCCGCCACGCTCCTCGCCGTCGGCGCCGGTGCCGCCTCGCTGGCCGCCGCCGGGCTCGGCTTCACCGTGCTGCGCCGCCGTGCCGTCGCGGCCCGGGGCTGAGCCGTACACCCCGCGCGTACGACCCGCACGCCCCGCTCCTCGCCCCTGACCCGAGCCCGGAGCACCGAACCATCCAGGCCGGCCGTCGACACCCCACGACGGCCGGCCGCACCCGTCCACCCCGGAGCCGTCCCATGCGCCGCCGTACCCTCACCGCCGCCGTCCTCCTCGTGGCCGCCCTCACCGGCTGCTCGGCCCAGGGCGGGACCACCGCCGACACCCCGCCCGCCCGGATCGCGGAGTCCGCCGCCCCGGCGCCCACCGGCACCGCCTCCGCCGCGCCCGTGAAGCCGCTCGCCCGCTCGCTGCCGGTGCGGGTCCAGCTGCCCGCCGCCGCCGTGGACGCCCGGGGCGTCCTGGACCTCGGGCTGAACGCCGACGGCACGGTCGAGGTGCCCTCGGTCGCCCAGGCCGACCGGATCGGCTGGTACGGCAAGGGCGTCACGCCCGGCGAGACCGGACCCGCCGTCCTCATCGGGCACTTCGACACCGCGCGGGGCCCCGCCGTGCTGAAGGACGTCTCGAAGGTCCGGGTCGGCGACGAGATCACCGTGACCCGCGCGGACGGCACCGCCGCGGTCTTCCGCGTCCGCGAGCTCCAGCAGGTCGACAAGGACGCCTTCCCGACCGAGAAGGTCTACGGCGACACCCGCCGCCCCGAACTCCGCGTGATCACCTGCGGCGGCGAACTCGTCGACGGCCACCGGCCCGACAACATCATCCTGTACGCCGACCTGGTCACCGCCCGTCCGGCCTGAGGGCCGGGGGAGGGGGAGGGGTCCGGGGCGGGGGCGGGGGGAGGCGGAACCCCGGCCGTACGCGGGACCGGCTCTCCGGCCTCGGCCCGCACGCGGGCCCGCCTCGGCCGCACCGACGCCCGCCCCGACCGTGCCGATGCCTCGCCCCGGCCGTGCCGACGCCTCGCTCAGACCGTGCCGATGCCCGGCCCCGGCCGCACCGATGCCCGGCCCCGGCCGCACCGACGGCCCGCCTCGGCCGCACCGACGCCCCGCCCCGACCGTGCCGATGCCCGGCCCCGGCCGCACCGCGGGCCCGCCTCGGCCGCACCGACGCCCGCCCCGGACCGTGCCGATGCCCGGCCCCGGCCGCACCGACGCCTCGCCCCGGCCGCACCGACGCCCCGCCTCGGCCGCACCGACGCCCCGCCCCGGCCGCACCGGCGTCCCGCCCCGGTCGTGCCCCCGGCCCGGCCCCGTGCCGAGCGGGGCGCCCGAGCCGCGTGGGGGCTCCTGAGGCAGAATCGGCGGCATGACGAGCCCCGCGCCCTCCGAGCCGAATCCCGAGCCGACCTTCGCCGACCGCGTCTACCGCTCCACCTCCGGCATCGTGGGAGGCGCCTTCCTGCTCGCCCTGACGCTGTTGCTCGCCGGGGACGCGATGCTGCGCGGCGAGGGGCGGACGCCCTGGCTGGCGCTGGCCGGACTGCTGCTCGTCGTGCCGCTCGTCCTCGCCTTCACCATCCGGCCCGCCGTGTACGCGAACGAGGACCGGCTCCGGATCCGCAACCCCTTCCGCTCGATCCTGTTGCCCTGGGCCGCCGTCGCCGACGTCCGGGCCGGCTACTCCAGCGAGGTCTTCACGCAGGAGGGCGCCAAGTACCAGCTGTGGGCCGTGCCCGTCTCGCTGCGGCAGCGGAAGCGGGCCGCCCGCCGCGCCGCCCGCGCCTCCCAGGACGACCCCCACGGCCGCACCTCCGTCACCGCCGACGTCCGGGACTCCGCCTCGCGCGTCGCCCCCAGCGACCAGAACGTCGCCGACCTGCGCGAGATGGCCGAGCGCTACCAGGGCCGGCCCGAGGCGCAGGGCGCGCCGCAGATCCGCTGGGCGTACGAGATCATCGCCCCCGCCGCCGTCGGCCTGGTCCTCTTCGTGGTGCTCGCCGCGACCGGCTGAGACCGGCCCCGTACCCTCCTCCACCCCGCCGGTGTCCAAGGGGCAACGGCGGGGTGAAGCATGCCTCCCGCGGCTGGTTTGGTGCCCGACGATCCCGGCGGCGTCAATAGATTGCCCGTGCCGAGACTGTGGGGGTGGGGGCAATGACCAAGGGCACCGGTGTGTCCGGGACACGCTGTCTGGTCGACATCAGATCCGACGGCCGGTACGGCTGGCGGCTGGTCGCGCAGAACGGGCGGGTGGTGGCACGGTCCGGGCAGTGCTTCGCCGACCACGCCGCCTGCCGGGCCGCCTTCGCGGCGCTCTGCGCGGAGCACGCGACCCTGGGGGGCGGGGTGCAGCACACCGCGGGCGGCAACGGCTGGGTCTGGCTGCTGCGCGACGCCGACGGGCGGGCCGCGGCGCTCTCCGGGAGGGCGTACGAGCGCCACTCCACCTGCCGCTCCGCCTACGACCGGTTCCGCGCCCTGCTGGCCGCCGAGGCCGCCCGGTGGAGCTCGACCGGCTTATGGTGAACGGAAGTTGCCCGGCGGGCTCCCCTCGTTCACGTCGCGTGGCGCACCCGTCCACCGGGCGGGACTTACGTCCTTCCCGTGACGACCGAGACGACCGACACGACCGCGCCGCCCGGCGCTCCTGACCCGCGGCCCGACGGCCCGCCCGACACGCCGAGACGGCTGTACGCCGACCCCGGCCCCGCCGACCGGGTCTTCCGCGGCGTCGCCCGCACCGGCGGCGGCCTCGTCCTCGCCGTGATGCTGCTCGTCGGCGGCTTCCTGCTGCACCGCGCGTGGCAGGCCCTCGACCGGGCCGGCGGCTCCTTCCTCACCACCGAGAACTGGGAGCCGGACGCCGGACGGTTCGGCATCGCCGCGGTCCTCACCGGCACCGTCCTCATCGCCCTCGTCGCGATCGTCGTCGCCGTGCCGCTCGCCACCGGCGCCGCGCTCTACATCTCCGAGTACGCCCCGCCCCGGCTGCGCCGCACCCTGATCTCCACCGTCGACCTGATGGCCGCCGTGCCCTCGGTCGTCTACGGCCTGTGGGGGGTGTTCTGGCTGGAGGAATCGATCCTGCCGATCGCCCGCTGGATCTCCGCGTACCTCGGCTGGATCCCGTTCCTGCGCGTCGAGGGGGCCGACCCCGACGACCCGCTCGCCCCGCCCACCGTCTACACCTCCTCCACCTTCGTCGCCGGGCTCGTCGTCGCCATGATGGTGGCGCCGATCATCTGCTCGATCATGCGCGAGGTCTTCTCCCAGGCCCCGGCCGGCGAGCGGGAGGGCGCCTACGCGCTCGGCGCCACCCGCTGGGGCATGATCCGCTCCGTCGTCCTGCCCTTCGGCAAGGGCGGCATGATCGGCGGCACCATGCTCGGCCTCGGCCGCGCCCTCGGCGAGACCATCGCCGTCTACATGGTCATCTCGCAGGTCTTCACCATCCAGTGGCACGTGCTCCAGACCGGCACCAGCTCGGTCTCCTCGCTCATCGCCCTGCGCTACGGCGAGGCCACCGCCTTCGGCATGTCCGCCCTGATGGCGGCCGGCTTCGCGCTCTTCGTCATGACCCTGATCGTCAACTTCGCCGCCTCGTCCATCGTCGCCCGCAGCCGCTCCGGCGCGTCCAGCGACGCGTAACAGGGGAAACCACATGACCATCGCCCCGGAGCGGCCGACCGCGCGGCCGGCCGCCGAGCAGGCCCCGCCGGCCGGCCCCGAACGGCGCCGCGCCACCGGTGGCGCGCGCGCCACCGACGTCTACGCCGTGCTCGGCGCCGCGGCCGCCGCGCTCGCCCTCACCTGGCTGCTCTTCGCCCGCCTGCTGCCCTTCAGCGGCACCGTCGGCTTCGTCCTCGTCGCGTACGCCCTCTTCCTCGGCCTCTACGCCCTGCTCGTCTCCTTCGACGAGGACGGGCCCGCCGTCCGCGACCGGGTTGCCGGCGTGGTCGTCCGCACCCTCGGGCTCGTCCTCCTCGCCGTCCTCGTCTTCGTCGTCGCCTTCACCCTCTGGGAAGGCCGCCGGGCCCTCGTCCACCTCAACTTCTTCACCGAGGACATGAGCCTCGCCGGGCCGCTCGAACCGCTCGACACCGGCGGCGTCCTGCACGCCGTCGTCGGCACCCTGGAACAGGTCGGCATCGCGCTCGTCCTCACCGTCCCCGCCGGCGTCGTCTGCGCCGTCTTCCTCAACGAGGTCCCCGGCGCCTTCGCCCGCCTGGTCCGCACGATCGTCGAGGCGATGACCGCGCTGCCGTCGATCGTCGCCGGACTCTTCGTCTACGCGACCGTGATCCTGGCCCTCGGCATGGAGCGCTCCGGCCTCGCCGCCGCCCTCGCCCTCTCCGTGATGATGCTGCCGATCATCATCCGCGCCTCCGACGTCGTCATCCGGCTCGTCCCCGGCACCCTGCGCGAAGCCTCGTACGCCATGGGCGCCTCGCGCTGGCGGACCGTCTGGCACGTCGTGCTGCCCACCGCCCGTTCCGGCCTCACCACGGCCGTCATCCTCGGCACCGCCCGCGGGGTGGGGGAGACCTCCCCGGTGCTGCTCACCGCAGGCTTCACCGCCGAGCTCAACGCGCTGCCGACCTCCGGCGCCCAGGTCTCCCTGCCGCTCGCCACCTTCGAGCTGGTCAAGTCGCCCGAACCGAACATGATCGCCCGCGGCTTCGGCACCGCCGCCGTGCTGATGCTCCTCGTCCTGCTGCTCTTCGTGCTCGCCCGGATCGCCGGCGGACGCGGGCCCGGTCAGCTGACGAGGCGCCAGGAGCGGCGCCGGACCGCCGCCTCCCGGGCGGACGCGGCCCGGTTCGCCCCCGCCCCCGCCCGTACCGCCCCGCCCGCACCTCCGAGGAGCACGCCGTGAGATCGCCCGTCCCGCTCACCCGCACCCTCCTGGGCCTGGGCACCGTGCTCTGCGCGCTGCTCGCCCTCCTGGCGGGCCCGCCCGCCGCCCAGGCCGCCGGCTACACCAAGATCACCGGCTCGGGCTCCACCTGGAGCTCCAACGCCGTCGAGCAGTGGCGCCGCAACATCGGGGCCAACATCGGACTGACCGTCAACTTCAACGCCAACGGCTCCTCGCAGGGCCGCGAGCAGTTCAAGAACGGCACCGTCGACTTCGCCGTCTCCGAGATCCCCTACGGCCTCACCGACGGCGGCGCCACCGACGTCCCGCCGGGACGCGGCTACGCCTACATGCCGATCGTGGCCGGCGGCACCGCCTTCATGTACAACCTCCGCATCGGCGGCCGCCAGGTCACCAACCTTCGCCTCTCCGGCCCCGTCCTGGCGAAGATCTTCACCGGGCGGCTGACCATGTGGAACGCGCCCGAGATCAAGGCCGACAACCCCGGCCTCACGCTCCCCGCCCGCCGGATCGTGCCCGTCGTCCGCTCCGACGGCTCGGGCACCACCGCCCAGTTCACCACCTGGCTCGCCAAGGAGCACGGCGGGGACTGGAACGACCACTGCCGCCGCGCAGGCCGCTCCACGCCCTGCGGCATGACCTCGTACTTCCCCGTCGTGCCCGGTACCACCACCGTCGCCAAGTCCGGCTCCCTCGGCGTCTCGGCGCACGTCCGCCAGCCGCAGGGCGAGGGCGCGATCACCTACGTCGAGTACTCGTACGCGGTCAACGCCCACTTCCCGGTCGTCAAGGTCCTCAACCGCTCCGGCTACTACGTCGAGCCCACCGCCCAGGCCGTCGCCGTCGCCCTCCTCCAGGCCCGGATCAACACCGACCGCTCCTCGCCCGACTACCTCACCCAGATCCTCGACGGCGTCTACCGCTCCGGCGACGACCGCTCCTATCCGCTGTCCAGTTACAGCTACATGGTCGTCCCCACCTCGCAGACCGCCCCGCACACCACCGAGAAGGGCCGCTCGCTCGGCACCTTCGCCCGCTACTTCCTCTGCGAGGGGCAGCAACAGGCCGAGGAGCTCGGCTACTCGCCGCTGCCGAAGAACCTCGTCCAGGCCGGTTTCGACCAGGTCCGCCGCATCCCCGGCGCCCCCACCGGCGCCGTGGACCTCTCCTCCTGCCGCAACCCCACCTTCTCCTCCGACGGCTCCAACACCCTGGCCAGGAACGCCCCGCGACCGAAGCCCTGCGACCAGCGGGGCGCCCGGCAGTGCGCCGACGGCACCGGCGGCGCCAAGGGCGTGGCGACCCCCGTCGCCAACAGCGGTGACACGGCGGGCGGTTCGGCCACCGGAGGCGCCTCGGGCGGATCCGGCGGCGCCGGCGGTGCCGGTACCGGCGGCGCTTCGGGCGCCGGCACGAACGGCGGCGGCGCAGGCTCCGGCACCGCCTCGGGCACGGGAACGGGATCGGGTACCGGCTCCGCCGGCGCGACCGGCACCGGAGCGACCGGGACCACCGGCACCGGCGGCTCCACGGCCGGCACGGCCACCGGCACCGGTGGTACGGCCTCCGGCACCTCCGGCGGGGCCGTCGACCCCGACACCGGCGACCTCGTCGCGGACGGCGGCGCCGGAGGCGCGGGCGGCGCGGGCGGCGCGGCGGGCGGCGGCGAGTTCGCCGGGAACCCCGTCGTCGGCACCCCCGTCACCCTCGCCGCCGACACCGGCGCCGGCCTGCGCGGCCTGCTGATGGTCCTCTCCGCCTTCCTGCTCCTCGCCACCGTCATCGCGCCGCCGCTGGTCGGCCGCTTCCTGGCGAACCGCGCCGAACGCCCGGGAGGCACCCGGTGAAGCACCCCCGCATGAAGCACCCCCGCGCCACCGGCCTCGGCGCCCTGCTCGCCGCCCTCGTGCTCGCCCTGCTCCCGCTGCCCCGGGACCCCGCCGCGGCCGCCGCGGAACCGGACGGCTCGGCCGTCACCCAGCGCGGCACCAAGGGCCCGTACGACGACTTCTCCGACCTGGAGGTGACCGTCCACCAGACGCGGAACCTGCGCGGACAGGGCCTGCGGGTCACCTGGAAGGGCGGCACGCCGACGCAGGGCACGGCCACCGACTACCTCCAGATCATGCAGTGCTGGGGCGACGACCCGGCCGGCCCGAAGCGCGAGCAGTGCCAGTACGGCGCCTCCCGCATCGGCCCCGGCAACGGCAACTACGGCTCGTTCATCGGCCAGCGGCTGATCCCCGTCGGATCCGACCCGCTGGAGACCGAGTACGACGAGCCGATCCCCTACCCGGGCCTGCCCGGACAGACGACCGACCCGTTCGTCCCCTTCACGCCCGTCTCGGGCGCCCCCACGGCCTCGCTCACCGACTGGACCTACTTCAACCCCAGCGACACCAACGAGGAGGCGTTCGCCCGCACCCAGGTCGACGGCACCGGCGAGACGGCCTTCAACCTCCAGTCCACCCGGGAGGCCCCGCACCTCGGCTGCGGCGATCCCGTCGGCACCGGGACCGCCGTCCGCGGCCGGGGCTGCTGGCTCGTCGTGGTGCCCCGCGGCTCCCACGAGCCGGACGGCTCGACCGGCAACAACCTCCGCCCGCACACCTCGCCGCTGTCCACGAGCAACTGGAACCGGCGGATGGTCTTCCCGCTCGACTTCCTCCCCGTCGGCGACGCCTGCCCCACCGACAAGGCCGAGCGCCGGATCACCGGCTCCGAACTGGTCACGGACGCCGTCACCTCCTGGCAGTCCGCCCTGTGCGCCGGCGGCGCCACCCGCTTCACCTTCACCCAGCGCGGCGAGGAGCAGGTCCGCTTCGGCCTGCTCAACCCCACCACCACCTCACCCGGCCTCGGCTTCACCGTCGCGCCCGTCGAGGGCGGCGAGAAGGCCGGCTTCGTGCACGCCCCCGTCGCCGTCAGCGCCCTCACCGTCGGCTTCTACTGGGAGGCCGAGAAGATCGGGCTCGTGAAGGACCTGCGGCTGAACCCGCGGCTCCTCGCGAAGCTGCTGACCGCCTCGTACCCGTACGACGTCCGCTTCGTCACCCGGGCGACGCCCGCCCCGGACCACCTCAAGGACAATCCGCTGTCCATCCTGCGGGACCCGGAATTCCTGGACCTCAATCCGCAATTCAGGACCTTCCTCCAGGCGCCCCAGAACTATCCCGGCGGAATCCTCCTCTCCGCCGAACGGTCGGACGTCACGCGCGTCGTCTGGAACTACGTCCGGGCCGATGCGGCGGCCCGCGATTTCCTGGGCGGAAAAGCAGATCCGTGGGGCATGAAGGTCAACCCCCACTTCAAGGAACTGGACCTCGCCCGGAACGGCTCCGACGAATTCCCGAAGGCCGACCCCACCCTCACCGAACTCTCCCCGGCCCCGGGACAGCCCGGCGTCTCCTACGGCCTCCTGGAACGCTCCCCCTACGGCACCGACCTCCACGACGTCGCGCGCTGGGTGCGCCGGGGCACCAACGGCGCCAAGGACCAGGTGGCCACCGACTCCTTCACCAACGAGCCCAAGCTCGTCTCCGGCCTGGTCCTGCCCGGCGCCCGCCGGGCCTACGGCATCACCGACACCGCCTCCGCCGCCCGCTACCAGCTCCAGACCGCCGCCCTGCCGAACGCCGACGGCACCTACGTCGCGCCCACCACCGGCGCCATGCTCCAGGCGGTCGGACAGTTCCGCGACACGGCCGTCCCCGGGGTCCTCGCCCCCGACCCGGCCCGCGCGCGCGAGGGCGCCTACCCGCTCACGGTCGTCACCTACGCCGCCGCCTCCGACCGGCTGCCCGCCGACGTCCGCAAGGACTACGCGCGGGTGATGCGGTACGCGGCGGGCCCCGGCCAGAAGCAGGGCGTCGCCCCCGGCGAACTGCCCCTCGGCTACGCCCCCCTGCCCGCCGGACTCGAGGCCCGCGAGCTGGCCGCCGCCGACCGGCTGGAGCGCGGCGCCCCGCCCGGGCCCGGC
>NZ_BNBS01000078.1 GCF_014656075.1 Streptomyces hydrogenans
CCGCCGCGGCCGCCGTGGAGGCGGCCCGGGGCACCGGCGAGGACACCGCGGGACCCGGGACCGGCGCGGTGCCCCCGCCGCCGTCGGCGGGACCGGCCGGCGTCCCCGCCTACGCCTGCGCCGAGGACCAGTGGCCCTGGGGCTGCGTCGCCGAGTGCGAGAGCAGCGGCCGCTGGGACGTCAACACCGGCA
The DNA here is from genome assembly GCF_014656075.1 of Streptomyces hydrogenans. Taxonomy (GTDB): domain Bacteria; phylum Actinomycetota; class Actinomycetes; order Streptomycetales; family Streptomycetaceae; genus Streptomyces; species Streptomyces hydrogenans. Next base: position 193 of record NZ_BNBS01000078.1, read on the forward strand.
ACGGCTACTACGGCGGGCTCCAGTTCTGGCAGCCCACCTGGATCGACTACGGCGGCCTCAAGTACGCCCGCCGCGCCGACCTGGCCACCCGTCAGCAGCAGATCACCGTCGCCGAGGACGTCCTCCGCGTCCAGGGCTGGGGCGCCTGGCCCGTCTGCTCCAAGCGGTACGGGCTCAGCGGCCGCGTCCACACCGTGCAGGCCGGCGACACCCTCGGCGCCATCGCCCGCCGCTTCTCCGTCAAGGGCGGCTGGCAGCGCCTCTACGAGGCCAACAAGAGCGTCATCGGTCCCGACCCGAACCGGCTGTACGTCGGCATGATGCTGCGGATCGCCCCCCTCTGAGCCGATGCCCTAGGGCCTGTCCGACCATTCCCGTCGGGTCCGGCCCGCCCGGCACGCACGCTCGCCGCACGGCCGAAACGCCCAAGTAGCTCCTTCCCCGAGCTCTCGGCTTCGCTCGAGCAGGGGAGACCCCGTCCGAGTTCGCCCCGGCCGCACGCCGATCGCACGCACCGGACGACCCGGCCTGATCCGACGCCAATGGTCAGACAGGCCCTAGGCACGCCGCTCCGCCGCCTCGCCGCTGAACGCGCGCGAGCCGCGCCGCAGTTCGTGCACCAGCGTGCCGGGCGGGAGTCCGTCCGGCACCCGCTGCTCGGCCAGCACCACCGCCGCGCCGCCCTCCGCGGCGAGCGCGGCGAGCAGCGCGTAGGTGCGGGCCGCCACCGGCGGGGCCATGCCCAGCACCGGCTCGTCCACCAGCACCACCCGCGCCGGACCCAGCAGCGCCCGCGACACCGCCAGCATCCGCCGCTCCCCGCCCGACAGCGTCCCCGCCGGGCGGGACAGCAGGGGGAGGAGCGCGGGGTAGGGGACGGGGGCGTCCGGCCCCGCGAGCGCCAGGTTCTCCGCGACGGTCAGGCCCTCGTACACCGCGCCCCGGTCCGGTACGAAGCACAGCCCGCGGCGGGCCCGTTCGTGCGGCGGCAGCCGCGTCACGTCCTCGCCGCGCCAGAGGACCCGGCCCGCGGCGAGCCGGACCGTCCCGGCCAGCGCGCGCAGCGCCGTGCTGCGGCCCGCGCCGTTGCGGCCGGTCAGCACGGTCACCGTGCCCGCCGGGACCGGCAGGTCCAGTCCGTGCAGGGCCTCCAGGGGGCCGTAGCGCACCCGGGCGCCGCGCAGCTCCATCTCGGCGGTCATGACCGGAGGCGGCCCCCCTCCATCGTGTGGACGGCGGCGGCCGTGCCGGCGACGAGGTCCGGGTCGTGCTCGACCACGAGGACGGTCAGGCCGTCGGCGGCGAGCGCGGCGAGCAGCCGGGACAGGGCCTCGGCCTCCGCCGCGTCCAGGCCGGCGGCGGGTTCGTCGAGGAGGAGCGTGTGCGGGCGGCCCGCCAGGGCGCGGGCCAGTTCCACCCGGCGCAGCAGGCCGGTCGGCAGGCCCGCCGTGCGCCGGGCCCGGACGGGCCCCGCGAGACCCGTCAGCCGCAGGGCGCGCTCGGTCGCGGCGGCCGGGTGGTCCCGGCGGTGGCCGTGCTCGGCGCCGACCCGCACGTTCTCCTCCACGGTGAGGGACGGGAAGAGGGCCGGCCGCTGGAAGGTCCGCGCGATGCCGAGGCGCGCCCGCGCGTGCGCGGTGCGGCGCGTGATGTCCCGGCCGTCCAGCAGCACCCGGCCGCCCGGGCGGGGCCGGGCCGCGCCGGCCAGGCAGTCGAAGAGGGTGCTCTTCCCGGCGCCGTTCGGCCCCACCAGCGCGGTGACCCGGGCGGTGGGCAGTGCGAGCGCCACGTCCCGCAGGGCCGTCACCCCGCCCGGGTGCGTGAACCGCAGGCCCTCCGCCCGGAGCCGTACGCCGGCGGTCCTCCCCGCGGGCTCGTCCGTGAGCGGCGCGGCGCCGTCGGGAGCGGGCGGTCCGGGGCGGTCCCGGCGGTGGGCGGGCCGGGTGAGGAGGGAGGTCAGGGGCGGGATCCGGCCGGTCTGGGTGGCGAGCAGGCCGATGGCCAGGGCCGCGGCTCCGGCGGGTCCGGCGCTGTCGAGGGCGAGCAGGAGGGGGGCCGCCAGAAGGGGCGTCAGGAGGTTGTCGGCGCCCAGGACGATCACCGCGGCGAACCAGAGGAGGCCCCACAGCGGGTCGTAGGCCGTCGGGTCGTACGCCTGGACACCCATCGTGAGGAGGCCGCCGCCGAGGGCGGCCAGACCCGCGGCCAGGGTGAAGGCGAGGAGCTTGAGACGGGTCGCCGCGACGCCCGCGGCCTCCGCGGCCGGCTCGTGGTCGCGCAGGGCGGCCAGCGCGCGGCCGGTGCGGCCCCGGCGCAGGGCGGCCACCAGCAGGAGGGCGGCGGTCAGCAGGAGGAGTTCCAGGACGTAGTAGGCGCGGTCGGTGGTGAAGGCCGCCGGGCGGAGCGGGGCCGGGAGGCCCGCCGTCGCGTACGGCTGGGTGAGGACGAAGCGGCTGACCGCGACGCCGACCGCGAGGGTCGCCAGCGCGAGGGCGAGCCCGTGGCGGCGGATCGCCGGTCCCGCGGTCAGCAGGCCCGCCGCGCCGGTCAGCGGGACCGCCAGGGCGAGCGCCGCGAGGGCGGGCAGCCCGGCCGCCGTGAGGAGGACGGTGAAGAGCGCGCCCAGGCCCGCGTAGGCCGCCTGGCCCAGTGCGAGCCCACCCGCCCGGCCGGTGACCACGGTCAGGGAGAGCAGGACGATCGCCAGGGCCGGCACCTGCACCGCGGTGCGGAGGTCCTGGCCCGCCACGGCCAGGGGGAGGAGGAAGCAGCCGGCGGCGAGCGGCCAGACGGCCGGGGGCGTGCGGTCCGCGCGGGCCGGCGGCGGCAGCGCGTCGTGGCCCCTGCCGCCGATGCCCGGCAGGACGAGCGCCGCGACCAGCAGCGCGAGCACGAAGAGGTTCGCGCCCACCGACCGCAGCAGCGGCTCCGCCCAGCCCTCCGGGTGGAAGCGGGTCAGCTGGGCCTGGGTCACCCCGATGAGCAGCGCCGAGCCGATGGCGACGGGCAGCGACCGCATCCGGGCGATGACCGCGACGGCCATCACCTCCACCACGAGCAGCGGCAGCCCGTACGGGTCGAGCCGGACGTACGGGGCGAGCAGCACGCCCGTCAGGCCTGCGGTGAACGCGCCGAACGCCCAGCCGGCCGCCGCGACCCGGTCCGCGTCGACCCCGGCGAGGACCGCCAGCGGCCGGTTGTCGACCACGGCCCGCAGCTCCCGCCCGAAGCGGGTCCACCGGGTCACCGCCGTCACCAGGCAGGCGACCGCCAGGACGGCCGCGAGCGGGAGCCAGGGCGCGTCGCCGGGGCCGGTCAGCGACGGTGCGTCGTCCCGGGCGCCGGGGCCCCAGAGCAGCACCGCCGCGCCGACGAGGAGGACGAAGACGCCGGTCGAGGCGACCAGGGTGCGGGCCGGTCCGGCGCCGGACCGGGCGAGCGGGCGGAAGACGGCCCGGTCGAGGAGGAGGCCGAGGCCGGGGGCGAGGAGCAGCAGGGTGACCAGGGCGGCGGGCCACAGCGGCCACCCCCACACCACCACCAGCTGGCGGAGCGCGTAGGCGCAGACCATGGCGACCGCGCCGTGCGCCAGGTTCAGCACCCCGGTCGCCCGGTGGGTGACGATCAGGCCGATGCCGGTGAGCGCCGCCGCGCCGCCGACCGCGAGGCCGGCCAGGGTCAGCTCGTACGTCAGGGAGGCCACGGCTCACACACCGGGCAGGGCGCGAGCGCCGGGTCGCCGGCGGCGGGCAGCGCGTCCGCCCGGTCCGCGACCAGCGGGCAGTCCGGGCGGTGCGCCAGCGTCCCGCCGGGGACGCGCAGCGGCGGTCCGTCGGAGGAGGGCGGCGGGGGCGGACCGGTCCCGTCCGCCGCGAGGTCCGCCGCGGCGTCCCCGGGCTCGTCCGGGGCCGTCGGCGTGGTGCGGACGGCCGCCGCGACCAGGACCGCGCCGGCCACGAGCAGCGCCGCTCCCGGCACCGTGCACGAGGCCAGGTAGGGCAGCTGGCGCTCGGCGAAGCGCTCGCCCGAGATCCCGTACCAGCCGAGGACGCACAGCACCGCGCCCCCGGCGGCCGTCACGAGACCGCCCCACAGCAGGAACCGCGCCGTCGGCACGCAGGCCCGTCCTTTCCTCCAGACAAGCTCTGTTCCTCCGACTATGCCCCGTATTCTTGCGCTCCGCGCCGTATCGTCCGACCCTGGAAGCACCCGGCCGAACGGTGGTGGGCCCGATGGTCCTCAGACGACGAGCGGCCGCCCTCGCGGCCACGGCGGTGCTCCTCCTCACGCCGGCCCTCGCGGCCTGCTCCGACGACGAGCCCGCGACCGGCGACCGGGTCACCTCCACCGCGCCGCCCGGCGCGACCGACCGGCCGTCCGGTGCCGCGGAGCCCGCCGACCCGGCCGCGGCCGAGGCGGAGATCGCCCGGAACTGGGCCGCCTTCTTCGACGCGGACACCCCGGCCGCCGAGCGCGTGAAGCTGCTGGAGAACGGCGAGGAGATGCGGGACGTCCTCACCGCCTTCGCCGGCAACCCGCAGGCCGCGGCGATCGCCGCGAAGGTCACCGGGGTCGCCTTCACCTCGGCGACCGGCGCCGACGTCACCTACGACCTGCTCGTCGGCGGCAACCCGCTGCTGCCCGACTCCCGGGGCACCTCGGTGCTCCAGGACGACACCTGGAAGGTCTCCGTGAAGACCCTGTGCGGCCTGGTGAAGCTCAGCGGTGTCACCGTCGAAGGCTGCTGAGACGGCCGCCGCGCGGCTGAGGGCCCTGCTGCTCGCCCTGCTCCTCGTCCTCCTCGCGGGGTGCGGCAGCCGGCTCCCGGAAGGCGCCTTCGAGACGCGGCCCACCGCCCACCCCTCCGGCGGTGAGCCGCTCCGCGTCGGCGTCATCACCAGCGCCACCAGCCCCGTCGGCGGCGCCGCCCTCACCGGGCCGCGCGACGGCGCCCTCGCCTGGTTCGACGCGCTGAACGCGGCCGGCGGGCTCGACGGGCGCCGGATCGAGGTCGAGACCTGCGACGACGGCGGCAGCGGCGTCGGCAACACCGCCTGCGTGCACCGGCTCGTCGACGAGCGGAAGGTCTTCGCCCTGGTCGCCACCACCGCCCTCGACTACGCGGGCGCCCCCCTCGTCTCCCGGGCCGGGGTGCCCGACATCGGCGGCCAGCCCCTCACCCCCGCCTACGAGACCTACCCCCACCTCTACTCGCTCTACGGCAGCTCCGCCCCGCGCACCGGCGCCTCGCCCGGCTGGGACGGCGTGCTGTACGGCGGGACCGAGGTGTACCGGTGGTTCAAGCGCGAGCAGGGGGCGCGGACCGCCGCCGTCGTCGCGTACGACCAGCCCGCCTCCGCCTCCTACGCCCGGCTCGTCGAGCGGGGGCTGCGCGCGGAGGGCTACCGGGTGGTGACCGAGCGGGTCGACTTCGTGCTGCCCGACTTCCGGGCCGTCGCCGCCGATCTGCGCGAGCGCCGGGTCGACCTCGTGTTCGACGCGCTGGACGGGCACGGCAACACCCGGCTGTGCGAGGCGATGGAGGCGCTCGGCGTCCGGGTCGACGCCAAGGTGACGAACGTGCAGAACTGGACCTCCTCCGTCGACCGCGCCTACGCCCGCGCGCCGGGCTGCCGCGAGTCCCTCTGGGTGACCGGGTCCAGCCGCAACTTCGAGGACACCGGCCACCCGGCGGTCCGGGCCTTCCGGGCCGCCATGGGGGACCGGGAGACGTCCCAGTGGCAGCTGGAGGGCTGGGCGGCCGCCATGTGGTTCACCGACGCGGCCCGCTCCTGCCTCGACCACCCCGACCGGGGCGGACTCACCCGGACGTGCGTCGAGGCGTACCTGAACCGCCAGGAGCCCTACACCGCGCGGGGGTTGCTGCTGCCGGTCCGGTTCGAGCACCTGGCGACGCCGCCCGCCGAGCGCGAGACCTGCCTCTCGGTGGCCCGCTGGCGGGACGGGCGCGGCTGGGTGAGCCAGGGCGAGATGACGCGGAACTGCGCGACCGTCCCCCAGCTCGGTCACCGGCCGTGACGGCGGGCGCGGCCGGAGCAGTACAGTCGCCCCGACCCACCCACTGACCGGGGGGAACCGGCAGATGCGTATCTCCTTCCTGATCCACAACGGATTCCACTACGGCGGCACGGTCCAGACCACGTTCACGCTCGCCGAACGGCTCGCGGAACGCCACGAGGTGGAGATCGTCTCGGTCTTCCGCCACCGCGACCGGCCCCGCCTCGACCTCCCCTCCGGGGTGACCCTCCGTCACCTCGTCGACCTGCGCGAGGACTCCCCGGACTACGACGGCGAACGCCCCGACGCCCGCCTCCCCGCCCGGGTCTTCCCGCGCGGCGACGGACGGTGGAAGCAGTACAGCGCGCTGACCGACGCGCGGATCGGGGACCACCTGCGCGGGGTGCGGGCGGACGTCGTCGTCGGGACCCGGCCGGGGCTCAACGTGCACCTGGCCCGGCAGGCGGGAGACGGGCCGCTGCTCGTCGCCCAGGAACACCTCGTCCTCGACGGGCACAGCCGCCGGCTGCGCAGGGACATCGCCCACGAGTACGCGCTCCTCGACCTCGTCACCACCGTCACCGAGGCCGACGCGCGCGCCTACCGGCGGCTCGGGCTGCCGGACTCCGTCCGGGTCGCGTCCGTGCCCAACAGCGTGCCCGCCCCCGCCGTGCCGCCCGCCGACCCCTCGGCGCGGGTCGTCGTCGCGGCCGGCCGGCTGACCCGGGTCAAGCGGTACGACGTCCTCGTCGACGCCTTCGCCGCGCTGGCCGACGAGTACCCGGACTGGAGCCTGCGGATCTACGGCAGCGGGGACGCCGTCCAGGACCTGCGGGAGCCGCTGACCCGGCGGATCGAGGCCCGGGGGCTCGGCGGGCGGGTCCGGCTGATGGGCCAGGCGCACCCGATGGAGCCGGAGTGGGCGCAGGGCTCCATCGCGGCCGTGACCTCCGAGCGGGAGGCCTTCGGCATGGCGATCGTGGAGGCGATGCGGTGCGGGCTGCCGGTGGTCGCCGCGGACTGCCCGCACGGGCCGCGCGAGATCGTCGAGGACGGGGTGGACGGGTGGCTCGTCCCGGTCGGGGACCCCGCCGCGGTGGCCCGGGCGCTGCGCGGGCTGATGGCCGACGAGGAGCTGCGGGCGAGGGCGGGCCGGGCGGCCCGCCTGGCGGCGGAGCGCTTCGACCCCGCGCCGATCGCCGCCCGCCACGAGGAGCTGTGGACCGGGCTCCTCGACGGCCGGGCGCCCCGCCGTCGGACCCACGCGCCGGCCGCCGCCCGGGCACGCACCCGCCGCCCGCCCGGCACCCCGCCCCGGCCCGGGGCCGGGGTGCCCCGCGGCGGCCGATGAGCCCCCGTCAGAACCCCGCCGCCATCCGTCGCCAGACCCCCGAACGGGCGCGTCCGGTCCTCCGTCGGAACGCCCGCGTCCACCCCTTCGGGGACTCGGACGGCGCGTTGGGCACCCTCCCCGCGCGACCCCAAATAGCGTCCAGTAGGGTTTGGTCCGCATAAACATCCAAACCCCTGCCCGCGGCCGGGGCGGCGACCGACCAGCGAGACGGACGGCCGTGGCCGACCAACGCGGGCCGAGACTCTCGGGAAGGCGCTACGTGAGTCCCAACGGCTCCGACCGCTCGTCGCGGCGCCCGATGCGGCGGAAGCTGCCGCAGGTGCTGACTGCGGGCCTGATCCTGGCGACAGCCACCGGCTGCTCGTACAACTGGGAAGACTTCCCTCGCCTCGGCATGCCCACCCCCGTCACGGAAGAGGCGCCTCGGATCCTCTCCCTGTGGCAGGGCTCCTGGGCCGCCGCGCTCCTCACCGGAATCCTGGTGTGGGGCCTCATCCTGTGGGCGGTCATCTTCCACCGGCGCAGCCGGACCAAGGTCGAGGTACCTCCGCAGACCCGCTACAACATGCCCATCGAGGCGCTGTACACGGTCACCCCCCTCATCATCGTCTCGGTGCTCTTCTACTTCACCGCGCGCGACGAGTCGAAGCTCCTCGAGCTCTCCCCGAAGCCCGCCCACACGGTCAACGTGGTCGGCTACCAGTGGAGCTGGGGCTTCAACTACATCGAGGACGTGCCCGGCGTCGAGGGTGACGCGAAGACGGACGCGAACCTCGCGTCCATCCCGGACAAGTTCATCGACCAGTTCCCGGACAACGCGGGCGGCGTCTACGACGCCGGCATCCCCGGCGACCGGAACCCGCAGACCGGCAACCCGGGCCCGACCCTGTGGCTGCCGAAGGGCGAGAAGGTCCGCTTCGTCCTCACCTCGCGTGACGTCATCCACTCCTTCTGGGTGGTCCCCTTCCTCATGAAGCAGGACGTCATCCCGGGTCACACCAACGCCTTCGAGGTCACCGCGACCCGTGAGGGCACCTTCCTCGGCAAGTGCGCCGAGCTGTGCGGTGTCGACCACTCCCGGATGCTCTTCAACGTCAAGGTGGTCTCCCCGGAGCGCTACCAGGCGCACCTGAAGGAGCTGGCCGAGAAGGGTCAGACCGGCTACATCCCGTCCGGCATCGAGCAGACGGACCCGGCCAGGAACGCGGAGAAGAACCAACTGTGAGCATCCCCAACGAAACCAAGGGTGCCGCGGCTGAGGACTCGTACGAGAACGAGGTGCCCGTCCGCCGCAAGCAGCCCGGCAACGTGGTGGTGAAGTGGCTGACCACCACCGACCACAAGACGATCGGTACCCTGTACCTCGTCACTTCGTTCGTGTTCTTCTGCATCGGTGGCCTCATGGCGCTCTTCATGCGCGCCGAGCTGGCCCGTCCGGGTACGCAGATCATGTCGAACGAGCAGTTCAACCAGGCGTTCACGATGCACGGCACGATCATGCTGCTGATGTTCGCGACGCCGCTGTTCGCCGGATTCGCGAACTGGATCATGCCGCTGCAGATCGGCGCGCCCGACGTGGCGTTCCCGCGGCTGAACATGTTCGCCTACTGGCTGTACCTCTTCGGCTCGATCATCGCGGTGGCCGGCTTCCTCACCCCGCAGGGTGCGGCCGACTTCGGCTGGTTCGCCTACTCCCCGCTGTCGGACGCCGTCCGCTCGCCGGGTGTCGGCGCCGACATGTGGATCATGGGTCTGGCCTTCTCCGGCTTCGGCACGATCCTCGGCTCGGTCAACTTCATCACCACGATCATCTGCATGCGTGCCCCCGGCATGACGATGTTCCGCATGCCGATCTTCACCTGGAACGTGCTGCTGACCGGTGTCCTGGTCCTGCTCGCCTTCCCGGTCCTGGCGGCCGCGCTGTTCGCCCTGGAGGCGGACCGCAAGTTCGGTGCCCACGTCTTCGACGCGTCCAACGGCGGAGCCTTGCTCTGGCAGCACCTCTTCTGGTTCTTCGGACACCCAGAGGTGTACATCATCGCCCTGCCGTTCTTCGGCATCGTCTCCGAGATCATCCCGGTCTTCAGCCGTAAGCCGATGTTCGGCTACATCGGTCTGGTGGCCGCGACGATCGCGATCGCCGGTCTGTCCGTGACCGTGTGGGCCCACCACATGTACGTGACCGGTGGCGTGCTCCTCCCGTTCTTCTCCTTCATGACGTTCCTCATCGCCGTACCGACCGGCGTGAAGTTCTTCAACTGGATCGGAACGATGTGGAAGGGCTCGCTGTCCTTCGAGACACCGATGCTGTGGACGATCGGCTTCCTGATCACCTTCACCTTCGGTGGTCTGACCGGCGTCATCCTGGCCTCGCCCCCGATGGACTTCCACGTCTCGGACTCGTACTTCGTCGTGGCGCACTTCCACTACGTGGTCTTCGGCACCGTCGTCTTCGCGATGTTCGCCGGCTTCCACTTCTGGTGGCCGAAGTTCACCGGCAAGATGCTGGACGAGCGCCTGGGCAAGATGACGTTCTGGACGCTGTTCATCGGCTTCCACGGCACCTTCCTGGTGCAGCACTGGCTCGGTGCCGAGGGCATGCCGCGTCGTTACGCGGACTACCTGGACGCCGACGGCTTCACCGCGCTGAACACGATCTCGACGATCTCCTCCTTCCTGCTCGGCCTGTCGATCCTTCCGTTCATGTACAACGTCTGGAAGACCGCCAAGTACGGCAAGAAGATCGAGGTCGACGACCCGTGGGGCTACGGCCGTTCGCTGGAGTGGGCGACCTCCTGCCCGCCGCCGCGGCACAACTTCCTCACGCTGCCGCGGATCCGTTCGGAATCGCCCGCGTTCGACCTGCACCACCCTGAGATCGCGGCTGTCGACCAGCTCGAGAACAAGCCGCACGAGGCCGCGGCCCTCACGGGCAGCAAGGAGGCCGGCAAGTGAAGATCCAGGGCAAGATGTTCATCTGGCTGAGCGTCTTCATCCTTGCCATGGCGATCCTCTACGGCGTCTGGAGCAAGGAGCCGGTCGGCACGACGGCGCTCTTCCTGGCCTTCGGCCTGGCCATCATGATCGGCTACTACCTGGCCTTCACGGCCAAGCGGGTCGACGCGATGGCGCAGGACGACAAGGAGGCCGACGTCGCGGACGAGGCCGGCGAGGTGGGCTTCTTCGCCCCCCACAGCTGGCAGCCGCTGTCGCTGGCCATCGGCGGTGCCCTCGCCTTCCTCGCGATCGCGATGGGCTGGTGGCTGCTGTACTTCTCGGCGCCGCTGATCCTCGTCGGCCTGTTCGGCTGGGTCTTCGAGTTCTACCGCGGTGAGAACCAGAACCAGTAGCGGTACCCCGTAACACCCCGAGGGGCCCGGTCACTTCGTACGCGAAGCGGCCGGGCCCCTCTTTTGCCGCGCTCGGCGCGCCCGGGCGGGGAAGTGTCCTTAGCGTGAAGTCATGAACGACACGCCGCGCATTCGGACTGTTCTGAGCTGCACCCTCTTGGCCCTCACCGTCACCGCGGGCGCGACGGCGTGCGCGGGCTCGGACGGGCATCCGCTGTCGGCGAGCCCCTACGACGCGGCCGACCAGATCGCCTTCGCGGCGGCCGACGGGACGAAGCTGGACCCCGAGAAGCCGCTGGAGATCACCTCCACGGGCGACGACGGGCGGATCAGCGACGTGACCGCCACCGACGCGGCCGGCCGCCACCTGGCGGGCGAACTCACCGCCGACGGCCGTACGTGGCGCTCCACGGGCTCCCTGGCCGCCGGGACGCGCTACACCGTCAGGGTGGCCACGGAGGACGGGGACGGGGCCCCAGGAGGCCGTACGTACACCTTCGAGACGGCTCCGGCCAAAAGGGCCCTGACCGTCACCTTCGGGCCGGAGGCGGGCACCTACGGCGTCGGGCAGCCGATCACGGCCGACCTCACCCTCCCGGTCAAGGACCGCGCCGCGCGCGCCGTCGTCGAACGGGCCCTCAAGGTCCGCTCCACGCCCGCCGTCGAGGGCTCCTGGTACTGGGTCGACGACAAGAAGCTCCACTTCCGGCCCAAGGAGTACTGGCCGGCCGGCGCGCTCGTCTCGGTCACCGGCAACCTCGACGGCCTCCGGGTCGGCGACAAGCTCTACGGCGGTCCGTCCAAGCCGCTCCGGCTGAAGATCGGCGACCGGATCGAGGCCCTCGCCGACGCCGAGACGCACCAGATGACCGTGAAGCGCAACGGAGAAGTGATCAACACCATTCCGGTGACCACCGGCAAACCGGGCTTCTCCACCCGTAACGGCATCAAAGTGGTGCTCGGCAAGGAGTACTACGTCCGGATGCGCGGCACCAGCATCGGCATCTCCGAGGGCAGCTCGGAGTCGTACGACCTGCCGGTGTACTACGCCACCCGGGTCACCTGGAGCGGCGAGTACGTGCACGCCGCCCCCTGGTCCGTGGGCTCCCAGGGCGTCGCCAACGTCAGCCACGGCTGCGTGGGCATGTCCACCGGCAACGCGGCCTGGTTCTACGAGACCGTCCGCGCCGGCGACATCGTCCGCACCGTCAACAGCTACGGCGACATGATGGACACCTTCGGGAACGGCTTCGGCGACTGGAACATGCCCTGGGAGAAGTGGCGCCGGGGCAGCGCCCTGGTGGCCGAGCGGGGCGACCCCACGGCCACCGAGGACGCCAAGGCCCGCCTCAGGCCCACTCTCTAGCCCACGCCCGGCCCACCCCAACCCACCCCAGCTCTCGAAGGGGTGACGCGCGCTACGCGTCCAGCGACAGCCGCGAGCGCAGCAGGGCCGCCAGGGACGCCGCGAACTCGACCGGTTCCACCGGAAGGGTGACCGCGGCGTCCGCGCGGCTCCAGGTGGCCAGCCAGGCGTCCTGCGGGCGCCCGATGAGCAGCAGCACCGGCGGGCAGCGGAAGACCTCGTCCTTGATCTGCCGGCAGACGCCCATGCCGCCCGCGGGGGCGGCCTCGCCGTCCAGCACGCAGACGTCGACGCCCCCCTCGTCCAGCCGCTTCAGCACGGCCGGGAGCGTGGCGCACTCCACGAACTCCACGGGGGGCACGTCGGCCGCGGGCCGCCGCCCGGCGGCGAGCCGGACCTGCTCCCGGGTGTTCGCGTCATCGCTGTAGACCAGGACCGTGGCACTCGACTGCATCGTTCCTCCGTCCGGAAGGCGGGCCGGTCGTCCTCGACCGGTGCGCGGGAGCCTACTCCGCTCCACACCCCGTCAACACCCGTTCAACACCTGTTCGAAGGGTGTCCGGAGGCCCTTCCGATGGGCCGTTCGGGCTGGACACACCCCTCTGACACTCCGAACGGCACCCCCCGGAGTGAGGGCGGGATAAGCGACCGACATAATGTCGGTCGTGGCGACAGTAACGACAGTAGATACCGGGCACGCGCACCCGTCGGTCAATCGACCGAACCTCACCAGCGTCGGAACCATCATCTGGCTGAGTTCCGAGCTGATGTTCTTCGCGGCCCTCTTCGCGATGTACTTCACCCTGCGATCCGTGATGGGTCCCGAGTTCTGGGCGGAAAAGGCCGAGGCCTTGAACTTCCCGTTCTCGGCGACCAACACCACGATCCTGGTGCTCTCCTCCCTCACCTGCCAGCTCGGCGTCTTCGCCGCGGAGCGGGGCGACGTGAAGAAGCTCCGGACGTGGTTCATCATCACGTTCGTGATGGGTGCGATCTTCATCGGCGGCCAGGTCCTGGAGTACACCGAGCTGGTCAAGCACGAGGGCCTCTCGCTCTCGTCGGACCCGTACGGCACGGTGTTCTACCTGACCACCGGCTTCCACGGCCTGCACGTGACGGGCGGTCTCATCGCCTTCCTGCTGGTCCTCGGCCGGACGTACGCCGCCAAGAGGTTCACTCACGAGCAGGCAACCGCCGCCATCGTCGTGTCCTACTACTGGCACTTCGTCGATGTCGTCTGGATCGGCCTCTTCGCCACGATCTACATGATCAAGTAGTCGGTCACCGCCCGTCGCGGCGGACCGACATCCAGCAAGCATCGACGCAGAAGATCCTGACACCGGGGTAATCCGTGAAAAAGCTCTCCGCACGACGACGCCATCCGCTGGCGGCGGTCGTCGTCCTACTTCTCGCGCTGGCGGCCACGGGGGGGCTGTACGCCGCGTTCGCGCCCGCGGGCACGGCGAAGGCCGATGAAACCGCCCAGTCCCTCGCCATCGAGGAGGGCAAGAAGCTCTACTCCGTCGGCTGCGCCAGCTGCCACGGAACCGGCGGTCAGGGCACCTCTGACGGCCCGTCCCTGGTCGGCGTGGGCTCGGCCTCCGTGGACTTCCAGGTCGGCACCGGCCGCATGCCGGCGCAGCAGCCGGGTGCCCAGGTCCCGAAGAAGAAGGTCATCTACACGCAGGCTGAGATCGATCAGCTCGCGGCGTACGTCGCCTCCCTCGGGGCCGGTCCGGTCACGCCGAAGGAAGGCCAGTACAGCCCTGAGGGCGCCGACATCGCGAAGGGTGGCGAGCTGTTCCGCACGAACTGCGCGCAGTGCCACAACTTCACCGGCGAGGGCGGCGCGCTGACCCACGGCAAGTACGCCCCGAGCCTTGAGGGCGTCAGCCCGAAGCACCTCTACGAGGCCATGCAGACCGGCCCGCAGAACATGCCCTCCTTCCCGGACACCACCATGCCGGAGAAGGAGAAGAAGGACATCATCGCGTACGTCCAGGCCGTGAACGGCGACGAGACCGCGAGCCCGGGCGGCCTGTCGCTCGGTGGCCTCGGCCCCGTCTCCGAGGGCCTGTTCGCCTGGATCTTCGGTCTGGGTGCGCTGATCGCAGTTGCCATCTGGGTCGCGGCCCACACCGCTAAGGCCAAGAAGTCATGAGTACCCAAGAGATTCCAGAAGAGAACCTGCCGGCAGGGCAGGACACCGCGCACGGCGCGGTGAAGGTCGCGGACAACCCGTTCGTCGACCCGGGCCTTCCGCCCCACAAGCCGCGTGTCCAGGACATCGACGAGAAGGCCGCCCGGCGCTCCGAGCGCGCGGTCGCCTTCATGTTCGTGCTGTCGATGCTGGCCACCATCGGCTTCATCGCCTCGTACGTGATCTTCCCGGTCGACAAGATCGTGTACATCTGGCCCTTCGGCCACGTGTCCGCGCTCAACTTCGCCCTGGGCTGGACGCTCGGCCTCGCTCTCTTCTTCATCGGCGCGGGCGCGGTCCACTGGGCCCGCACCCTGATGTCCGACGTCGAGATCGCGGACGAGCGCCACCCGATGGCGGCGTCGCCCGAGGTCAAGGCGAAGGTCATGGCGGACTTCGCGGCCGGTGCCGCCGAGTCCGGCTTCGGCCGCCGCAAGCTCATCCGCAACACGCTCTTCGGCGCGCTGGCCCTGGTGCCGCTCTCCGGAGTCATGCTGCTGCGTGACATGGGACCGCTGCCCGAGCGCAAGCTCAGGACCACCCTGTGGGCCAAGGGCAAGCTGCTCATCAACATGAACACGCACGAGCCGCTGCGTCCCGAGGACGTCGCCGTCGGTTCGCTGACCTTCGCGATGCCCGAGGGCCTCTCGGAGCACGACCACAACTTCCAGACCGAGATCGCCAAGGCCGCCCTGATGATCGTCCGGATCCAGCCGGAGGACATCAAGGACAAGCGCGAGCTCGAGTGGTCGCACGAGGGCATCGTCGCCTTCTCGAAGATCTGCACCCACGTCGGCTGCCCGATCTCGCTGTACGAGCAGCAGACGCACCACGTGCTCTGCCCGTGCCACCAGTCCACCTTCGACCTGTCCGACGGCGCCCGAGTCATCTTCGGCCCGGCCGGTCACGCCCTCCCGCAGCTGCGGATCGGCGTGAACGACAAGGGCTTCCTCGAAGCGCACGGCGACTTCGACGAGCCCGTCGGTCCCGCATTCTGGGAGCGCGGATGAGCACTGTGACCAACACGCAGAAGAAGGCGCCCGCCGGTGAGCGGGTCGCCGACTGGGCCGACGGACGCCTGGGGATCTACACGCTGGCCAAGGCCAACATGCGGAAGATCTTCCCGGACCACTGGTCCTTCATGCTGGGCGAGATCTGCCTCTACAGCTTCCTCATCATCATCCTGACGGGCGTCTATCTGACGATGTTCTTCCACCCGTCGATGAACGAGGTGGAGTACGCGGGCTCGTACGTCCCGCTCCAGGGACAGCTGATGTCCGAGGCGTTCAACTCGACCATGCACATCTCCTTCGAGGTGCGCGGTGGCCTGCTGATCCGGCAGATCCACCACTGGGCGGCGCTGATCTTCCTCGCCGGCATGTTCGTGCACATGATGCGCGTCTTCTTCACGGGCGCGTTCCGCAAGCCGCGTGAGATCAACTGGCTGTTCGGCTTCCTGCTGTTCTTCCTGGGCATGTTCACCGGCTTCACCGGTTACTCGCTCCCGGACGACCTGCTCTCCGGCACCGGTGTCCGCTTCATGCAGGGCGCGATCCTGTCGGTGCCGATCGTCGGCACCTACCTGTCGATGTTCCTCTTCGGCGGCGAGTTCCCCGGCGGCGACTTCGTCGCCCGGTTCTACTCGGCGCACGTGCTGCTGCTCCCCGGCATCATGCTGGGCCTGGTGGTCGCTCACCTGATCCTGGTGTTCGTCCACAAGCACACGCACTTCGAGGGCCCCGGCCGGACGAACAAGAACGTCGTCGGCATGCCGCTGCTCCCGGTGTACATGGCGAAGGCCGGAGGCTTCTTCTTCCTGGTCTTCGGCGTCATCGCGATCGTCGCGGCGGTCGCCTCGATCAACCCGATCTGGGCCATCGGCCCGTACCGGCCGGACCAGGTGTCCACCGGCGCCCAGCCCGACTGGTACATGGGCTTCGCCGAGGGTCTGATCCGTGTCATGCCGGGCTGGGAGATCAACCTGTGGGGCCACACGCTGGTCCTCGGCGTGATGATCCCGCTGGCGATCTTCCCGGCGGTCCTCGCGGCCATCGCGGTCTACCCGTTCATCGAGTCCTGGATCACGGGCGACAAGCGCGAGCACCACATCGCGCAGCGCCCGCGCAACGCTCCGACGCGCACCGCCTTCGGCGTCGCCTGGATCACCGCGTACATGATCATGCTCGTCGGTGGTGGAAACGACCTCTGGGCGACCCACTTCCACCTGTCGATCAACTCGATCACCTGGTTCGTGCGGATCTTCTTCTTCGTTGGCCCGGTCATCGCGTTCATCGTCACCAAGCGGATCTGCCTCGGCCTCCAGCGCCGGGACAAGGACAAGGTGCTGCACGGGCGCGAGTCCGGCATCATCAAGCGCCTGCCGCACGGTGAGTTCGTCGAGGTCCACGAGCCGCTCAGCCAGGGCGAGCTGTACAAGCTCACCGCGCACGAGCAGTACGAGCCCGCCGCGCTGCCGCCGGCCG
This sequence comes from Streptomyces hydrogenans, assembly GCF_014656075.1. GTDB lineage: Bacteria > Actinomycetota > Actinomycetes > Streptomycetales > Streptomycetaceae > Streptomyces > Streptomyces hydrogenans. The sequence goes on from NZ_BNBS01000078.1 coordinate 16,964, forward strand.
TCGACGAGAACGGCGTCCAGCGGAAGATCGGCGCGATGGAGAAGCTCCGGGTCAAGCTCAACAAGGGCTACTACGGCGACGACAACCAGGTCGCCAAGCCCACCCTGGAGGAGTACAAGGAGATCCAGAGCGGCCACGGCCACCACTGACTCCCTCCTGACCTCCTGAAGTAGGTCGCCACGGCGAGAGCCCCGTCCATTCGATGGACGGGGCTCTTTGCCGTACCCGGGGCTCGATAGGCTGGACCCCGTATCCGACGAACGATCATCAGGAGCTGCCATGAGCGCTGCGACCCCCGCTGGAGGACCTACCACGGCGGGCCGCTCCTGGCCCGTCCTCCTGAACGGCCTCCTGGAGGGGAGGAACCTCTCCGCCGACGACACCGCCTGGGCGATGGACCTGATCATGAGCGGCGAGGCGACCGACGCCCAGATCGCCGGCTTCATGGTGGCGCTGCGGGCCAAGGGCGAGACCGTCGAGGAGATCAGCGGGCTCGTCCGGACCATGTACGCGCACGCCAACACCATCGAGGTGCCGGGACCGGCCGTCGACATCGTCGGCACCGGCGGCGACGGCGCCAAGACGGTCAACATCTCCACGATGGCCTCGATCGTCGTCGCCGGCACCGGCACGAAGGTCGTCAAGCACGGCAACCGGGCCGCCTCCTCCGCCTCCGGCTCCTCCGACGTCCTGGAGAAGCTCGGCATCAACCTCGACCTCACCCCGGGCCGGGTCGCCGAGGTCGCCCAGGAGGCCGGCATCACCATCTGCTTCGCGGTGAGGTTCCACCCCTCGCTGCGGCACGTGGCCGCCGCCCGCGGCCAGCTCGGCATCCGCACCACCTTCAACGTGCTGGGCCCGCTCACCAACCCGGCCCGGGTGAGGGCGCAGGCCGTCGGCGTCGCCGACGCCCGGATGGCGCCCATCGTGGCCGGGGTCTTCGCCGAGCGCGGCAACTCGGCCCTGGTCTTCCGCGGCGACGACGGCCTGGACGAGCTGACCATCACCGGCACCTCCCGGGTGTGGGTGGTCCGCGACGGCGCCGTCCGCGAGGAGGTCTTCGACCCGAAGGACGTCGGCATCCCCTACGCGCCGCTGGAGGCGCTGCGGGGCGCCGACGCCTCCTTCAACGCGGACGTCGCCCGTCGGCTCCTGGCCGGCGAGACCGGTCCGGTACGGGACGCGGTGCTGCTCAACGCGGCCGCGGCGCTCACCGCGCTGGAGCCCGGCGAGGGCACCCTGGCGGAGCAGTTGCGGGCCGGTATGGCGCGGGCCGCCGAGTCCATCGACTCCGGGGCCGCCCGCGCGTCCCTGGACCGCTGGGTCGCCGCCACCCACGCCTGAGACCCGCCGCGCGGCCCGCGCGATCCCGTTCCGGAATGCGGACGGGGTTGCGCGGACCGCGAGCGGTGGCATACGTTCGGCAACAGGTCATGAGTGACAGCCCCAAGCCCCGGCTGGCTGTCCGGCAACCCTCCGTCCGTGGCGGGGTGCCCCGGGTGAAGACCAGGCCGTGGACAGCAAGGTCCATGGCAAGCGCGGACCCCTGCGCCATCCCTGGGGTCCTGGTCCTTGAGGGAGCGGTCTCGTGAGCAAGCGAATGCGTTAGGGCCTCCGGCCCCCTTCTCCTTCCCCTCCGTGCGGCCCCGTTCTCGCCGTGCGTCGAGGCAACACCCGTACGCGGCACGCCGTTTCGCGCTGCCCTGCGGGCTCTTCACGCCCTTTCGCCTGTCCCGCCGGGAGATACCGCCATGTCCGCACGCCCGAACGCCGCCGCTGCCACCACCACCGCCGACTCCGCCGACGCCTGCTGCGCCGAGCCGCTGCCGGTCCTCGGCCGTGACGTCACCGTCCCGCTCGTCACCGGCGGCGAGGTGACCTACGCGGCCCTCGACTACGCCGCCAGCGCCCCCGCCCTCCAGCGCGTCTGGGACGACGTCGCCGCCTACGCCCCCTACTACGGCAGCGTCCACCGCGGCGCCGGCTACCTCTCCCAGCTCTCCACCGACCTCTTCGAGCAGAGCCGCGTCACCGTCGCCGAGTTCCTCGACTGCCGCGAGGGCGACCAGGTCGTCTTCACCCGCTCCACCACCGACTCGCTCAACCTGCTCGCCCAGGTCGTGCCCGCCGACTGCCAGGTCTTCGTCTTCGAGACCGAGCACCACGCCTCCCTGCTGCCCTGGCGCGACACCCAGGTCACCTACCTCAACGCCCCGCGCACCCCGGCCCAGGCGGTCGAGACCCTGGAGCGGGCCCTCGCCGACCGCGACCCCCACGGCCCCGCCCTGGTCTGCGTCACCGGCGCCTCCAACGTGACCGGCGAGCTGTGGCCGGTGCGCGAACTGGCCGCAGCCGCCCACGCGCACGGCGCCCGGATCGTCCTCGACGCCGCCCAGCTCGCCCCCCACCACCCGGTCTCCGTCCGCGAGCTCGACGTGGACTGGGTCGCCTTCTCCGGCCACAAGCTGTACGCGCCCTTCGGCTCCGGCGTCCTCGCCGGCCGCGCCGACTGGCTCCAGGCCGCCGAGCCCTACCTGGCCGGCGGCGGCGCCTCCCGCACCGTGGCCCGCCGCGCCGACGGCGGCGTGGACGTCGAGTGGCACACCACCGCGGCCCGCCACGAGGCCGGCTCCCCGAACGTCATCGGCGTCTACTCCATCGCCTCCGCCTGCAAGGCGCTGACCGAGGCCGGCTTCGACTCCCTCGTCGCCCGCGAGCGGCACCTCATCGACACCGTCCGCGCCGGGCTCGCCGAGGTGCCCGAGGTCCGCGTCCTCTCCCTCTTCGGCGACGACGCCCCGCGCGTCGGGGTCATCTCCTTCGTCGTCGACGGCTGGAACAGCTCGCACTTCGCCGCCGCCCTCTCCGCCGAGTACGGCATCGGCGTCCGCGACGGCCTCTTCTGCGCCCACCCGCTGGTCCGCACCCTGCTCGGCTCCGACCCGCAGGACCCGGGCGAGTGCGGCGCCCCCGAGCCGGCCGCCCCGGGCGAGCGCTCCCTCAACGCCATCCGCGTCAGCTTCGGCGCCGGCACCCCGGACGAGCACGTCGAGCGGTTCGTCGGCGCCGTGAAGGAACTCGTCCGCGACGGCGCCCAGTGGAAGTACCGCACGGAGGACGGCCGCTGCGTCCCCGACCGCGGCTGACAGCGACCGCTCAGGCCGCCAGCCTCGTCCCCAACAGGACCATGCGCAGGGCCCGTTCGGCCGCGTCCGCCAGGAACTCGGCGCCCCGGTCGAGCGCCTCGGGCAGCGCCACGGGCGCGGGCAGGATCGAGCCGTAGGCGTCGACCCCCACCGCCCGCACCTCGTGGACGCCCTGACCGAGCGTGCCGGCCAGGGCCAGGACCGGCACCCCGTGGGCCTTGGCCCGGCGCGCCACCTCCGCCGGGACCTTGCCCCGCACGGTCTGGCCGTCCAGGGACCCCTCCGCGGTGATCACCAGGTCGGCGCGGGCCAGCCGGGCGTCCAGGTCCACGTGGTCGAGCAGCACCTCGAAGCGGGGGAGCAGCCGGGCCCCGAGCGCGGCGAGACCGGCGCCGAGCCCGCCCGAGGCCCCGGACCCGGGAGCCGTGCCGAGCCCGGCCGGCGCGCCCAGGTCCCGTACGAGGAGCTCGGCCCAGCGGTCCAGGGCGGCCGCCAGCTCCTCGACCCGCTCCGGGCCCGCGCCCTTCTGCGGGCCGAAGACCCGGGCCACGCCCCGCTCGCCGCGGAGCACGTTGTACGGATTGCAGGCCACCAGCAGCTCGGCGGTCGCGAGACGCGGGTCGAGGCCGGTCGGGTCGATCCGGTCAAGGCGGTTCAACGCGGCACCCCCCAGGGGGAGTTCGACTCCCTCGGCGTCCAGGAGCCGGGCGCCGAGGGCCTGGAGCGCACCCGCTCCGCCGTCCGAGGTGCCGGAGTCGCCGCAGCCGACCAGGACGCGGCGGGCCCCGGCGTCGAGCGCGGCCCGGATCAGTTCGCCCACCCCGTAGGTCGTGGTGGCGCCCGGGTCGCGCCGGCCGGGCGGCACCAGGGAGAGGCCCGCGACGGCCGCCATCTCGACCACCGCGGAGGAGCGGTCGAGCAGCGCGAAGTGGGTCCCGACCGGGTCGCCGAGGGGGCCGGCCGCGATCCGGGGGAGCAGACGGCCCCCGGTCGCGGCGGCCAGCGCCCGGGCCGTCCCCTCCCCGCCGTCGACCAGCGGGACGAGGTCGACGACGGCGTCCGGGCGGACCCGGCGCAGTCCCTCGGCGATGGCCTCGGCGGCCTCGGGCGCCGACAGGGACTCCTTGAAACCGCTGGGGGCGACGGCGATGTGCAGGCTCACGGCTGGGACTCCAGGAGGACGGGCACGCCGAGCAGCGGCCAGACGGCGAGGGCGAAGAGCAGCACCAGGGCGGCGCTGAGCGGGGCGAGCACGGCGGACAGCCGCAGCAGGTCGCCCGGGACGAAGGTGGGGACGCCGTCCGGGGGTTCGGCGAAGAGGGCGACCGGTTTCGCCGAGGCGGGCAGGGTGTGGCAGAAGCCGGCGGCGGCGGTGGAGGCGAGCGCGGCGGCCACCGGGTTGATCCCGGCGCCGACCGCCGCGGCCACCACCAGCGGCACCAGCACCGAGGAGCGGGCGGAGCGGGACTGGAGCACCAGATGGGCGGCGGTGCTCACGGCGACGACCACGCCGAGGAAGGCCCACGGGGGCAGCCCGCCCGGCAGCCCGCCGACCAGCCATCCGGCGGCGCCGGAGTCGACCAGGGCCACGCCCATCGCGGTGGTCGCCGCCATGAAGACCAGCATCGGCCAGGGCACCGACCGCAGCCCGTCCTTCATCCGGACCGTGCCGAGCGCGGGGGAGGAGGCCACCACCGCGCCGATCAGCGCGACCACGGCCGGCGACACCCCGTGCAGCGGTTCGGCGCACCACAGCGCCACCACCGTGCCGAGCAGCAGCAGACAGCGCTGCTCGGGCGGGGAGAGCGGGCCCGACACCGGGGTGGCGGAGTGCTCCTGCACCGCGCCGACGGTGATCCGGACGGGCCCCCGCCGGTCCTCCCTGCGGGTGGTGGTGAGCAGCACCGCCTCCGCCGCGAGGTGGGAGGAGACCACCGCGAGCGGCAGACCGAGGAGCAGCCAGCGGGTGAAGCCGATCGACTCCCCGGTCTGCTCCAGGAGCACCCCGACGGTGATGAGGTGGGCGCCCGCGCCGATCAGGGTGGCGACCGCCGACAGCAGGATGACGGTGGGGAAGAGCAGGGCCAGCATCACGACGAGCCGCCGGCGCCCGGCGAGCGCGTGGGCGAGGGTGAGGAAGACGGGCAGGGCCAGCGCGGCCCGGCCGGAGGTGGCGGGGACGGCGAAGGCGGTGACGACCAGCGCGGCGGTGGTCAGGTGCACCAGCCGGCGCACGGACCGGGCGCCGGTGACGAGGAAGGCGGCCGCGCGGCCGGCGAGGCCGGTCCGGGTCACCGCCGCCGCGAGGACGAAGGCGCAGATCAGCAGCCAGACGGTGGCGTCGCCGAGGGTGGCGAAGAGGGTGTCGGCGCTGATCACCCCGGTGACGGTGAGGGCGAGTCCGGCACCGAGCGCGACGACGGTGTCGTCGACCGGGGCGGCGATCCAGGCGCAGGTCGCGAGGGCGAAGACGGCCAGGGTCAGCCGGGCCCCGCCGTCGAGGCCGGGGGCGGTGCCGGGGACGGCGAGCGCCGCGCAGGCGCCGAGCGCCAGGCAGAGCCACACCGCCGGTCGGAGGGAGAGGTTCACGGGAACCACCCTCCGGGCGGCCGGTGAGCCGTCGATGAGCCCTCCGTGAAGGAAGGTTCACGTGCCCCCGGACGGATCCGTCACGGCAGCCGGTACCCCATGCCCCGCACCGTCTCCAGCCGCTGCGCGCCCAGCTTCTTCCGCAGCGCCCGGACGTAGACGTCCACGATGTTGGAGCCGGGGTCGAAGTCGTACCCCCACACGTGGGAGAGGATCTGCTCCCGGGAGAGCACCTGCCCCGGGTGGCGCAGGAACAGCTCCAGGAGCACGAACTCACGGGCGGTCAGGTCGACCGTCCGGTCCCCGGAGCGGGCCCGCCGGGTGCGCAGGTCCAGGCCGAGGTCGCCGCTGCGCAGCACGGTCACCTCGGGGGCGCGGGCGGCGGTGCGCAGCCGCAGCCGGATCCGGGCGAGCAGCTCCTCGAAGCGGAAGGGCTTGGTCATCCAGTCGTCGGCGCCGCCCTCCAGGCCGGCCACCGTGTCCCGTACCGAGTCACGGGCGGTCAGGACCAGGACGGGGAGGGTCACCCGGGCCTCGCGCAGCTCCCTGAGGACGGTGAAGCCGTCCCGGCCGGGCAGGCCGATGTCCAGCACGACCAGGTCGAAGGCGCCGGTGCGCGCCAGGGCGAGCGCGGTGTCGCCGTCGGCGGCCACGGAGGTGGTGAAGCCGTTGGCGCGGAGCCCCTTCTCGACGAAGGAGGCGATGCGCTCCTCGTCCTCGGCGATCAGGATGCGGTTCATGCTCACTCCTCGAAGACAAGTACGAAAGTGGCGCCGCCGCCCGGGGTCGGGCGGAGCTCGACCGAGCCGCCCCGGTGCCCCTCGGCGATGGCCCGGACGATGGCGAGCCCCAGACCGGCTCCGCTGGTGCGGGCGCCGCGCCGGGCGGTGCCCCGTCGGAAGCGCTCGAAGATCACCGCCGCGTCCTGCTCCTGGACCCCGGGGCCCCGGTCGGCGACGTACAGCTCGATCCGTCCGGCGGCGGTCCGCGAGCCGATCGCGATCCGCGCCCCGGGCACGGTGTGCTGCACCGCGTTCTGCGCCAGCTGCACCATCGCCTGGGTGATCCGCTGGGCGTCCAGCGACGCCTCCCGGTCGGCCACCCCGTCCAGCACCCAGTCCCGGTCGCCGAGCGCCCTGGCCTTCACGAAGACGTCGGCGGTCAGCTCCGCGAGCTGGACGTCCTCCGTGCGGACGAAGTCCGGCCGCTCGGCCTTGGCGAGCAGCAGCAGGTCCTCCACGATCCGGCTCATCCGGTCCAGCTCGTCGGTGACCAGCCGGACGGTCTCGGCGCGCTCGGCCGGGTCGTCGCCCATCAGCTCCAGGTGGCCGCGGACGATGGTGATGGGGGTCCGCAGCTCGTGCCCGGCGTCGTCCACGAACTGCCGCTGGCCGGCGAAGGCGCGTTCGAGCCGGTCGAGCATCGCGTTGAAGGTGGCGGCGAGCGCGGCGATGTCGTCCTTGCCCTGTACCGGGATCCGCTGGGTGAGGTCCCGCTCGGTGAGTTCGGCGGCGGTCGTCCGCACCACCCGCACCGGGGCGAGGATGCGGCCGGCGACGACCCAGCCGATGCCGGTGGTCAGCAGCAGCGCCACCCCGGATATGGCGAGCAGGATGCGGAACGCCTCGTCCGCGATGGCCTGTCGCCGGTCGGCGTGGAAGGCGACGACGAAGGCCGAGGCCGGGCCGCCGGTCTCGATCGGCACCTTCGCCCACCGCACCTCGCCGCGCGCCCGGTCGATCCGGCCCGAGGACTCCGGCGCGGCGGCGACGGCGTCGAGCGCGGGCCGGTCGAGGTGCAGCGGCAGGGCGCTCGGTACGTCCCGGGACTGCCGGACCACCCGCGGCCCGGGGCCGCCGGTGCCGACCAGGCCGAGCAGCTCCTCGTCCGGGTCGGAGTACTGGCGCTGGAGGAAGACCCGCAGCAGCGCCTCCGGGTCGGTGAAGCGGCGGCCGGTCGCCGGGTCGACGCCCTGGGCCACGAAGGTGGCGAACTCCCCGGTCTCCTGGGCGAGCAGCTGGTTGATGCGGTGGTCGGCGTCCCGCAGCAGCAGGGTGCGGGTCACCACGGCGACGGCGGCCAGCGCGACCGTCATGACGAGCAGCAGCCAGAGCAGGATGCGGACGCGGGCGGAGAGACGGTGTTCGGTGCGCTTCACTCGTGGTCGTCATCGTCGTCGTCGCCCGTGGCGGAGGGCCCGGGGACGACGGAGTCGGTGGGCGTCGTCGAGGGGGCCGTCGCGGTCGGGGCCGGTACGGACGGCGTCGGCGGCGGGGCGGGCGGGGTCGGCGTGGTGGAGAGGCGCACGGCGGGCGGGACGCGCGGTGCCGCCGGCTCGTCGGTCAGCGCGTAGCTGGTCGCGGCGATGCCGAGCGGGACGGCGACGACGGCGACGAGGCCGGCCATGCGGTGGGTGAAGGACATGGCGCCAGGGTGGGGCGCGCGGGCGCTCCCCAGGATGAAGCCCGGATGAGGATTCCTTCATCCGGGCTTCCGAGGGGCGGCGCGGGGTCCCGGCTCAGGACTCCAGGCCGATGGCGAAGGCCGCCTCCAGGTCGTGCTGCGAGTAGGTGCGGAAGGCGACGTGCGTGTCGGTGCCCTCGACACCCGGGATCTTGCTGATCCGGCCGGGGATGACCTCGGCCAGGTCGTCGTGGCGCGGCACCCGGACCATCGCGATGAGGTCGTACGTACCGGTCACCGAGAAGACCTCGCTGACGTTGTCGAGCGCGGCGATCGACTCCGCGATCTCGGGGATGCGGTCCACGCTGGTCTTGATGAGGACGATCGCGGTGATCACGGCTGGCTGTCTCCCTCGGTCGCCGCTGCTGGGGATTTCACTCTATCCCCACCCCGGAAGCGCGCCCACGCGTAGAGGAAGCCGACGGAGAAGCCCACGACGTGGGCCAGGTAGGCGACCCCCGGCCCGGCACCGGCGGCCCGCGCGGCCAGCCACTGGAGCGTGAACCAGAAGACGAGCACCGCCCAGGCCGGGAAGCGCAGCGGCAGGAAGAAGAGGAAGGGGAAGAGGCTCGTCACCCGGGAGCGGGGGAAGAGGAAGAGGAAGCCCCCGAGCACCGCCGAGATCGCCCCGGAGGCCCCGACCAGGGTCTGCTCGCTGTCGGCGTGCGCCAGCGCGTAGCCGAGCAGCGCGAGGTAGCCGGTGCCCAGGTAGAAGAGGGCGAACTCGACGTGCCCCATCCGCTCCTCCGCCATCGCCCCGAAGACCCAGAGGAAGAGCATGTTGCCGAGCAGGTGGAGCCAGCCGCCGTGCACGAAGAGCGCGGTGAAGGGGGTGAGCAGGGCGCCGGGGTCGCCCCGGACCAGCTCGGCCGGCACCACCCCCCACCGCTGGAAGTACGCGCTCTGCGCCGCGAGCACCTCGTCGCCGGTGCCGTACGACGGGTTGAGTCCGGAGACGGGGCTGACAATGAAGAGGAGACAGCAGGCGGCGATCAGTCCGTAGGTCACCGCGGGTCCGGTGCGGACGTTCCGGTAGGCGCCCAGTGCCGTGCCTCGCCAGTCGATCATGGACAGATCATGGCCCAAGAGGGACGAAGTGGACAGAGTGCCTCGCCGGGCCGGGCGCCCGCCGGTGAGGCCGTAGGGTTACGGGATCGAGCACCGCAGTCCGACGGCGCACCGCGGCTCCCGTACCTGGTATCACCACGACAGGAAGAAGGACGGCACCATGACGACCGTTCCCCAGCCGACCGCCGAGACCCGCTGGCGCTGCGCCCTGTGCGGCAACCTGACCCGCTTCGACGTGACGCGCTCGTCCAAGGTCGTCGAGTACGTCCATCTGGACCTGGCGGGGGAGCCCAAGGTCGAGGAGCGCGAGGTGCTCAGTGAGACCATCGAGTCGGTCCGCTGCCGCTGGTGCAACGCGGTGGACCAGATCGAACTGGTGGACAAGCCGGGCGTCGAGTCCTGACGGACGGCGCCGACGACAGTAGGGGTGACGGATCGTGGAGCAGTCCGCGCACGGTGACGAACCGGCCGGCGCGGCGGCCGACGCTGCCGAGACGCTCGACCATCCCCTGCCGGAGGGGGTACGGCGGCGGGTGATCGCGCTGGTCGCCGACGCCTTCGGCGGCCTGACCGTCGCCGAGCTGCCCGCCCCCCTGCGCCAGTACGCCCGCTTCACCGCGAGCCGGCGTGCCAAGTTCGCCGGCAACGCGATGGCCGCCGCCCTGGAGGGCGACCCGCTCTTCCGGCAGCGGATCGGCGAACGCCTCAGGCAGGCCCAGCCGGAGCTGGCCGGGGCCGTGGAGACCGGCACCCCGCCCGCCGCAGCCGACCCCGTCGACGTGGCCGCGGCCGCCTATGTGCTGCGCCCGCCGGGCTGGGCCAAGCTGGTGGCCGCCGCGGGCGAGGAGGTCCAGCGCGCCGACGCCGAACGCGCCGACGAGGCGGGCCGGCGCGAGCTGGAGCGGCTCCGCGAGGAGCTGGCCGCCGCCCGCGACCGGACCAGGGACGAGACCGAACAGCTCCGGCACGACCTGGAGACCGTCCGCAAGGAAGCCGAATCGCTTCACCGCAAGCTGCGCAGCGCCCAGAGCGACGTGAAGCGCGGCGAGGCGGCGCTGCGCCGCGCCCAGGCCGAGATCGAGACCGCCCGCTCCGAGTCGGCCGCCCAGGTGTCCGCCGCCGAGAGCGAGTCGCGGCGCCTCAAGGCCCGCCTCGGCGAGGTCGAGGCGGCCCTTGAGGCGAGCCGCCGGGCCGCCCGCGAGGGGCGCTCGGTGGAGGACATGCGGCTGCGGCTGCTGCTCGACACCGTCCTCGACGCGGCCCAGGGGCTGCGGCGCGAACTCGCCCTGCCGCCCGTGTCGGTGCACCCGGCGGACACCGTGGACGCCGTGGAGCCGGGGCGGATGTCCCCGAAGGACATCGCCGCCCGCGCCCTGTCGGAGACCGATCCGGCCCTGCTCGACCAGCTGTTGGAGCTGCCGCAGACCCATCTGGTCGTCGACGGCTACAACGTCACCAAGACCGGCTACCCGACGATGCCGCTGGAGAAGCAGCGGCTGCGGCTGCTCGGCGGGCTCTCCGCGCTCGCGGCCCGCTCGGGCGCCGAGGTCACCTGTGTCTTCGACGGGGCGGAGCTGGCCGCCCCGGTGCTCCTCGCGCCGCCGCGCGGGGTGCGGGTGCTCTTCTCCAAGCCCGGTGTCACGGCCGACGAGTTGATCCGCCAGCTGGTGCGGGCGGAGCCGCCGGGCCGGCCGGTCGTCGTGGTCTCCACCGACCGGGAGGTGGCGGACGGCGTCGCGAAGGCCGGTGCGCGGCCGGTTGCGTCCGCTCTGCTCCTCAAGCGCCTTTCGCGCCTCTCGTAACGACGCGCCCGACTCGCAACTCTTGGGTTCTATGCCCGATTTCTGGAGGGCGGACCGTCAAGTGCCGGTCACGGGCCGTGTGGTGCGTGTAAATAAAGTGCCCTGTGAGCGAGTTTTTTGCTGTCGGGATTTGAACTGATCACAACTTGGTCACTAGGGTCGGGCCTCGAACCTTCGCGCGGTTGATCACCCATCAGGGCGGTCCGTGGAGGAACCGCCTGCCCCTGACCGGCCGGGCGGCTCGAGGAAGAAGGAGCTCGCCTTCGTGGCGTCCCACCGTCGACCCAAGCAGCCGAGCCGCACCCGTGTGACCGTGCTCACCGCGACCGCGGCCGCCGCCGTCGCGTTCTCCGCCCAGACCGGAGCCCAGGCGGCCCCCAAGCCGAAGATCGACGAGGTCAAGTCGAAGGTCGACGACCTGTACCACGAGGCCGAGGAGGCCACGGAGCAGCACAGCCTGGCCGAGGAGCGCCGCGGCAAGCTGCAGAAGGAGATCGGCCAGATCCAGGACCGGGTGGCGCGTGGTCAGCAGGAGCTGAACACCCTCCGGGACCAGATCGGTTCGGTCGCCAGCGCCCAGTACCGCTCCGGCGGCATCGACCCGGCGCTCCAGCTCTTCCTCTCGTCGAACCCCGACGACTACCTGGACAAGGCGTCCGCCATCGGCCGGGTCACCGACCAGCAGGCCGACGTCCTCGCCACCATCCAGGACAAGCAGCGCACCCTCGCCCAGCAGCGCGCCGAGGCCACCGCGAAGCTCGCCGACCTCGAAGAGGTCCGCAAGACGCTGGCCGAGAAGAAGGCCAAGGTCCAGAGCAAGCTCACGGACGCGCGCAAGCTGCTCAGCACCCTCACCGCCGCCGAGCGCGCCCGCATCCAGCAGCAGGAGCAGGAGCAGGCGGAGCGCGCCAGCCGCGCCGCCGGCGACCGCGTCGACCTGGGCAACGAGGTCCCGGCCAGCGGCCTGGGCGCCGCCGCCCTCGCCGCCGCCGCCACCCAGATCGGCAAGCCGTACCAGTCCGGCGAAGAGGGTCCCTACGCCTACGACTGCTCCGGCCTGACGATGTGGGCCTACGGCAAGGCCGGCGCCCGGCTGACCCGCACCACCTACACCCAGCAGAACGACGGCACCAAGATCGGCCGCAGCCAGCTCCGCCCCGGCGACCTGGTCTTCTTCAACGGCCTGTCGCACGTCGGCCTGTACGCGGGCAACAACACGATCCTGCACGCCCCGAAGCCGGGCGCCAGCGTCCGCTACGAGTCGATGAACTACATGGGCACCTTCCAGTTCGGTGTCCGCATCGGCGGCTGACCCGCCCGGCCGTGCCGCCCGAACGGGTGGTTCGCGGCACACCTCGCTGACCTGACGCCCCGCCGGTGACCTTGTGATCTCCGGCGGGGCGTCATTTTTCGTGCCCGGCGCCTTCGTTGGACGGGGTCGAGGGAGCGGCTACTGTCTGCCGCGCCAGTCCCCACGAGCCGAACGGAGCGCGCGAGCCGTGGCCTCCCCCCGCCGACCCGCCCGGGTCACCGTCCTCACCGCGGCCGCCGCGGCCACCGCGGCGGCCTCCCTCGGCGCCATCCCCGCGAGCGCCGACCCGGGCGCCGGCACCGAGGCCACCCGCGCCAAGGTCGACCGGCTCTACGAGGAGGCCGAGCGGGCCGCCGAGGGCTACAACCAGGCGGACGAGAAGGCGGACGCGCTGCGCCGCAAGGTCGGCCAGGCCCAGGACAGCCTCGCCCGCGGCCAGGAGCGCATCAACCGGATGCGGGGCGCCCTCGGCTCCCTCGCCGGCGCCCAGTACCGCTCCGGCGGCCTCGACCCGGCCCTGGTCCTGCTGCTCTCCTCCGACCCGGACAGCTACCTCGACCGCGCCTCCGCCCTCGACCGGGTCACCGCCCGGCAGAGCGCCGCCCTCACCGAGCTCCAGCGGGAGCGCCGCCGGCTCGACCAGGAGCGCGCCGAGGCCCGCACCGCCCTCGGCGAGCTGGAGCGCAGCCGCGCCGAGGTGGCCCGCCACAAGCGGTCCGTGGAGCGCAAGCTCGCCGAGGCCCGCCGGCTCCTCGCCTCCCTCACCGCCGCCGAGCGCGCCGACTACGAGCGGGCCTCCCGCTCCGGCGGGCGCGCCGGCGGTCCGGGCGAGGAGCTGCCGCCCCCGGCCGTCCTCGGCCCGGGCGACTCGCGGGCCGCCGCCGCGGTCCTCGCCGCCCGCAGCGCCGTCGGCAAGCCGTACGTCTGGGGCGCGACCGGTCCGACGGCCTTCGACTGCTCGGGGCTGATGGTCTGGTCGTACCGGCAGGCCGGGATCAGCCTGCCGCGGACCTCGGCCGCCCAGCGGCAGGCGGGCCGCCGGGTGCCGCTCTCCCAGGCGCAGCCCGGCGACCTCGTCACGTACCGCGGCGACGCCAGCCACGTCGCCATCTACGCCGGGAACGGGCAGGTCATCCACGCCCCCTACCCGGGCGCCCGGGTCCGCTACGACCCGGTCAACATGATGTCCGACGTGACGGTGACCCGTCCCTGAACCCGCCCCCGGGCCCGGGCGCCCGGGGCTCCGGCGGGCGCCGGGCCGTCACCCGGTCGTACGATCGGAGGCGTGGCGGAACAGGGGTGGGGTGCGAGACGGCCGGCGGCCGCGCTGCTCGCCCTGGTCCTCGCGCTCGCCGCGCTGGTCGGCTGCGGCACCACCGCCCGCCCCGCCGACCCGGCCCTGCGCCAGGTGCAGGCCCTGCTCGACCGGCACGCCGAGGCCCTCCTGGACCGCGACGAGACCGGCTGGCTCGCCGCCGCGGCCCCCGCGCACCGCGCCGCCGCCCGCACCGAGTTCCGCCGCCTCGCCCGGGTCCCGCTCGCCGGCTGGAGCTACCGCGTCACCGGCGTCGACCGGACCGGCGAGGGACGGCTCACCGCCCGCGTGGAGCGCGGCCACCGCGTCGCGGGCTACGACGCGGGCCCCCTCGAAGCCGGCCGGGTCATGGACCTCGCCGAGCGGGACGGGCGCTGGTACGTGACCGGCGAGCGGCCCGCCGAGGGCGCCCCGGTGCGGCTCTGGGAGCAGGGCGAGGTCACCGCGGTGCGCGGGGCGCGCTCGCTCGTCCTCGGCGTCGGCCAGGACCGGGACCGTCTTGACGAGATCGCCCGGCTAGCCGACCGGGCCGTGCCCGCCGTCGACGCGGTCTGGAGCCCCGAGTGGGCCCGCCGGGTGCTGGTGCTGGTCCCCGGTTCCCTGGACGCCATGGGCGGGCTGCTCGCGGTGGACGGCTCGCAGTACCGGGGGATAGCGGCCGTCACCACCGGCGAGACCGGGCACCGCGCCGGCGCGCCCGCGGACCGGGTGATCGTCAACCCCGAGGCGTACGGCGTGCTCGGCGCGTTCGGCCGGGAGCTGATCCTCACCCACGAGACCGTCCACGTCGCCACCCGCGCCCACACCTCGCCGGCCACCCCGGTCTGGCTCTCCGAGGGCCTGGCCGACTGGGTCGCCTACCGGGGCGGCGCCCGCACCCCCGCCGAGGCCGCCCCCGAGCTGCGCCGGGCCGTGCGGGCCGGGGACGTGCCCGCCGCCCTGCCCGAGGACGCCGACTTCGGCTTCGAGGGCGACGGCGACGCGCTGGCCCGCGCCTACGAGAGCGGCTGGCTGGCCTGCGCGATGATCGCCGACCGCTGGGGCGAGGACCGGCTGACCGCCTTCTACCGGGAGGTGGGCGCCCATCCGGGCCGGGAGGGCGCGGTGGAGAGCGCCCTGCGGAAGGTGCTGGACACGACGCCGGAGCGGTTCACCGAGGACTGGCGGGCGTATCTGCGGGAGCGGCTGGGCTAGGGCGGGCGTCGAGCTCCGCGAGGGCCTCCGCGAGCCAGGTCTTCTCCTCGGTGCCGGTCGCGCGGGCGATCCGGAGCATGCCGCGGCGGAAGAGGTCGGGCTCCGCCTCGACGGTGGCCGGGGCGCCGTCCTCGTAGAAGAAGCTGGCCGGGGTGAGCAGGAAGGTCTGGCGGCGGCGGAGGACGGCGGCCTGCTCGGCCGGGTCGGGCAGCAGGCCGAGGAAGGTCAGCAGGGTGAAGAAGCGCTGGCCGTCGGTGATCTCGACGTCCTTGGGGGAGCGGAGCCGGTCGAGCAGTCCGGCGCGGCCCTCCGGCGTGAGCGAGAGGGTGCGGCGGGGCGCGGCGCCGGTGCCGGGCTCGGTGCGGCTCTCCACCAGGCCGTTCCTCACCAGGCGGTTGATCGCCGGGTAGAGGGCGCCGTCGCTGACCGGGCGGACGTGGCCGCTCAGCGCCTGGATGCGCTCCTTCAGCTCGTACCCGTGCAGCGGCCGCTCGTACAGGAAGCCCAGGATCGACAGCTCCAGCACCGGACGTCCTCCTCCCACGCTTGTCCTCGCTCGTCCCCGCATGCTACCTCTTTTCGTGGTACCTCGAATCGAGGTATCTCGATTCGAGGGGGGGATCTGTGGGGACCACACGGCGGAGCCATCGCCGCACGCTCGTCCGGCTCGGCGGACCGGTCTATCTGGAACTGCTCGCCGGAGTCGCCGCCGGGATCATCAACATGGTCTGGGTCGCCCGGCTCGGCGGGGACGCGGTCGCCGCCGTCGCCCTCGCCACCCACGTCGAGAACCTGCTCCTCGGCGTGGTCCTGATGGCCGGCTCCGGCACCACCGTGCTCGTCGCCCGGGCCCGCGGCGCCGGCGATCCCGGGGCCGTCCGCGCCGCCGTCCGGGGCGGCACGGCGCTGTGCGCCCTGCTCGTCCCGCCCGTCGCCCTCGGCGGCTTCCTGCTCCGCGAACCCCTCGCCGCGCTGCTCCTGGGCGGCACCGGCGACGGCACCGGAGGCGACGGCGTCCACGCCCTCACCGTCGCCTACCTCGCCGTCTCGCTCCCCGGCATCGCCGTCTTCTACGCGGGGAACGTCCTCGACGGCATCCTCAAGGGCGCCGGCGACACCCGCACCCCGATGCGGCTCGCCTTCCTCGCCAACGGCCTGGTCCTGGTCCTCGACCCGCCGCTCATCCACGCGTACGGAGTGCCGGGCGCCGCCCTCGCCACCGTCCTCGGCCGCACCGTCGCCCTCGCCGCCGGCCTGGCCGCGCTCCGCCGCGACCCGCTGCTCGGGGCCGCCCGCGCCGCCGCGCCCACCGGGACCACCGCCGCCGCCCTGCGCCGCACCGACACGACCGGACTGCCGATGGCCGCCGACTTCACCCTGCGGATGGGCGGCACGCTCGCCCTCGTCGCCGTCGTCGCCCGGCTCGGCGTGACCGAGACCGCCGCCTACGGCATCGCCACCAAGGGCATGTACGTCGCCACCATGGCCTTCTACGCCGTGCGCCAGGCCGCCGCCATCCACACCGCCCACCTGCTCGGCACCGGGGCCGGCGGCCGCGGCGCCGTCGCCCGGGCCGCGACCCTGCTCGGGGCCGGGCTGGGGGCGGGCTTCGGCGCGCTGCTGGGCGCGGGCGAGGACGGCGTGATGCGCCTCTTCGGCGCCGGGCCCGAGGTCGCCGGGGCGGGCGCGCTCTTCCTGCGCTGCCTCGCCGGCTACCTGCCGCTCATGGGGGCGTACATCGCCGCCGCCGGGGTCTTCGAGGGCGCGGGGGCCGGCCCGTACCTGGCCAGGATCACCGTCGTCGGCGTCCTGCTCCAGCTGCCGCTCGCCCTCGCCCTGTCAGGGCTCGGACTCCCCGGGATCTGCCTGGCCATGACGCTCGCCATGGCCGGGCAGGGCGGCGCGCTGGCGGTGCTGCACCGCCGTACCGCGCGCGCCGCTCAGGCCGAGCGGGTGAGCACCTTCTCGGGCTCCGGCTGATCCGCCGGGACCGGGATCGTCACCGAACCCGCCTCGGTGACCGTGTGCTTCCACAGGATCCGGCAGGCCATGAGCGTGGCCGCGATCAGCAGGCCGTTGCGCAGGAACAGCACGCCGATGCCCAGCCAGTCGCTCTGCGTCACGTGCGAGAACCAGACCGGGAACTCGAACTGCGTCACCGCCGTCGCCCACAGGATCAGATAGGCCGGCGTCCCCATCCGGCTCGACCGGTAGACCAGGCAGACCGCCGCGACCCCGACCAGCCAGATCATGTACTGGGGGGAGATCACCCGGCTCGTCGCGGTGAAGAGCAGCACCGCGACGAACGCCGCGTCCGCCACCGTCGAGGAGGTGAAGCGGCGCGCCTTGAACCGCCACAGCAGCAGCCAGCCGAAGGCCGCCGCGGTCAGCGCCATCGCGCCCTTCGACACCCAGGACACGTACGGGCCGAGGAACTCGATCGAGCCGTAGTTCATCCGCGCCTCGCCGTCCCAGCCGAAGTGCCGGGCCACGTGGAAGACCATCGCGCCCAGCGACTCGACCTCCGTGCCCCGCTCGCTCTGGAACGAGAGGAAGGCCAGCCCGCCCGGCATCCACACCATGCACAGCGCCAGCACGCCCAGCGCCGTCCCGGCCGCCACCGGCCAGGAGCGCCAGGTCGCCCGGCCCTTCGGGGTGCCCGCGAGGATCAGCGCCGGCCACACCTTGAGCACCGCGCCGAAACCGGCGAGCGCGCCCAGCACGCGCGGGCTGCGGATCGCGGCCAGCAGCCCGGCCACGGCGACGGCGGTGACCATGATGTCGTAGCGGGCGTACGCGGTCGGGCCCATCAGCGGCACCGCCGCCAGCCACAGCCAGGCGCCCCGCATCGTCCGGCCCGGCCGGCCGCCGGTGTACACCAGCAGCGCGAAGACGAGGGCGTCGCAGAGGAAGGCCAGCACGAAGAACGCGGCCGAGTAGTTCAGGAACGGCAGCAGCGCGGGGGACAGGATCGCGAGGGCCGCCGCCGGCGGGTACTGCCAGGTGACGTCGTCCTGCGGGTACGTGCCGGTCTTCAGGACCTCGTACCAGCTCTGGTAGATCTGCTCCACGTCACTGGTGACGTCCGGACCCGGCACCACCACGATCCGGAAGACGCACACCAGGAGGATGATCCTGGTCAGCGCCCACAGACCGAGCGGGAGCCGCAACTCCCGCAGTCGTCCGGCCGTGCGCGAGCCGATCCCCACTGCGCCCGTCATACCTGTCCTGTTCCTGTCCTGTCGGTCCGCTCGCGCGGAGAGGGGTGGTGCCGGGCGTAGGGTGCGATCGCGTGCCATCACGTACTGTCTGTCACGATGCACAAGACCCTGATCGTAACGAACGACTTCCCGCCGCGTCCCGGCGGAATCCAGGCGTTCCTGCACAACATGGCGTTGCGACTGGACCCCGACCGGCTCGTGGTCTACGCCTCCACGTGGAAGCGAGGCCGCGAAGGGGCGGAGGCCACCGCTCTGTTCGACGCGGAACAGCCTTTCACGGTTGTCCGGGACCGCACCACCATGCTGTTGCCCACACCACGCGTGACCGCGCGGGCCACCGCGCTGCTGCGCGAACACGGCTGTGAGTCGGTCTGGTTCGGCGCCGCCGCGCCCCTCGGCCTGATGGCGCCCGCGCTGCGGAAGGCCGGCGCGAAGCGGCTCGTCGCCACCACCCACGGGCACGAGGCCGGCTGGGCCCAGCTGCCCGCGGCCCGGCAGCTGCTGCGGCGGATCGGCGAGGGCACGGACACGATCACCTACCTCGGCGAGTACACCCGCACCCGGATCGCCTCCGCCCTCACCCCGGCCGCCGCCGGACGCATGGTGCAGCTGCCGCCCGGCGTCGACGAGAAGACCTTCCACCCCGGCTCCGGCGGCGACGAGGTCCGGGCCAGCCTCGGCCTCACCGACCGCCCGGTCGTCGTCTGCGTCTCCCGGCTCGTCCCGCGCAAGGGCCAGGACACCCTGATCCGCGCCCTGCCGCGGATCCTGCGGCGGGTGCCGGACGCCGTCCTGCTGATCGTCGGCGGCGGCCCGTACGAGAAGGACCTGCGCCGGCTCGCCGTCGAGACGGGCGTCACCGCCTCCGTCCGCTTCACCGGCGCGGTGCCCTGGTCGGAGCTGCCCGCCCACTACGGCGCCGGCGACGTCTTCGCCATGCCCTGCCGCACCCGCCGCGGCGGCCTCGACGTCGAGGGCCTCGGCATCGTCTACCTGGAGGCGTCCGCGACCGGGCTCCCGGTCGTCGCCGGCGACTCCGGCGGCGCCCCCGACGCCGTCCTCGACGGCGAGACCGGCTGGGTCGTGCGCGGCGAGTCCGCCGAGGACACCGCCGACCGCGTCACCACCCTCCTGCTCGACCCGGAGCTGCGCGCCCGTATGGGCGAGCGCGGCCGCGCCTGGGTGGAGGAGAAGTGGCGCTGGGACCTCCTGGCGGAACGGCTCAGGGAACTGCTGTGAGGAACGCGGAAGGGCCCGGCGCCGGTGCGCCGGGCCCTTCCGCATGGCCTCACTTGCTGTAGATCGCCTCGATCTCGTCCGCGAAGTCCTTCGCCACCACGTTCCGCTTCAGCTTGAGGGACGGGGTGATGTGGCCCGCCTCCTCGGTGAACTGGGACGCCAGGACGCGGAACTTGCGGACCGACTCCGCCTTGGAGACCGCCGCGTTGCCGTCGTCGATCGCCCGCTGGACCTCGGCGAGCAGCTCCGGGTCGTCCCGGAGGGCGGCGGCGGTGGTGCCGGCCGGCTTGCCGTGCTCGGACGCCCAGCGGCCCAGGAACTCCTCGTCGAGGGTGACCAGCGCGCCGACGAACGGACGCCCGTCGCCGACCACCATGCACTCCGCGACCAGCGCGTGGGCGCGGATCCGGTCCTCGATGACCGCCGGGGCGACGTTCTTGCCGCCCGCCGTCACCAGGATCTCCTTCTTCCGGCCGGTGATCGCGAGGTAGCCGTCCTCGTCGAGGGTGCCGATGTCACCGGTGTGGAACCAGCCGTCGGCCAGCGCCTCGGCGGTCGCCGCCTCGTTGTTCCAGTACTCCGTGAAGATGTGCTCGCCGTGCAGCAGCACCTCGCCGTCGTCCGCGATCCGCACCACGGAGCCCGGCAGCGGCTGGCCCACCGTGCCGATCTTCGGGCGGTCCCACGGGTTGAAGGCGGTCGCCGCGCAGGACTCGGTGAGGCCGTAGCCCTCCAGCACCGTGAAGCCGATGCCGCGGAAGAAGTGGCCGAGCCGCTCGCCCAGCGGCGCGCCGCCGGAGATCGCGTACTCGCCGCGCCCGCCGAGGACCGCCCGCAGCTTCGAGAAGACCAGCTTGTCGAAGACCTTGTGCTTGAGCTTCAGGCCGAAGGACGGGCCCTGCGGGGTGGCCAGCGCGCGGCTGTAGGCGATGGCCGTGTGCGCGGCCTTGTCGAAGATCTTGCCCTTGCCGTCGGCCTGCGCCTTGGCCCGCGCCGAGTTGTAGACCTTCTCGAAGACGCGGGGGACGCCCAGGATCAGCGTCGGGCGGAAGGAGGCCAGCTCGTCCGTGAGGGTCTTGATGTCCGGGAGACAGCCCAGGCGGATCGGGGCCATCACCGAGGCCACCTCGATCAGCCGGCCGAAGACGTGCGCGGCCGGGAGGAAGAGCAGCACCGAGGACTCGCCGGTGCGGAAGAGCGGCTTCAGGCGCTCCACCACGTTGCCGCACTCGGCGAAGAACGCGCGGTGCGTGAGCACGCAGCCCTTGGGGCGGCCGGTCGTGCCCGAGGTGTAGACGATGGTCGCCGGGTCGTCCGCGTTCGCCGCCGACATCCGGGCGTCGAGGGTCTCGTCCGAGACCTCCGCGCCGGCCGCCGTCAGCCGCTCGATCGCGCCGTCCTCGATCTGGTGGAGGCCCTTCAGCTCCGGCAGCCCGTCCCGTACGGACTCCACCGCCGCCTGGTGCGCCGCGGACTCCACGAGCGCCAGCGAGGCGCCCGAGTCGCCGAGGATCCACTGGATCTGCTCCGGCGAGCTGGTCTCGTACACCGGCACGGTCACCGCGCCCGCGCTCCAGATCGCGAAGTCGAGCAGGACCCACTCGTAGCGGGTGCGGGAGAGCAGCGCGACGCGGTCGCCCACCCCGACCCCGGCGGCGATCAGGCCCTTGGCCGCCCCGCGCACCTCGGCGAGGAACTCGGTGGCGGTCACGTCCGTCCACACGCCGTCGACCTTGCGGCCCATCACGGCGACGTCTGGGTGCTGGGAGGCGTTGCGGCGGATGAGATCCGTCAGGTTGCCGTCCGAAGGGACCTCGTACAGGGCCGGAAGGCTGAACTCGCGCAAGACTGCTGCTCCTCATCGGGCTCCGGTGCCACGGCTCTGTGTGGGTGCACCGGTGCGGTCCATGATCGGGCAGGTGCTCGTGGGGGTGAGCACGACTGTGGACTGCCCGGACGTTACCCACCAGTACGTGGTTCCCGATAGGGGGTCCCGGCCAGATGTTCCGTGCGTCACACCACTGTGACGGCCCTCTCCGCACAGTAATCCACAGCTTTCCCGACTCCCAAGTAACCGCAGGTCCGACGCCCTAAGGTGGGCACATGCGAGTCCACGTGGTCAGCGACGTGCACGGCAACAGCGACGCCCTCGCCCGGGCGGGCGACGGCGCCGACGCCCTCATATGCCTCGGCGATCTGGTCCTCTTCCTCGACTACGCCGATCACAGCCGGGGCATCTTCCCCGACCTCTTCGGCACGGCCAACGCCGACCGGCTCGTCGAGCTGCGCACCGCCCGCCGCTTCGACGAGGCCCGTGACCTGGGCCGCAGCCTCTGGGCCGGACTCGCCGTCGACCGCGACACCGCCATCGAGTCCGCCGTCCGCCGCCAGTACGCCGAACTCTTCGCCGCCTTCCCCACCCCCACCTACGCCACCTACGGCAACGTCGACATCCCCACCCTCTGGTCCGAGTACGCCGGCCCCGGCACCACCGTCCTCGACGGACAGCGGATCGAGCTCGGCGGCCTGGTCGTCGGCTTCGTCGGCGGCGGGCTGCGCACCCCCATGCGCACCCCGTACGAGATCTCGGACGAGGAGTACGCCGCCAAGGTCGAGGCCCTCGGCGAGGTCGACGTCCTCTGCTCCCACATCCCGCCGGACGTCCCCGACCTCACCTACGACACCGTCGCCCGCCGCTTCGAGCGCGGCAGCCGCGCCCTCCTCGACGCCCTGCGCCGCACCCGCCCCCGCTACGCCCTCTTCGGCCACGTCCACCAGCCGCTGGTCCGCCGGATGCGGATCGGCTCCACCGAGTGCGTGAACGTCGGCCACTTCGCCTCGACCGGCCGCCCCTTCGCCCTGGAGTGGTGACGGGGGCGACACAGGGGCGCGATAGCCTTCCGTCGGCACGTCTGTGCCCCTACGCACGCCCGCCGGACCGCACAGTGGAGGAGCCACCGCGATGGCCGAACACACCAGCTCGAGCATCACCATCGAGGCGGCGCCGGCCGACGTCATGGGTGTGATCGCCGACTTCGCCCGCTACCCCGACTGGACCGGCGAGGTGACCCAGGCGGAGGTCCTGTCCACCGACGACGCGGGCCGCGCCGAGAAGGTCCGGCTCGTCCTCGACGCCGGCGCCATCAAGGACGACCACACCCTCGCGTACACCTGGACCGGCGCGAACGAGGTCAGCTGGACCCTGGTGAAGTCCCAGATGCTGCGCTCCCTCGACGGCTCCTACCGCCTCGCCGCGCTCCCCGGCGACCGCACCGAGGTCACCTACCAGCTGACCGTCGACGTCAAGATCCCCATGCTCGGCATGATCAAGCGCAAGGCCGAGAAGGTCATCATCGACCGCGCCCTGGCCGGCCTGAAGAAGCGCGTCGAGTCCCAGGCCTGAGGAGCCGGGGCCGCGCCGCCGCCCCGACGGGCGCGGCGCCGCCCCGACGGCCGCGCCGCCGCCCC